>NZ_BKAJ01000021.1 GCF_007992495.1 Reyranella soli
GGCCCGCGCTCCCAATCAGCCTTCCTTGGCGATCGGGATGAGCTTGGGCTGATCGCCCGACAGCGCGAGCGCGAGGCGGCCTTCGATCAGGTTCACCGCGTCGGAGCCGAAGATCTCGCGGCGCCAGCCGTCGAGCGCATGCACGTCGCGCTTGCCGGCGGCCAGCCGATCGAGCTCGTCGGCGCTGGCGACCAGCCGCGCCGCTACGCCCGCTTCCTCGGCCTTGAGCCGCAGCAGCGTGCGCAAGAGGTCGACGACGGCGGAGGGCGCCCGAAGCTGCTCGGGCGCCCGGTCGCGCGTCGGCAGTTCGGCATCGGGCAGCTTGCGCGCCTTCTCGATGGCCTCCAGGAGCTCTCGCCCCTGCCAGCCCTCGGCGAAGCCGCGGCCGAGCCCGCGCGTCATGGCGAGCTCCTCGGTGTTCTTGGGCGCGTGGCTGGCGATCTCGAGCAGCTGCTCGTCGCGCAGCAGCCGCTGGCGGGGGATATCGATGCGCTGGGCGGTGCGCTCGCGCCAGGCCGCGACCTCGCGCAAGGTGCCGAGCAGCCGCGGCGAGGCACCGCGCGGCTTCAGCCGGCGCCAGGCCTGCTCGGGATCGGCGCGGTAGGTGCCCGGCTCGTTCAGCACCGCCATCTCCTCGGTGATCCAGGAGAACCGCCCGGTCTTGTCGAGCTGTCGCTTCAGCTTCTCATAGACCATGCGCAGATGCGTGACGTCGCTCAGCGCATAGGCAATCTGCCGCTCGCTGAGCGGCCGACGACTCCAGTCGGTGAAGCGGCTGGACTTGTCGATCTTGGCCTTGGCGAGCTTGGTGGCCAGCGATTCGTAGGAGGCGGCCTCGCCGTGGCCGCACACCATGGCCGCCACCTGGGTGTCGAACAGGGGCTGCGGCACCTTGTTCATGCGCAGGTAGAAGATTTCCAGGTCCTGGCGGGCGGCGTGAAAGACCTTGAGGACCTTGGGGTTGGCCATCAGCTCGTCGAGGGGCCCGAGGTCGATTCCGTCGGCCAGGGCGTCGATTGCGGCCGCGTCTTCAGGCCCCGCCACCTGCGCCAGGCAGAGCTTGGGCCAATAGGTCCGCTCACGCATGAACTCGGTGTCGACGGCGATGAACTCGGTGTCGGCCAGGGGCTTGCAGAAGGCCGCCAATTCGTCGGTCGTGGTGATGAGCTTCATTAAACCGATCTATAGACCCGGGAACGGCGGGGGGCAAAGGTGACGCAAAACCAAGCCCGGTTTGCCGGCCATTTGCTTGACTTGCCCTTACATTCCGTGCCTTTTGCCGGCCCGTAAAACCCGGAAAATGCGTGATGTCTTCCGTCTACAGAACCCATACGTGCGGTCAGTTGCGGCCCGAGCATGTCGGCCAGCAGGCCCGTCTTTCAGGCTGGGTGCAGCGCAAGCGCGACCACGGCAATCTGCTGTTCATCGACCTGCGTGACCACTATGGCGTGACCCAGGTGGTCGTGGACGTTTCGAGCCCGGTGTTCAAGACCGCCGAAGCCGTGCGCACCGAGAGCGTGATCACGGTGAGCGGGAAGGTCGTGGCGCGCGAGCCCTCCACGGTGAACCCCAGGCTCGCCACCGGCGCCGTCGAGCTCGACGCCGCGGAGATGGTCGTGCAGTCGATGGCCGAGACCCTGCCGATCCCCGTTTTTGCCGAGCACGACACCACGCCCGAGGAGTTGCGGCTGAAATACCGCTTCCTCGACCTGCGCAAGGACAAGCTGCACAAGAACATCATCCTGCGCAGCCAGGTCATCGCGTCTTTGCGCCGGCGCATGATCGAGCAGGGCTTCATGGAGTTCCAGACGCCCATCCTGACGGCCGACAGCCCGGAGGGCGCGCGCTCCTACGTCGTGCCGAGCCGGCTGCATCCCGGCAAGTTCTATGCGCTGCCGCAGGCGCCGCAGATGTTCAAGCAGCTCCTCATGGTGTCGGGCTTCGATCGCTACTTCCAGATCGCGCCCTGCTTCCGCGACGAGGACGCGCGCGCCGACCGCGCGCCGGGCGAGTTCTATCAGCTCGACTTCGAGATGAGCTTCGTGACGCAGGACGACGTCTTTGCCGCCATCGAGCCGGTGCTGGGCGGCGTGTTCGAGGAGTTCGCCGGGTTCGGCCGCGAGACCCCGCGCCAGGTCACCAAGTGGCCGTTCCCACGCATTCCCTATGCCGAGGCGCTGCTGACCTACGGCACCGACAAGCCCGACCTGCGCAATCCTCTCAGGATCGTCGATGCCGGCGAGGTCTTCGCCGGCTCGGACTTCAAGGTGTTTGCCAGCATCGTCGCCTCCGGCGGCGTGGTGCGCGCGTTGCGTGCGCCCAAGGCCTCCGGCCAGCCGCGCAGCTTCTTCGACAAGCTGAACTCCTGGGCGCAAGGCGAGGGCAAGCCTGGCCTGGGCTACATCGTGCTCGAGGGCGGCGCGGGCAAGGGCCCCATCGCCAAGTTCGTGACCGGCGACCGCCTGGCCAAGCTCAAGGCGCTGACCGGCGCCGAGGATGGCGACGCGGTGTTCTTCATCGCCGACAAGCCCGAGGCAGCCTGGAAGTTCGCCGGCCAGGCGCGCACCAAGGTTGGCCAGGAGATGGGCCTGATCGCCGAGGACACCTTCGAGTTCTGCTGGATCGTCGACTTCCCGATGTTCGAGTACGACGAGACGGCGAAGAAGATCGACTTCAGCCACAACCCGTTCTCGATGCCCCAGGGCGGGCTGGAGGCGCTGGAGACGCAGGATCCGCTCACCATCAATGCCTGGCAGTACGACATCGTCTGCAATGGCATCGAGCTGTGCTCCGGGGCGATCCGTAACCACAAGCCCGACATCATGTACAAGGCCTTCGGCATCGCAGGCTACAGCAAGGAACAGGTCGAGCAGCGTTTCGGCGGCATGCTGAACGCCTTCCGCTACGGCGCCCCGCCGCACGGCGGTGCCGCGCCCGGCGTCGACCGCATCGTCATGCTGCTGGCCGACGAGCCCAACATCCGCGAGGTCATTACCTTCCCGATGAACCAGCAGGCCGTCGACCTCATGATGGATGCACCGACCGAGCTGCCGATGGAGAAGCTGCGCGAGCTGTCCATCGCGCTGCGCCTGCCGCCGAAGAAGGGTTCATAGTCTTCCGGACGGCGCGTCCCGCGCGCTCATGATCATAAGGCGCGCGAGGACGCGCGCGGTCCGGAAGAGCATGAAATGACTACCTGACTGCCCCTGACGGGGTAGCGCATCGCCTTGCCGGTGAAAGTCCTCGCTGTCAGACTCGCGTGAATATCGGCATTCGACCGATTCACTACGGAGGAAGCGATGACGGACACGTTCGACAGGACAAGGCGTGACTTTCTCACCGTCGCGACAGTCGGAGGAGCGGCGGCGACGCTCGGCATGATCGGCGTGACCCCGGCCCTGGCCGGCGTCGCGGCCGGCCGCTCGGAGAAGCCTCTGAAGGCTGCGTTCTCCAATGCCGGGCTGCAGGCTACCTGGTGCGCCCAGGGCAAGGCCGCGGCCGAGTACTGGGGCAAGCTGTTCAATGTCGACGTGACGTGGTTCGACGGCCAGCTCGACGCCGTCAAGCAGCGCGCCGCGGTCGACAACATGGCCTCGCAGAAATGGGACTTCGTCGCCATCCAGGCCTTCGGCATCGGCACGCTGACCCAGCCGGTGCAGAAGATGATCGACGGCGGCACGCCGGTGATCGACATGGATACGCTGATCGCGCCCCTGGACAAGATCAACGTCCACAGCTTCCTCGCCCCCGACAACGAGTTCATGGGTGCGTCGGTGACCCAGGCGCTGGTCGCCAAGCTCGGCGGCAAGGGCAAGGTCATCATGACCCAGGGCGCGCTCGGCCACACCGGCGCGCAGGGCCGGGCCAAGGGCTTCAACGCCGTGGTCAAGCAGTATCCCGGCATCGAGGTGCTCGACACCCAGCCAGCGGACTGGGACGTCACCAAGGTGGCGCGCCTGTGGGAGACCTACCTTACCAAGTACCCGCAGATCGACGCGGCGTTCTTCCATAACGACGACATGGCGCTTGCCGCCTACAACGTCATGAAGGCGCGCAACCGCACCAACATCCTGATCGGCGGCGTCGACGCCATGCCGCCGGCCATCAACGCGGTCGCCGACGGCCGCATGTACGCCACCGTGCGCAACCCGAGCTGCCGCATCCATGGCGGCGCCATCATCGCCGGCGTGGCCGCCGTCACGGCCGGCGAGAAGGCGGGCAGCGGCATTCCCAAGAGCATCGTCACCGACGGTCCGGTGGTGACCAAGGAGAACGCCGCCGGCATGCTGTGGATGCAGGATCACTTCCTGATCTGACGATGGCCTCACCCTGAGGAGCACCGCGCAACGGTGCGTCTCGAAGGGTGGCCTCAGGCGTGGTGCCTGGGCCCATGCTTCGAGACGCGGCCCGGTGGGCCGCTCCTCAGCATGAGGTGTGCCTTTGGGAGCATCTGTGCGCATGACGGAAGAAGCCGCGCCGCCGCTGGAACTGCGCGGCATCTCCAAGTCGTTCGGCGGCGTCGCGGCCCTGCGCGACGTCGACTTCGTGCTGCGCCGGGGCGAGATCCACGGCCTGGTCGGCGAGAACGGCGCCGGCAAGTCAACCCTGATGAAGATCATCGCCGGCCTGCACGGCCAGTACGACGGCCGCATGGCGATCGACGGCCGGCCGGTGCATTTCCGCTCGCCGCGCGAGGCGCTGGCGGCCGGTATCGGCATGGTCCATCAGGAGCTGAGCGTCGTGCCCGACCTCAGCGTGGCCGAGAACGTCTATCTCGGCCAGCAGCCGACGAAGGGCGGCATCGTCGATTGGCGCGCCATGATGGACGGCGCCCGCCGGCACCTCGCCAGCCTCGGCATCGATGTCGACCCGGGCGCGCGCATGGGCTCGCTGGCGATCGGCCTGCAGCAGCTGATCGAGCTCGCCCGCGTGCTGTTCTCGGGCGCCCGCATCGTCATCCTCGACGAGCCGACCTCGGCGCTCTCGCCGCCCGAGGTCCAGCGCCTGTTCGAGGTGCTGCGCGGCGTGCGCGCCAGCGGCCGCAGCATCGTCTTCATCTCGCACTTCCTCGACGACGTTTTGGCAATCTCCGACACCGTCACGATCTTCCGCAATGGGCGCCTCATCGCCACCGAAGCGGCCGGCACCATCGACAAGGGCTGGCTGATCCAGCGCATGATCGGCCGCGGTCACGAGGAGCTGGAAGGCAGCTACACCGGTGCCATTGCCCTCTACAGCAAGCCCGACGCGCCGGTCGTCCTCGATGTGCGCGGTCTGGCGGCCGGTCGCGCCTTCGCCGACGTCTCGCTCGACGTCAGGGCAGGGGAGGTTTTGGGCATCTACGGCTACATGGGCTGCGGCCTGATCGAGCTGGCGCGCACGCTGTTCGGCAAGCTCCGCGCCGATGCCGGCACGATGTCGATCGGCGGCAAGGTGCTGCGGCCGCGCAGCACCGCCGAGGCCTGCCGCGCCGGCATCGCTTTCGTGCCGGAAAGCCGTCGCTCGATGCTCTTCCACACCGAGCCGGTCTACAAGAACATGTCGATCAGCGTGCTGGGCCGCATCGGCCGCCTGCTGCTCAGGCCCTCGGTCGAGAAGGACATCGCCCGCCGACATGTCCAGTCGCTGTCGATCCGGCCGCCGACGGTCGAGACGCTTCTAGGCAGCCTGTCGGGCGGCAACCAGCAGAAGGTGGCGCTCGCCAAGTGGCTGACCTGGCCGCCCAAGGTGCTGGTGCTGAGCGAGCCGACGCGCGGCATGGATGTCGGGGCCAAGGAGGACGTCGTGCGCATCGTCAAAGGCCTGCGCGAACAGGGCATGGGCGTCGTCGTTCTGTCGACCGAGCCCGAGACCGTGCTGTCATTGGCCGACCGCATCGTGGTGATGAAGAAGGGCCGCATCGTGCACGAATTCGCGGGGCGCACTGTCAGCAAGGACCAGCTTCTGGAGGCGGCGTGACATGACGGCGATGAGGGTCTTCCTGCGCAACCAGATGCGCATCATCGCGCCGTTCGCCACCCTGATCGTGCTCGTGGCCTTCTTCTGCCTGACCAGCGGGTCCTTCGCGTCACTGGACAATGCGGCGAACATCCTGACCCAGATCTCGGTGACGGGGATCATCGCTGTCGGCCTTACCTTCGTGATCCTGTGCGCCGAGATCGACCTGTCGGTCGCCGCCATCGCCAACGTCACCGGCATCGCCGTCGCGTACTTCACCTTGCAGGAAGGCTACGTGAACATCGCCAACGTGCCGCTGCCGGGCTTCGCCGCCATCATCCTGGCGCTGATCGGCTGCTTCATGCTGGGCCTGGTCAATGCCGCCGGGATCACGCTGATCGGCATCCCGTCCTTCATAATGACGCTCGCCATGATGCAGATCGGCGCCGGCATCTCGGCCCTGCTGGTGCGCGGCCAGATCGCCTATGCCGTGCCCGACCTCGTCTCCCTGCTGGGAGCGGGCAGGGTGGCCGGCATTCCCTGCCTCGTGCTGGTGGCTGCGGCGTTCCTGCTGGCCGGGCACCTGGTGCTGACCTACACGCGCTTCGGCCGCTACGTGTACATGGTCGGCGGCAACCGCGAAGCGGCCGAGTATGCCGGCGTCAACGTCAAGCTGGTGCTGGGCGCCGTCATCGTCATCTCGGCGATGTGCTCGGGCGTCGCCGGCATGCTGGGCGTCGCCCATTTCGGCAGCGCCCAGCAGAACGAGTTCGACGGCTACCTGCTCGACGCCATCGCCGCCGTCGTGGTGGGCGGCACCAGCCTGTTCGGCGGCCGCGGCGGCATCGGCAACACCATCATAGGTCTCCTGATCCTGGGCGTGCTGAACAACGGCCTGGACCACATCCAGATCGACAGCTTTTTGAAGATCCTGATCCGCGGCCTCATCCTGTTGGCGGCGCTGATCATCAATGTCTACGTCCAGAAGGTGCGAGAGTCGGCCTGAACGCTCACGGCGGCAGGCCGGGGTCGATCCCGGTCATCGCGATGGACACGTCCCAGAGACGGCGTGCGAGCTCGCGATCCTGCGCCTGCGTGGTCCGGGGCGCCGGACCGGAGGGGCCGCGCATGTCGCCAAACCCGATCGAGCCGTAGTAGCCGCCCGGGGTCACGGACGCCGTTGCGGCCTGGAGCGCGGGCCAGGCGCCCATGGCCGCGGTGTTGAGGGCCATGCCGACCAGAGGGATCAGCAGTTGGAGCGGTCCCATATGCCGCCCCAGATCGGTCGCCGCGACGCCGGGATGGCAGCCGACCGCGGTCACGGGAGAGCCTGCCGCGCGCAGCCGACGGTCCAGCTCGAAGAAGAACAGCATGTTGGCAAGCTTGCTGTCGGCATAGCGCTGGGACCTGTCGTAGCTCTTCTCGGCGTTGAGATCGTCCCAGACGATGCGTCCGCGCCGGTGGGCGATGCTGGCGGTGACGACGACCCGCGCCCCGGCCGTCTTCGCCAATGTAGGCAGCAGCAAGATGCTGAGCGCAAAGCAGCCAAGATGGTTGACGCCGAACTGCAATTCGAAACCTTGCCTGGTCCGCATCAGCGGCGGACGCATCACACCGGCATTGTTGATCAGAACGTCGATGCGCGGCTCCTTTGCCGCCCGTTCGGCCGCCTCGCGCACGCTGTCGAGATCCGCCTGGTCGAGCGGCAGGAAGGCCAGGTCAGCGCCTGGTGTCAGGCCGCCGATCCGAGCGATGGCCGCCTCGGCCTTCGCCTTGTCGCGGCAGGCGAGCAGCACCCGGGCCCGGCGCGCCGCCAGCACGCGCGCCACCTCGAAGCCGATGCCCGTATTGGCGCCGGTGACGATGAAGCACTTGCCGGACTGGTCGGCGACATCGGTCTCGGTGAATCCGCTCATTGCCAAGCTCCTCGTGTCGACTTGTAGAGGGCGAAACGGCGTTCGACGACTATGGATGGTAGGGGCCTCTTCAGGTTGACTGAATAAAAAAATGCAAATATATTCAATGCATTATTGCATTTATATAAAGTCAAATATGAGCTTTTCTCGGCTCCCTTTCATTACGCTGTCGCTGGTCGTGGGCGCAGGCCTGATGACCGGAGCCTGCGGCGTGCCGCTGGCAGTGTCGGGAGCAAGCTACGCCGCCGATGGCGGGTTGCTGGTGGCAAGCGAGAAGACCTCCGGCGATCACATGATCTCCATGGTGTCCAAGCAGGACTGCGCGCTGTGGCGGGTCATCAAGGGACGCGCCGTGTGCAAGCCGCGCGAGGGCGACAAGGACCCCTACAAAGTCGACTACGACGATCCGCAGCGCATGGTGGCGGAAGATGGCGTGCACTATGCGCCGCCGCTGCGAACCGCGGCCGACGCGCCGGCGACCAGCTGGGACGCTGCCTCCTACAAGGCAACGCCGCCGGCCCCGATTGCGCCTTCAGCGCCCGTGACTGCCGTTGCCCAGGGCTCGAACGATGCCGCGCCTGCGGCCGTTGCCGAGTCGCCGCCTGCGTCACCGCCGCCGGCGGCCAAGCCGAAGAAGCCCAAGAAGCACTCGGTCAAGAAGCCTGCACCGCGTCCGGCGGCGCCTGCTTCCTGAGCAGGAAGGCTTCGAGGTTGTCGAGCGCCTTGAAGCCCATGGCGTTGCGCGTCTCGACCGTGGCCGAGCCCATGTGTGGCAGCAGGAAGGCGTTCTCGATCCCGTAGTAGCCCTGGTGGATCTTGGGCTCGCCGTCGAACACGTCGATGCCGGCGGCGGCCAGCCACCCGCTCTTCAGCGCCGCGATCAGCGCCTCGTCGTCGACCACGCCGCCGCGCGCCGTGTTCACCACGATGGCGCCCTTGGGCAGCTTGGCGATGCGCTCGGCATTGACCCATTTGCGCGTCGCGGCGGTCATCGGCGCGTTGATCGACAGGAAGTCGCAATGCGGCAGCATATCGTCGGGATTGGCATGGAAGACCGCGCCTTTCTCGAGGTCGGCCGGCAGGCGCGAACGGTTGGAGTAGTGGATCTGCATGCGGAAGGCCCGCGCCCGGTCAGCCACTGCCTGGCCAATGCGGCCCATTCCCAGGATACCGAGTCGCTTGCCGGTGACATGCACGCCCATGAGCTGGGTGGGCGTCCAGCCGACCCAGTTGTGGGTCCTGAGCATGGTCGTGCCTTCATGGGCGCGCCGGGCGGCGCCCAGCAGGCAGAGCAGGGCGATGTCGGCGGTGGCGTCGGTCAGCACGTCGGGCGTGTTGGAGACCAGAATGCTGCGCTTGGCGGCGGCCGCCACGTCGACATGCTCGTAGCCCACCGAGAAGGTCGCGATGATGCGCAGCGAAACCGGCAG
Source organism: Reyranella soli (assembly GCF_007992495.1). Classification (GTDB taxonomy): domain Bacteria; phylum Pseudomonadota; class Alphaproteobacteria; order Reyranellales; family Reyranellaceae; genus Reyranella; species Reyranella soli. The sequence goes on from NZ_BKAJ01000021.1 coordinate 9,284, forward strand.
GCCAGCGATGGTCTCGGCGTTCAGGGGATCGCCCGCCGCGCACATGATGCCGTCGCAACCCTGGGCGGCCTTGATCAGGGCTGGTCCGTCATAGAGCCGGTCCTCGGGGTTGAGCACGGCGTCAAAATTCGCCGCCAGCCGGGCCTCGACGTCGGGCGGAAAATGCCGGGTGGCGAGAACCCGAGGTTTGCCTGTGGTCATTAGACGGTAATCCTCCCCTATGCGGCCGCCATGCCGCAGCGATGATTCTGGCAATCTCTGGGCATGGATATTACGCTGAGGCGCCCGGCTACAAGGCCTAGCCTCCTGCCATTGTCCGTTGAACACGCTTAGTTTTCGCCGTTCCCGCGTCCAGATCGCGGCTCCACTCGCCGCTGTCTGCGCCCTCCTGTTGCTGGGCCTGTGGATAAGGGTCGCCGACGCTCAGCAGCAACTGGCGCAGCAGCAGGACGTCGTGCTGATGCCGCATCGCGCAACCTACGACATGAAGCTCAATGTCGCCCGGCCAAACAGCGGCATCGTCGAGGTCAGCGGCCGCATGGTGCTGGAGATGGTCGATTCCTGCGACGCGTGGGAGGTCAAGCAGCGCATCAAGCTGAAGTTCCTGCGCAACGACGGCGAAGAGTTTGACACCGATTCGAGCTTCACCAGCTACGAGACCAAGGACGGGCTGGGGCTGCGCTTCAGCGTGCGCAACATCCAGGACCAGGAGGTCGAGGAGGAGCTGCGCGGCCACGCCGATCTGGAGGGCTCCGGCGGCAAGGGCCGGGCCTCGTTCTCGCTGCCCGAGATCAGGAGCTTCGACCTGCCGGCCGGCACGCTCTTCCCCACCACCCATCTCGCCCTGATCATCCGGCATGCCCGCAACGGCGACAAATCCGTGTCCTACAGCGTGTTCGACGGGGCCCGGCTGGACGGCGCCTTCACGGTCAACGCCGTGATCGGCAAGCCGCCCCGCGGCGCCGGCGCGCCGTCCGTCCGTGGCGATGTCGGCCTGTTGCGCCAACAATCATGGGGCGTGCGGCTTGCCTTTTTTGCCGCAGGCGACCAGGGCACGGCCAATCCAGAATACGAGCTGGCGCTGGATCTGCTGGCCAACGGGGTTGCCCGCTCGATGCTGCTCGACTACGGCGATTTCGCAGTGGATGCTCGCCTGGTCCAAATCCAAGCCCTCCCGAGGCCGCGATGCTGAATATCCGTCTGTTGACACCGATGTCCCTGCTGATGGCTGCTGCCACGCTGGCGCCCGCGGCCGCCCAGGACTTCGCGCCGCATCGCGCCGTCTACGCGGTCTCCGCACTGGATCGCGGCAAGCCGGGCACCGGCACGACCGGCACCTATGCCTACGAGCTGAAGCTCACCTGCGACGGCGGCTATGTCGTGAACCAGCGGTTGCGGTTGGAAACGGCCGGCGGGCGCGGCGCGGTGGCCAGTGAGCAGCAGTCGCAGATGACCGAGAGCCGCGACGGCAAGAAGCTGCGCTTCGATCACCGCACCACCGCGGGCGGGCGCCAGACCAGCGTGGTCAAGGGCGAGGCGCTGATCGGCGAGGACGGCAAGGGGGAGGCGCGGTTCACCGATCCCGAGGGCCAGAGCGTGGCGCTGCCGGCAACCACGCTGTTCCCGGTCGCCATTGCGCGCGAGACGATCCGGCAGGCCAAGGCAGGCGAGCAGGGCTTCGACGCCCAGTTCTTCTTCGGCGAGAAGGTGAAGCCGCCGCAGTCGGTCAACATCCTGATCGGCAAGCTGCCCAAGCGCCTCGCCGACGTGAAGATCCCCGAGGGCGGCGAGCAGCTGGCCGACGGCCGCACCCGCATCTACTACCGCGCCGGCTTCTTCGACGCCCAGGCCGACGGCAAGGGGCAGGGCGAGCCCGCCTATGAGATGAGCAGCGTGACGCTCGACAACGGCGTCGAGCTCTATGGCACCCATGAGGAAAGCGACGGCGGCATCGAATACCGCATCACGCGCCTCGAGCCGCTGCCCAAGCCCGAGTGCAAGTGAGCGCGGGAGCGCGGCGCTCCCGATGAGCCTGACGCCCGAACAGGCGGTCGACCGCCTCGAGGAACTGCATGCGACGGCGAGCATCGCGTTGCGCGAGGCGCTGGCCCGCTTCACCGAATCGGGCGCCGTGCCCACGGCCGAGGAACGCAGCCGCTTTCGTTACCCTGAGCTCTGCGTCGACTGGCAGCCGGCCGGCGCCGTGCGCTTCACGCGCCGCGCCTGGGCCAAGTTCCAGGCGCCGGGCCGCTACACCACGACGGTGACGCAACCGCGCTTCTTCCGCCAGTACCTGCTGGAGCAACTGCGTCCGCTCACCGAGGAGTTCGGCGGCACCATCGAAGTCAGCGTCAGCGACCAGGAGATCCCGTATCCCTTCGTCACCGAAGCGGGCGACGAGTTCATCCATGGCGATCTCTCGGTGTCGGAGCTGGCGCGCCATTTCCCGACGCCGGTGCTGGCCAATGTCGGCGACGAGATCGCCGACGGCACCTGGGTGGAAGGGGTGCGGGGCACGCGGCCGCTCGCCTTGTTCGATGCGCTGCGCGTCGACTATTCGCTGCGCCGGCTGCTGCACTACACGGGCACCGACTGGCGCACGATCCAGCCATGGATCCTCGCGACCAACTACCAGCGCTACGTCGACCATTTCCTGACCTGGGCAATGGAGGAGCTGGCCAAGCCCGACAGTCCCTACACCCAACTCGTGCTGCCCGGCGGCGGGGTCGTGCGGCGGGGCGACGACATTACGACGGCCGATGCGACGCTGCACGCCGCGCCCTGGCACAGCTTCCAGATGCCGGCCTACAACCTGCTGCGCGGCGACGGCAGCGGCGGCGTCACCATCATCAATATCGGCGTCGGCCCGTCCAACGCCAAGACGGCGACCGACCATCTCGCCGTGCTGCGCCCGCATTGCTGGCTGATGATCGGCCATTGCGGCGGCCTGCGGCAGTCCCAGACCATCGGCGATTACGTGCTGGCGCACGCCTATATGCGGCGCGACCGCATCCTCGACGACCTGCTGCCGCCGGAAGTGCCGGTGCCGGCGCTGGCCGAGGTCCAGGTCGCCCTGCAGCAGGCCGCCGAGCACGTGACCGGCGAGAGGGGCGAGGCGCTGAAGCGGCGGCTGCGCACCGGCACGGTGGTGAGCTACGACGACCGCAACTGGGAACTGCGCTGGACCCAGGAGCGCCGGCGCATCAACCATGCCCGCGCCATCGCCGTCGACATGGAGAGCGCGACCTTGGCCACGCAAGGTTATCGCCTGCGCGTGCCCTACGGCGTACTGCTCTGCATCTCCGACAAGCCGCTGCACGGCGAGATCAAGCTGCCCGGTGCCGCGACGCGCTTCTACCAGCGTGCCGTCGGCGAGCACCTGCATATCGGCCTGGAGACCATCGACCTGCTGCGCGGCGAACTCCACTCGCTGCACTCCCGCAAGCTCCGCAGCTTCGACGAGCCGCCGTTTCGTTAACCGGAGTGCGGGCCCGAGGCCCGCGCTCCCATCAAGCCGGCCACAGCCACGCCGCGCCGCGCACGCCGCTCGAATCGCCGTGCAGGGGCGGCTGCAGCCTGGTCACGATGCGGTCGGGCTCGGAGAAGATGTAGTTGCGCCAGAGCTCGGGCACGCGCCGATAGAGCGCGTCCATCTTCGACAGGCCGCCGCCCAGCACGATGACGTGCGGGTCGATCAGGTTGACGACGTTGGCGAGCGACCGCGCCAGCCGGTCGCAATAAAGCTCCAGGCTCTCGGCCGCCTCGCGATCGCCCGCCCGGGCCGCGTCGGCGATCTCGGTGGCGCGCAGCTTCTGCCCGGTCTTCTTGGCGAACTGCTCCTGGAAGGCGGGCCCGCTCAGCCACGACTCCACGCAGCCGCTACGGCCGCAGTAGCACGCCGGCCCGGGCCGCTCGTCGTCGCGCGGCAAGGGCAGGGCATTGTGCCCCCATTCGCCGCCGATCGCCTGGGCGCCGGTGAGCGGCTTGCCCTCGACGACGATGCCGCCGCCCACGCCGGTGCCCAGGATGACGCCGAACACGACCGGCCAGCCGCGGCCCGCGCCGTCGGCCGCCTCGGAGACGGCAAAGCAGTTGGCGTCGTTCGACAACCGCACCTCGTCGCGCCCGAGCGCGCGCTTCAGGTCTCGATCGAGCGGATGGCCGTTGAGCTGCGTGGAATTGGCATTCTTGATCAGGCCGGTGGCGGGCGAGATGGCGCCGGGATGGCCGACGCCGACGCGGCAGCGCGCGCCGACCGTGGCCTCGAGTTCGCGCACCACGGCGGCCACGCCCTCGACGGTCGCGTCGTAGGTGGCCGTCGGCGTGGCCACGCGCACGCGGGCGCGTTCCTTGCCGCTGTCGTCGAGAACGATGCCTTCGATTTTCGTGCCGCCGAGATCGATGCCGATGCGCATGGTCTCCACTTCACAGAAATCGCGCGCGGATGTCGATGCTGCTTTCGGCGCCGAGCGCCTTGAACGTCGTGGCGAGCCACGCGGTTGCGGCCTTGCGGCCCAGCCCGAAGAGGTGCTCGAGGAAGGCCGGCTCGATATTGAACTTGCTGACCGAGCCGAGCGGCGCCAGCGATGCGGCATCGGCGATCGAATGGATGAACAGGCGCTTCAGGCGCTGGCTGAACTCGCCGGTGACGGCGCCCTGGTCGATCAGCTCCTGGACGAAGGCGATGGCGCGCATCTCCGACATCAGCGCGCCGCCGAAGGTGATCTCGTTCAGCCGGTCGGCGACCTCGGCGTTGGAGCGCGGCACGCCCTCGCGGGACGGCGGATCGACCTCGACCAGCACGACGTCGTGGCTGTCGCTGTCGTAGATGAACGGCCAGATCGGCGGGTTGCCGCGGAAGCCGCCGTCCCAGTACGGCACGCCGTCGATCACCACCGCGTCATGCACGTTGGGCAGGCAGGCCGAGGCGAGCAGGGCATCGATCGACAGCTCTTCGCGCGTGAAGATGCGGACCTTGCCGGTCTGCACGTTGGTCGCGGCGATGAAGGCCTTGATCGCGTGGCAGGCGCGCACCGCCTTCTCGTCGAAATGGCGGCGCAAGAGCTCGCGCAACGGATCGAACTTCAGCGGATTGCGCTGCCACGGCGTCAGCGTGCGCTGGATCAGGTCGGCCCACAGCGCGCCCGGCGAATCGTCGATGTTCCAGTTGCCCTGCAGGCGGTCGAGCGGCGTGCGCTGGATCGGGCTCGCGATCGACATCGTGCCGAGCTCCTCCCAGAAGGCGCGCAAGGCGGTGCGCGCGCCGGCGCGGCCGCCGCTGGTCCAGCCCTGCAGCAGGATGGCCGCGTTCATGGCGCCGGCGCTGGTGCCGCTCACCGCCTCGATCGCCAGCCGCTCGTCCTCGAGCAGCGCATCGAGCACACCCCAGGTGAAGGCGCCGTGCGAGCCGCCGCCTTGCAGCGCGAGATTGACGCGCCTGGTCTCGTTCATGCGGCTATCCTCCTCGGGCACGCGACGCTACCTTCACCATTCTGTAACAAGAGAGGCGAGGGCGGCGTATTATGGCCAAGGGCGGGACGGAGAAGGCGTGGCGAAAGCGCCCGTCGACCGTCCTGTGGATGCTCTCGCTGGGCCAGCTCATCTCCTGGGGCCTAGTCTATTACACCTTCCCGTTGTTCGTCGTGCCGATGACGCAGGAGCTGGGCTGGTCGCGCAGCGGCATGTTCGGCGCGCTGTCGGCGGGCCTGATGGTGGCGGGTCTCAGCTCGATCCCGGTCGGCGCGTGGATCGATCGCGGCCATGGCCGCAAGCTGATGACCGGCGGCTCGCTGCTGGCCGCCGCGCTCCTGGTCATGTGGTCGCGCATCGATTCGTTGCCGCTGTTCTACGCCATGTGGATCGGGTTGGGCGCCTGCCAGGCCGTGCTGCTCTACGAGCCCGCCTTCGCCGTCATCACCCGCGTCTACGGCCCGCGCTACAAGCAGGCGATCCTGCTGATGACCTTCCTCGGCGGGCTGGCCAGCACCTTCGGCATTCCCTTCACCCAGTTCCTGATCGAGCGCGTCGGCTGGCGCGCGAGCCTCGACGTGCTGGCGGCGATCAACGTCGTCGTGGCACTCATGCATTGGCTCTTCGTTCCCGGGCCACAGGAAAAGCCTGTGCCGATCGGCGAGACCAAGCCGCCGGCCGAAGGCAAGCCGAAGAAAGGCCCGCTGGCGACGGCGGTGCGCGTGCCTGCGTTCTGGGGCCTGGTCGTGGCCTTCGCCGGCTACGGCCTCGCCTTCTCCGCGATGAGCTTCCATCTCATCCCATTGCTCGACGATCGCGGCGTGCCGACCGGCGTGGTCATGGCCATCATCGCCCTGATCGGTCCCATGCAGGTGGTCGGCCGCGTGCTCCTGATGGTCGGCCAGCGCCACATCACCACCATCCAGCTCGGCGCCGGCATCTACTTCGCCTTTCCCATCGCCATGGCGATGCTGGCGATGGGCATCAGCGACGTCTACGGCCTGATCCTGTTCGCCATCATCTACGGCGTCGCCAACGGCCTCATCACCATCCTGCGCGGCATGGCGGTGCCGGAGTTCATCGGTCCCGAGGGCTACGGCGTCGTGTCGGGCGCGCTCACCATGCCGACCAACCTGATGCGCGCGGCCGGCCCGGTGCTGGCGTCTCTCGCCTGGGCAGCGTTCGGCGGCTACACGCCGGTGCTGTGGGGGCTGGCAGCGATCATGCTTGTTGCAGCCACGGGCTTCGCTGCCGCTGCGTTCCTGTCGACGAAGACGGCCTGACCATAATTTGCGGCCGGCGCGAAAACCGCCGGCGCCGACACCGCCATCGCCGAGGCCACCTCGGCCTATCTCCGTTACGAGGGCAACATCGCGGGCCAGGACAGTGCCCATGTCCTCACCGCCGGCCTGCGCATGACTTGGTGACGCGCCGCCAGCTGAGGGCGAGGCGGGCAAATCAGCCGGCAGCCACCTGAGCCATGATCCGATCGAGAGCTTGGCGCAGTTCGGCAGCTGTCGGCTCTCGGCAATCGACCGGGATATGCGGTGGATCGGGGCTGACACGCACGATTGGCGGCGTTTTGGCCAGAGCCAGACGCGCTTCGGCTTGGTCGGTTCGTCCAGCAGCGATGTCGACCAACGCCTGAAGGGTGCACAGGCCCTCCCAACGATCGGGCTCGCGCCGCGCGTTCTCGATGGAGCGTACGAAGCGGTCGGCGCGTTCGATCAAGGTGCGGAGGCTGGCAGGCATCTCGGATCACGTGTTGTGGCTGCTACCACAACGACTATCAGGCGCCGTTCTGGCGGTAGGTGGCTTTCCGCACACACTGGTTTCATCCTATCCAGAGGCTTGACCGGGCAGCGCTTCGGACACATGTTAAAGACCCGTGTTCCTGACACATAGGCGGGCCAAGATGCGGAAGCCATCGTTTGACCGAAATGCAAAGAAGCGAACTGTCAGCCTGACCTTGAATTCCGATCTGTATGCAAAGGCGAAGGCCGAGGGCATCAATGCTTCTCAGGTGGCGGAAGAGGCATTGGCGCAGGCGCTCGAGGCGTGCCTTCTGAAGAAGATCCGCGCCGAGATCGAGAAGGATATGGCTGCCTGCAACGCCTATATCGAGAAGCACGGCTCACCGACGGAGATGTTGCGCGAGTATCTCGCGGAACGAGATGATGCAGCTTGAGGTTTTTGCCAATCCGCTGCCCCGAGCGCGTCGCGCGTTCCCCTATGTCGTGGTCTTGCAAAGCGACATTTCCGTACAAGGCAGCGAACGAATAATCACTTTCCTGGCTGCCAGATCGCAGGTTGCGTCGGTTGTCGGAAGGTTGACACCCATTGTCGAGTTCGCGGGCAAGGAGTTCGTCGTCCTGATGCCGTGGATGACGAGCGTGCCCGTTTCGGAACTCAGGACGCCGGTCGCGGACCTCAGGGGGTTTCGCGACCGGATCGTCGATGCCATTGATTGGCTGTTCCTCGATATCTGATTGATCAAAGACCGTCGTCACCGGGAAAGACGGGGCGTTCGATGATCATGCGGTAGCAATCGAGACTGCCGCTGAGGAACTCGTACGCCGCGCCCCACAGATAAAGCCGGAAGCGGCGATAGTTGAATTCGCCGAAACGGGCGATCACCTCCTGGCGGTTCTGGTCGAAATTCCTCGCCCACTGCTGGAAGGTGAGGAAATAGCTGAAACGATCGTCATGCATTTCGCGCACGCGCAGCGGGGTGCGGGCCATCTGGGCGAGAAAGTCGTGCAGGACGAGGAAGGAATGGTTCCCGCCGTAGATGTATTTCACCATGAACGACGACAGCTCGTACTTCTTCGTACAGGCGCTGCCGTCGAGGAAGACCCGACCGCCCGGCTTCAGGAGCGACGTGAACTTGGCGCAAACGGCGCCGTAATTGGGCAGATGCTCGATCACGCCCATGATCACGATGGCGTCGTATTTATCCGTGGTCTCGTAAGCCAGGAAGTCGCAATCGATGATCGACCAGTCATGCCCCAACTCGGCAGCGCGGCGCTCGAGATACGCCTTCGATTCCTTGGAGATGGTGAGGCCGGTGCATTTGACCCCGCGCTGCGAGGCATAGATGAACCACGCGCCCCATCCCGGACCGATCTCGAGGATGCGGTCTCCCGGCTTCAGGCCGAGCTTCTCGAAACAATAGTCGAACTTCCTGACGGTCGCGGCGCTCAGCGTGTCCTCAGGTCCGCTGTAGATGCCTTGCGTGTACATCGGATGGTCGCGATCGAGGAAGCTCAGGAAGAACCCCGAATCGATGTCGTAGTGATCCGATATCGCCTTCCGGTTCGTCCGCACCTGGCCGAACAGCAGAGGTTGCAGGAAGCGCCACAAGGTGACGGCATAATGCCGATCACCCATCGACCGGCGGACCTCGAAGGGCCGCAGCATGTCGCCTTCTATGTCGACATGCCCCGCGACATAGGCGTCGCCGACCCGCCCTTCGTCCATGCTGGCAAAGGCACGCAGGGCCTGGCGGTTGCGCAGGGTGAGGGTGAAGCTTGGCGGGCCGTCACCGAAGCTTCGGCGACGACCGTCCGGAAAGACGATCTCGAAGGGAGTTTGAGATTGGGTGAAGCGGCTCAGGATTCGATCGACCAGCCCAGTAGACTGTGCAGCAGGTGCTGCCGAAACGCTTGGCGCGCCGGCAGCAGTCGTGGGCGAAGCCTGATCATTCATGTTCGCTCCCTGGGGATGGCAACAGCCGGCATTTACAACATCGAGCTGCCTGTATGCCACAGACCTGTGCGAGACAGCAGCCCCCCGAGGTCGGTCGCCTGTTACATTATCCGCTGATCGTGTCGGCACGGATAGAGCCTACCCGTTACCGGACGGGAACGGCGTTATATCCCGCCCGCCGTCAACGCGTTCGCCAGGAGTCGAAGTTGGCTGCCGTCGTGGCGCGGAGCCCACAGGGCTGTACGATCCATCCGCGGAGGATCAGAAGCTGCCTGATCCAGCGGATGGTGGGCGAACAGGGACAGATACGGCTTGTGAATGGCGAGGTCGCCGCGCGTGAGCGGCGCCTCGTAGGAGTCCCAGTAGTAGAAGTTCCGAAGGTCGCCCAGGAAACGCGCTGTCGGGCGGCGTGCGCTGGCGGGCGACCTTCGCGGCTGGGATTATTCGGCGGCGAGCTTGGCCTTGGCCGGCTTGAGGTGCTGCACCTTGGGCATCACTTCCTTGGACAGCAGCTCGAGCGAATGGCGCCAGGCCTTGGGATTGTCGGCGTAGTCGAAGCCGAAGACCAGGAGCTGGCCGAAGCCGCCGACCTCGTCGTAGATCTTCTCGATCTTCTCGATGACCGTCTTGGGCGAGCCGATGATCCAGTTGTGCCGGGCGCAGTAGTCCGGCGTGACGTCGGAATCGGCGACGCCCGGATCGTGCTTGAGATAATCCAGGAAGCCGAACTGGCCGAGCAGCGGCAGGAAGTACTCGCGCATCATGCGGCCCATGTAGGAGCCGGCCGAGAGCTTGAACGCTTCCTCGTCGGTGTCGGCAACGAACACTTCGCGCACCATGCGCCACTCGCCGCGGTCGGGCTTGCGGCCAGTCTTGGCCGCGCCGATCTCGACCGCCTCCCAGTGGCTGCCGACATAAGCGGGGTTCAGATTCAAGCTCATCGGCAGGAAGCCCTTCTCGCCGGCGAGCTTCAGCGTGTCGGAGCCCTTGGACAGGCCGGCGACGCCGATCGGCGGATGCGGGGCCTGCAATGGCTTAATATGCGGACGCAGCACGCCGAACATCTCGCCGGGCTTGCTGACGTTCCAGAACTTGCCCTTGTAGTCGAACGGCTCGGGCGAGCTCCACAGCTTCAGGATGATCTCCAGCGCCTCGCGGGTCATGTCGCGGTTGACGCCCGACATGCCGTCGACGTTGAACATCGCCCAGTCGCTGGGCAGGCCCGACGCCGCCACGCCGAAATTGAGTCGGCCACCTGAAATGTGATCGAGCATGGCGACGCGGTTGGCGAGCTCCGCGGGATGGTGATAGGGCAGCAAGAAGCCGCCGGGGCCGAGCCGGATGTTCTTGGTCTGCATCAGGCCCTGCGCCACCAGCAGGTCGGGCGAGGGATGCGGTTCCCAGGGAGCGGTGTGATGCTCGCCAATCCAGCACTCGGCGAAGCCCAGCTCGTCGAGCCAGCGGATGACCTGCAGGTCCCACTCGTGCCCGTCCTTGAGCGGCCTCTCCGGCGGATGCGACGGCATCGTGAAATATCCGAATTGCATCGTTTCCTCCTGAGTTATTGCCCGAAGTCGACTACCATCGGCCCGTCGGCGCAAGAGCCCATGCATGCATGGCTGCCGGCCGACAGCAGGCAACGGATCGCGTGAAGGAATTTTTCTGATGGCAAAGTCTCGACGGGCGGTTTTCGTGTGTTGTGACGGGCTCGGCCGCGACTGGGTGCGGCCCGAGACGACGCCGTTTCTCACCGAGCTGCGGGATTCGAGTCTGTGGTGCGGCGAACATAATGCGGTGTTCCCCTCGGTGACACGCGTGTCGGCCGCCTCGATCTCGACCGGCTGCCTGCCGGCGCGCCATGGCCTGCACGGCAATCGCATGGGCCTGATGGAAGAGGGCAGGATCGTCGTCCGTGACGTCGGCGCACCGGATTTCCGCACGCACATGCGTCGCGCCACGGGGGCCACGCTGCTGGTCCCCTCGATTGCCGAGCGCGTCGCCGAGGCGGGCGGCTTCATTGCTTTCTCGAACGTCTCGCCGGGGGCGGCCTACTTCCTCGATCCCGAGCATTTCGGCCACATCCATCATCGTGCAGGTTCGTTTGCGCCCGGCGGCGAGAGCGTCGGCGCCCTCGAGGTCACGCACGATTCCGCCGGCGACTGGGCGATGACCCAGCGCTTCTGTGCCGAGGTTCTGAGCGACGCCAAGCCGGCGGTGGCCTTCCTCTGGATCTGCGATCCCGACCACACGCTGCATGCCGTGCCGCTGGGTTCGCCCGCGCACCTCGACGTGTTGCGCCAGGCCGATCGCTGTGTCGCCGAGGTCCATCGGACGGTCGAGCGGCTGCGCGGCGAAGGCGAGGAGATCCTGCTGCTGGTCGGCTCCGACCATGGCCACGAGACGATCGGCGACAGCATCGATGTCGAGGAGTGGCTGGCGGCGAACGGCCTGAAGGAACTTTTGGGTACGGGCGACGTGGCGGTGGCGGGGCAGGGCACCTCGGCGCTGCTCTATGCGACCGATCGCGGGCGAGCGGGCGTGCTCGGCGTCGTCGAGGCGATACGCCGCGCGCCGTGGGCGGGCGACGTCCTGGTCGGCGCCGATCTTGTTGCAAAGGGCTTCACGGCCGACGGCGTGGTCGCCGCCGTCGACACGGCGCGGCAGGACGAGGCCAATCCCCACGGCGTCCCCGGCCGGCGCTGGATGGTGAAGGAAGGCAAGGCCGTGCCGATCGGCTGCGGCCAGCACGGCGGCCTCGGGCCGGACGAGACCCGGCCATTCCTGATGGTCAATGACGGCGGCCGCTCCTCAGGGACTCTGCCGCGGGCGAGCAGCCTGACGGACATCGCACCGACCATCGCACACTATCTCGGATTGCCGCTCACAGGCTTCGACGGCGCGCCGCTGCCACGGAGCTGATCATGCTCTTCCGGACCGTGAGCCTCCTGGCTCGCTCATGATTCATATTCCTTTCCCCCAAGGGGGCAGGGCTATCGCATATGACCAATTTTCCGTCATCCCGAGCGGAGCCGCCCGAAGGGCGGCGCAGTGGAGGGACCTGTTTTGTCGATGCATCAACAAAACAGGTCCCTCCACTGCGCCTCGCTACGCTCGGCTCCGCTCGGGATGACGGGGGTTTACAGTCATCAGCGATGGCCCTGCCCAAGGGGAGCCCAAGGGGGGAGAGGAGCAAGAGAAAGTAGCTTGAGGAAGAATCATGAGCGAGCCGGAGGCTCGCGGTCCGGAAGAGGAGACAAATGACCGACGACGTCCTGATCCTGATCGATCAGCAGAAGGCGATGGGCCATCCCAGGTGGGGCCCGCGTAACAACCCGCAGGCCGAGGGGAACATCTTCCATCTGCTGTCGACGTGGCGGGCGCGCAAGTGCCCGGTCATCCATGTGAAACACGATTCGACTTCGCCCGACTCGCCGTTCCGGCCGGGGCAGGTCGGCAACGAGTTCCTGCCGCTGACCGCGCCTTTTCCGGGCGAGACCGTGGTCGCCAAGAAGGTGCACAGCGCCTTCATCGGCACCGACCTCGTCGCGCGACTGGAGGCGATGGGGCGGCCCTCGCTCGTGATCTGCGGCGTGCTGCTCGCCAACTCCGTCGAGGCGACGGTACGCAACGCCGCCAACCTCGGCTTCAGCGTGCGCTTGCCGGCCGATGCCTGCTGGTCGTGCGATAAGCGCGACCTGACCGGCAGGCTATGGCCCGCCGAGGACGTGCATCAGCTCACGCTGGCGCTGCTCGACGGGGAATACGCCCAGGTCACCACCAGCATTGCGGTGCAGGCGAGCACGATCGGTCGGTGACGATCACCGGCCGGGCGGCTCGACGATCAGCGCGACGACGCGCTTCACCAGCGGCATGACCAGCAGGAGCGTGGGAAAGGCGATCACCCAGGACAGGCCCCATGCCGCCAACCATGTCGAGGGAAAGGTTTGCGAAAAGCCGAGGCTGCGCGCCGTGGCGATGCCGGAGACGACGAACATCATGAACAGCGACAGCACGAGCGGCACGACGACGCCGGCATAACGCGCCGGCAGCTTCCGGGCAGGAAAGGATTTCATCACAGGCAACTCTCGCCATTGCATCCGCCGAACGATCGGCGCACCGGCTGAAGCCCGGTTGGATGCGTTGCCTTACGTGAGACGCTTACGACCTTCGATGAAGGCAGCCAAATTTAACTCAGTTGCGAATGGTTCGCAAGTGGCTTCGAGGGTCATCGACGTCGGCATCGATATTCTCCCCAGGGACGACGACGCTCATGGTCGTCGCACCATCGGCCGAGTGGAAGCGGTGCCATATGCCGGGCGGAACGATGACCAGCATGCCCGCGCCAATCGTGTAGGAGCGCGGCCCGTCCTCCTCGACGATGTCCAGGACCGTGCTGCCTTCCAGGACCCAGACGAGCTCATCCGCGGGATGGGTCTCCCAATGGCCCTTCCCGGAGGACTTGCCGAGAAGCAGCAGTCCGTCGCGGTAGCGGGCGAGATCCGCCGTGCTGCCCTTGCGCTCTGCGCGCGTCGTCTTTGGCGTCTTGCCACGGAACATCGTGAGCTTGTCGGCTTCTGCGGTGACATCGACGATGGTCGGCATCTGGCCCTCCGTGCGTTCGGCGGTGCGGGCCCAGTGTAGAGCCACGAATTCGTGGCGGTGATCTCCGATATCGAAGCCCACTGGAACGTTTTAGTGGCACCCGGCCTATGGTACGAGGGGTCGAGGCTGCAGGCTTGCCACGCAGGATCGCGCAATGGCTGCTCCATCTGCAAAGCGCAAGGTCATGGACTGGGACGGCGTCCGCGTGTTCCTCGCGGTTGCGCGGCAGGGCTCGCTGCGCGCCGCGGGACGCGCGCTCGGTCTCAGCCAGCCGACCATCGCCCGCCGATTGGCCGAGTTCGAAGCCACGTTTGGCGGACCGACCTTGTTCGACCGGCTGCCCGAAGGCGCGCACCTCAACGCTGCCGGCCAGCGGCTGGTCGCGGCGGCCGAAAGCGTCGAGCAGGCCATGTTGACCCTGGAGCGGCGACGCGCGGCGGTCGCGCCGGCGTTGACTGGCACCGTGCGGGTGGCGGCCGGCGAGTGCGCGGCCGGTTTCCTCGCCCGCTGCCTCTCGGGAGCGACGACGGCGCCTCTGCCGTCCGGCATCACCCTGGAATTGATGCAGTCGCTGCAGCCGGCCAACCTCTTGCGGCGCGAGGCCGATCTCGCGTTGCGCCACCAGCCGCCCAAGAGCGGCGACTATTATGTCGCCAAGCTCGGCACCTTCGCCGTCGCCGTCTACCGGCGCCGCGGCGAGGAGGCCGATGCGTGGGTGGCCTATACGGAAGAGCAGTCCCAGAGCCGGATGCACGATCCCGCGCGCTGGGTACAGCGATACGTGGAGGAGACCAAGGGCACCGTGGCGCTGCGCTCACCATCACTGCTGATGCATGCCGAAGCGATCCGCGCCGGAACCGGCCGTGGCGTGCTGCCTTGCTACGTCGGCGACGCTCATCCCGTCCTCGAGCGACTGACCGCGCCGATCCCCGAGCTCGCCGCGACCTACTGGATGGTCGTCCACCGCGATCTGCGCCGCGCGCCCTGCGTGCGCGCGGCGATCGACTGGGTGCGGCGCGCCTTCGCCGAGCAGCGCGATGTGATTGCCGGCGATGCCTAGTCCTGCCGCTTGTCGCCTGTCTTGAGGCGTGCCACGCTCGCCAAACAAGCGACGAGGGTGGCCGTGCAGATCAATCCTCTTAGTTCGCACACCGGCGCCGAAGTGCTCGGCATCGACCTCACGCGGCCGGTCGCCGAGTCCGATCGTGCCGCGATGAACCGCGCCTTCGTCGAGCGCAGCGTGCTGGTGATCCGCGACCAGCATCTCACGCCGCCGCAGGTGGTCGACGCGGTCGGCCTGTTCGGCACGATCTTCCCGCAGCAGAACACGAAGTTCGCGATCCCGGACTGCCCGCAGATCCACTACGTCTCCAACCAGGACAGCTTTCCCGATGGCCGCCGCTACATTCCCGGTGACGGCTGGCATACCGACCATTCGAACGCCGTGCGTCCACCCAAGGCCACGGTGCTGCATGCCGTGCAGCTGCCCGACAAGGGCGGCGACACGCAGTACGCCAACATGGCCGCGGCCTATGCCGCTCTGCCGCCCGCCACCAAGGAGCGCCTCGCGCCCTTGATGGGCATCCACGTCTATCAGAGCAGTCACAGCGCGCGAAAGCTGATGGGGCTGAACGAGACCGACAAGGAGCGCGTGCCCAACGCCGTGCTGCATCCCCTGGTGCGCATCCATCCGGAGAGCGGCGCGAAGTCGATCTACCTCAATCCGATCCGTATCGAAGGCATTTTAGGCCTCGACCACAAGGAGGCCCTGCCGCTGCTCGACGAGCTGCTCGAATACGGCACGCAGGAGCGCTTCCAGTACCGCCATGCCTGGAAGCCGGGCGACCTCGTGATGTGGGACAATCGTTGCCTGCTGCACAAGGCCAACGGCGACTACGACATGGGCCAGGTGCGCTATCTCTACCGTGTCATGCTGCAAGGCGACGTACCAAGATGAGCTCTTGATGCGTTGCGTAAGCACGGTGGAATGATCACGACATGAGCGGGCTGTCGCGACGCCGGCTGCTGCGCACGAGCCTTTTGGGCGGCATCGCGGTTTATGTGGTGCCGCTTGGCAGCCGCGCCTATGCCGCCCTCGTCGACGATCGGCTGCTGACGGCGCCGGCCGTGGACAACGGCTCGCTGAAATATCGCGTCGACGGCAGGGCGAAGGTGACCGGCGGAAAGGTGTTCGCGCGAGACATCCGCGCCCGCGACATGCCGCACTGGCCGCAGCAGCAGGCGCACGCGCTGGCGCTGCGCGTGACGATGGCGGATCGGGTCTATGCCGGCTTCGACCTGTCGATGCTGGGCGCCGACCTCAGGCCCGATCGGGTGGTGACGGCGGCCGACCTGGCACGTGACGGGTTCGCCTTTCCGGATTTCTATGGCACGGACATGCTGCTGCCGGAGGGCAAGACGCCGGCCTATCTCGGCCAGGCCGTGGCGCTCCTGATCTTTCATGACTTCGCCCGCTTCCGCTTCGCCAAGGACAAGCTGCAGTTCAACGACGCCGTGATCCGCTACGGCGCTGTGACCGGACCGTTGCAGCGCGATCCCTGGGGCGCCGGCCGCTTCGTACGCGTCGGTGGCAAGACGCCTGCCGACGGGGACGTTTTCTCCTCGACCAGGCAGGCGCCGCTCTACATCTCGACCTACGACAAGCATCGGCCGGCCTGGCCCAAGCCTTCGCGCGACGGCGACCTCGGCGAACAGGCGATGTTTTATGCTCAGGCGATCGACGAGGAGCTGACGCGGCCGCCTGCCGACTGGCTGGTGGTCACGCGCGACTACGCAACCCAGTCCGCCGACACCGCGGCGCTGGAGCCCGACAACGCCAACGGCTGGTACGACGCGGCCCGGCAGGAGCTGCACCTCGTCGTGCCGACGCAGTCGCCGCAGGAAGTGGCGGAGGGCGCGGCCGGCATGCTGGCCAACAGTCGATTGGGCCTGAAGCGTCTGTTCCTGCACCCGTGCTTCACGGTGGGCTACGGCTCCAAGGATCACAGCCCGCTGCCGTATTACGGCCTGATCGCGGCGGCGTACGGCGACGGCCGGCCGGTGCGCCTGGCCTATGACCGGTTCGAGCATTTCCAGGCCGGCCTGAAGCGGCATCAATTCAGCATGCGCTACCGCATCGGCGTCGACCGCAAGACCGGCCTGATGCAGGCGTTCCAGGCCGACATCGTGTCCAACGGCGGCGGCCGGGCGAACTGCTCGGACGCGCTGACCATGGTGGCGGCCACCTCGGCCGCCTCGATCTACTATTTCCCCAAGACCGACGTGGCCGCGACCGCGATGTCCTCGCGCGCGCTCGATTGCGGTTCGGCGCGCGGCTACGGCGCGCTGGAGACACTGGCCGCCACCGAGATCATGGCCGACGAGGTCGCAGGCGAGCTTGGCCTCGACCCGATCGAGTTGCGACTGCGCAACGTCCTGAAGACCGGGATGAAGAACGCCCAGGGCGCGGTGCCCGTTGGCCAGCAGCGCGCCGAGACGGTGCTGCAGAAAGCGGCCGCCCACGTGCTGTGGACCGGCCGTGTTGCGCGCAAACAAGCCTACAACGCGGCCAACCCCGGCCGGTACTACGGCGTCGGCTTCGGCTGCATCCAGCGGCGCTTCGGCGACGGCGCGCAATGCAGCCTGGCCAAGGTCGAGCTTTCGGCCGACGGACTCATCACGCTCGCCCATACCGGCACGGAGATCGGCACCGGCACCTCGTCGGGCCAGGCCGTTGCCTGCGCGCGCTGGCTGGGACGGCCAGCCGACGTGTTGGAGATGGCTGCCACCGACTGGCCCGAGCTGCCGGTCGAGACCAGCGGCAATCCGCACGCGATGGCACAGGAGGAGCAGGACCGGCTGGCCAAAAACCCGCGCTGGGTGCCGGCCTTCGCCTCGGCGTCGAGCGCCAGCAACTCCGCTTATTACTTCACGCACGCCACGCAGGCCGCGGCACGCGTCGTCTTTCTCCATGGCCTGCTGCCGGCGGCGGTGGCGATCTGGGGCAGGGAGGTGAAGCCCGAGGCGGCGCGTTGGCGCGACGGCGCGCTGACGGCCGAGGGCTTCGAGCCGCTGCCGTTGGCGCGCCTGGCGAGCGACGCGCACGCGCGCGGTCTGGTGACCGGTGCCACGGTGCACGTTTTTAATCGCTGGCAATGGGCGGAGGCGGAGTTCGAGATCGATGGCGCGAGGGTGCGATTGCCGGTTGATGCGCTGTCGCTGCGCCGGGGCGCTGCCAAGGACTGGCGCGTGCTCGATCGCCGCGCGGTGTTCTTGCCGCCGACCAGGAACAACAACGCCATGGTGGGCTACAACACCTGCGTCGGCACCTTGGTCGAGATCGCCGTCGAGGCGTCGAGCGGCAAGGTGCTGGTGCTGAACCACCACACCATCCTGGAATGCGGCAACATGCTGGTGCCGGAGCTGGTGTCGGGCCAGATGCAGGGCTGCCTCGCCTCGGGCATCGGGCTTGCCCTGCACGAGGAGATGCCGCTGTACGAGGACGGCCCCGGCAACGGCACCTGGAACTTCAATCGCTACTACCTGCCGCGCGGCGGCGACGTCGCGGTCTGGCAGCAGACGGCCGAGGTGCTGCCGCCTCTGTCCGACAGCGAGCCGCCCAAGGGCATGGCCGAGGTGGTGATGATCCCAATCATGGCCGGCATCGTGAACGGCATCGCCCACGCCATCGGCCATCGCTTCCGCTCCTTGCCGGTGACGCCGGAGCGCATCCTGAAGGTGCTGGGATGAGCCTGCCGATGCGCAAGGTGACGCTGACCGTCAACGGCAAGCGCCACGATCCGCTCGACGTGCCGGAAGGCATGATGATGATCGACGTGCTGCACGAGATGCTGGGGCTGACCGGCTCGCGGTTGGGCTGCGGCATCGGCATCTGCCATGCCTGCGTGGTGATCTGGGACAAGGACGACAAGACCAGCGAAGAAGTGCAGACCTGCATCACCGGCGTCGAGTTCTTCGACGGCAAGCGTATCCGCACCATCGAGGGCATTGCCGAGACCAACGACAGGGGTGAGGTGACGCTGTCGCCGGTGCAGCAGGCCTTCTTGGACAAGTTCAGCTTCCAGTGCGGCTACTGCACGCCGGGCTTCGTCAATGCCGCCACCGTGCTGCTCGAGCGGCTGAAGCGCTCGCCCGTGGCAAAGGCCGAGGTCGAGGCGACCGTTGCGGCGGCGCTGGAGGCGCACATCTGCCGCTGCACCGGTTACGTGCGGTACTACCAGGCTGTCCGCGACGTGATCCTGGCGACGCCCGGCCTGACGCGGGACAGCGCGTGAGCGCTCGCCGCCTGCTGCGCTGGACTGCGATTGCCGTGGTCGTCGTCGCCGCAGCGTTGGCGGCCTTCGTCTCGGCCAGACTTTTGAGCGGCAAGACCGGCGGGCCGGTTCAGGTCGTGAAGGCGTCGCCCGATGCGGTGGCGCGTGGAAAGTATCTCGCCGAGGCCGCGGATTGTGCGGCCTGCCATACGGCGCCGGGCGGCGCGTCCTATGCCGGCGGGCTTGGGATGGCGTCGGGCTTCGGCACGATCTACGCCACCAACATCACGCCCGATCCCGACAACGGCATCGGCCGCTGGACGTCGGACGATTTCTGGCAGGCCTTGCACGACGGCGTGCGACGCGACGGCCGGCAGCTCTATCCGGCGATGCCCTACACGTCGTATCGCGGCATGACGCGCGCCGATTCCGATGCGATCTACGCCTACCTGATGCAGCTCCGGCCGATGAAGGTCGCGAACCGGATCACCGAGCTCGAGTTTCCCTACAACATCCGTCTCGGCATGCTGGGCTGGAACCTGCTGTTCCTGACCGACGACCTGCCCGCCACGTCGACGGGGAGCTCTGCCGCCTGGCAGCGCGGGCGCTATCTTGTCGACGTGCTGGGCCATTGCGGGGAATGCCATACGCCGCGCGGACCGCTGGGTGAGATGGAGCTGTCGCGCTCGCTCAAAGGCTTTGCGCTGGGCCGCGTCGCCGCACCCGACATCACGCCGGCCGGCCTCGCCGCGCGCGGCTGGGCGCCGGCCAGTCTCGGCACGTATCTTAGCCGCGGCATCGCCGGGCCGAACTCGGCCTTCGCCGACATGCATCGGGTCGTCGTCCTCAGCACCCGCAACCTGACGGCCGACGACATCGCCGCGATGACGACCTATCTGCTGGGCGACAAGCCGCCGGCGCCTGCCGCCGAGACGGTGGGCGAGGGCAACCAGGCCGGACGGACCAGCTACGTGGCGCTGTGCGCCGGCTGCCATGGCCTCGACGGCAAGGGCATCCCCAACACCATCGTGGGGCTGCGCAACAACAGCACGCTGAGGCTCGCCGATCCACGCAACCTGATCGTGGCGACATTGGATGGCATTGGCCCGCAGAACTTCCCGCATCGCATGAGCCTGCCGGGCATGCCCGGCTTTGCCGACAAGTTGACCGACGAGCAGGCCGCCGCCCTCGTCAACTATCTGCGCGCCGCTTGGGGTGGCCAGAAACCCGACGTCAGACCCTCCAACGTGCAGGCGCTGCGCTGACCAGGACTCCAGGGCCGCCGCCGCGCAGCGCGCGCGTTTCCTGGATGATTGCGAGAACGGCTCTCCCGAAACTCGCCACGCCAGGAGCAGTTCCGTCGGCTTACGGACGCGAGCCGGCTATCGATTGTCGCGTGCGATCGAGTTCGCGCAGATGAAGCCCCAGGTCATGTAGGGGCCCAAGGTCGTGCCGACTTGGCTGGGCGTTCGCGTGCCGACGGGGTTGGCCATGACATTGCCGGCGCAATATAGACCGGCAATGACGCTGCCGTCGGCGCGTAACGCCTGACCTCTCTCATTGGTGCGCACACCGCCCTTCGTTCCGAGGATCGAAGGTTTGCAGCGGATCGCGACATAGGGAGCATTGTCGATCGGCGCCATCAGGCCGATCGCCTTCGCGAGCTTCGCCTCGTAGTCCGAGTGTCCGCGCCCGAAATCGAGATCGCGCCCGCTGCGCGCAAAGCTGTTGAAGCGTTCGACTGTCGCTGCGAGCGCATCCGGCGCAAGGCCGACCTTGGAGGCCAGCTCGCGCGGCGTCTTCGCCATCGTCAGCCATGTCTTGTCATAGCGTCGATACCAGCGGATCAGCGGAGTCCGCTTCACCATCGGCCAGTGGCTGATGATCCAGGCCGGCAGGTGCTTGGGTTTGCCGGTTGCCGGATCGAGATCCATCAGGCGCTCGCCCATGGCGAACTCGTATTCGCTGGCGAAGCGTCGGCCACTGCTGTCGACGATGATCGAATCCGGCTCGGCGTGAATGCGCAAGGGTAGCCCGTGCAGGTGGCCGTCATAGATGACGGGCGGTTGCACCATGATGTTCGCCTGATCCATATGCGCCAGGGCGGCGCCCGCCGCCTCGGCCATCTTGTGCCCGTCGCCCTCGTTGGTCCGCGGGCTGCTGCGATAGTCGATCTCGGCCGGAAAATGCTTCGCCAACATGGCGGAGTCCCATTCGAAGCCGCCGGTCGCCAGGATGACGGCGCGCCGCGCCGTGAAAGTCAGTCGCCGGCCGTGATGCTCCGCAGCGACGCCGCATACCGCGCCGCCCTGGTCCAACAGCAGCCCGGTCGCGCGCGTCTCGATCTCGATCCGGCAACCATGATCGAGGCAGCCCTTCAGCAGTCCCGTGATCAGCGCGTTGCCCTTGCCGACGGTGCGCGTCGGCCATCGGCGCAGGAACGTGGCGGCGTGGCGCAGCGTCGCTCGGATGGGACGGCGATAGAGGTTCGAGGAGATCGATTCATCGTACGTCAAGGTTTGCGGCAGGGTGGAGGGTCGGATCTTGCCGGCGTAGCGGCCGAGCCCGCGCTTGCTGATTGGCGCGAGAGACAGCAGGCGTCCCAACGGCTTCGCCCCTTCCAACTCCATCATCGGATCGGGCACGTTCGCGATCGTGAACCGCACCGGCGAATGCTTCTGAAGGAAGGCGATCATCGGCCCGGCGTTGCGGGCCTGCGCCTCCCAGAGTCGATCCTCGCTGGCTTGCCAGCCTAGCGGCGCCGCCGCGCGCATATAGGCAAGCGCTTCCTCGGCCGAGTCCGACAGGCCTGCGGCCGCGGCGATGGGATTCGCCGGCGCCCAGGTCATGCCGCCCGACATAGCGCTGGTCCCGCCGATCCATTCCGTCTTCTCGAGGATGACGGTGCGCAGCCCGGCGACGGCGGCGGTCAGGGCTGCGGCCAACGCGGCTGCGCCCGAGCCGAGGACCACGACATCGGCCTCATCCGGGGCGTCGCCCGATCCGTTTGCTGAAGGCGTCACGACAGCGAGATTCTCCCCGTTTTCGCTTGGAAGCGGCAAATTCCCGTTGCCAAGCTCAGAATGATCATATTTGATATATGTTATAACAGATTTCAAAGGCGTGAATAGGTGAATCCCCTTCAGACCGTCAGAAGTGCTGCTGCGTGGAAAGGCTCCAGCTTCGACTTTCGGGCCAACGCATTGCGCTCCTTTTCCGCCGCACACCTCGAGGAGATCGATGCCGGCCTGGAAACGTACGAGCACCGCGACAGGGGAGACCTTCTCGATATCGGTCCCGCCAGCTTTCCGCTTCCGACCGTCGGACCGTTGATGCAGACGCTGCTTCACGACCTGCGATACGGATCAGGCGTCATCCTGCTGCGAGGCCTGCCGCGAGAGCGCTACTCCCATGAGCAGCTCGCCAAGATCTACTTCGCGCTGGGTACGCACCTCGGTGTCGCTGTTCCGCAATCCCATCAGGGCGAACTGTTGGGCAGTGTCATCGATGTCAGCGACGCCGATGCCGGCGTGCGTGGCTACCAGGCCGGCGGCCGGCAGAGCTTCCACACCGACGGAACGGCGTGCGACATCGTCTCCTTGATGTGCCTGCAAGCCGCGCGCAGCGGCGGCGACAGCCGCATCGTCAGCGCCGTTGCGGTGCATAACGCGCTGGTCGAGCGCCGGCCCGACCTCGCCAAGGTCTTCTACGACGGCTTCGTCTATCGGCTCATGGACAACGACTCGGCCGCCATAGGTGTGCCGCCGACCACCCCGCATCCCGTCCAGGTCTTCGCCCGGGACGACGGCGACTTCTTCTGCAACCTGAACGGCGGCGATATCCGGCGTGCCGTCGAGCGCGGCGATGTCGAGCTGACGGACCTGCAGATCGAGGCCTATGACGAGTTCCAACGGGTCGCCAACTCCGAGGAGTTCTACCTCGACATGAGCATCGGCGAAGGCGACATCCAGTTCCTGAACAACCGCACCCTGCTGCACGGCCGCCTGTCCTACGAGGATCACGACGAGGTCGCGCGCCGCCGCTACATGCTGCGGTTGTGGCTCGAGGCGCCCGACTGGCCGAAAAGGCCGGCGCGGCAGGTCGTCATGAGCTTCGAGCGCGCGCGGCGCTCGCTGGCGCGCCGCAATCCGCGGCTGGAGATGCCCGCCTCGTTCGTCGCGGCCAAGCAGGCCGAGCTGAGCGCCAAGCGACGGGCCGGCAGCGATCCGCCGCGGCTGCGGCCCTACCAGAACCTCAGCATGCGGGATTTCGCGATGTCGGTCCGAACGAGCCGACCCTAAGGGCTTCAGGAGGAGGGGATAATGGGAATGGGACAGTCGATGAAGCGTGCCGTCGGTCTTCTTTGCTCCGGTGCCGCGGTGCTGGCCGCCAGCTTGGTCTCGCCGTCGGCAAAGGCGCAGAGCGACGTGGTGCTGGCCTGCTTTGGCGGTAGCGTGCAGCAGACTTATGAGCGCTACATCATCCCCTCGTTCGAGAAGAAGACGGGCCTCCGCGTGCGCTACATTGCCGGGATCTCCACGCACTTCGTCGCGCAATTGCAGGCGCAACAGGCCAAGCCCGAATACGACCTCGTCTGCATGGATGACGGCCCGCAATCGATTGCCGCCGCCCGCGGCGTGCTGGAGCCGATCACGACGGCAGCGGTGCCAAACTTCGCCGACACGATCCCGGGTGCGCGCGGCGCCGGAAACTCCGGCGTCGGGTACGGCTTGCTGGCGATGGGCCTTGTCTATTCTCCCGCCGCACTCAAGAAAGCCAATGTCGAGCCGCCCAAGGGCTGGAACGATCTGGCCGACCGGCGCTTCAAGGGCTTGATCGGCATGCCGTCGATCGGCACCACGCCGGGCCTGTTTGCGCTGCTGATGCTGGCGCAAAGCAATGGCGGCGGAGTCGACAACATCGATCCGGGTTTTGCCAAGCTGAAGGCGGCGGCGCCCAACATCGCCGAGTTCTCCGCCTCGAGCGAGATGAGCAAGCAGCTGCAGCAAGGCGACATCGCGGTGTCGGTGTGGACCAACTCCGAGACCGCGCGCTTCATCAAGCGCACGAGCTTTCCCCTGGAATTCGTCTACCCCGTGGAGGGCTCACCCATTGTCATGCCGATGCTCAACCTGGTGAAGAACAGCCCCAATCCCAAGGGCGGCGCGGCGTTGATGGACCACATCCTGTCGGAGGATATCCAGATGGTGCTCGTCCGTGAATCCCGGGTGGGGCCGGTCAACGCCAAGGTGAAGCTGCCGCCGGAGCTGGCCGAGGGCATCACCTATGGCGATGCCGCCATCTCCAAGCTGGTCAAGCCGGACTGGGCGGTGATCAACAAGCACCGCGCCGCCTGGACCGATCGCTGGAACCGCGAGATCGAGCGCTAGCGGCATGACCGATCATCTCGCGGTCGACGGACTTGAGCTCAGCTTCGGAACCCATCAAGTCCTGAACAGGGTCACCTTTTCCATCGCCGAAGGCGAGCGGCTCTGCCTGCTCGGTCCTTCCGGCTGCGGCAAGACGACCACGTTGCAGGTGATCGCCGGCTTCATCCAGGCGCAGACAGGATCGGTGACGGTGGCGGGACGGCCGATCGACCATCTGCCGCCGGAGAAGCGCAACATCGGCATCATGTTTCAGAACTATGCGCTGTTCCCGCACATGACGATCTTCGACAACGTCGCCTTCGGATTGCGCATGCGGCGCCTGCCGGCGGCGGACGTCGAGCAGCGGGTCGGCGAAGCGCTGCGCCTGGTTCGCCTGGCGCATGCCGCGCAGAAATCGCCCAGGCAGCTCTCGGGCGGCGAACAACAGCGCATCGCCTTCGCGCGCGCCGTCGCAATCCGGCCGAGCCTGCTGCTGCTCGACGAACCGTTCAGCAATCTCGATGCGCGCCTGCGCATCGAGATGCGCGACGAGCTGCTGCACCTGCTGCGGCCGCTCAAGATCGCGACCCTGATGGTGACGCACGACCAGGAGGAAGCGATGGCGATCGCCGACCGCGTCGCCGTGATGCGCGCCGGCCGCATCGAGCAGATCGGCACGCCGCAGGCGGTCTACAGCCAGCCGGCCAACCTGTTTGTGGCGCATTTTGTCGGCGAGTCGAACGTGCTCGACGGAACGGTCCTGGAGGGCAGCGCGGCAGGTACGCGTCTCGAAGCGCCAGGACTGGGATCATTGAATGCACGCGCCTCCGGCGGACTGCGTCGCAACGACCAGGTCACGGTGCTGGTGCGGCCGGAACGAATCAGCCTGCTGCCGGCCGGCGCGGCAGGCCGCGAGCCCGGCTGGAACTATGTTCCCGCGACCCTGGACGAGGTCGTCTTCCTTGGCCATCGCACCGAGTGTCGTCTGCTCGCCGGCGCGCGCAGGCTCACGGCCTGGCAAGCCGGCGGGACGATCGAGGCCCTTCGGCTGGGTGATCCGGTGATCGCGGCCTGGCGTCACGACGACACGCTTGTCGTTCCCCAGGGCGCCACATGACACGGACCGGCTCGGCACGATGGCTCCGGTCGTGGCTGCTGCTGATCGCCGTCCCGTTGCTCGTCTTCGGGGTGTTCTACTGCGCGCCGATCGCCAACCTGCTGCGGTTGAGCTTCTCCGTCGCCGAAGGCCAGACGGGGGCCAATGCCGATGGGCTGGACATCTATGCCAAGCTGCTGGGCGACGAGTACTTCCTTCTGATCGTGTGGCGCACGGTGAAGCTCAGCCTGCTGACCACGCTCGCCTGCGCGATCCTGTGCTACCCGGTCAGCATGGTGGTTGCCCAATCCAAGGGCTGGGCGCAGACCTGCCTGTTCATCGTCCTGCTGATGCCGTTGATGACCAGCGTCACGGTGACGACCTACGGATGGCTGATCCTGCTGGGGCAGGCGGGCGTGGTGAACAGCGCGCTGATGGGCTTGGGCGTGATCGACCGTCCCCAGCGCTTGCTGCAGAACGAGACGGCGATCGTCGTCGGGCTGGTGCAGGTGATGAGCGTGTTCATGGTGCTGTCGGTCGCCGCGGCGCTGCAGAGCATCGATTCCAACCACGTCCGCGCCGCCCGCAGCCTCGGCGCCTCGCCGTGGTCGGCCTTCTGGCGCATCGTCTTCCCGCAAAGCCTGCCGGGACTGCGGACCGGATGCCTGCTGGTGTTCTCCCTCAGCATGAGCGCCTACGCCACGCCTGGCGTGCTGGGCGGACCGCGGCTGAAGTTCGTCTCGTTCCTGATCTACCAGCAGGCGATGCAGCTGCTGGATTGGCCGCGCGCCGCGGCCATGGCCGTGCTGCTGCTCATCGTCACCACGGGCGTCTGGGGCCTCGCCAGTGCCTACGGCCAGCTCAAGACCTGGCGCCGGCGGCAGGCGGAAGCCGCAGTGCCGGCCTTTGCGCAAGCCGGCCGTCAAGGAGCGATCTGACATGCGTCTCGTCGGCCGGATCTATGCCGCGTTGTTTTCCCTCTTCCTGCTGGCGCCGATCATTGCCATCGCCGGCGGCTCGCTGACCACCACCAACTATGTCGCCTTTCCGCCCCGGGGGCTGACATTGCATTGGTACCTGCAGATCCTGCAGCAACGCGAATCGCTCACGGCTCTCGGCCTCAGCCTCGCAATCGGCGCCGCCGCCGCGACGCTGGCGACGCTGTTGGCGCTTCCGGTCGGGCTCGCTTTCACGCGCTACCGGACCAGATTGAACGGCGTCGTCTACGCCGTGATCATGACGCCAGCTATGCTGCCGTCGGTCTTCCTGGGCCTTGCCTTTCTGGTGCTCTACACGCCGATGGGCATCGGCGCGACGCCGATCGGCCTGCTTGCCGGGCATGTGATGATCGCCACCCCCTTCGCTCTGTCGCTGATCCTGGTGGGCCTGGCCAGCCTGGACGGCACGCTGGAGCACGCCGCTCGCAGCCTTGGCGCCTCGCCGTTCCGGGCATTCCTGCTCATCACCCTGCCGCAGATCTCCTGGAGCCTGGCCGCCGGCTGGGCCTTCGCCTTCATGATCTCGTTCGGCAGCCTCGAGATCTCGCTTTTCCTCTCGACCTCGACGCTGGTCACTCTGCCGGTGCAAATCTTCATGGCGCTCGAATGGTCGCCGCTCGACCCGGCGCTGACGGCGATCTCCTCCGGGCTGGCGATCATCACCCTCGTGGTGCTCGTCGTGACGGCGCGCTTCGTGAACCTCGAGCGCTTCCTCAAACGGGCCTGAGGCCGGTATAGAGATGAACATGGACTGGCGACGGAGAGCTGGGCGTGGATGGTGACAAAGCGGCGGTGCCGGTCGCTCCGGAGGACTACTCCGGCGACGCCGTCTCGTCTCTGGGACCGATCGGTCGCGAGAACCTGGCCGAGCGCGTCTATGGCGAGCTGCGCAAGGGCCTGTTGCAAGGCCGGTTCTGGCCCGGCGAGCGACTGAAGATCCGCGACGTAGCCCGCGCCATGGGTGTGTCGGAGACGCCCGTCCGCGAGGCGATGCTGCAGATCGCGCGCGAAGGCGGTTTCGAGATCGTCGCCAACCGGTCGATCCGCGTCGTCAGGCTTTCCCTTGCCCAGTATCTCGAGTTGCGCCAGATCCGGCTGAAGCTCGAAGGTCTCGCCGGCGAGGTCGCAACGGGCAAGATCACGCCAGAAGAGATCGACCGACTGGAACAGCTCCACCACACCCTTGCGGATGCACGGCGGCGGGAGGATTGGCCATTGGCGATCCGCGCCGGCTGCGAACTCCATTTCCGGCTCTACGACGCCAGCGGCATGCGCGAGCTGGTGAAGCTTCTCGAGCAGATCTGGATGCGCACGGCGCCCCTGTTGAACCTGTTCTACCGCTGTGGTCCCGATCCCAATCCGGGCCGGCATTTCCATCTCGCGCTGATCGATGCGCTGCGCGCTAGGGACGCCGCCGCCGTGCGCCAGGCCCTTGAAGACGATCTGCTGAAGGGCGGTGAAAGGCTCGTGCGGCTCCTTGAGGACATCGAGGCAGGTCGCGCAGTCATGGACCTTCCAAAGCGAGGCAGCGCGGGGTCGATCTGACTGGACACCGCAGCAGCGTCAGACGAGCTCTCAGGTTTTCAAAACGTTTGGCGCGGGCCGTGAGATGGGGCGAGATCGATCAAGGTCCTCGTTTCGGTGGAGGCCAGGTGCGCTCCTGCTCGTGTCTCGTGGCTCCGTATGTCGCGATGATACGCTCGCGCGGAGCTGTCCAGTTCAGGCCGGCTGCTTGCGCGGGACAGACGCATCGCGCTCGAGCGTCGCGAATGACCGGTCGGCGGCTTCGAGGTGATTAGCCATGGCGAGCGCGGCGCCTTCTACGTCGCGGCGTACGATCGCCTCGTAGATCTTGCGATGCTCGGCAGCGGCGCGCGACCGGCGGTTGGGTGCCGCCGCCGCCCGGCCGTGCTCCTCGAGGATCTTCCGCAGATCCTCGACGAGCCTCACCAGGATCGGATTGCCGGCGGCCTCGGCGATCGAGATGTGGAATTCTGCGTCGTACCGGTTGCGCTCCTCGGCATCGTCGCAATCCTCCATGCGCGCCAGCAGTCCGGCAAGCCGGCCGACCTGCTCGTCGTTGCGGCGTTCAGCGGCGAGGCGAGCCGACGGAATCTCCAAATATCCGCGAACCTCGTTGAGATGGCACGGCGAGAACTTGCCCAGCAGGAGCGGGGCGCGTACGCGGCGCGACGCGACGAATGATCCCTTGCCGCTCTGTGAGGTGACGAGGCCGAGGGCCTGCAGGCTGACCAGCGCTTCGCGCACCACCGGCCGGCTCACGCCGAAGGTGCGCGCCAGGTCAGCGCGCTATTTGCCGGGCACAAGCATGCCGCCCCTGGGTATCGAAGAAATAACTTAGGTGCTTGACGTTCTTCTTTCGTTCTCTTAAGTTATAATAATAACCGGAGGTTTCGAACGATGTCAGGCTTGGAACAGCGGAAGAGAGGGCGCGCCGAAGGGTTTGACGGCGTCACGGCCATCACTGCAGTCACCGTACGATCGCCGGGCGCGGCTGCCGCGCCTGTGACGTGGCCTGCCATCGACGGCGATCTCCTGGATGAGGGCCGCGCCGCCGTTCCGACTTTTCCGCTCGCGTTGTTGCCGCAGCCCTGGCCGGCGTGGGTGAGCGTCGCGGCGCGGTCGGCCGATGCGCCGGCCGACTATGTGGCGCAGGCCGTCCTGGCCACGGCAGCCGGGGTGAGCGGAACGCGCGTCCAGATCTGCGTCTCGGAAGGCTGGGTCGAGCCGTTGCAGCTCTGGCTGGCGGTGGTGGGTGCATCCTCGATGGGCAAGTCGCCGGCGCTGACGCAAGTTGGCCGCCTGGTGACGGCTCTCGAACGAGACGGGGTCGGGCCTTACGAGGCGCCGCGGCGCATCGCCCTGGCAGACCCGACGGTCGACGGCGTGCTGGAGGCGCTGAACCGAGGCTGGCACGGGAAGCTGTTGTGGCGCGACGGCGCCGATGGCTGCTTCACGCCGCTCAAGGGCATGGCGAGCGCTCGCCACTTGGAAAATCTCGAGGTGAGCATGCTGGGCTCGATCG
This sequence comes from Reyranella soli, assembly GCF_007992495.1. Taxonomy (GTDB): domain Bacteria; phylum Pseudomonadota; class Alphaproteobacteria; order Reyranellales; family Reyranellaceae; genus Reyranella; species Reyranella soli. The sequence continues at coordinate 38,845 of NZ_BKAJ01000021.1, forward strand.
AGCCCGATGCCGTGACCTTGCAGATGCAGCGTGGCGGCGATGGCCTGGCTGCGCGCTTCCTCTATGCCTGGCCGCATCCAATGCCGTACTGTCCGCTGGACCAGCGCACGCATCCGGTGAGCGACGATGTGCTGCCGTCGTTGCGCCGGTTGCTGCAGCTCGGCTTGCGCGCCCGCCACTTGTTGTTCCTCGATCCATCAGCCACCGCCGCGTTCGATGCGTTCCTGGCGCGGCTGCATGGCGAGGTACGGCGCGCCGAACGGTTGGAGGCTGCTTGGCTGGGAAAGGGACGCGGCATGGTGGCCTGCCTGGCCGGACTATTCACACTGATGTCGTGGTCGGCCACGGATGAGGCCGAGCCGCCGGGCAACATCTGCCGGGAAGCGGTGGACCGTGCGGTGTTGCTATGGTCGGACTACTACCGACCGCATGCGCTGACGTTTCTCCAGCGTGCCGTGCCGACGGATGTCGAGTGCCGGGCCCGCCGCGTCGTGCACTGGCTGCGCGCTGACGATCGGCCGGCAGTGTCCAAGACGGACGTTCGGCGTACGGCCCTGGCCCAGACCGTGAATGCCAAGGAGACCGATCGCGTGCTGGCCCGTCTGGTCGAGGCAGGTGTGCTGCGGCCAGTGAACAGCGAGGAACCCGCCCGGCGCGGCCGGCCTGCGCTGCGCTGGCGGGTCAATCCGTCGCTCCGGTCGGCATAGCGCACAGAGGCCAGCATAAAATGCAAGAAATGCAGAAATTCGCTAAACCATTGAAAAACGGGCATCGGAACGCTGCCCGCCGTTTCTGCAACAAATAGCAGAAAATGCAAAAATTCCCGTCGGTCGTACTCTCCCGGACCGGCGCGCCTGCCTCCGCCGAAGCGAAGCCGCTTCGGCTTCGCGCAGGCAGGCGGTCCGGGAGACGAAGCCTCAGCCGAGCTGGATCCAGGTCGTCTTCACCTGAGTGAACTTGTCGAAGGCATGGAGCGACTTGTCGCGACCGATGCCCGACTGCTTGTAGCCGCCGAACGGCGTGGTGATGTCGCCGCCGTCGTAAGTGTTGACCCACACCGAGCCGGTGCGCAGGCCCTTGGCGAACTTGAAGGCCTTGTTGATGTCGGCCGTGAAGATCGCCGAGGCCAGCCCGTAAATCGTGTCGTTGGCGACCGTCAGTGCCTGCTCGGCATCCTTCACCGGGATCACCGACAGCACCGGCCCGAAGATCTCCTCCTGGGCGATCTTCATCTTGTTGTCGACCGAGTCGAACACGGTCGGCTCGATGAAGCTGCCGGCATTGTCGATATGGACCTGCTTGCCGCCCATCTTGAGCTTGGCGCCTTCCTTCTGGCCGGCCTCGATGTAGCCCATGACGCGCTTGGTCTGGACCTCGTCGACCATGGCGCCCATCTGCGTCTTGGGATCGAGCGGATCGCCCGGCATCATCTTCTGGCCGATCGCCATGACCTTCTCGAGGAACTGGTCCTTGATCTTGTCCTCGACGATCAGGCGCGAGCCCGCGGTGCAGACTTCGCCCTGGTTGAACCAGATGCCGAAGGCGGTGCGCTGGGCCGCGATATCGAGGTTGGGCGCATCGCCCAGCACGATGTTGGGCGACTTGCCGCCGCACTCGAGCCAGACCTGCTTCATGTTCGATTCGCCGGAGTACTTCAGGAAGTACTTGCCGACCTCGGTCGAGCCGGTGAAGGCCAGCACGTCGACATCCATGTGGCGGCCGAGCGCCTGGCCCGCGGTCTCGCCGAAGCCCGGCAGCACGTTGAATACGCCCTCGGGGATGCCGGCCTCGGCGGCGAGCTCGGCCAGGCGAATGGCGGTGAGGGGAGACTGCTCGGCAGGCTTCAAGATCACCGAGTTGCCGGCGGCGAGCGCCGGCGAGATCTTCCAGCACGCCATCAGCAGCGGGAAGTTCCACGGCACGACAGCGGCGACGACGCCGGCCGGCTCGCGCGTGATCATGGCGACGACGTTGCCCGGAGTCGGCGCGACCTCGTCGTAGATCTTGTCGATCGCCTCGCCGAACCACTGCACGGTGTTGGCCGAGCCCGGGATGTCGACGCGGGTCGAGTAGGCGATGGGCTTGCCCATGTCGAGCGTCTCGAGCAGGCCCAGCTCATCGCGGTTCTTCATCATGAGCTCGGCGAGCTTCAGCATGATGCGCTTGCGGTTGGCCGGCGGCATGTTGGCCCAGGTGCCCTTGTCGAAGGCGGCGCGCGCGGCCTTCACGGCGGCGTCGACGTCGGCCTGCTCGCAGGCCGCGACCTTGGTCAGCACCTGGCCGGTGGCCGGGTTCACGCAGTCGAAGGTCTTGCCGGTAAGGGAAGGCGTGAACTTGCCGCCGATGAAGGCCTGGTTGCGGTAGCTCAAGCCGCCGACGCGGCCCTTCCAGTCGTCGCGCGAAAGCTGGGCGCTCATGTCTCGTTCCCCTCCGATTGTGGAGGGCGGAGCCTAAAGCATGATGCGCTCAGGGGGAAACCCGAACGCATCATGCCCGTTGAGACCCTCCTAGACGCCGGCGATCGCCTTCACCTCGAGGAAGTCCTCCATCCCGTACTTGCCCCACTCGCGACCGTTGCCGGACTGCTTGTACCCGCCGAACGGGGCGGTGCGCTCGTTCGGAACGCCGTTCAGGTTAACGTTGCCGGCGCGGATCTGCTTGCCGACGCGCTTGGCGCTTTCGACCGAGCCGGCGGAGACGTAGCCGGCGAGGCCGTAGGGCGTGTCGTTGGCGATCTTGACCGCTTCGGCCTCGTCCTTGGCGCCGAGGATGGTGATCACCGGCCCGAAGATTTCCTCGCGGGCGATCGTCATATCGTTGGTCACGTCGGCGAACACGGTCGGGCGAACATAGAAGCCCTTGTTGACGCCCTCGGGCAGGCCGGGACCGCCGGCGACGAGCGTCGCGCCCTCGTCGACGCCCTTCTTGATCAGCGCCTGGATCTTGTCCCACTGGGTGCGATTGACCACGGGACCGATCGTGGTGCCCTCGGCCTTCGGGTCGCCCGCCTTCGTCTTGTCGGCGACGGCCTTTGCGATCGCCTTCACTTCATTCATCTTGCTGGACGGCACGATCATGCGTGTCGGCGCATTGCACGACTGGCCCGAGTTGTTGAACACCTGAGCCACGCCGCCGCTGACCGCCTTGGTGAAGTCGGCGTCTTCCAGGATGACGTTCGGCGACTTGCCGCCGAGTTCCTGGCTGACGCGCTTGACGGTATTGGCGGCGCGCTTGGCGACATCGATGCCGGCGCGGGTCGAGCCGGTGAACGAAATCATGTCGATGCCCTCGTGCTCGCTCATGGCGACGCCGACTTCGGGGCCAAGGCCGTTGACGAGGTTGAATACGCCCTTCGGAACGCCGGCTGCGTGCATGACTTCGGCGAAGATCAGGGCCGAGGTCGGCGTGAATTCCGACGGCTTCAGGATCATGGTGCACCCGGCGGCGATCGCGGGCGCGACCTTGCAGGCGATCTGGTTGAGCGGCCAGTTCCACGGGGTGATCATGCCGACCACGCCGATCGGTTCGCGCACGACAACGGCCTTGCCGACCGTTTCCTCGAATTCATAGTCCTTCAGCACCTGCAGGGTCGACATCAGGTGACCGAGGCCGGCGCCGGCCTGAGCCCGCTCGGCCATCGGGATCGGCGCTCCCATTTCGTCGGAGATGGCGGCGGCAATGTCCTTGGAGCGCGCCTTGTAGGCCTCAATGATCTTTTCGAGCAGCGCGATGCGCTCCTCGCGCGTCGTGACCGAGAAGGTCTCGAACGCCTTGCGGGCGGCGGCAACGGCCTTGTCAACGTCCGCCTTCGAGCCGACGGCGACGTCATACATGCGCTCTTCGGTGGCCGGATTGACCACTGGCACCGTCTTCATGACGGCCGGGTCGACCCAGGCGCCGTCGATATAGAATTTCGTGCGATTGACCATTGGCTGTTCCTTCTTGATTTCAGGGCCCTATCGGGCGGCGGCGACGCGACGTCGGGCGGTAGGAATTTAGCGACTGAAGGGCGGTCTGCCTACAGAGGAGGGCGGTCTGGAAGACCAGGCGGCAGCGTTCGCTGTCACCCACGAAAAAGCCGCCCGAAAGGGCGGCTGGTTCGGTCGGATCCCTCGCGTTCCGCTCGGGATGACGTCCCTTGCGGGACGTCACTTCATCTTCGATTCCTTGAAGACGACATGCTTGCGCACGACCGGGTCGTACTTCTTCAGCTCCATCTTCTCGGTCTTGGTGCGCGGGTTCTTGCGCGTCACGTAATAGAAGCCGGTGTCGGCGCTGGACACCATCTTGATCAGGATCGAGGTCGGCTTGGCCATGGTCTTGTCCCTATGCCCGGAAGGGCGAATCTCTGGAAGGCGGGCAAACTAGTCGCTGCCTCGCCAGTGTCAAGTCGCCTGTTAGCGGCCCTATTAGCGAGCCGTGGCCTGCTGGGTCGCCGCATGCACGGCGTGGGCATAAAGGCCGCGGTCGCGCAGCAGCCGGGTGGCGATCTCGACGTCGCGCTCGGGGCTCGCCTCGCCCGGCGGGCAGATCTTGCGCAGGTCGGTCACTTCCTGCTGGGTCGGATTGCGCAGCGCATGCCAGCGCATCAGCGTGCCCTGGCTGGAATCGACAGAGTTGGTGTTCAGCTGTCCGACATCGGCGACCTTGGAGGTGCAGATGTTGGGCAGCACGCCGAGCTCGTTCCAGGTGTAGCCGGACGGCGCATTCAGGCGCGACCAGGTCAGGATCAGCTCACCCTCGTTGGCCAGCCGCACCACCGTCTGCACCGTGCCCTTGCCGTAGCTGGTGCTGCCGACGACGACGGCACGGCCGCGGTCCTGCAGGGCGGCGGCGACGATCTCCGCCGCCGAGGCCGAGCCGCCGTTCATCAGCACGACGATCGGCATGTCGGGCGTCTTGGCGCTGCTGCCGCTCTTGTAGGTGCGCCGGCTGTCGGGATGACGGCCGCTGGTCGAGAAGATGGTGCCGTTGTTGATGAACAGCTCAGACACGGTCTGCGCCTGGTCGAGCAGGCCGCCGCGGTTGGAGCGCATGTCGATGATGACCCCGGCCATGCCGTTGCCGAGCTCGGCTCGGGCCTTGTCGATGGCGGCCTTGAGGTTGTCGGTGGTGGCGCTGTTGAACCCGGTCAGGTGGATCAGCGCCACGTCGCCGCGGCGTTCATAGGTGACCGTGGTGGGGATGATGCGGGCCCGCTTCATGCTCAGCACGTATTCGGCACCCTGCGAGCTGCGCAGCACGGTGATGGCGACCGGCGCGCCGATCGAGCCGCGCAGCTTGGCGACGACGTCGCTCAACGGACGCTCGATCATCGATTCGCCGTCGATCGACAGGATCTGGTCGCCGACCTGGATGCCGGCCTTGGCGGCAGGGGAATCCGCCTGCACGGCGCGGATCATGATCCTCTTGTCGTCGGTCCGCTCGACGGTGATGCCGATGCCGCCGCCGCCGTCGCGCTGGAAGCGGTTGTCGCGCGCCTCGTCGGGATCGGCGTAGCGGCTGTTGCGGTCGAGCTGCTTGGTGGTGGCCGTCATGGCTTCGCGGATCAGCTGCTGGCGGTCGGTGTGCTGCAGCGCCGGCGAGGCGTCGACCGACCCCGCCATCAGCTCGGCCAGCATGCCGCCCCAGGCGCGGCCGTCGGTCGGGTCGGCCGGGGTGGGCCGGCTCAGCACTTCGCGGCCGTCGCGCTTGACGGTGAAGGTGGCGTCGGAGGTTTCCAGCACCATGGCCGGATCGGAGCTGGCGAAGCCGCGGTAGGTCTCGGTCGAGAGCGTCCGGAAATTGGGCTCGAACAGGTGGCGGTCGCCGATGGCGCGGTAGGCCTGCAGGACGACCCGCTCGAGGTTGACGTCGGCGGCTACCGACGGATTGCGACCGGAGGTGGCCTGCGGGGCGTCAGTCGACGTCGCACAGGAGACGACCAGAGATGAAGCAACGAGAGCGGCTGCCGCGCGCGGCAGCGCCTTAACGAGAAAAGGGATCAGCGACACTTCCATACCCAGCAACGGCAAGCATAGCACAGGCCGTCGGCGGGCGGCCACGTTTTCAGGCTGAGGGGTCGTAACTCCCGGTCGTTGAAGGCTTGGGAGCGGCTATCCGATGCGCCCATAGGAGCGCAATGACGGCGCCTTTTATCCGCGGCAGGAGCAAAAGTGCAAGAACTACCGACAGGGGAAGCCACAACGCCGCATGTACCCATAGGGGTGGCTCGCCGCCGTAGCGCTCGAACACGAGCACGAGCGGGACGACAATGTGGCCGACCGCAAAAATCGTGAAGTACGCCGGCGCATCGTCGGCGCGGAATGGCTCCAGGCCAAGCTCGCAGGCCGGGCAGTGGCTGCGCATCTTGAGGAAGCTCGAGAACAGGCTGCCGGCGCCGCAGCGCGGACACCTGCCGCGCCAGCCGCGCCACAGGCAGGTCCAGATATCCGGCGAGCGTTCCTCATTCATCCCGCCAAGATGGGCCCTTGCTTTATCGGCGTCGTCGCGACCGTTTGTCCTTTGGGCCGCCACGCTGCGCGACCGGACGCCGCGGCGTGCGGCGATCGTGGCGACTGCCGCGCGGCGGCGCGTGGCGCTCGACGCGCTCGATGACATCGACGATCTCGAACAAAAGGCCGCCGGTAGCGATGTCGGCCTCGACCAGTTTCAGCCGCAATCTGTCGCCCAGGCCGAATGTCTCGCCGGTTCGCTCGCCGATCAGCATCTGGCGGCCCTCGTCGTGGCGGAAGAACTCCTGGCCCAGCGACCGGATGGGGATCAGCCCGTCGGCGCCACTGGCGTCGAGTGCGGCGAACAGGCCGAAGCGGGTGACGCTGGTGACGCGGCCGGGGAAGGTGGCGCCGACATGTGCCGCCATGAACGCCGCGACATAGCGGTCCATGGCGCCGCGCTCGGCCGCCACGGCGCGGCGCTCGCACATGGAAAGGTGCTCACCGAACTCGGCGAAGCGGCCCTTGTCGGCCTCCGGCAAGCCGCCTTCGCCCAGGCCATAGGCCGCGATCAGGGCGCGGTGCACGATCAGGTCGGGAAAGCGGCGGATCGGCGAGGTGAAATGGGCGTAGCGCGCCAATGCCAGGCCGAAATGACCGAGATTGTCGGGGCTGTACACAGCCTGGCTCTGGCTGCGCAGCATGGTCTCGTTGACCAGGCGGGCGACCGGCTTGTCCGCGACCTGGTGCAGGACGCGATTGAGGTCGCCGGGCCGGATCCGCGGGCCGGCTGGCAGGCCAACGCCCAGAGTGCCAAGGAACTCACGCAGGCCCTCGATCTTGGCGGCGTCGGGGTTGTCGTGGATGCGGTAGAGGCACGGTGTGTGGCGCTGCTCCAGCGCCTGGGCGGCGGCAACGTTGGCCAGGACCATGAACTCCTCGATCAGCTTGTGGCTGTCGAGCCGCTCGCGCACGCCGATCTCGGCAATGCGGCCATCGTCGCCCAAGGTGACCTGGCGCTCGGGCAGGTCGAGGTCGAGCGCGCCGCGCTTTTCGCGCGCCGCCAGCAGAACCTTGTAAGCGCCATAGAGCGGGCGGATGACCTTGCCCATCAGGGGCGCGATCTCGGCGTCCGGCATGCCGTCCTGGGCGCGCTGGACGCGGGTGTAGGTGAGGCGCGCGGCCGAGCGGATCATGGCGCGGTGGAAGCGGTGGCGCTTGAGATGTCCTTCGGCATCGATCCACATTTCTGCTGCCAGCACCGGTCGATCCTCGTGAGGGACCAGCGAGCACCAGTGGTTGGAAAGCGCCTCTGGCAGCATGGGCACCACCCGGTCGGGGAAATAGACCGAGGTGCCGCGGCGGTAGGCGGCGCGGTCGAGCGGCTTGTCCGGCCGCACGTACCAAGCGACGTCGGCGATGGCGACCAGGAGGCGCCAGCCGCCGGGATGGTCCGGATCGGGCTCGGCGAACACCGCGTCGTCGAAGTCGCGGGCGTCCTCGCCGTCGATGGTGACCAGCGGCGTGTCGCGCAGGTCGAGCCGTTGGCCGAGCGGCGCCGCCTTGGCGCGCTCGGCTTCCTCCAGCGCGGCCGCCGGGAACTCGACCGGGATGTCGTTGGCCGCGATCGAGATCAGGCTGACAGTGCGCGGGTCGCTCATGGCGCCGACGCGCTCGCTCACGCGGGCGCGCCGGGCGAGCGCGCCGCCGGAGGGCTCGACCCAGACGATGTCGCCGGGCTCGGCGCCGTTCTTGTCGGCTGGCCGGATGTCGTAGCTCGCCTTCAGCTTGCGGTCGGTCGGCGTCACGATGCCCATGCCGTCGCGGCCCGATGGCTCCTCATAGAGGCCGAGCACCCGGCGCGGGGCGCTGCCCAGCGTACGGATGATGCGGGCCTCGTAGGTATTCTTGCCGCGGCGCTTCAGCGAGGCGAGCACCCGGTCGCCGACCGCGGGGGCGGGGCCGCTGCCCCTTCCGCCGGAAGACTGGGCCTGCGGATTGATTTCGATGCGGGGCGGGGGGCCCTCTTTTTCTTCGTCGTGGCGGCGCGGCACGGCCAGCAGATGGCCGTCGTCGTCGACCCGCACGATCTCCAGTACGGTGATGTCAGTCAGTGTTTTTGGATCCTTGAATGTCTTGGCGCGGTCGGCGGCGATGTCGCCTGAATCGCGCAGGTTGCGCAGCAGCTCCTTGAGCTCGATGCGTTGGTCGCCCTTCAGCCCGAAGGCACGCGCGATCTCGCGCTTGCCCACCGGGGTGGCGCTCTCCTTGATGAATGCCAGCAGTTCGTCGCGGGTCGGGACTTTGCCCTTAGCCATCGGTCCCGGTGCGCGGCGGCGTCTCGGCCCCCTTGCCCTTGGCGGCCTTGGCGGCCTTCTTCTTGGGGGTGGCCTTCTTCTTGGCCTTGGCCGCTGCCTTGGCGGTGTCGCCAGCGTCGTTGGCGGGAACCGGCACGGCTTTCTTGGCCCGCGTCACCTTGGGCTTCTTGCCGCCACCCTTGGCGGCGCGCTCGGCCAGCAGCGCCACCGCCTGGTCGAGAGTCAGCTCGTCCGGCTTGAGGTCGCGCGGCACGGTGGCGTTGATGCCGCCATGCTTCACGTAGGGACCGTAGCGGCCCTCGTAGAGCTCGACCGGCGCCTCGTCGGCGGGATGGTTGCCGACGGTGCGGATCGGCTTGGCGGCGGCGCGGCCGCGACCGGTCGCCTTGGCCTCGGCCAAGAGCGCCATGGCGCGGTTCATGCCGATGTCGAGCACGCTCTCGTCGGCCGGAATGGTCTTGTATTTCGTGGCGTGCCGCACGTACGGGCCGAAGCGGCCGACGCCGGCCAGCACGGGCTGGCCGTCCTCGGGATGGGGCCCCAACTCGCGCGGCAGCGAGAGCAGCGCCAGCGCCTTCTCGAGCGTGACCTCGTCCGGGGTCATGCCCTTCAGCAGCGACTGCCGCTTGGGCTTCTCCTTGCCCTCGGGCTCGCCGAGCTGGACGTAGAGGCCGTATGGGCCGTTGCGCAGTGTCACGACCTTGCCGGTGGCCGGATCGGTGCCCAGCACCTTGGGGCCGTCGAGGTTGGCGCCCGAGGCGGCATCGGCGTCGGGATCGACGATGCCGAGCTTGCGGGTGAAACGGCACTCCGGATAGTTCGAGCAGCCGATGAAGGCGCCGAACTTGCCGAGCTTCAGGCCGAGCCGGCCGTTGGCGCAGGACGGGCAGTCGCGCGGGCTCTTGCCGCCATTGTCGTTGGCCGGGAAGAAGTGCGGGCCCAGCTCCTCGTCGAGCTTGTCGAGCACTTCCTTGACGCGCAGATCCTTGGTCTCGCCGACCGCAGCCGAGAAGGCTTTCCAGAACTCGCGCAGCACCTGGCGCCAATCGATCTTGCCGTCGGAGATCTCGTCCAGCTCGTCCTCGAGATGGGCGGTGAAGTTGTATTCGACGTAGCGCGGAAAGTAAGTCTGCAGGAAGGCCGTGACGATGCGGCCGCGGTCCTCGGGCACGAAGCGCTTGCGGTCGAGTTTCACGTAGTTCCGGCGTTGCAGCACCTCGATGATGCTGGCGTAGGTCGACGGCCGGCCGATGCCCAGCTCCTCGAGCTTCTTGACCAGGCTCGCCTCGGAATAGCGCGGCGGCGGCTCGGTGAAATGCTGCTCGGGGAGGACGTCGCGACGCTCCAGGCCCTCGTCCTGGGTAACGTCGGGCAGGATGGCGTTGCCTTCCTCGTCCTCATTACCGTTCTCGTCCTTGCCCTCGTCGTAGAGGGTGAGGAAGCCGTTGAACTTGATGACCGAGCCGGTGGCGCGCAGCTGCACGTTCTTGTCGGCGCTGGCGATGTCGACCGTGACCTGGTCGAGCACGGCGCTTTCCATCTGGCTGGCGACGGTGCGCTTCCAGATCAGCTCGTAGAGGCCGAGCTGGTCCCGATCGAGGTACTGCGCCACGTCCTGCGGCGTGCGGAAGAGGTCGGTCGGGCGGATGGCCTCGTGCGCCTCCTGGGCGTTCTTGGCCTTCGAGGTGTAGACGCGCGGCTTCTCGGGCAGGTAGCTCTGGCCGTACTTGCTCTCGATCAGGCGACGGGTCTGGCCGACCGCCTCGGGCGCCAGGGTGACGCCGTCGGTACGCATATAAGTAATGAGTCCGACTGTCTCGCCGCCGATATCGACGCCTTCGTACAGCCGCTGCGCGATGCGCATGGCGGTGGCGGCGCCCAGGCCGAGCTTGCGCGAGGCCTCCTGCTGCAGGGTCGAGGTGATGAAGGGCGGCGGCGGGTTGCGGCGGACCTGGCGGCGGTCGATCGACAACACCGAGAAAGCGCGGCGTTCGATCTCGCGCTTGGCCTGCTCGGCCCGCTCCTGGGTGTCGAGGTCGAACTTGTCGAGCTTGCGGCCGTCCAAGTGGGTGAGGCGGGCCTTCAGCGTCTGCTTCTTGGCCGTGCCGAACAGGACGTCGACCGTCCAGTATTCGCGGCTCTTGAAGACTTCTATTTCGGCTTCGCGCTCGCAGATCAGGCGCAGCGCTACCGACTGCACGCGGCCGGCCGAGCGGCTGCCCGGCAATTTGCGCCACAGGACGGGGGAGAGGGTGAAGCCCACCAGGTAGTCGAGCGCCCGGCGCGCCATGTAGGCGTCGATGAGGTCCTGGTCGAGCTCGCGCGGATGGGCGACGGCGTCCAGGACGGACTGCTTGGTGATGGCGTTGAAGGTGACGCGTTTGACGTCGACGCCTTCCAGCGCCTTCTTGCGCTTCAGGATATCACGGACATGCCAGGAGATGGCCTCGCCCTCGCGGTCGGGGTCGGTGGCAAGGTAGAGCTTGCCGCCCTTGGTGATGGCGTTGGCGATGGCGTCCAGCCGCTTCTGCGACTGGGGATCGACCTCCCAGGACATGGCGAAATCTTCATCCGGGCGCACCGAACCGTCCTTGGGCGGCAGGTCGCGGACATGACCATAGGAGGCCAGCACGGTGTAGCCGGGGCCGAGATACTTCCCAATGGTCTTTGCCTTGGCCGGGGACTCGACGACCAGTACGTCCATCGTCGGGTATGCTCCAGTAAAACTTTAAAACCCGGAGCTAAATCACTGATATTATATCAGGGATACGCGGTTACCCCGGTGCCTTTCCAGGCGGCCTTCCAGCTCGAGAGCCAGCAGGACCTCCGCCACAGCGGCGGCGGACACTTGGCATCGACGTACCAGTTCGTCAACCAGGGTGGGTACCGACCCCAGGGCAGACACCACCTTTTGGGCCTCCGGGTGGGCCGATTTTTCCCTTGGTTTGACAGGGACTTGGGGCCCGGACCGTGGCGGCTGGAGCACACTCAGAATATCCTTGATGTCGCGGGTCAAAATAGCCCCATCACGGATAAGGCTATTGGATCCGGCATACCGAGGGTCGGCCGGCGAGCCCGGGACGACGAAGACGTCGCGACCCTGTTCCGCGGCCCGGTGGGCGGTGATCAGGGAGCCCGAACGGGCGGCCGCCTCGATGACCACGACACCCTTCGACATGCCGCTGACGATGCGGTTGCGGCGGGGAAAGGCGCGGGCCACGGGCGGCGCACCCCAGGGGGATTCGCTCAGCAGCAGGCCATCGCCGGCGATGGCGGCATGCAGGCCGGCGTTCTGGGGTGGGTAGACCTGGTCAATGCCGCCGGCCAGCACGGCGACGGTGCCGGTGGCCAGCGCAGCCTGATGGGCGGCGGCATCGATGCCGCGCGCCAGGCCGGAGGCGACGACGAAGCCCGCTGCGCCCAGCGACCCTGCCAGTTCCCCGGCAAGACGGCACGCCGCCAGGGACGCCTCACGCGCGCCCACGACGGCGAGGGTCGGCCGGCCGAGCAGGCCGAGATCGCCGATGGCCGACAGCACCGCCGGCGCATCCGGCAGGGTGGCGAGCGCCGGCGGATAGGCCGGATCGCCGAACACCAGGAAGCGGCCGCCGGCCTTGGCCAGGGCATCTTCCTCGCGGGCGATGGCGGCATCGCCGATCGTGGCCAACCGCGCACAGGCGGCGTGCGCCGAGCCGAAGTGAGCCAGCGCTTCGTGGAAGGTCACCGGCCCGATCCGGGCGCTGCGTGCCAGCCGCAGCCGGGCGCGTCGTTCGCCGGGGTCGAGCTCGGCGGTGAGGGGGCCGTCGAACATGACGCGACACTACGCGCGAGTCGTCACCATGTAAATCAACCGTCAGTAGAATCAGCGCAGCTTGGGATTGAGCGCGTCGCGCAGCCAGTCGCCCAGGATGTTCACGGAGAGCGACAGGATGACCAGCGCAAAGACCGGGAAGATCACGATCCACCATTCGCCGGAGAACAGGAAGGCATTGCCGATGCGAATGAGCGTGCCGAGCGACGGCTGGGTGGCCGGCATGCCGACGCCGAGATAGGAGAGCGAGGCCTCGGCGATGACGGCGAGCGCCAGCTCGATGGTGGCGATCACCAGCACCGGTCCCCAGGCGTTGGGCAGCACATGGGCGAGCGCAATGCGTGCGCCCGGCACGCCGATGATGCGCGCGGCGTTGACGTAGTCCTTGTGCTTTTCAGCGAGCGTGGTGGCGCGGGTGACGCGCGCAAATTGCGGCCAGTAGGCGACGCCGATCGAGATCACCAGCACCCAGATGGCGATCTCATCATGCACGTGCTTCGGCAGGGCGGCGCGCGCCACGCCGTCGAGCGTGAGGGCGATCAGGATGGCAGGCACGGTGAGCTGGATGTCGGCCAGCCGCATGATGATCGCCTCGACCCAGCCGCCGCGGAAACCGGCGAGCAGGCCCAGCAGCACGCCCGTGGTCACCGACAGCACGATGGCCGCGAGCCCGATCATGAGCGACACGCGCGTGCCGTAGAGGATGGCCGACAGCACGTCGCGGCCCTGATTGTCGGTGCCCAGCAGATGGGCGGCGCTGCCGCCCGAGTTCCAGGCCGGCGGCGTGAAAGCGTCCATGAGGTTGAGCGACTTCACGTCGAACGGATTGTAGGGCGCGACCCAGGGCGCGAAGATCGCGCCCATGAAGAAGAGCACCGTGACGACGGCGGCGACGACCGTCGTGGGCGAGCGGCGGAAGCTCCACCAGATGTCGGAGTCGCGGAAGCGGGCGAGGGCCGTCGTGTCAGCCATTCAGGTCACCTTGCGGCCAGCAGCGCGGCGTCCGGCGAGGGCGCCGGCCGCGCTCAGCACCGCCAGCACGGCGGCCAGCGGGCCGAAGCCTTCGAAGCCTACCCAACCAATCATGGCCGCGCCAAGGGCCGCGGCGCCGATCCAGCCGATGCTGGCCGAGGAGCTGTTCAGCCCGAGCACCGTGCCGCGCACGTCGTCGGGCACGTTGGCGAGGGCGGCCATGTAGGCCGGCCGGCCGAGCGCATTCAGCAGGACATAGAGGAAGCCGAGCGCCACCGAGATCTCGGCGCTGGGGTGCCACATGAAGAGGACGAGGGCGGCAACCGCCGACAGGGCCATGGCGACGGCGAAGGTCAGCAGGCGATCGCGGAAGCGGTCGGCGATCTGGCCGCCGAGCACGGTGCCGGCGACGCTGCCGATGGCGAAGATCGCCAGCGGTATGGCGAGCTCGGCCAGCGTCAGGCCGTAGGTCGCCTGAAGGAAGGCGGCGAAGTAGGTGACGGCGAGGCCATAGCAGATGCGCTCGAAGATGCCGGTGGTCAGCAGCCCGATCACGCGCTTCGACAGGGCGTCCCTGATCGATGGGCGCACGACCCCGCGCATGTGGCCGGCCGAGCCGCGACCCACGGTGATCAACATGCTGACGCTGGCGGCCAGTGCGAGGGCGCCGACGCAGATCAGCCAGCCGCGCCAGCCGATCAGCGAGCCCACCGCGGCGGCCATCGGTACCCCGACGAGCAGCGTCAGCGACTGGCCGCTCATCACCCAGCCCAGCGCCCGGCCGCGCTGGGCGTCGGGCACGCGACCGGAGAGCTCGGCATAGGCCGCGGCGGTGAAGGCGCCGCAGAAGCCGCCGCCGATCGTGGCCCAGACGGCGACCCAGAAGAACGAGCCCGCCAGCGCCTGGCCGACCAGCGCCAGGGCCAGCCCGAACAGCGAACCCACCAGCATCAGCCGGCGGCCCATGACATCGGCCAGCCAGCCGGCGGCCGCGGACGAGACGCCCCACGCCGTCGCCGTCAGCGATATGAGGTTGGCGACCAGCGGCATGCTGACCGAGAGGTCGCGCGCCATGTCGATCAGGAAGGGCGCGCGGGTGGTGCCGCTCGAGGTGCAGGCGAACATGCCGAGAGAGGCAGCGCCGATCAGGGCCCAGGGCAGGGCCGCCTCAACGTTCTGTTTCATACGTCAGCCGCCTGCCGTGCCGACTTGCGCGCGATCGAGCCTGAGGCGCGGATCGATCGCGGCATAAAGAAGATCGACGAAGAAGTTTATGGTGACGAAGATAAGCGAGACCATGACGAGATACGCCGCCATCACAGGGATGTCGGCGAACTGCACCGACTGGATGAAGAGCTGGCCCATGCCCGGCCACTGGAACACCGTCTCGGTGATGATCGAAAAGGCGATCAGGCCGCCGACCTGGATGCCGATCACGGTGATGACGGGCAACAGCGTGTTCTTGAGCGCGTGCCGGAAGTGCACGGCGCGATTGGTGAGGCCGCGGGCGCGCGCGAACTTGATGTAGTCGGTGCGCAGCACCTCCAGCATCTGCGAGCGCACCAGGCGCAGCACCAGGGTCATCTGGAACAGGCTGAGGGTGACGGCCGGCAGCACGATCGCCTTGAGACCACTCGCCGTCAGCAGGCCGGTGGTCCAGCCGCCGATCTTCTCGGTCTCGCCGCGACCGAAGGAGGGGAAGCACCAGTCGCCCGGCAGGCCGACCGCCGGCGCCCAGGTCTTGCACTCCACGGAGAAGACGTAGATCAGCAGGATGCCGATCACGAAGGTCGGCATGGCGACGCCCGCCAGCGAGAAGGTCATGACCGCCTGGCTGTCGATGGTGTTGCGCCTGAGTGCGGTCAGCACGCCCAGCGGAATGCCCATGGCGAGCGCCAGCAGGGCGGCCGCCGCCACCAGCTCGAGCGTCGCGGGCATGCGCTCGACGATCAGGTCGGAGACCGGCCGCGCCAGGCGATAGCTCTTGCCGAAATTGCCGTGAGCCGCGTTGACCAGGAAGCGCAGAAACTGCATGCCGACCGAGTCCTCAAGTCCGAGCTCGGTGCGCATCTCCTCGCGGTCGGCCGCCGTCGCCTCCTGGCCGACCATGTTGCTCACCGGGTCGCCCACGAAGTTGAACAGCACGAAGCACAGGAACGACACCGCCAGCATGACGGCGACGGATTGCAGGAGGCGGGAAACGATAAAAGCCAGCATCGGTGCTGGCTTTTACCTCGGTTCAGGCCGTTTGGCTCACTTCATCTTCGAGTATTTGAAGTTGGGCGAGTCGTTGGCGAAGATCGGGATCGTCACCTTGTCGCTCATCGACCAGACGATCAGCTGGTGGTGCAACGGCAGGTACGGCATGTCCTCGATCGCGAGTTTCCAGGCGTCGGCGATCATCTTGTCGCGCTTGGCTTGGTCGACCTCCTTCAGGATGCAGTCGGTGAGCTCGTCCATCTTGGCGTTGGAGTAGTTGGTGAGGTTGTAGCCGCCCACCTTCTTGGCCGCGTCGTTGGTCTGGTACAGGTATGTGAAGACATAGTGCGAATCGAGCGTCGGCACGCCCCAGCCCAGCAGGAAGAAGCTCGAATCCTTCTTCTGGATCTTGGGGAAGTGCAGCGTCTTGGAGCGCGCCTGCAGGTCGACCTTGATGCCGATCTGCGCCAGCATGCCGGTGACCGCCTGGCAGATCTGCTCGTCGTTGTTGTAGCGGTCGTTGGGACAGTCCAGCACCACCGAGAAGCCGTTGGGATAGCCCGCATCGGCCATCAGCTTCTTGGCCGAGGCGACGTCGAACTTCAGGCGCTTGTCGAGATCCTTGGTGTAGCCGTGCACGCCGGGCGAGGTGACGAGGCCGGCGGGCGCCGCGAAGTTGCGCATCACCTTGGCCTTGATCGCGTCGATGTCGATCGCCTGGTACATCGCCTGGCGCACGCGCTTGTCGGCGAACGGGTTCTTGCCCTTGACGTCGGAGTACTTGAGCTCGGCGGCCCCCATATCGAGGCCGAGGAAGATCGAGCGGACCTGCGCGGTCTCCTCGGTCTTGAGTCCCGGTGTCTGCTTGATGCGCGCGATATCCTGCAGGGGCGCGTCGAGCACGAAGTCGACCTGGCCCGAGATCAGCGCGGCGACTCGCGTCGCCGGCTCCTTGATCGGCGTGTACACCAGTTCGTCAGGAGACGCCGGGAAGTCCTTGGCGCCCCAATAGGTGGGGTTCTTGGCCATCACCGTCTTCACGTCGGGATCGCGCTGCTTCACCGTGAAGGCGCCGGTGCCCATGGCGTTGCGCACCGCGTAGGTCTCTTCCTTGTCCTTGAAGCTCTGCGGCTTGGTGACGTTGTGCTTCTCGGCCCACGCCTTGGACATGATCAGGATCGACGACGCGTAGTCGGGCAGGATGGGGTTGGGCCCGTTGGTGATGATGTGCACGGTCAGCGGATCGATCGCCTTCACCTCCTTGATCGAGGAGATGTAGGCGCGGAAGTCCGACGTCGGCGCCAGGGCGCGATTGTAGCTGAAGACCACGTCGTCGGCGGTGAACGGCGTGCCGTCGCTGAACTTCACGTCGGGCCTGAGCTTGAACTCCCAGGTGTCGGGCGCGATCGCCTTCCACGACAGCGCCAGCGCCGGCACCTTGGAAAGCGACGGATCGCGGCTGATCAGCGGCTCATAGACATGGGCGTTCATCCCCGAGGTCGGGCCCTCGTTCTGGGCATGCGGGTCCAGCGTGAGGGCGTCGCCCTGGCTGGCCCAGCGCAATGTCTTGGCGTCGGCGACCGACGCCGCGCACAGGGCCGCGGCGGCCAGGGCCGCGATACGAGCAACGAACATGGAAACTGCCTCCTGCAGTTGTTGTGTAGTGACCCTAGCGACGCGCTGGCTGGTGATCAATGTTATGTGTGGGAAGAAGAGGGAAGACAGCGATGAGAAGCTTGATGATGGCGGTCCTTCTGGCGCTCGGTGCGACGGCCGCGGCGGCGCAGGACCGTGTCCGGCTGGAAGTCTATTCGACCCTCGAGGTCGAGAACCTGAAGGACTTCAAGCAGGCATTCGAAGCCGAGAACCGCGACATCGAGATCCTGTGGAACCGCGATTCGACGGGCGTGCTCACTGCCCGCATCCTGGCCGAGCAGGGCGCGCAGCGCGGCGATGCCATCTGGGGGCTGGCCGTCACCTCGATGCTGCTGCTCGACAAGCGCGGCCTGCTCGAGCCCTACGCGCCCAAGAACCTCACCAACATCAAGCCGGCTTTCCGCGATCCGGCCAATCCGCCGGCCTGGGTCGGCATGGAAGCGTGGGTAGCCGCGGTCTGCTTCAATACGATAGAGGCGACCAAGCTCGGCCTGCCCAAGCCCGCCTCGTGGTTCGACCTCCTCGATCCGCGCTTCAAGGGCAAGCTCACCATGCCCCATCCGGCCTCGTCGGGGACCGGCTACTTCCATGTCTCGGCCTGGATCCAGATGTTCGGCGAGGACAAGGCCTGGGCGTTCATGGACAAGCTGCACGACAACATCGCCGTCTACGAGCATTCGGGTACGCGGCCGTGCCGGCATGCCGCCTCGGGCGAGTTCCCGCTCGGCATCGCCTATGAGCTTGCCGCCGCCAACGCCCGCCAGAAAGGCGCGCCGATCGAGGGGCTGGTGATGAAGGAGGGCGGCGGCTGGGACATGGACGCCGCCGCCATCCTGCGCGGCACCAAGAAGCCCGAGGCGGCGCGCCGGCTGATGGACTTCGCCGCGAGCCGCAAGGCTAACGAGCTCTATGCCTCGTTCGTCAGCCAGGTCGCCATGCCGGGCATTGCCAGCAACATCCCCGACTATCCCGCCGGCGTCGCCGAATCGATGATCAAGAACGACTTCGCCTGGGCCTCCGCGAACCGCACCCGGATCCTGGAGGAATGGGCGCGGCGCTATGACGGCAAGGCGGCCAAGAAGAACTGACCGGTCGTCCTTTGTCGCTCGCCGGTCGTCCCGCGGGCCGCGCCGGTCGTCACAATTCGAGGCCTCATCGTCGAATCGAAGGGTAGTCAGTGGGCCTCAACGCGAGGACCGCCATGTACCGACGCCAACTGATGATGCTTGCCGGAAGTCTGCCCCTGATGTCGACCGCCTACGCCCAGCCTACGCGCCGCAGCCGTCCCGGCGATCCTTCCTGGCCGTCGGCTGCCCAATGGCAGGAACTGAACGCCCAGGTGGGTGGCCAGCTGGTCCAGGTGACGCCGCCGCTCGATGCCTGCCGGGCGGCGCCGGCCAGTGCGGAGTGCACCGCCTTCTTCAAAGGCCTGAAGAACCCCTGGCTGATCGGCGACAACGTCGCGTTGACCCAGACCAGCGGCTGGGTCGATGCCTGGACGTCGACGCCCAGCGCCTATGCGGTGGCAGCGCGCAATGCCGCCGACGTCGCGGCCGCGGTCAACTTCGCGCGAACCCATCGCCTGCGGCTAGCGGTGAAGGGCGGCGGCCACTCCTACCAGGGGACCTCCAACGCGCCCGATTCGCTGCTGGTCTGGACGCGCGCCATGAACCGCATCGAGCTGCACGACGCCTTCGTCGGTCAGGGCTGCAGCGACCGCCCGCAGCCCGCGGTGTCGCTGGGCGCCGGCGTGGTCTGGCTGCAGGCCTATGACGCGGTCTCCAAGGCCGGGCGCTATGTGCAGGGCGGCGGCTGCACCACAGTGGGTGTCGCTGGCCTGATCCAGAGCGGCGGCTTCGGCACCTTCTCCAAGCGCTACGGCCTGGCGGCGGCCGGCCTGATCGAGGCCGAGGTGGTGACGGCCGACGGCACGGTGCGCATCGCCAATGCCTGCACCAATCCCGACCTATTCTGGGCCTTGAAGGGCGGTGGCGGCGGCAGCTTCGGCATCGTCACGCGGCTGACGCTGCGCACGCGCGAGCTGCCCGAGTTCTTCGGCGCCATGTTCGTGAACGTGGCGGCCAAGTCGGACGCGGCCTACCGCGACTTGATCGAGCGCTTCGTCACATTCTATCGCGAAAAACTCTTCAATCCGCAGTGGGGCGAGCAGGTGACCTTCCGCCGCGACAACGTTTTAGGCGTCGCCATGGTGTTCCAGGGCCTCGACGGCGATGCCGCCAATGCCGTGTGGAAGCCATTCTTCGACTGGCTGGCCGCGCGGCCCAACGACTTCGCGCTGCAGGCGCCGCCCTTCATCGCGGCCCTGCCGGCGCGGCATTTCTGGGACGCCGCGTTCCTGAAGGCGAACGCGCCGGACTTCGTGCTGAACGACGACCGGCCCGGCGCGCCTTCGGGCAACGTGTTCTGGCGCTCCAACATCGGCGAGGCCGGCTGGTTCATCCAGGGCTACGAATCGGTGTGGATGCCGGGTCCGCTCATCGAGCCCGCCAACCAGCCGCGACTGGTCGATGCACTGTTCGCCGCGTCACGCCTATGGCGCGTCACGCTGCATTTCAACAAGGGTCTTGCCGGGGCGCCGGCGGAAGAAGTCGCCGCGGCGCGCGACACGGCGACCAATCCCGCGGCGGCGGACGCCTTCGCGCTCGCCATCAGCGCTTCGGAAGGGCCGCCGGCCTTTCCGGGCATTCCCGGTCACGAGCCCGACATTGCGCTGGCGAAGCGCAACGCCAAGAGCATCAACGCCGCCATGGACGAGCTGCGCAAGCTGGTGCCGAACCACGGCTCCTACGTCTCGGAGTCGAACTACTTCGAGCCCGACTGGCGTGGTGCCTTCTGGGGCGCCAACTACGCGCGGCTAAGGCAGGTGAAAGACAAGTACGATCCCGACGGGCTGTTCTTCGTCCATCACGGCGTCGGCAGCGAAGATTTTAGCCCCGACGGCTTCACCCGGCTGAAGTAGCGCCTCAAGAAGGCGCAGCCTCGCTCTTCGTGCGTTGGCCGATCTTGGGCTCGGTACCCTTGAGCAGGCGGGCGATGTTCTCGTGGTGCCGCACCCACACCAGCGGCACCAGCAGGGTGAGCAGGATGGCGGCGCGATGGTCGGTCAGGAACCAGGCGGCGATCGCGGCGGCTACGACGCTGAGCAGCGCGGCCAGCGAGGAGAAGCGGAAGAGGGCGGCGAACAACAGCCAGGCCGCGCAAGCGATGGCGCCGACCGGCCACGACAGGCCCCACATGATGCCGAGCGTGGTCGCCACGCCCTTTCCGCCCTTGAAGCCAAGCCACACCGGGAACATGTGCCCGAGCACCGCGCCCGCGGCGGCGCCGACCGCGGCGAGCTGGCCGACCTGGTCGGCGATCAGCACGGCGACGACGCCCTTCAGCGCATCGAGCAGCAAGGTCGCGGCGGCGAGGCCCTTGCGGCCGGTGCGCAGCACGTTGGTGGCGCCGATGTTGCCCGACCCGACGTTACGGATGTCGCCCAGCCCTGCGGCGCGTGTCAGCAGCAGGCCGAACGGAATCGACCCCAGCAGATAGCCCATCAGGAACGGTGCCAGCAGCAGAATCAGGGTCGAGATCATTCGAGGGTCAGGGGCTCACGACCTTGCAGTTGGTCGAATCGATGTAGGACGTGGTCGGCGGGCCGATCAGCTCGGTCGTGACCTGCTCGCCGGGCTGGATCATGAGCGGGCCGAGATAGTCGGTCGAGACCGGGCGGCCGGCGTTCATGAAGGTGCACTCGGCCTGGGTGTTGACGGGATTGCGCGTGTTGGAGGTGAGCGTCACCGTCACCTGCCAGTAGCGCGAATCGCCGTAGGTCAGGTTGGCGGCGCCGAGCGTCACCAGCGGCTGCGGCGTCGAGAAGTTCGGCACCGGCCGCGGTCCGCTGCGGCGCAATTGCGGCTGCGGCCGCGCGCCCATGTTCTCGGGCGGACGATAGCCCGCGGTGCGCGGATCGAAGGCGGCGTCGGGATCCCGCGTCATCGACGGCGGCGGGTTGGCCGCACCGCTGCCTGCGCCCAAGGTCGCCACACCGCCACCCGGCACGCCGAGCGGCTGCGGCGTCAGCGGCGCAGAGCTTATGGACGAGCCGCCGCCCGATCCGATGTTTGTCGTCGGCGGTGGCGGCGGAGCGAGCGGAGTCGGCGTGGGCTGCGCCGCCTGCAAGGGCGTCGGTGTCGGCTGGGACTGCGGCGCGACACCGCCGACCTGTGTCTGCAGGCGGTCGTAGCAGCTGAGGCGCGCCTGGGTTTCGGTCATCTCGCCACAGATCTGGATGTGGCGGGTGAGGGCGTCGAGCAAGTCGTCGCGCGACTGGCCGCGCTGCTGGGCCGCGCTGGCGCCCGCGAACGCCATGCCGGCGACACCGATAAGAAGTGACTGTCGAAGCATCGTGCAACGCCCTGATTGGTGGAAGGACACGACCATAGCAGACGAAAAGGCCGTTTGGAGGCAGCTTTTGGACGGCGATTACGCGGCCCCAGGCTGTTCGGCCGCGGCTACGCGGCCCTCGCAGGCGTCAGGAAACTTTCATCCTGATAGATCGTGCGGCCGCCGACGATGGTCGCCATCACGCGGCCCTGCACCGGGCGCTCGTCGAATGGCGTGTTCTTGGTCTTGCTCCACAATTCGTCGCGGTCGACCTTCCAGGCGTAATCGGCGTCGAACACCACGAGATCGGCCGGCGCGCCCTTGGCGAGCTTCCCGCCCGGCAGGCCGAACAGGCGCGCCGGCGTGCTGGCCAGGAGCTTGAACAGGCGTGGCAGGGTGAGATGGCCGTTGTGCACCAGCTCGAGCGAGATCGGCAGCAGCGTCTCCAGCCCGATGCCGCCCGGCTCGGCCTGGGCGAAGGGCACGCGCTTGCTGTCCTGGTCCTGCGGGCGATGGTCCGACACGATGGCGTCGATGATGCCGGCCTTCAGGCCTTCGACCACGGCCTGCCGGTCCTTCTCGGACCGCAAGGGCGGCACCAGCTTGCCGAAGGTGCGGTAGTCGCCGACCGCGAGGTCGTTCAGCGCAAAGTAGGGCGCGGCGGTATCGCAGGTGATCTTCAATCCGCGCGCCTTGGCGGCAGCGATCGCCGCGACCGCTTCGGCGGTGGAGATCTTGGCGAGGTGCAGGCGCCCGCCGGTCATCTCGGCGAGCCGGATGTCGCGCTCGACCAGCATCACCTCGGCCAGCGGCGGGCTGCTGGACAGACCGAGCCGCGTCGCCATCTCGCCGCTGGTCATGTGGCCGCCCGACAGGGTCGGCTCCTGCGGCAGGTGGACGATCAGCGCGTCGAAGGCCTTGGCGTAGTAGAGCGCGCGGCGCAGCACCTGGGCGTTGCCGATGGCGTGGTCGGCGTCGGTGAAGGCGACGGCCCCGGACTCGGCCAGAAGGCCGATCTCGGCCAGTTCCTTGCCCTCGAGCCCGACGGTCAGCGCCCCGTAGGCGTACATGTTCACCAGCTTGATCTGGCGGGCGCGGCGGGCGACGAACTCGATCAGCGAGGCGTCGTCGAACGGCGGCTCGTTGTCGGGCAGCAATACCAGGGAGGTGATGCCGCCCACCGCTGCGGCGGCGCCGGCGCTCTCCAGCGTCTCCTTGTGCTCTTCGCCGGGCTCGCCGGTATGGACGCGCGTGTCGACCAGGCCGGGCGCGAGATAGAGGCCGCGACAGTCGACCGACTGGATGCCGTAGGGCGCGCCCGAGGCGAACAGGTTGGGACCGTAGTCGGCGATCTTGCCGTCACTGATCAGGACGGCGCCCAGATACTCGGCATCGCCCGTGGGATCGATGATGCGCGCGTTGATGTAGGCGGTCGAGCCGCTGTGCTGCGGCGCCAGGCGATCGATGTTGCCGTTCACGCTGCCGCTCCCGAGAGCGCGTTGCGGCGGCCGCCGATCAGCGCGTCCAAGCAGGCCATGCGCACGGCCACGCCCATCTCGACCTGCTCCTGGATGACCGAGCGGTCGACGTCGTCGGCGACCTCGGAGTCGATCTCTACACCGCGGTTCATCGGTCCGGGATGCATGACCAGGGCATCGGGCTTGGCGAATTTGAGCTTCTCGGCGTCGAGGCCGAAGAAGCGGAAATACTCGCTGATCGAGGGCACGAACGAGCCCTGCATGCGCTCGGTCTGCAGGCGCAGCATCATGACGATGTCGACGTCCTTCAACCCGGTCCTCATGCTGTAGTGGACTTCGACACCCATGCGGTCGACGTCGGTCGGCATCAGGGTGGGCGGGCCGACCACCCGCACGCGCGCGCCCATGATCTGCAGCAGGTGGATGTTCGAGCGCGCCACGCGGCTGTGCATGATGTCGCCGCAGATCGCCACCAGCAGGCCTTCCAGGCTGCCGCGTCGTCGTCGGATGGTGAGCGCATCGAGCAGCGCCTGGGTCGGATGCTCGTGCTGGCCGTCGCCGCCGTTGATGACGGCGCAGTTCACCTTCTGTGACAGGAGATTGACCGCGCCAGACTCATGGTGCCGCACGACGATGGCGTCGGGCCGCATGGCGTTCAGCGTCATCGCCGTGTCCAGAAGCGTTTCGCCCTTGCGCACCGAGGAGGTGGCGACGTCCATGTTGATGACGTCGGCGCCCAGCCGCTTGGCTGCGACCTCGAAGCTGGTGCGGGTGCGGGTCGAATTCTCGAAGAACAGGTTCATCACCGTCCGCCCGGCGAGCACGTCGCGCCGTTTGTCGATGGACCGATTCTGGTCGATGTAGCTTTCGGAAAGATCGAGCAGACCCGAAATTGTTTCGGGCGCAAGTCCCTCGATGCCGAGCAGATGGGGCAACCTCGGCACGCCCACGCGTTTTCTTGTCACTAAAGCGCGACGTTAAGCACGCTGGTGCGGCCCCGGCAAGGCGACGTTTTGGTGGATAAATAAGGTCACAGTTTCAGCCACGGCAGCCGTTCGTCGGCGAAGGCGTGGCCGGTCGGTGCGAGCGCTCCCGGATCGTCGAATGCGCCGACATGCAGGTGGACTTCGCCTGGCCAGCGGTCGCCTTCGTAGGTCAGGGTGGAACCGCAGCGCCCACAGAAGCCGCGCCGCACGCCGGGCGACGATTCGAAAGTGGAGAGGGCGCCGCCGCTGAACCGGACCTTCGCCGCCTCGAAGCCGGCATAGGCGGAGACCGGCGCGCCGGTGTGCCGGCGGCAGCTCTGGCAATGGCAGTAGCTCGTCCATTTGGGCGGACCGTCGGCGGTGAAGCGGATGTTTCCGCAAAGACAGCGACCTTCGCTCACGGGAGTCCTCCTGGTCTGGGACCAGTATAGCGGGCTCGCGGTCGGATCAGGGCAGCATGAGCGGATTGTTCCAGAGCATGGGCGATCCAGCCCACGGTGCGGCCCAGCAGGAAGAGGGCGAGGGCGGAGTCCTTCGGTAGGCCGAGCACGCGCTCGACGACGACAGTAGTGAAATCGACATTGGGCTTGCGGTCGATCAGTCGCTCGCCGGCGGTGGCCAGCCGCTCGGCGAAGGCGAGCTCCGGCGAGTTGGGGACGGTCTCGCGCAGCAGTGCGAACAGGGTGGCCGCCCGGACATCGCCGTCGGGATAGAGCTGATGGCCGAAGCCCGGGATGTAGATGCGGTCGCGCACGCGCTGCACCAGCTCGCCGTCGATGTCGCGGGTGTTCTTGAGATCGTCGAACAGCGAGGCGACGCGGCGGGTCAGCCCGCCATGGCGCGGGCCGTTCAGGGCCGCGAGCCCGGCCATGGTGGCGCCGTAGAGGTTGGCGCCGGTCGAAGCGACGACGCGGGCGGCGAAGGCTGAGGCGTTGAACTCGTGGTCGGCCGACAGCACCAGCGCCGCGCGCAGGAGCGGGGCGCGCGCCGGCGGCACCTTCCAGGCCACGGCAAGTTCCTGATGGACGGGGAGCGCCGAAAGCGGCCGCGCCGTGACCGCCGCGGTCAGCAGGCGCAACACGCGCACGCCTGTCTCCAGCATGGCGGCGCGATCCTCCACCCAGCTCGGATGGTCGAGCGCCGCGGCCGCCGGCAGCACGACGAGGCAGCGATCGACCGGGCCCAAGGTCGCTGCCGCGAGCCAGGCGCGGCGCAGCGCCGTGGTCATTGGCGGCAGGTTGTCGGGTGCGAAGGGCCGCTCGTCGCAATCCCACAAGAGCCGTGCCACTTCTTCGAGCGAGGCGGTGCGCGCCAGCTCGGCGGCATCGCGGCCGCGATAATAGAGACGGTTGTTCTCGATCAGGGTCAGTGACGATTCGAGCACTGGCGTGCCGAAGTCGAGCGCATGGTTGGCGATCGATTCGGCCTTGCGCCCGACATCGCGCCGCCGCTTCAGCCGCGAGATGTCGTCGGCGCGGTAGCGTCGCTCGCGTCGGCCATCGACCGACTCGGAGCGCAACAGCCCACGGCTGACATAGGCATAGAGCGTCGCTGCCGACACGCCCAGCCGCCGCGCCGCTTCTCTCGAACTCAGCCATTCGTTTGCCACGGCATTATATTGATCAATATAATCAAGATTGACAATATTTTTGTGAAAACCGAGGTTGGCAGCGATAGCGGAAAGGGATCCAACATGCTGCTGACACGGGTGAATAGCGGCCTCGACGGGATCGTCGTGGCCGATACGGCGATGAGCGAAGTCGACGGCGAGGCCGGCCGGCTGATCGTGCGCGGACATGCGATCGAGGAACTGACGGCGACGCTCGGCTTCGAAGGCGTCGCGGCTCTCCTGTGGGAGGGCTACGCGGAAGGCGGCGGCGACGAGGCGGCTGTCGCCGCGGGCCTGGCGGCGGCGCGTGTGCGGGCCTTCGCCGACGTGCCCAAGCTTTTGGCCGCGACGCGTGGCCTCAGTCCGGTCGAGGCGCTCCGGGTCGGCCTCGGCATGCTGCCCGACAACGACAAGATGCCCCATCATTTCCTGGTGTGCGGCGCCATGCCGGTGTTCCTGGCGGCCGCGCTCAACGCCGAGAAGTCGCTGGCGCCGATCGCGCCCGATCCATCGCTCAATACGGCGCAGGACTTCCTGCGCATGGTGCGCGGCCAGCGCGCCGGCACGGTGTTCGAAAAGGCGCTCGACACCTATCTCGCGACCATCACCGATCACGGCTTCAACGCTTCGACCTTCACCGCGCGAGTGGTGGCCTCGACGCATGCCGGCCTGATCTCCTCGGTGCTGGCCGGGCTCTGTGCGCTGAAGGGCCCGCTGCATGGCGGCGCTCCCGGTCCCGTGCTCGACATGCTGGACGAGATCGGCGACGCGGCGCGCGCCGAGGCCTGGTTCGACGATGCCTTTGCCAAGGGCACGACCCTGATGGGCTTCGGCCACCGCATCTACAAGGTGCGCGATCCAAGGGCCGACGTGCTGAAGGCGGCCGTGGCCACCTTGCCGGCGACGGCGGGCAGGCTCGCCTACGCCTCGGCGGTCGAGCAGGGCGCCATCGCCGCCCTGCGCAAGTACAAGCCCGGCCGGCCGCTCGATACCAACGTCGAGTACTATACGGCGCTTCTGCTGGAGGCGCTGGAGATCCCGCGCAGCGCCTTCACCGCCTTGTTTGCCGTGGGACGCACCGCGGGCTGGTGCGCCCACATCTTCGAGCAGGAAAAGGGCGGGCGCATCATCCGCCCGCAGTCGAACTACGTCGGCCCCAGGCCTTAGCTCTCGGCCCTAGACGATACCGCCATTGACCCGCAGGACCTGGCCGTTGATCCAGGATCCGTCGGGCCCGGCCAGGAAGGACACGGCGGCGGCGATGTCCGCCGGCGTGCCCAGCCGCTCGAGCGGCGCCAGATGAGTCAGATGGTCGATCACCTGCTGCGGCTTGCCGTCGAGGAAGAGGTGTGTCGCCGTCGGGCCGGGGGCGATGGCGTTCACGTTGATGTTCTTGCCGCGCATCTCGTTGGCCAGCACATGGGTCATGGCCTCGATGCCGCCCTTGGTCGCGGCATACGGACCGTAGGTTGGCTGGTAGAGGCCGACGACGCTCGACGAGAAGCTGATGATGCGGCCGCCGCTGCGCAACCGGCGCGCGGCTTCACGCATGCCGTTGAACACGCCCTTGAGGTTGATGGCGACCTGGCGGTCGAACAGCTTGTCGTCGGCCTCGGCGATGGTCGAGAGCAGCATGACGCCGGCATTGTTCACCAGGACATCGACGCCGCCGAAGGCGGCTGTCGCCCCGTCGAACAGCTGCTTGACTGCCGCCGGATCGGAGACGTCGGCGCGCACCGCGATGGCGCGCGCGCCGGCGTCCTTGATCTTCGCCACCTCGGCTTCGGCGTCCGCAGCACTGCCTGAGTAGTTCACGACGACGGCGAAGCCGTCTTTGCCCAGGCGCTCGGCGACCGCCGCGCCGATGCCGCGTGCCGAGCCGGTCACGATCGCTGTCTTGCCATTGTCGGACATGGTTCGTCTCCCTGCTGAAGGTTTCAGGAAGCGGCCTTGGACGATGTGGCCCAGGAGGCGTCGGACTCCGCCCAGCGCGCGGGATGAAGCAGGTCCGAGAGGCCGACGCGGTTCAGCATCTCGTTGCGCACGCGGTCGATCACCGCGAACGCCACCGAGGCGCCGTCATCGGTCGGATCGATATGGATCCGGAATGGGCGTTTGCCGAAGGGCATGTCGACCAGGTCGGCGATGGCGATCGCGACCGTGGCAGGATCGGCATCGGGCGGAGCGATGCGGCCGAAGGCTGTGCGGATCTGCTCGGCGAGGCCCGCGGTCGGGCCGGCGGCGTACTCGGCGAGGCGGTCGAGATCGGCCGGGCTGCCGGAATGGGCGAAGTGGTTGGTGCCGCTGGTAAAGGCGCCCGGCACGACGATGGAGGTTTCGATGCCCCAACGCGTGAGCTCGCGCGCATACTGGACCGCCAGCGCATCCATGGCGGCCTTGGCGGCGAAGTACGGCGACAGGTAGGGCGGCGTGCCGCCGGCAGAGCTGCTGGACGAGACCCAGATCAACAGACCCTCGCCGCGCTTGCGCATGTGCGGCAGGACCGCCCGGTTGACCCGCTGGGTCGACAGCACGTTGATGTCGTAGAGCTCGGCGAACTGCTCGGGCGTGAAGGCCTCGGCCGGGCCGAACGCCATGTGGCCGGCATTGTGCACCACGACGTCGATGCGGCCATGCTCGGCCATGATGGCGGCGACGGCGCGGTCGACCGACGCCTGCGCGCCGACATCGAGCTCGATGGCGCGGAGATCGGCGTCTTCCTTGCGCGCATAGGCCTTCACGTCGGCGACCTGGGCTGCGTTGCGGCCCTCGGTTTCGCGCATGGCGGCGTACACGGTGTGACCGCCGCGGGCGACGGCGTTGGCGGACAGGCGGCCGAAGCCGCTCGACGCACCTGTGACAATGACGATCTGCGAGTCCTGAAGCTTTGGCATCCGCTCCTCCGTCGATGTCGGCTTGGTGTCGATCACGTGGTGGCAGTTTGCAAACGGCGCGCGGGGCCAACAAGATTCGCTACGGATAACGCACTACATACCTTGGCATAGGGCAACGGCTAGACTCGCTCACTATGAACGCTTGACCGCCGAGCCGCGCCAGGTGCGGGCGCGGGTGCCGGCGGCGTCGAAGACCCACAGGATGATGTCGCCGCCGGTCGGCGTGAAGCGGACGGTGAAGTGGCGGCGCCAGAAGCTGCCGTCGGCATGCGCGAACAGGGCTTCGGTGCCTAACAGGTCGCGGCCGACGGTGAGGGTCGCCGAGCGCGGCCCGTGCCGGGATTCGTTGGAGGCGAGGACCGCGACGCCATCGATCAGCGGACCAAAGCGCAGCAGCTCGCCATTGGCGGCGGTCTGCATCGGTCCGGCATCGATGCGCAATCGGATCGTCGGCAGATCGTCGGTGGCGCGGATCTCGAAGTGCACGCCGAAGGGCGCGGGGTCGTCGAGGTCGACGTGCGGCTCCTTGGGCGGCGGATAGATGTCCTCGAGCGGGATCGAGCGATAGAAGCGCGCCGCGCCGTCGTAGAGCCCGATCCATTCCGGCCACAAGCCCGACTGGGCGCGCGCCACCGCCGGCAGGAACGCGCCCGCGCCGAGCAGGGCGCGCCGTCCTAGCATTGGGCACACGGACTGATCATTTGCTGCGGCCAGCCACGACGTTGAGGTCGACCGTCACCTCGTTGGCGACCTGGCCGGTGGCGGCCCATTCGTTCTGGCCCACACCATAGTCGAGGCGCTTCAGGATGATACGGCCCCGGGCGGTGGCGCGCACGCGGCCGGGCTGGGCGGGGTCGTCGGTGATGGCGAGCGTGAAGGGCAGGATGGCATCGCGCGTGACGTCGCGGATGGTGAGTTTGCCGCGCGCCTCGTAGCGATCGCCGCTGCCTGAGATCGAGGTCGCCACGAAACGCGCCTCGGGGAATTTCTGGACG
Organism: Reyranella soli; assembly: GCF_007992495.1. Classification (GTDB taxonomy): domain Bacteria; phylum Pseudomonadota; class Alphaproteobacteria; order Reyranellales; family Reyranellaceae; genus Reyranella; species Reyranella soli. The sequence goes on from NZ_BKAJ01000021.1 coordinate 68,589, forward strand.
TCGAGGAAGTTCGGCCCCTTCATCAGCGAATCGACGTCGCGGTTGTTGGTCGAGGCCGGGCGCGTGTCGATCTTGATGTCGATGCGCGCGCTGGCGAGAGAGGCGGGGTCGAGCACGATTTCGCCCGTCCAGGTGGGGAAGCGGCCGCTCACGATCGAGCCGACCTGGGCGACGCTGAAGGAGAGGGAGCTTGCCTTGGGATCGACCGTCCAGGCGTCCTGCGGTCCGGCAAGCGACGGCAACGGCAGCAGGATCAGGCAGGCGAGGGCGAACCAGCAACGCATCAGCTTCCTCCGAAAGGCCACATGCGGCGGAACACGCCGTCTCGCCGCAGGACATCGTGATGTACGACCGCGGCGACGTGAAGGATCAGCACCACGATCAGCAACCGCGACAGGATATAGTGTGTGGTCCTGAGCGTCTCGAACAGGTCCTGGTCGCGCGGCACCAGGTCGGGCAATGGCAGCAGCCCGAACCAGATTACGCTCACGCCAGCAGCCGAGCTCATGAACCAGCCGCTGATCGGCATGGCGAGCAGCAGGAGCAACAGCGCCCAATGCGCGAGCGGCGCCAGCGCCGCCTGCCAGCGCACGATGGTACCGGGCAGCGGCGGCGGCGGATGGCGCCAGCGCCACAGCAGGCGGCCGACCGTCAGCACCAGCACGGCGAGGCCGATCCATTTGTGCCAGTTGTAGGCATAGAGCTTGGTGAAGCCGAGCGGCAGGCCGGTCATCCACAGCCCGACGCCCAGCATGCCGATCACGGCGATGGCGGTGATCCAGTGCAGTGCCTGGGTCAGCCGA
>NZ_BKAJ01000022.1 GCF_007992495.1 Reyranella soli
CATGACTTGATTCCTCTCGCCTGAACTCAGGCACGTACGCCTTCCTCGTAAGTTTCGAAGAAGCGGCGGCCCGTCCCGCGCTGGTTCTCGTAGATCGAGCCCTGGTGGTCGGCCGGCGGCAGCGGCATGCGGATGGGGGCGGCGACGACGCGCGGTTCGATGGTCGGCTCGCCCAGCACCATGCGGCTGTTGAACTCCTCGAAGTTGGCCACACCCAACAGCGGCCAGGCGTCGGCGGCCGTGTATTCGTGCAGCAGCAGGCGGCGCTGCCGGTTGGAGCGGTTGAGCGCCGAACCGTGCACCAGCCGCACGTGATGGATGGTCATCGAGCCCGCCGGGCCCGTGAGCGGCACGGCCTTGTCGAAGTCGATGTCGCAGGCATCGGGGTTCATGGCGCCGCAGAAGCGGCCGTCGGCATGATGGTCCCAGGTCGGGCCGTGATGGCTGCCCGGGATCACCATCAGCGCGCCGTTGTCCATGTCGCAGTCGTCGAGATAGATGCCGGTCGCCAGCACGTCGTCGTTGGTGTGGGGATAGAACGCCCAGTCCTGATGCCATTCGACCGGCGAGCCGTAGCCCGCCGACTTCATGTTGAGCTTGCCGCCATGCTGGCGAATGGCGGGGCCCAGCAGCTGCGCCAGGATCGACGTGATCTTGGGATCGCGCGCCAGCGCGTGGAAGAAGGCGTAGCGCTTGAAGATCACGGGCTTCAGCCGGCGCACGCGCGGCAGCGCGGCACTGTGGCTGGCCTCCAGGTCGTAGAGATCGTCGTTCGCCGTAACGCCGCGCGCTTCGGCAACGATGCGGTCGGTGAGGTCGCGCAGCTCGGCGAGCTGCTCGCCCTGGATCAGGCGCGGGATCACCAGATAGCCATCGCGCCTATATGTCTCGATCTGCTGGTCGGTGAGCATGTCGACAACCATAGCACGGTCTGCCGGCTTGGCGGATAATCAAGCGATGGCGATCCATGCCCTTTTCCCGACACTGATCTACCGAGAATCGATCGCCGGGCCGGACCAGCGCCGGCTCAACCAGGATCTGGCCGACGAATGCCGCTCGCTCGCGGTCTCGGACGCGGCCGGCCGGCGCTGGTCGGCCAAACACTACCTTGGCGGCTACACGTCCTACGGCTCGCTCGACCGCCTGCATCTCTTCTCATCGCTGTTCAGCCGCCTGCGGCGGCGCATCGACCCGCACGCAAAGGCCTTCGCCCGCTCGCTGCACTACGATCTTGCCGGCCGATCGTTCGCCATGACCGATTGCTGGGCCAACGTCATGCCGGCGGGCGTGGTGCATTCGCTGCATCTCCATCCCACGTCCTTCATCAGCGGCACCTATTACGTGGAAGTGCCCAAAGGGGCGGGCGCCCTGAAGTTCGAGGACCCGCGGCTCGGCCTGCACATGGCGACGCCGCCGCGCCGGGCTGACGCGCCCAAGAGCTTTCACTCCTTCGTGAGCCTGCCGGCCAAGGCGGGCGATCTGCTGCTGTTCGAGAGCTGGCTGCGCCATGAAGTGCCGCCGGCCCGCTTCTCCGGCGAGCGCATCTCGATTAGCTTCAACTATGGCTGGGCGACAAAGGCCGGCCGCTGATGGGTCCTCACATGCGCGCTCTTCTCGCCTTCGTCAGTCTGCTCGCTGCGGCCGGCACGGCCTCGGCCGACCAGGAATTGCCGATCTTCGACGCTCACATGCACTACAGCCACGACGCCTGGGAGGTCGTGCCGCCCAAGCAGGTGGTCGAGATCCTGAAGAAGGCGGGCGTCAAGCGCGCCATGGTGTCGAGCTCGAACAACGAGGGCACCAAGATGCTGCAGGACGTGGCGCCCTCGGTGATCGTGCCCGAGCTCAGGCCCTATCGCTCGCGCGGCGAGCTGTCGACCTGGGCCAAGGATGCGACGATCATTGGCTTCCTCGAGGACATGCTGTCCAAGCGCAAGTACGTGGCGATCGGCGAGTTCCATATCTACGGCGCCGACGCCGACCTGCCCAACATGCGCAAGGTGGTCGAGCTCGCCAAGAAGTTCGGGCTCTACCTGCATTCGCATTCCGACGCCGACGCCGTCCAGCGCCACTTCCAGCAGGACCCGACGGCGCGCGTGCTGTGGGCGCATTCGGGCTTCGAGCGGCCGGAGAAGGTGCGCGAAATGCTGCGGCGCTATTCGACGCTGTGGTGCGATCTCGCCTTCCTGACCTCGCACGCCTCCAACGGCAAGGTGGCGCCGGGTTGGCGCGAGGCCTTCCTGGAATTCCCCGACCGCTTCGTGGTCGGCACCGATACCTTCACGCCCGAGCGCTGGCACTATGTGGTCGAGCATGCGCGCTGGTCGCGCCAGTGGCTCAGCGATCTGCCGCCGGACGTCGCGCGCAAGATTGCCTACGAGAACGGTGACCGCCTATTCGGTAGCAAGCTCGGCGTCGGCCAATGAGGCTGCTCGCAGCCCTCATCGCGCTGCTGATCACCTTTCCGGCCTGGGCGGATTGCCCGCTCGACCTCGGGCGCGGCACCGGCATCGTGATCTTCTCCAGTCACTATCTCATTGCGTTCCGGCCTGAGCCGTTGCGCATCGAGGTCGGCGAGCCATTCTCGCTGCTGTTCAATGTCTGCACCAAGAACGACAAGCCGGCCGAGCTGGTGGCGATCGACGCCCAGATGCCCGAGCACAAGCACGGCATGAACTACCGGCCAACCATCGTGTCCCTGGGCGACGGCCGCTATCGTGTCGACGGCATGGTGTTTCACATGCCCGGCACCTGGGAGCTCGCCATCGACGTGCGCGCCGGTGAGGAGAGCGAGCGGCTGAGCCATGAGCTCGTCGTGAAGTGAGGCGTTGGCTCTGCGGCGTCGTGTTGATGGCGCTGGCGGCGTCGGCCGTCGCGCAGACGCCGCTGCAATGGTCGGAAGATGAGGTGAGGGCGATTGCCCGCCACGGGCCGTGGCCGCCAACCGCGCCGCGCGATCCGTCCAACCGCGTGGCGGGCTCGGCCAACGCGATCGTGCTGGGCGAGCATCTGTTCAATGAGCCAAGGCTGTCGGCCGACGGCGCCATGAGCTGCGCCACCTGCCATGTCGCCGGCCGCGACTGGGGCGACGGGCGCGCGAAGGCGGTGGGGCGGGCCGAGCTCGACCGGCGTACGCCGTCGCTGTGGAACGTGGGCCTTGCCCATTGGTTCGGCTGGGACGGGGCAGGGGATTCGCTGTGGTCGCAGTCGATCCGGCCGATCCTCGATCCGCGCGAGATGGCGGGCGATGCCGGCCGCGTCGCCGGGCTGCTGCGCGAGGACAAGGCGCTGGCCTGCGGCTACGAACGTGCGTTCGGCCACAAGCCCGGGGGTGACGACGAGAAGCTTCTGGTCGACGCGGCCAAGGCGCTGGCGGCGTTCCAGGCGACGCTGATCAGTCCGCGCACGCCGTTCGATGCTTTCCGCGACGCCGTGGTGGCGGGCGATCGCGAGGCCATGGCGCGTTATCCGTTGGCGGCGCAGCGCGGCTTAAAAATCTTCATCGACGCGAAATGTTCGGCTTGCCATTTCGGGCCGCGCCTCACCAACGGCGAGTTCGGCGATGTCGGGATCCCGTTCTTCACGCGGCCCGGCGAAGTCGACTCGGGGCGGTTGGACGGACTCGGCAAGCTCGCCAACAGCACCTTCAACCTTTTGGGCAAGTACAACGACGATGCCTCGGGGGCCAGCGCCCTGCGCACAAGGCACGTCCAGCGCCTGCACAGCAACTTCGGCGAGTTCCGCGTGCCCAGCCTGCGCCAGTCGGGTTCGGGCCCGTTCATGCACAACGGCCATCTCGCGACGCTGGAGGACGTCGTAAAACACTATTCCGAGGTGAACCCCGAGCGCCTGCACAGTGATGCGATCCCGCTTGTCCGCCCGCTGGCGCTCAGCGCCGACCAGAGCGCCGATCTTGTCGCCTTTCTGCGCACACTCTCGGCCGACGTTCCGAGTCGCCCCGCACCACCACTGCTCTGTCCTTAAGACTGTCATCTCCTCCCCCGTCATACCAGGGCTATCGCATGTGGCCCATTTTGCGGGGCTTGGCGAAAGGTTGGAATCCGCCGAGCTGTGCCAGCGCAATTTCGGAATCCGCCGGCCGCCCTTGGTGCACGATCGGAATCCGAAAACGCCACATGCGATTGCCCTGCCCGTCATACGGGGGAGGGTAGGGAGGGGGAGAGCACCAGTCGGGATCCAACTCATTTCAGATCATGAATCTCCGATCTGAAAATCCGTAGAGTGCCGGTGGGGCCATCCCCCCGTACCCTCCTCCGTATGACGGGGGAGGGACTTGAGTGGGGTCACCTCAACCGCGCCAGCGCGCTCTCCAAGATCCACGCGGCCGCCGCCGCATCCACCCGCTCGGCGCGCTTGGCGCGGCTCATGTCGTAGTCGTCGATCATGCCGCGGGTGACGGCGGCGGTGCTCAGGCGCTCGTCCTGGAAGACGACGGGCAGGGCGGCGAGGGCAGGCGGGCCGTGATTGGCGATGTTGGTCGCGAACTGGCGCACCGACTGGCAGCGCGGGCCCTCGGTGCCGTCCATGTTGAGCGGCAGGCCGATCACCAGCGCCTTGATCTCGTGCTTCTTCGTGAGCTCGGCGAGTGCCGCCAGGTCGACCGCGAGCTTGCCGCGCTTCAACGTCATGAGCGGCGTCGCCAGCATGCGCAGAGCATCCGTGGTGGCGATGCCAATGGTCTTAGTGCCGACATCGAGCGCCATCAGCCGGCCCGCGGGCACCAGCGTCTTCAATTCGGCGAGGTCGACGGCGGCCATCGTTCAGTTCGCCTTGCCGTCGAGCCACGCCGCCGTGTCCTCAGCGATACGCTCCCAGCCCGGCTGTCCCGGCACCCAGTGCCCTTGCCCGGGATATTCCACATAGTCGGCGACGTGGCCGAAGCGCTTGGCCGAGCGACGCACGACATCGGGAGGTGTGAGCCTGTCCTTTTCGGCTGCGACGAACAGCAACGGCACCGTCACCAAGCGCGGATCGACCGTCGTCGTCTTGCTGCCATCAAGCCAGGGTAGGGCGATCTCGAACAACGCGCGGCCCGAATCATGCACGAAGGCGGAATGAAGCTCGGCTCCTTCCTGCGGATCGGTTGTGTTAAAGGTATGCGACAGCGCCTCGGCGAGCGTCGCGCGATGCGGCGTGCGCCACCAGCCCCAATTGAGCTGGATGCGTGCGAACGCCCAGAAATTCGACGGCCTGATGGCGATCACCGCGGCGTCCGGCGCCGGCGTCAGCAGCACACCCGCGCGGGCGAGCCCACGCGCACAGAGCATCAGGGCCAGCAGCCCGCCCATCGAATGGCCGATCACCACTGGCTTGTCGGCCAGGCCCTCGATCGTGTTTGTGAGATCGGCCACATAGTCGCCGAGACTGGTCGTGCCAAGACCGGCCGGCGGCGCCAGCGGCGGGGCGTCGTGATGGCGCAAGGAGGGCGCGATGGTCTGCCAGCCGAGGGTCTCCAGGAACGGGCGCCAGTTCCGCCAGACGTCGGGCGTGCCCCACATGCCATGAATGAAGACTGCCACCTTGGCCATCGTCGAGGTTATAAAACGAGGGGACCGTTCGGTCGACACAGGGTCCAAAGAACAAGAGTTGCGGGGTAGACTCGTCAGGTGACCGATACTTTCTACGCTCTGCTCGCCATCTCCATGGTGCTGGTGGTGGTGAGCCTGCTGGTGCCGGTGGCCGAGCGCTTCCGTTTGCCGCACACCGTGCTGCTGGCCATCGCCGGTATGGGCATGGGCTTCCTGGGCTCGTGGCTGATCAACAGCGGCGTCAGGCTGGGCGCCTTGGGCGACGCCTTCGTCGGCCTCGACAAGCTCGAGGTCGGCGCCGACATGTTCCTGCCGTTGTTCCTGCCGCCCCTGCTGTTCACTGCCGGGCTCAACATCGAAGTGCGACGGCTGATGGACGAGGTCCACGCCGTGCTGCTGCTGGCCATTGTCGCGGTGGTGGTGTGCATCGCCAGCGTCGGCTTCGTCGTGCACTGGGCGACCGGCATGGACCTCATCGTCTGCCTGCTGCTGGGCGCCGTCGTGTCGACCACCGATCCCGCCGCCGTCATCGGCATCTTCCGCGACGTCGGCGCGCCCAAGCGGTTGTCGATCCTGGCCGAGGGCGAATCGCTCCTGAACGACGCCGTCGCCATCGCTGCCTTCGGCCTGTTCATCGGCATCCTGGTGAGCCGGGTCGATCCAAGTGCCGCCATGCCGGGCTCGCCCAGTGGCGTCGTGATCGTCTTCCTGCGCGAATTCGTGGGCGGCCTGGTGCTGGGCTTCGTGCTGGCACGCGCGGCGATGTTCATGTTGCCGCGGCTGGGCGAATCGGATGCGGCCATCGCCTCGATCACGGTGGCGCTCTCCTATGTCTCTTTCGTCGTCGCCGACCGCTACCTGCACGTCTCGGGCGTGGTCTCGACAGTGATGGCGGCGCTGACGGTCGCGGCCTATGGGCCGACGCACCTGCACCCGCATCAATGGGCGTCGCTCAAGCGGCTGTGGGAGCAGCTCGAGTTCTGGGCGAGCTGCCTGATCTTCGTGCTGGCCTCGATGCTGGCGGCCAACGTGCTGCTGCAGATCACCTGGCTCTACTTCCTGGCGGTGGCCGCCGTGGCGATCGCCGCCTTCACGGCGCGCGGCGTGGTCGTGTTCGGCATGCTGCCGGTGCTGGAGAAGGTCAAGCTCGTGAAGCCGGTCGACAATCGATACAAGGCCATCCTGGTGTGGGGCGGCCTGCGTGGCGCCGTCACGATCGTGCTGGCCATGGTGGCGGCCGGCAACGACAAGCTGCCCGAGCACACCCGCGAGTTCATTGCGCTCTCGGCCACGCTGTTCGTGCTGTTCACGCTGTTCGTCAACGCGACGACGCTTGGCCTGTTCATGCATGCGCTGGGCCTCGACAAGCTGTCGCGCCTGGAGCTCGCGCTGCGCGATCGCGTGCTGGCGCTGTCGAAGATCAACGTCGACCGCCATCTGGCGCAGATCATCCGCCGCCGCAACGCCCGCATCGAAGGCCTGGCCGCCGATCCCACGTCGGCCGGCGAGGCCGAGATCGAGGCAGTGCCGGCGGAGCTGGCGCTCGACCTCGAGGAACGCGTCAAGGTCGGCCTGGTGACGCTGTGTTCGCGCGAGAGGGAGCTCTATCTCGAGCAGTTCGAGCAGCAGATCCTGTCGCGCCGCATGGTCGCCGTGCTGACGGCGAGCGCCGACCGGCTGATCGACAATGTGCGCGACAAGGGCGTGGCCGGATACGAGGAATGGCTGGTCGATATCTCGCGGCCCGAGCTGGGCTTCCGCCTGGCCCTCTGGTTGCACCGGCGGCTCGGCCTCGAGCGCATGCTGACCGAGCGCCTGGCCGACCGCTTCGAAACCCTGATGGTGACGCAGAGCGTGCTGACCGAGCTCGCCGCCTTCAACATCAGCTCGGTGGCCGACCTTTTGGGCAGCGACGCCGAAGCCGCGCTCGCCGCCGTGATCGAAAATCGCCAGGAGGCCGTCGAGAGTGCCTTCAAGGCCTTGTCGCTGCAGTATCCCGGTTATGCCGAATCGATCGAGACGCGGCAGCTCGAGCGCGCCGCCATCCGCTTCGAATCGATGGAGTACAATCGCCGTCTGCGCGAAGGCATCATCAGCCGCGAGGTCTACAACGACCTGCGCGGGCAGCTCGCCGAGCGGCGCAGCGCCATCAGCCAGCGGCCGCCGCTCGACCTCGGCCTGGAGCTGGCCAAGATGATCGAGCGCGTGCCGTTGTTCGCCTCGCTCGACCGGCCTGCGGTGGTCGAGCTCAGCAAGCGGCTGCGCGCCGTCGTGGCGCTGCCCGGCGAGAAGATCATCAGCGTCGGCGGGCAACCCGATTCGATGTACTTCATCGCCGCGGGCGACGTGACGGTGATGCTGCCGAACTTCCAGGTCACGTTGAAGGAAGGCGACTTCGTCGGCGAGATGGGCCTGATCAGCGATTCGCCGCGCAGCGCCGACGTGGTGTCGGACGGGTACAGCCATCTGCTGGCGCTCTACCGCAAGGACTTCCGCGCCCTGCTCGACAAGCGCCCAGCCGTGCGCAGCGAGATCGAAGCCATGGCTGCCCGCCGCATTGCCGAGAACGAGGGCAAGGCGGCAGCGTCTTAGTCTTCCGGACCTTCAGGCCCGCTGATGAGCGTCTTCCAGCGAAGCGCGGACCGCGGGCCTCTGGCCCGCTCATGAATCATGAGGCGGGCGAGACGCCCGCGGTCCGCGCTTCGCTGTGTATGACGTTCGCGAGCGGGCCCGGGGGCCCGCGGTCCGGCAAGACGAAACCTGTTACGTCAGGTATTTCGAGGCCTCGCGACGCGCGACGCCCTTCAGCGTGGCGCCGTGTTCGGCGAGGAAGCGGCGGACGCGGGGTGCGTCGCGCTTGGAGAGCTCGCGCAGCCACCAGCCGATCGCCTTCTGGATGAACCACTCGCGGTCGCCGGCGAGGCTCGACGCCCAGCCCAGCATGCGCTCGGGATCGCGGCCGTCGCGCGTCCAGGCGAGGGTGAAGACCAGCGACGCCCGCCGCGTCCAGAGGTGCGGGCTCTGCACCCAGCCTTCGACGACGTCGAGGCGGCTGGGATCGTGCAGCAGGCAGCGTGAGGCGACAGGGGCGAGATTGTCGGCGACGGCCCAGCCGTCGAGATCGGCCATGCGTCCCGTCACGAAGCGCCACAACGGCTCGGTCGGCGGCACGCTCGGCGCCACCAGCAGGCGGCCGGCGACGATCTTCAGGTCCCAGACCGGCTCGCGCCACAGGCGGCGGCTGAGGGTGAGGCGCTGGGCGGCTGGAACGTCCTTCAGGATTTCGCGGATCGCCACGTCCATCTGGGGCAGGGGCACGCCCCAGTGCTGCCAGACCGACTTTTGGTAGCTTTTTTCCTTCTCGGCCCGCGCCGGGCTGCCCATGGTCCGCAGGCGGCGGGTCAGGCTGGCGTAGAGGCGGTCCGTGGCGGTCATGGGCCCCATCGTAGCAAGGCCGCGGTCCGGTTGCTCCTGCGCGGCAAACCGGCTACCAACCGCGCCATTCAAGCGTTTGGAGCTCGGAATGTCGCTCGACAAGGACGCCGTGGCGCGCATTGCGCGTCTGGCCCGCCTGAAAGTGCCCGATGAAGAACTGGCGCCGCTGGCCGGCGAGCTGTCGGGGATTCTTGCCTGGATCGAGCAACTGAACGAGGTCGACACCAAGAACGTCGAGCCGATGTCCTCGGTGTCCGACGTGACGCTGCCTCAGCGCGAAGACAAGGTGACCGATGGTGGCATCGCCGAGAAGATCCTGGCCAACGCGCCGGGCGGCGCCGTCTATATCGAGCAGACCGACAAGAACGCCGGCGGCTTCTTCACGGTCCCCAAGGTGGTGGAGTAGGCGATGGCTGCTCTTACCGACTTGACGCTTACCGCGCTCAAAGCGGCGCTCGACAAAAAGGAAGCAAGCGCTGTCGAGGTTGCCGAAGCGCACCTCAAGAAGCTCGATGAGCATCGCGCGCTCAACGCCTTCATCACCGAGACGCCCGAGCGTGCGCGCGAGATGGCCAAGGCCTCCGACGCGCGCCGCGCCAAGGGCGAGGCCGCGCTGCTGGAAGGCGTGCCGCTTGCCATCAAGGACCTGTTCTGCACCGAGGGCGTGCAGACCACGGCGGGCTCGCACATCCTCGAAGGCTTCGTGCCGCAGTATGAGAGCACGGTGACCGCCAACCTGTGGAAGGCGGGCGCGGTGATGGTCGGCAAGACCAACCTCGACGAGTTCGCCATGGGCTCGTCGAACATGACGAGCTACTTCGGCGGCGTCGAGAACCCGTGGAAGAAGCGCGGCGACAACCGCAAGCTGGTGCCGGGCGGCTCGTCGGGCGGCTCGGCGGCCGTGGTCGCGGCCTACATGGTGCCGGGCAGCACCGGCACCGACACCGGCGGCTCGATCCGACAGCCGGCTGCCTTCTGCGGCATCGTCGGGCTGAAGCCGACCTACGGCCGCTGCTCGCGCTGGGGCGTCGTGGCCTTCGCAAGCTCGCTCGACCAGCCGGGCCCGTTCGCCCGCACGGTCGAGGACAGCGCGCTGCTGCTGCAGGGCATGGCCGGGCACGATCCCAAGGATTCGACGTCGGCGCCGCTTGCCGTGCCGGACTTCGCGGCGGCCGCGCGCAATACCGACATCAAGGGCCTCAAGGTCGGCATTCCCAGGGAGTACCGCGTCGAAGGCACTGCTGCCGAGATCGTGGCGCTGTGGGACAAGGGCATCGAGATGTTGCGGGCGGCCGGCGCCGTGCCGGTCGAGGTCTCGCTGCCACACACCAAGTACGCGCTGCCGGCCTACTACATCGTAGCGCCGGCCGAGTGCTCGTCGAACCTGGCGCGCTACGACGGCGTGCGCTTCGGGCTTCGGGTTCCCGGCAAGGACCTGATCGAGATGTACCAGAACACGCGCGGCGCGGGCTTCGGCAAGGAAGTGCGCCGGCGCATCATGATCGGCACCTACGTGCTGTCGGCGGGCTACTACGACGCCTACTACAAGAAGGCCCAGCAGATCCGCGCCCTGATCGCGCGCGATTTCAAGCAGGCCTTCGAGAAGTGCGACGTGCTGCTGACGCCGACCGCGCCCACGGCCGCCTTCGCCGCCGGCGAGAAGATGGACGATCCGGTGACCATGTACCTCAACGACATGTTCACCATCCCGGCCTCGATGGCGGGCCTGCCTGGCATCTCGGTGCCGGCCGGCGTCGACAAGGATGGCCTGCCGCTCGGCCTGCAGATCATCGGCCGCTCGTTCGATGAGGAAACGATGTTGCGGGCGGCGGCGGCGCTCGAGAAGGCGGCCGCCTTCACCCTCAGGCCGACGGGCTATTGAGCGGTTCGCCCGCCGCGCACATCGGACAGGTGGCGGGCTCCCATAGGTCGTTCGGCAGTCGGGCGATGGCTTCGACAGCAAGCTTGTTGACCGCGAAGTGGGTCAGCGCCGTCTCGCCCAGGATCAGCAAGGCACCGACGGCGATCGGCCGGGCGCCCAGCGCTGTGAGCGCGGCGAAGGTCGCGCGCGTCGCCGAACCGGCATTGATGGCATCGTCAATGATCGCAACGGGGCAGCCGCGCAGGTGATCGTGAAAGGCGTCCGGGATGACGTAGGTCACGCCTCCGGCGTCTGTCCGGCGCTCGGCGAAGGCGAAACGGACATCGAGCTCGGCCGCGACCATTTCGGCAACGAGGGCGCCGCCGACCAGCGGGGCGACCACGGCCTCCACTCCATGCCGGCCCAGTCGCCGCGCCAACTCGCGCGTGAAAGGCAGCAAGGCAGCCGGCCGCAGGAACAGCGCATCGAGATCGAGCCACAGATTGCCGTGATGGCCCGACTCCAGGTGGAAGTGTCCGCGCCTGGCAGAGAGAAGACCGAGAAGCTGCTCTTCCATACGACCGAAAACCTTGGGATGGTCCCGTCCATGTCGCTCGAATTATACGCTGCTTACCTCGTTGCCTGCCTGATTGTCGTGCTCGTCCCCGGCCCGACGGTCACGCTGATCCTTGCCAACAGCATCCGCCACGGCACGCGGGCCGGGCTGCTCAACGTGCTGGGCACGCAGGTCGGCCTTGCCCTGATGATCGGCGTGGTCGGCCTTGGCCTCACCTCGCTGATGGAAGCCGCCGGTCATTGGTTCGACTGGCTGCGGTTGGCGGGTGCCGCTTATCTCATATGGCTCGGCTGGAAGATGATCGGCTCCAGCGGCGGGGCAGACGACGGCGATGCGTCTGCGCCCCCACGTGGCGGCTTCCTCACGCAAGGCGCGCTGGTCGCTCTCAGCAATCCCAAGACGCTCATCTTCTTCGGTGCCTTCTTCCCCCAGTTCATCGATCCCGCACGCGATCACGGCGTGCAGATTTTGATCATGGGTCTGACGGCGATGCTGGTCGCAGCTGTCTCCGACAGCTTCTATGCGTTCGCGGCAGGCCGCGCCGGTCGGGCACTTTCCGCCAAGCGAGTGCGGCTGCTGTCGCGCGTCAGCGGCGGTTTCCTCATAGGTGGTGGCCTCTGGCTGGCGTTCTCCCGCCGCTGACAATCCGGTAAGCTTCTGTTCATACGGGAGAAGGGAACATGGCGAAGCAATTCGATCTGGTCGTCCGAGGCGGCACCGTAGCTGACGGTACTGGTGCATCTCTCCACGAAGCCGATATCGCAGTGAAGGACGGCAAGATCGCCGCCGTCGGCAAGGTCTCGGGCAATGCAGCCGAGGAGATCGACGCCAAGGGGCTGCTCGTCACGCCGGGCTTCGTCGACATCCACACCCATTACGACGGCCAGGCGACCTGGGATTCGCATCTGCAGCCGTCGAGCTGGCATGGCGTCACCACGGCGGTGATGGGCAATTGCGGCGTGGGCTTCGCACCGGTGAAGGTTCAAGACCGCCAACGCCTGATCGAGCTGATGGAAGGCGTCGAGGACATTCCCGGCGCCGCGCTCGACGAGGGGCTGAACTGGTCGTGGGAATCGTTCGGCCAGTACCTCGATGCGCTGGAGGCGCGGCCGCGCGACATGGATCTCGGCGCGCAGCTGCCGCACGGCGCGCTGCGCGTGTTCGTCATGGGCGAGCGTGCCGCGCGCCTGGAAGAGGCGACGGCGGAGGAGGTCGCCGAGATGCGCGCGCTCACGGCCGAGGCCATGCGCGCGGGCGCGCTGGGCTTCTCGACGTCGCGCACTCTCAACCATCGCACCGTTAAGGGCGATCCGACGCCCTCGCTGCGCGCCTCCGAGGCTGAGCTTCTGGGCATCGCGCTCGGCATGAAGGATGCGGGGCAAGGCGTCATCGAATTCATCTCCGACTTCAACACGCCCAATCCCGAGAGCGAGTTCGAGATGATCGACCGGCTGCTCACGGCGTCGGGCCGGCCGTTCTCGGTATCGCTGGCGCAGCGCCATTCCAAGCCCGAGGGCTGGCGGCGCCTGCTCGGCCTGGTCGACGGGCTGGCGGCCAAGGGCCATGCCGCCAAGGCGCAGGTGGCGCCGCGGCCGATCGGCGTGCTGCAGGGCCTGCAGGCGAGCGCCATACCGTTCTCGATGTGCCGCTCCTACAAGGCGATCCGCCACAAGAGCGTCGCCGAGCGGCTCGCAGCCCTGCGCGATCCCGCGTTCCGCGAGAAGCTCCTGGCCGAAGCGCGCGAGCCGTTGCGCTCCGACATGGCCGCGCGGCTCGCCGACTACGACCGCATGTTCCCGCTGGGCGATCCGCCCGACTACGAGCCCGCGCAGGAAAGCTCGTTCGGCGCCCGCGCCCGCCGCGAGAACCGCGATCCGCGCGAGGTGGTGTACGACTACCTGATCGAAGGCGAGGGCAAGAACTTCATCTTCGCGCCCTTCGCGAACTATGCAGCCTACAATCTCGACTGCTGCAGCGAGATGATGCAGAGCCCGCACACCCTGATCGGGCTGGGCGACGGCGGCGCGCATGTCGGCCTGATCTCCGACGGCTCGTTCCCGACGTCGCTGCTGTCGCACTGGGGGCGCGATCGGGCCTCGGGGCGGCTCGACGTGTCGTGGCTGGTCAAGCGCCAGACTTTGGACAATGCCCGCGCCGTCGGACTCGATGACCGTGGCCGGATCGCGGCCGGTTACAAAGCCGATCTCAACGTCATCGACTTCGACAAGCTTCGCGTCGAGGCGCCGGTAATGAAATGGGACCTGCCGGCGGGCGGCAAGCGCCTGCTGCAGAAGGCGCAGGGCTACCGCGCCACCATCGTGTCAGGCGCCGTCACCTATCGCGACGGCGAGGCGACCGGGACGTTGCCCGGCAGACTCGTCCGCGGACCTCAGCGATAGCTGTCACCCCGAGCGCAGCGAGGGGCCTTTACGGCTGCAGGAAAGGTCCCTTGCTGCGCTCGGGATGACACCGGGTGTAGGCCCTACCGCGTGACGAGAATGATGCCCGCCACGACGAGCCCGATGCCGAGCAAGTGAACCGGCGGCAGGCGTTCTTGGAACGCGAACGCCGCCGCCACCGTGATGACGGCAAAACTGGCGCCAGTGAAAACCGGGTAGGCGACGGAGAGCGGGATCGCCTTGATCGAGCGCGCGAACAGAAAGGTGTTGGCGGCGCCCAGCATGAGCCCGACCGCGAAGATCGGCCACCAGATGCGCGGCGCGGCATCGGCGATTGACCTGTAGACAAGGTACGCCGCGACGTTGAAGACCACGGCGCTGCCAAGTTGAACATAGGCCGTAGGCATTGCTTGCCTCATAGCGCGATCGGCAGCGTCTCCAGGCCGCGCAGGGTGAAGGTCGGACGCCGCGTCGGCGGTGCCGCCAGCTCCATCGCCGGGAAGGCCTCGAGCAGGGCCTTGAAGGCTATGTGGCCCTCCATGCGCGCCAACACCGCTCCCAGGCAGTGATGGATGCCGCCGCCGAAGGCGACGTGCTTGCGGGCGTCGCGGGTGACGTCGAGGCGATGCGGGTCGGGGAAGGCCGCGGGATCGCGGTTGGCGGCGCCCAGGATCAGCAGGAGTTCGTCGCCCTTCCTGACCTTTTGGCCGAACAGGTCGAGATCCTCCATGGCGACGCGCTGGTTGATCTGCACCGGCCCGTCGAAGCGCAGGAACTCGTCGACCGCCGAGCCGATCAGCTCGGGTCGTTGTCGCAGCAGGGCGAGCTGGTCGGGGGCACGCAGCAGCGCCAGGGCGCCGTTGCCTATAAGGTTCACCGTCGTCTCGTGGCCGGCCACCAGCAGAAGCTGGGCGAGGGAGACGATCTCGCGCGCCGTGATGCTGTCGCCATCGACGTCGACGGCGGCCAGTGCCGACAGAAGATCGTCGCCCGGCTTGCGGCGCCGCTCGGCCAGAAGGTCGCCGATATAGGTCTGGATATTCCGGCGCGCGTCGACGATCGCGGCTTCGACCTGCGGGCTGCGCAGGATCGAGGGATCGAGCGAGCGGGCGATGCCGCGCGACCAGTCGGTGAAGATCGCCTCGTCGCGCGCCGGCACGCCGAGCAGCGTGCAGATGACGCGTACGGGCAGGGGATAGGCGAAGGCTTCGATCAGGTCGACCGTGCCGCGCTGCGCTGCCATGGCGCCGACCAACTCGTTGGTGATGCCCTCGGTAGCGGCGCGTAGATCTTCGATGCGCCGCGGCGTGAAGGCGCGGGCGACCAGGCCGCGCAGCCTGGTGTGGTCCGGCGGGTCCATGAACAGGAGGCTGCGGGCGCGGTTGGGATCGGGTTCCCGGCCGGCCTTGGTCGTGGCGTGCTGGACCTCGTCGGTCGACAGCCGCGGATGGCGCAGCATCGCCGCCACCTCGGCGTGACCGAGCGCGAACCAGATCGTGTCGGCGACGCGCAGGAGCGGCGCGGTCCCGCGGAAGCGTTCGTAGAACGGGTAGGGATCCTCGCGGAAGGCAGGCTTCATCGCCTCGAGGAAGAAATTGTCGGCCATGGTCGGCGCGGTTGCGGATTGGCTCATGACGGGCCCCTTGTGCAACTCGATACAATATTGTATTGAATTGCAAATGTGATAGATTTCCCGCGAATGTCAAGAGTAAGAACCCGACCGACTCGCGAGGAAACGCGGGAAAAGCTGTTCCAGGCCGCCGCCGAGGTGTTCGAGGAGCAGGGCATCGGTGCTGCCAGCATCGAGGCGATCGCGGCTGCCGCCGGGCTGACGCGCGGCGCCTTCTATTCCAATTTCGCCGACAAGGACGAGCTGATCATCGCCATGCTGGAGGATCACGTCGATCGCTCCATCCAGCATCATCGCGAGCTTCTGGCCCAGCATCGCACGCCGGAGGATTTCATCGCGGCGCTCGGCGCCTCGGACCGCAACCGCCGCGATCCGCTGGGGCGCGCGCCGTTGCTGCACATCGAGCTGATCCTGTTTGCCGCGCGTTCCGAGCGCCGCCGGCCCGAGCTCGCCAAGCGTCTGCGCGCCCGCCGCGCGCTGGTCGCGGAGATCCTGAGCGGCATCGGCTTCACCGATCCCGAGCAGGGCAGCGCCATGCTGCTGGCGCTCGAGGACGGGTTCAGGCTGCATCGCCTGATCGATCCGGCGTCGACGCCGGCCGACAGCTTCGTGCGCTCGATCGGCGAGCTGCAGAAGCTCAGGGCGGCGAAGAACTAGTAGCTCTGCACAG
>NZ_BKAJ01000023.1 GCF_007992495.1 Reyranella soli
GGAGCCCTTGACGTCAAAACCACTGTGACGCGCTACTAGTAGCTCTGCACAGTGATCATGGCGGGTTGGCGCGGGGGGCCGGCGAGATTGCCAGCACTGCCGGCACCTTTGCGCGACCCGAACGATTTTTGCGCCTTTTCGCCCCTTATGGGACGCAAAAATAGAACCGTAGTTGATCCGAGAAAGCACCTCAGTTATATTGACCGCGCGCTCGCCTCCCGGCGGCTCCGCTCTATGCATCGTTCATCCGGTATCGTCGCGCCCGGCAGCAGCCCTGCCGGGTCCAGCTTTCCGTCATGCCGAGCGAAGCCACCCGAAGCAACCCGCCCTTGCCACAGCGTGAAAACGGTCAGCGGAATTAGCGAAAATTCAAAAACGCAATAGATTCAATGGCTTCGTTGATGTTTTCGGGCCTGGCGGAATCTGGCGGGAATTCCCTCCGGCCAGTGGTCGAGCCGAGGCACGCGACATGTCGTTTCCGTGGCGTTTCAGGCGACAGCGTCCGGCCGCCGGCAGGGCCACAAATCGCAGCGCATCAATGGCTTGCCAACGTTTGCCACGCTGTTGCACGAACACGATCCCGTTTGCGGTTCAGCCCGGCAAAACCACTGTGCAAAGCTAAGCTGGGGAGGTGCCCGCGCAGCGGGCCGAGGGGGCATGACCATCAGGACTGCAGCCCCTGACCCCTCCGGCCCTTCGGGCCACCTCCCCATCGTAAGGACGATGGGGAGGAAGCTGAGACCTCAGTCAGTTGCCTTGATGTCGTTGTCCCTGATGACCTTGAACCAGCGCTCCTGCTCGGCCTTGTGGAATGCCGCGAACTCCTCGGGCGAGCTGGCGAGGACTTCGAGGTGGATCTGCTCGACGAATTTCTGCATCACGTCGGCCGACCGCACCGCCCTGGCGAGTTCGGCGTTCATGCGATCGACGATCGGCCGCGGCATGCCGGCGGGTCCGTAGAGGCCCCACCAGGAATAGGTCGGGTAGGATTTGATACCCTGCTCGGTAAGGGTTGGGATGTCGGGAAGCGCCGGCGGCCGCTTCTCGCCGGTAGTGGCCAACGCGCGCAGCTTGCCGGTCCGGCAATAGGGCACGGCCGACACCAACGTGGTGATGCACATGTCGGTGACGCCGGCCAGGGCGTCCTGCACCGTCGGCCCACCACCCTTGTAGAAGATGAAGTTGGCGTCGAAGCCGTTCTCCTTGCGGACATGGGTCATCAGCAGCAGCGACTGGCTGGCCGACAGCATGCCGACGCTGACCTGGCCCGGCCGCCTGCGGGCGTCGGCCACGACCTCGGCGAAGGTCTTGTAGGGGCGGTCGGGATGGCAGGTGATGACCAGCGGGGCGCGGCCGACCAGCATCACGTTGAAGAGATCGGAGTCCTTGTAGGTGAGGTTGGGCGTGAAGGCGGGGCTCAGGATGTGGCTGTCGAAGGTCACCATCCAGGTCTGGCCGTCGGGTGGTGACTTGGCGGTGGCCGTGGCGCCGATCACGCCGGCGGCGCCGGGCTTGTTCTCGACCACGATCTGCCAGCCGGTGTTATCGCCCAGCTTGGCGGCTATGATGCGGGCGATCGGATCGGTGCCGCCGCCCGGCGGGAAGGGCACGATGAACTTGATCGGCCCCTTCGGCCAGTCGGCCTGGGCATTGACGCGGGATACCCAAAGGGTCGTGCCGAGGCTCCCAGCCAGCACGACGCGGCGACGCAAGACGGCCATGTCAGCCTCCCGGATGCGTCTGTATTTTCGGCGAGCCTAGGCCGGGCTGCTGGCAGGCGCCAGAGGCCTGTTGACCAATATCAATGCCGTACGCCAGTACGGCTCGTTAGCCTGATCCGGGGAGTAGGAACGGCCATGAGCAAGGATGTCGGCGAGAAGCTGAAGCGCAAGCAGTACGAGAAGGAACTCGAGAAGCTCCAGGTCGAGCTCTGCCATCTGCAGGACTGGGTCAAGGCGACCGGCGAGCGGATCGTGATCGTGCTCGAGGGCCGTGATGCTGCCGGCAAGGGCGGGCTGATCAAGGCGATGACCGCGCGCGTGAGCCCGCGGGTCTTTCGCGTCTTTGCCTTGCCTGCACCCACCGACCGGCAGAAGACCGAGATGTACATGCAGCGCTACATCGAGCACTTCCCGGCGGCTGGCGAGATCGTGATCTTCGACCGCAGCTGGTACAATCGCGCCGGCGTCGAGTACGTCATGGGTTTCTGCACGCCCGAGCAGCATCAGCGCTTCCTGGAGCTCTGCCCGGTCGTCGAGAGGTTCGTGGTCGACGGCGGCATCAGGCTGCTCAAGATTTGGCTGGAAGTCGGGCAGAAGGAGCAGGAGCGCCGCTTCATGGCGCGCATCGAGGATCCGATCCGGCAATGGAAGCTGAGCCCGATGGATACCGAGTCCTTCAAGCGCTGGTACGAATATTCCAAGGCGCGCGACATGATGCTGGAACGCACCGATACGGAAGAGTCGCCCTGGTATATCGTGCGCACCGACGACAAGCGGCGGGGCCGGCTCAACGCCATCTCCCATATCCTGGCGCAGATCCCTTACAAGCGGATCGACAAGGCCAAGGTCAAGCTGCCGCCGCGCTCGGACAAGCGGCAATATGACGACCATGCGACGATGAAGGGTCGCCGCTTCGTCAATGAGCTATACTGATGGACGGTAGGAGGACGCCATGAAGCTGCTCACCGTCAAGGAACTGCAAGCCCGGATCGCCGAGGTGGAGGGCGCCAAGGCCTCGGCCGCGCTCAAGGCGCAGCACGCGGAGGATGAGGAGAAGCGCGCCCTGCTCGAGCGGCTGACCAAGCCGTCGGGACTGAGCGACGACGAGGTGATGGAGAAGGCCTCGATCATCATCAACCGCGCGGTCGAGAACGGCCAGATGTCTGTGCAGGTCTTCCGCTTTCCCCATTCGCTTTGCAGCGACAACGGCCGGGCCATCAACCAGGCCGAGGCCGGCTGGGAGGCGACGCTGACGGGCATTCCCCGGGAGATCTACGACTTCTGGAAGCGCCAGCTGCAGCCGCGCGGCTATCACATCCGCTACGAGACAATCAATTATCCGGGCGGCATGCCGGGCGACGTCGGCATCATCCTGAGTTGGGGCTGATACGGTTCAGACAGTGTGATAACATCCCGCCGTGAACTTCACGGCGCCTCCCGGCCAGCCGCGGGGCATAGCGGTTGGGCTGAAGTTGCTTACTTCCCTGCCATGCGACCGCTGTGTCGGCAGGTCGCTGAACCTGTGCAGGCCACTGGATGATGCCCGCCTTCGCCGGCTGCTGGCGCTGGGCGGCATCCGCCACTGGAAGCGGCACGAGACGCTGTTCCGCGCCGGCGATCCGATGACGTCGTTCTTCAAGATCCGCAAAGGCATCGCCGCGGTCTCGCGCGCGCTTGATGACGGCCGCCGGCAGATCGTCGCCGTGCGCGCGCCGGGCGACTGCGTGGGCTATCTCGACAACGACGGCAGGTACGCCTTCGAGGGCGAGGCGCTGACCGACGTCGAGGCCTGCGCCTTCGATCGCCGCGGCTTCGACGCCTTCGCTGCCGATCATCCCGACCTCGCCGCGGCGGTGTCGGAAGCGCTGTCGAGCGCGCTCAAGCAGACCGGGCAGGCCATGCTGGTGCTCGGCCAGCTGAAGTCGACCGAGCGCGTGGCGCATTTCCTCTGCGAGATCGACGCGCTGTACCGCGACCGCCATATCGGCGGCACGCCGCTTGTCCTGCACATGAGTCGCGGTGAGATCGGCGACTATCTCGGTCTCACCATCGAGACGGTGAGCCGCAGCATGGGCAAGCTGAAGAAGCGCGGGCTTATAGGTCTCATCGGCAGCGACGGCGTCGTCGTGCTTGAGGGCGCCAAGCTGCGCGAGGTCGGCAAGGTGGGCGCGGCGCCGGCCAGCGTGGCCGCCGCCTTCTGACGTCCTAACGCCCGGCCGGTCGATAAACCAGCATGGTGCCGCGGTCGGTAGGGACCGCCGTGATGATCGTGCCGCGGCGCTCGTCCCGCCATACGCGCTGGGCTTCATCCATGGGCTTGCCGTGAATGCCCTGCAGGAGGCCAGTCTGCAGCTCCGGATCGGAGTCGGGGAACAGTACGACCGTCTGGGCGAGCTTGCCGTCGCTGTTGAATGCAAACGACGTCGATGCCGGCATGCCCACCATCTCCAGCCGCTCGACGAAGAGCGAAGGCTGCAGGCCACCGGGTGGTGGCGTGCAGACCGGCGCGTCGGCGCGGCACGGCACGGCCTGGCCTGAGCTCGCCGACATGATCTGAGAAGGCGTGAAGCCCCATTCGGCATACTGCCACTAGGCGTGTGCCGGCACGGTAATAGTCGTCGCCAGGATCAAGGCGAGGATCAGTGAGCGCATGATTCGACGTAGCATTTTGATCGGATGGAGCCACCCGAGCCCCATCCGATCGCGGGCTCGTGCGGGATCAGCGGATGACAGTGGCCTTGATGGCGGTTTGCTGGCTCCACACGGTGATGACCTGGTCGCCGACCTTGACTGACCTCACGGCAGCCTGGCCATTCGCGGTCTGCGCCGTCGGCAGCTGGATGACCTCGCCACTATCCGGCGCCGGCTCCTCGGGCCGGCCGCCCGAAGCGTTGATCAGGTAGATCGTGTTGCCGTCGACCTTGGTGACCATGCCGTCCATGCGCCACAGCTTGATCGGCTCCTGCATGCCGGGGATGCCCTGCAGGCGCGCCCCCTTGGCCAGCATCGCCTTGGCCTGGGTGTCGTTCTGCGCCGTCTTCGGGGCGATCATGAAGTCGAGGTAGTCGTACCACTGGGTGTCGACGATGTTGCCGACCTTGAGCGACGGATAGTTGGTGACGAGGTCCGCAGCGCGCATCTTCACGCGGCCGAGGTCCTCCCACACGATGTTGAAGATGCGGCGTTCCGGATGGAGGCTGTGGATCGTGCCGCGCTTGAAGTTCTGGTAGGTGTTCGGCACGACGAGATCGTCACCCTGCGCGGCAAGCGGCAAGGGCAGGGCGGTCGCCAGACCGGCGCCTCCCATCAGTTTGAGCGTGGTACGACGGCTAGCTCGTGACATGGCTGGTCCCCGCTTGTTTCTTCTCTCGCGTCCAGGATGAACGCCGAAACAACGTGAACCGGGCTCCCGGCGTGGGCTTTGACCAAAATCAATGACGAGGCCCGCCGCGGTCGGATTTGCCTGGTCGCGCCGGGCAACCGGTGCGCGCCCAGCGACCGACTTCTTCGCTGCTGGCGACCGGGCCCTAGTCGCCCCTGATGTCGTTCTCCTTGATCACCTTGAACCAGCGCTCCTGCTCGCTCTTCTGGTAGGCGGCGAAGTCCTCGGGCGAGCTGGTCATGATCTCCATGTTGAACTGCTCGATGAACTTCTGCGTCACGTCGGGCGTGCGCACCGCCTTGGTGATCTCGGCATGCATGCGATCGACGATCGGCTTGGGCACGCCGGCCGGCGCATAGACGCCCCACCACGAATAGGACGGGAAGGCCTTGATGTTCTGCTCGGCCAGCGTCGGCACGTCGGGCAGCGCCGGCGTGCGCGCCTCGCCGGTAACCGCTACGGGGCGGATCTTGTTCGCGCGAATGTGCGGGCTGAACGAGGCGAGGCTGGAAATGCCGATGTCGGTGACGCCGCCCAGCAGGTCCTGCACCAAGGGGCCGCCGCCCTTGTAGGGGATCAGGTTGATCTTGAGCGCGTTCTCCTTGTTGATCAGCGTCGCCAGCACCAGCGCCTGGCTGCCGCCCAGCACGCCGAAGCTCACCTTCTCGGGCCGCGCCTTGGCATCGGCCGCTACCTCGGCGAAGGTCTTGTAGGGCCGGTCGGGGTGCGCGGCGATCGCCTGCGGCGTGCGCCCGATCAGCATGACGTTCATCAGCTCGGAGTCCTTGTAGGGGATCGACGGAGCGAACGCCGGATTGAGGATATGGCTGTCGAAGGTCACCATCCAGGTCTGGCCGTCAGGCGGCGACTTGGCCGCGATCGACGCGCCGACGACGCTGGCGCCGCCCGGCTTGTTGTCGACGATGACCTGCCAGCCGGTCTGGTCGACGAGCTTGGCCTGGATGATGCGCGCCACCGGGTCGGTCGAGCCGCCGGGCGGGAAGGGGACGATGATCTTGACCGGCCCCTTGGGCCAGTCGCCGGCCTGGGCGAGGTTCTGCGCCTTGACGACGGCGGGCGCAGCTACGGTCGCGGCGGCACTGCCGATGAGTACTGAACGACGACGAAGAACGGACAATTAATCCTCCCTTGCTTTACTTGCGCCGCCGGTTACCCGACCAGTCTGAACCCCACCGCGGCGAAATGGTGATCGAACGTGAACGCTACTCGTATGCGGGCGCGTTTCATGATTGCAAAGCTGGTTGCATCGACGGCCGACAGCTTGTGAAGATCTTTGCGTCGAAAGTAGTCCCAGGACTGGGCCAAATCGCGCAGCTCGCAGGGAAGCACTTTGACTGGGACACGACCGTAGATCGATTCC
This sequence comes from Reyranella soli, assembly GCF_007992495.1. Classification (GTDB taxonomy): domain Bacteria; phylum Pseudomonadota; class Alphaproteobacteria; order Reyranellales; family Reyranellaceae; genus Reyranella; species Reyranella soli. The sequence goes on from NZ_BKAJ01000023.1 coordinate 6,485, forward strand.
TTCCAGGCCAATGCCACGTCCCTATGAGCATTGCGCTCAAGAAAGGTAAAGGTTTCGAGGACGACGGGAATCGAGGTGTGAAGCCTGCCCCCGGCCTCCTCGAGTATCTCCCAATGCTCTCGGGCGCGCTCATGCAGCGGGTCGCGTGAGAGGGCCAGCGCGATCCATGCGCCGCTATCGACGAAGACCGCTTCGCCCTGCCGCATTAGACGTCGTCGTGGACGCTGTCGTGGTCGACGGATGTCCGCTTCGGTTCGCCGTCCCATAGCGCAACCGGCCCCTTGGCCGGCGGCTTGAGCACCTGCCTGCGGATCGCCTCTCGAATGAGGTCGGCCACGCTGCGGCCGGAGCGCGCTGCCGCCTTGCGCAGAGCGGCAAGCTCCTCTGATGGCAGATATACCTGGGTCTTTTCCATGTGTGTCAAATTAGGTCGCTCAGTGACATATGTCAAAAGTCGGTCAAGCCCGATCCGAAATCGAGAAGGGATTGCCGTCGGGGTCCTTGCCCTCGCAACGCACCAGCCCGCCGCCGGTCATCAGCTTGGACATTTTGGCGCCGCGGCCGACCAGTTCCTGGCGCGCCGCCGGGATGTCCTTGGCCCAGAAGCCGATCTTGGGCGGCCGGCGGCCGACCGCCGAAGTGCCGTTGTGCAAAGCGATGACGCAGCCGTTGGCGTCGAACTCCTTCCAGCCCTTTTCGTCCTTCCTGACCTTGAGGCCGAGCACGTCGCGGTAGAACGCCATCATTCCCGGCATGTTCTTTGTGAAAAGCACGATGCGCCGCATCGATAGTGTCATGTTTGCCTCCGCAATCGGGGCGAGCAGGACACGAATCGATTTTTTTGCCAAGCGGGATTCGACGAGCTATTCAGCGGACACCATGCGCTTCATCGCTCCCATCCTGTGCCTGCTGCTGTCGCTTCTCGCTCTGCCGTTGAGGGCGGCCGATCGGCTCGACACCGTGCCACGCGTTGCCGTGATCTGCGCCTTCGAGCCTGAATGGAAAACTTTGAAGGCCAGCCTCGGCGAGCCCAAGAGCCACTATGCCAACGGCGTGGAGTTCGTGACCGGGACACTGTCGGGTCGCAAGGTTGTGTTGTTCCTGAGTGGCATCAGCATGGTGAATGCGACCATGACCACGCAGCTCGCGCTCGATCGCTTCGACGTCGCCGGCATCGTGGTGAGCGGCATCGCCGGCGGCGTCGACCCCAACCTGCGGATCGGTGACGTCGCAGTGGCCGCGCGCTGGGGGCAGTATCTCGAAGCCGTGTTTGCGCGCGAGATCGACGGCAAGTTCCAGCCGCCGCCGTGGGCGAAGACGCCCTTTGCCAACTACGGCATGATCTTTCCGTCCGAGGTCTGGGCGCGTACGGCCAACGGGGAGGAGCGGCGTTTCTGGTTCGACGCCGATCCCGGCATGCTCGCCGCCGCGGGCAAGCTCGGCGCGACCGAGCTCAAGCGTTGCACGGCCGAGGAGGCCTGCCTGCCCGGCACGCCGCGCGTCGTCGTCGGCGGCAACGGCGTTTCCGGTGCAGCCTTCGTCGACAATGCCGCTTTCCGCGAATACGTGTTCAAAACCTTCGAAGCCCATGTCCTGGACATGGAAAGCGCTGCGGTCGCCATGGTAGCCTATGCCAACGGCGTGCCATTCATCGCTTTTCGCAGCCTCTCTGACCTTGCGGGCGGAAGCGAGGGGGTCAACCAGATCCGCACGTTCTTCCAGCTCGCATCGGACAATTCTGCCACCGTCGTGCAGCGGTTCCTGGCGCTCTGGACGCCGCCGCGGTGATCGCCTAAGTACCCTCGCATTATGTCCATGATCAAAGGCGAAACCGGCGATTGGGAAATCGTCCTGGGACTGGAAGTCCATGCCCAGGTGATCTCCGACGCCAAGTTGTTCTCCGGCGCGCCGACGACGTTCGGCGCCGATCCCAACACCCAGGTATCGCTGGTCGACGCCGCCATGCCCGGCATGCTGCCGGTGATCAACAAGCGCTGCGTCGAGCAGTCGGTGCGTACGGGGCTGGGGCTGAACGCCAAGATCAACCTGCGCTCGGTGTTCGACCGCAAGAACTACTTCTACGCCGACCTGCCGGCGGGCTACCAGATCTCCCAGTACAAGGACCCGATCGTAGGCGAGGGCGAGGTCGAGATCGACCTGCCTGACGGCGAGACACGCAAGATCGGCATCGAGCGCCTCCATCTCGAGCAGGATGCCGCGAAGAACCTGCACGATCAGCATCCCACCCAGAGCTATATCGACCTCAACCGGTCAGGCGTGGCGCTGATGGAGATCGTGAGCAAGCCCGATCTGCGCTCGGCCGACGAGGCCGCGGCCTATCTCGCCAAGCTGCGCTCGATCGTGCGCTATCTCGGCACCTGCGACGGCAACATGGACGAAGGCTCCATGCGCTGCGACGTCAACGTCTCGGTGCGCAAGCCGAACGGGCCGCTCGGCACGCGCTGCGAGATCAAGAACGTGAACTCGATCCGCTTCGTGAAGCAGGCGATCGAGTACGAAGCGCGCCGCCAAGTCGAGCTGATCGAAGGCGGCGGCACCGTGGTGCAGGAGACGCGGGGGTTTGATCCCAACAAGGGCGAGACGCGCCCGCAGCGCTCCAAGGAAGACGCGCACGACTATCGCTACTTCCCCGATCCCGACCTGCTGCCGCTGATCCTGACCAAAGAGTATGTCGACAAGATCCGCGACACGCTGCCCGAGCTGCCCGACGCGCGGAAGAACCGCTACATCGGCGATTTTGGGCTCTCGCCGTACGATGCCGGTGTGCTGACGGCCGAGAAGGAGACCGCGGAGTTCTTCGAGACCGTGGCCAAGGGCCGCGACGCCAAGCAGGCGGCCAACTGGGTGACCGGCGACTTCTTCGGCATGCTGAACCGCCGCGGCGTCTCCATCGACCAGTCGCCGGTGAGCGCAGCCAATCTCGGCAAGCTCTTGGACCTCATTGCCGACGGTACGATCTCAGGCCGCATCGCCAAGGACCTGTTCGTCGCCATGGAGGAGACGGGCAAGGATCCAGCGACGCTGGTCGAGGAGCGCGGCCTGAAGCAGGTGACGGACACCGGCGCCATCGAGGCCGCCATCAAGGCGGTGATCGACGCCAATCCCGGACAGCTCGCCGCCTACAAGGCGAAGCCCACGCTGTTCGGCTGGTTCGTCGGCCAGGTGATGAAGTCGACCGGCGGCAAGGCCAACCCCAAGGTCGTCAACGAACTTTTGAAGAAGGCGCTCGACGCCTAAGGATTCGCGAACCGCACCAGGTTCGCCGACAGCATGTCGGCGGACCACGACACGGCGACGATCTGGCCGTCCGGCGTGCGGGCGATGTCGGTGAAGCTGCCGGGCGGGCTCTGCCAGCGGGTATTGCCGTCGACGCTGGCGCACACCACGAAGCAGAGCGGTCCGGCCGCGGCGCAGACGACGGCGGCCACGCCGTCGCCGTCGGCGATCAGCCGGCGCGTCTGGTCGAACGGCCATGGCGCCCGGCCCAGCACCTTGCCCTGTTCGTCGAGCCGCACCAGAGCCGGCGCGTTTGCCGTCTGGAAGACATCGATCGCGGAGACCCAGAAGCCGGGCAGAAGCACGAACGACGTGCCGAGCGTGTTGAAAGGCGAGCGGCCCTGCGGCGTGCCGTCGGCGGCAAAGCGCGCGACGGTCCACCGGCTGAGGCCTGACATTTGTCCGACTTCCTGGATGATCGCCGACACACTGCCGTCCGGCTTGACGGCGAGGCCGTAGACGTCCTCCGGATAGGCCGGCCCCGGGCCGGCCTGCCAGGTGCGCTGGCCTGCCGTGTCGAACTTGCCGATCCACCAGTTGAAGGGATCGGGGCCGTAGCCGCCGCCTACCAGCAGCCCGTTATCGGCCGTCGGCAGGTAGAACCGGGTGCGATAGAAGGCGCCGGCGACGTCGGCGGCCGCCGGCAGGACCGAAGCGGCGCTCTGCACCTTGCCGTTCGCGTCGAGCCTGTAGAGCGTCGTCACCGAACGGTCGTCTTGCGGCAGGGCCACGCGGGTGTTCGAGCTCGACAGGAACACTGCCGCCTCGCCGGACGGGAAGGCGACGACGCCTAGCGATTCGGCATTGAAGCCGCTCGGCCCGACGCCGGCCTGCACGGGCAGCAGGGTGCGATACTTCTGCGTGCCCTCGCGCGTGTAGGCCAGCAGCTCGATATGCGCACTCCTGGCCGGCAGTATGCCGTCGGGCGACGGCTGGAAGCTCGAGCTCGCGACGTAGATCGAGCCGTCAGCGCCGACGGCAAGGCGGCCCGGAGGGCCGAGGCCCGACAATCGATGATCGGGCGGTGGCGGCAGGGCAATGTCGAGCGTGACGCGCGGCGCAGGTGGATCGGGAGATTGCGCGTGCGCCGCAGCCGAACCGCAGAGCAGGACGAGAAGGAAAACGGACGCAAGGCGCATGGCGCGAATCATATGTGCTACGCTTTGACCACGGAAGAGAGGAAGCAAATGACGGCGAAGCTGTACGCCATGACTTGCGGCCGTCTGGTCGGCCGCCTGAAGGACATGATCGAAGGCGAGGACGGCCAGGTGGCCTTGCCCATCCCGTCCTATCTCATCGAGCATCCCAAGGGACGCGCGCTGTTCGACACCGGCATGCATCCGCAGTTGCGTACCGACGCCGCCGGCCGGATTGGCGAGCGCGCGGCCCGCATCTTCGGCTTCGAGCAGTACGGTGCCGAGGACGACGTGAAGTCCCGCCTGGAATCGATCGACCGCGATCCCGGCAAGGTCGACTACATCATCAATTCACATCTTCACTTCGACCATGCCGGTGGCAACGAGTTGGTGCCCAACGCCACCATGGTCGTGCAGAAGCGCGAATGGCAGGCCGCGCAGGATCCCGAGACGGCGGCCAAGGTCGGCTTCTTTCGTGCCGACTTCGACCATGGTCATCAGGTCAAGCAGGTCGAGGGCGAGCATGACGTGTTCGGCGACGGCAGCGTGGTGTGCATCCCGACATATGGCCACACGCCCGGCCATCAGTCGCTCAGGGTGCGCACCGAGAAGGGCGAGGTCGTGATCACGGCCGACGCCTGCTACTTCTGCCGCACAATGCGCGAGCGCCGCCTGCCGCGCTTCGTCTATGACCGCGAGCAGATGCTGGCGTCGCTCGATCGGCTCGAGGCGCTGGAGAAGGGCGGGGCGAAGCTGTTCTTCGGCCACGATCCCGATTTCTGGAAGGACGTGCCCCAGGCGCCGGTGCCAGCGTTCTAGGGCACGTCGCTTCGCGTAGATCAGCCGTCGATCGGCAGGCCGAGCGCCATGCGGCCGGCGAGCTTCTGTTGCTGGCCATCCGTCAACGGATGGTAGCGCGCGCCCTGGACGTCGCGGAACGCGCGCTCCAGGCGCATGCTCTTGAAGAAGCCGGCGCCGCCTGCGGCGACCAGCGCCAGCTCGACCGTCTTGACCGCGCCGCGGGCGACCAGCGCGCGATGCTGGAAGACCTTGTTGGTGGTCTCGGGACCAGGCTGCGCCTGCTCCATGGTCTCGATCATGCTGCGATGGGCGATCTGCGTGGCGGCAAGCTCGGTGTCGAGCTGGCCGACCGCGTCGATCGTCTCCGGCTGCGTGCGCTTGGCGGCGGCCGCCACCGCGATGTCGCGCGCCGCCTCAGCGACGCCGGTATAGACGGCGTAGATCAGCGGGAACGCAACCATGGAGATCAGGTGGAACGACGGATGCCAGACACCGGCCGGCCGGCGGGCGGCGATGGCGGCATCGGCCACAAACACGTTCGCGAGCTTGACGCTATGCGAGGCCGTGCCGCGCATGCCGAGCGTGTCCCAGGTCTCGACGATCGACACGCCGGACGCGTTCATCGGCACGCCGAACTGCAGCGCCGTCGGTCCTTCTGCCGTCTGTTCAACGGCGCCGGTCATGAAGATGTTGGCCGACGGCGCGCCGCTGGCGAAGACCTTCAGGCCATTGACCTTGTACCCACCCTCGACCTTCTTGGCGGTGCCGGAGCCCGGCAGCCAGTCGGATCCGCCGGAGCTCAGGAGCTGCAGGCGCTCGGCGGCGACCCGCTTCAGCAGGCCGTCGGTGGGTGCTTTCTGGTAGCGCCAGCGCCAGGCGGCGGCCGCCACGGTGTGGGTGTGCATGGCCATGACCAGGGCGGTGGCGCCGCAATAATGCGCCAATTCGCGGAGCATATTTGCAAGCTCGACTCGGGACAGGCCGCCGCCGCCTAGCTCGGCCGGAACGGCCAGTCCGAGGAAACCATGGTCGCGCAGGGCTGCGATATTGGCGCCGACATAGCGGTTTTCGGCATCGCAGCGTTGGCCTTCCTCGGCGATCTGCGGGCCGAGCTTGGCGAGGTCGCTCAACCAGTCAGGGTAGGGGGAAGACTTGAGTAGGGGCTGTACAGACATGAATGCCTCTCTTCGGGTTGGCGACGCCTGTATCCTCGGCTAGAGGTTTTCGCACAATGACCGCAATACCGCCGTCCTTTGCCGATCGGCCGCCCGGCACCGATGTCCTGGCGGACATGCTGCGCGCCGTCCGGCTGACCGGCGCCATCTTCCTGAAGGCCAGTTTCACAGAGCCGTTTGGGATTTTGTCGCCGCAACGCTACGACCCGGCGATCCCCATGGCGCACCTGCGCCATGTCAGCATCTTCCACTACGTTGCCAGCGGCGGTTGCATGATGGAGACGGCGGGCGGCGTGCGTCGCGAGCTCAAGCCCGGCGACCTGGTGCTCCTGCCGTTCGCCGCCGAGCACAAGCTGTGGCGCGGCGAGGCCGAGTTCGTGCCGGCCTCGAGCATCGTCAATCTCGATTCCAAGGAAGGCGTCTGGTCATTCAGCCATGGCGGCGGCGGGACCGAGACGCGCTTCGTCTGCGGTTTCATCGAATCGGCGGAGATGATGTTCGCACCGATGTTCCGCACGCTGCCCGAGATGCTGGTCGATCGCGCCGACGACGAGGCGGTGGGCTTGGGCATTGCCCGCACGATCGACGATCTACTGGCACGGGTCGATTCCCTGACGCCGGGCGCCGAGGTGATCCTGGGCCGCATGATGGAGCTGCTGTTCGTCGAATTGCTGCGCCGCCATGCTGGCCGCCTGCCGGAGGGCAGCAAGGGCCTGTTCGCCGCATTGAACGATCCGCTGGTCGGCCGCGCCCTGCAGCTCATGCAGGCCGATCCGGCCCGTCGCTGGACGACCGACGATCTGGCCCGCGAAGCGGGCGCCTCGCGCACCGTGCTGGGCGAGCGCTTCAACGCCGTGCTGGGCAAGCCTCCCATCGAGTACCTGACGGGCTGGCGTATCCAGCTTGCCGCCGACCGCCTGCGCAACGGTCGCGACGCCATCGCCCGCATCGCCCTCGACAGCGGCTACGAATCGGAAGCGGCCTTCAACCGTGCCTTCAAGCGCGTCACCGGCCTGACGCCGGGTCGCTGGCGCGAAGGCGGCGGCGACAGCCCGCCCCTGATGCCCCTGCAGTTCGGCCGATCTCCCTTCTCGGGAGCTTGACTCTCCTATTTATTATAATAAATAGGGTGAATGGCATCCATCCGCACCCCCAAGCGCGGTGATCTCATGGTTGAGGAGATCAAGCGCTGGATCGCCGAGCGCCGGCTCGGACCGGGCGACAAGCTGCCCAAGGAAGACGAGCTTCAGGAACTGTTCGGCGTCAGCAAGGGTACGGCGCGCGAGGCGTTGAAATCGCTGGAAGTGCAGGGGCTGGTCACGGTGACCACAGGGCCGGCCGGCGGCGCCACGATTGGCGAGGTGCCGCTGGAGCGTGCCTTCCAGCTTTTGCAGAACTATCTCTTCTTCCGCGAACTCGACGTGGCGCAGATCTATGCCGTGCGCCGCCTGCTCGAGCCGGAGCTCGCGGCCGGCGCGGTGCCTCATCTGACCGAAGAGCATTTCGCGGCGCTTGAACGCAGCATCGAGACCTGCGCGCCGCATCCCGTCAGCGCTGAGCAGGCCTTGGCGCAGCGGCAGGAGGACCTGCACTTCCACGATGTGCTGGCGGCAGCCAACCCAAACATGCTGTTGCGCTTCATGTGCCAGGTCATCAACCACCTGCTGCGCTTTTCGGTAGCGATGGGCGATCAGAATTCGGCGGCGGGCCACAAGCTTGGTGAGACCAACGTGGCGGCGCACAGGCGTCTGCTGGCAGCGGCGCGGCGCGGCGATGTCAAGCAGGTGCGCAAACTCATGGTCGAGCACATCGACGAGGCCGAACGCCACGTCCATCAGGTCGCCGCCGCGGTGCGCCGGCGCTTCGTGCTCGATTCGGAGCTGCAGACGCGCATCGCGCACCCCTCTTCGAAGAAGGAGAAGGCGAAATGACCGGACGCAACATCGGCCGCCGGCAGGCGGTCATCGGTACGGGAGCGGCAGTCATGACGACGGCAGCGATGGGACGCGCGATGGCGGCGGACGGTGACATGGCGACACGTCTCGCCGGCCTGGAGAAAGACGGCCGCGTGTTCGGCCTGCACACCCTGCTGGTCTGGAAGAGCGGGCGCATGGTGTTCGAGCACTACGGAACGGGCGAGGACGAGATCCGGGGAGAGCCGCTCGGCAAGGTGACCTTTGGGCCGGACGTGCTGCACGACCTGCGTTCGGTCAGCAAGAGCATCGTCGGCATGCTCTATGGCATCGCACTTGCCGACGGCAAGGTGCCGCTGCCGGAAGCGAGGCTTTACGATCAGTTCCCGCAATATGCCGACCTGGCAAGCCAGCCGGCGCGTGAGCGGATCACCGTTGCGCACGTGCTCAGCATGACGATGGGCGTCGAGTGGGACGAGCTCACCCTTCCGTATCCCGATCCGCGCAACAGCGAGATCGCGATGGAGGCTGCCGCCGATCGTTATCGCTACGTGCTGTCCTGCCCGATCATCGGTCCGCCCGGCATGAAGTGGATCTACAACGGCGGCGCCACGGCGCTGCTTGGCTACCTGATCACCCGCGGCACCGGCGAGAAGCTGCCGGACTATGCGCGACGCGTCCTGTTCGATCCGATGGGGGCGGGACCGACCGAATGGTCGCACGGCAATGACGGCGAGACGATTGCCGCATCGGGCCTGCGCCTGCGGCCGCGCGATCTCGTCAATGTCGGCAGGATAGTGCTGGCCAATGGCGTCTGGCAGGGCCGCCAGCTGGTGCCGGCGAAGTGGCTGGAGCAGTCGACGACACAGGCCGTCGTCATCGACGGTCCCTCCGGCTACGGCTGGCATTGGTATCTGCTGTCGCCGCAGGATGGCGGCGCGCGCACGATCGGCGCGGCGGGGTGGGGCGGCCAGCGACTGTACGTCATGCCGGGGCTCGACCTCGTCGTGGCGATGAACTGCGGCAACTATTGGAAGTCGGGCATGGACCAGCGTCGCGTTGCCGACGTGCTGCTGAAGGAACTTGTGCTGCCGGCGGTGATGTAGTCTCGCCGGACCGCGGGCCTCCAGGCCCGCTCATAATCATGAGCGAGCCAGAGGCTCGCGGTCCAGAAGACGAAGATCATGAGCGGGCCTGGAGGCCCGCGGGCCGGCAAGACTCAATTCTGCGGCAAGAACTCGAACATCAGGCCGCCCGACTGGTCGGGACCCGTCAGCACGCGATCGCCTTCGGCCAGGGCGAAGGGCACGTTGTTGGCGCGCAGCAGGGCCTGCAAGGGCCGCGCGCGCTCGACGGCGATGGTGACACCGACGATCGCCGGCAGCTCCTGCGGTGCAATCGCCTCAATCGCCTTGTATTCGCTCTGATAGGCGGCCGCCGACCAGATCAGCAATTCGACGGTGCCGGTCTTCACCAGCAGGCAGCCGTCGAGGATCTCCTCGACCTTGGCGCTCCACTTCTCTTTCAGCGCCTTGGCGATCTCCTTGGGGTTCTCGGCGACGGCATGCACTGCCATCATCGCCAATGCGCCGTTGGGATGAACGATCCATTCCGGCTCCATGAAGGCATCGGGCGTCTCATGGCGCACCGGGAACCAGGGCAGGGGCCCATCACTTTCGCCGACCACGACGCCGGCATCGACCTCGTAACCGTCGTTGGTTTCCCAGGCGTGCGTGCGCTCCTCGCCCTCGAGCTCGGTGACGTTTGCCGCAACCGCGATGACGGGCGGCTCGCCCTGCAGCAGCTCGAGGTAGTTGGGCACGTCGTCCTGGTCGGGCTGGAAGCAGATGCAGCGCGGCTCGACGCCTTCCGGCGTCAGGTTGAAGCCGAGCTGCTGCAGCCGGGTCGCGGCCGACTCCGGGTCGGTCAGGGTCAGGGAGAGGTGATCGATGTCGCGCGCCGAAATCTTCATGCCCGCTCATACAGGCTTAACCGGGGCTCACTCAAGTGCGATGCTGTGACCTCGATCAATTGGGAGAGACCATGTCAAAACTGACGCTTTACGGCATCTGGCTGAGCGGACCGACCTACAAGGCCGGTTTGGCGCTGTCGCTGATGGGCCAGCCCTTCGCCTACAAGCATGTCGACCTGCGGGCCGGCGCGCACAAGCAGCCGGAGTATCTCGCCGTCAACCGCTTCGGGCAGGTGCCGGCGCTGGTCGATGGCGACCTGAAGCTCTGCCAGTCGGGCTCGATCCTGCTCTATCTCGCCGACAAGTTCGGCAAGATGGGCGGCAAGACGCCCGAGGAGAAGGCGCGGGTGCGCGAATGGCTGTTCTGGGAGTTCGACAGGCTCGCCCCCAACGTCTACCGCCCGCGCGCCATGAAGCGCGGCTTCATGAAGCTGGACGACAACCTCTACCAGCTCTACAGCGGCCTTGCGGGCGATGCGCTGAAGGTGCTGGACGCCTCGTTGGCGACGTCGGCCTTCCTGGTCGGCAACGAGCCGACCGTGGCCGACGTCGCGGTCTACGGCGACGTGTCCTATGCCGGCGAAGCCGCCATCGACCTTGCGTCCTATGCCAACATCAAGGCGTGGATGGAGCGCATGGAGAAGCTGCCGGGCTTCAAGAAGTACGAGGACGTGCTGCCCAAGCAGGACGCTGCTTAGTCGAGGACTGTCATCTCCTCCCCCGTCATACGGGGAGGGTAGGGAGGGGGCGAGCATCACAGGCGGTCTCGAAGATTTCAGATCTGAAATCTGAGACGTTACGACTGAGGCCTTCCCCCTCCCGGCCCCCGTAAGACGGGGGAGGTGATCATGAGGGCTACTCCGCCAACACCTTCCTCATCACCTTCACCGCCTCATCCATCATCCCGCCGATCGCCGGCGCGAGCTCGTTGGGCAGAAGGTCGATCGTCCACACCATGCGGCTGCCGTCGCCCTCGGGGAAGACCTGGACGGCCGCGTTGTAGTGGCTCGCCTGGCCTTCGACGACCGAATAGACGAGACGACAGGTCTCGTCGTCCGAGGTGACCAGACGCTCGCGCGCCACCATGCCGTTGAAGAAGGTCAGGATGCGATCGCCCTTGTCCATCTTGAGGTCGGTGAGGAAGCCCGGCGCCACCTTGGTATGGACCGCGCCGAAGTCGCGCAGCTTTTGCCAGACCGATGCGGCGCCGGCGGCCACGGGGATCTCTCGTCGCAGAGTTGCCATGTCGATGCTCCTTTGTCGGAAGCGGACAATGGTGATGCAACGGCCTCAGGTCTGGCGGGTTTCGGACATGGTCGTCCGGCCTAGAAGGCCTTGGCCAGCGTCAGCCGGAAGGCCGTCGGCTCGACCGGATGGAAGTGCAGGTCGGCGACGCCTTCCGCCGGCTCGCCCGGCAGGCGCGAGGTGTAGAAGTAGTCGATCTGGCTCGCCTGCGTGTTCAGGATGTTGAAGACATCGAGATTGAGCTTGATGCCGTTGTCGAAGATATAGCCCAGACGGCCGTTCAGCGTGGTGGTGAAGCTCGTCCACACGCTGCCATCGGTGGTCAGTGGCCGCGGTCCCAGGCTGCGGACGCGCAGGGCGCCGAACCAGCCCGTGTCTGCGCCAAGCGTGATGCCGCCGGAACCGGCGAAATCCGGCGCGCCCGGGATGAAGTTGCCTTCGGGCGAATAGTCCGAGAAGCGGGCTCGCGTGAAAGCGAGATCGAGATCGAACGAGGCCCAGGACGTCGGCCGGTAGCTGTTGGTCCATTCGACGCCGATGCGGCGGCTTGGACGGCTGGCCTCTGTTGTGCCGGCGTCGCCCAGGAACACGAGTTCGGAATTGAAGTCGAGCAGGAAGACGGCGAGCGAGGTGTCCCAACCCTTGATCGCCTGACTGCGCACGCCGATCTCGGCGCCCTTGGACTGCACCAGCAGCGGCACCGCGGCGATGGGCTGAGTCGGGTCGGCCGGATTCACCGTGATGGTGGCGCCGCGCGCGTCGTTGCTGTGATAGCCGAAGCCGCCGTTGAGGTAGAACTCGGTCTTTTCGAAGGGGCCGAACACGACGCCGGCCTTGGGACTCGCCAGGAAGGCCGAGGCATAGCCCGAGTTGGCGGCAAGCGTGGTGCTGTCCACGGAGGCCATGAATAGATCGCCGCGCACGCCCAATGTCACCTTCAGCCAGTCGGTCCACGCCGTCGTGTTCTTGAGATAGAGGCCGACGCTGCTCTCGCTCACCTGATCGTAGCGCACCGTGTTGTAGGCCGTGCGTTGGAAGGTGTTGAACAGGCCCACGCCGATGTCGTCGTAGCGGATCTGCGTGCCGACCGTGGTCTCCGAAAGGAAGCCCGCGAGCTTGTGACGCAATGCCTGACTCGCGTTCAGGCCCAGGATCTTGCGCTTGTCCACCTGCTGGAACTGGTCGCCGAGGTCGGGATTGTCGAGGAAGTAGGTGAAGTTGTTGAAGAGGTTCAGCGTCGAGTAGATGCCGTAGGCTTCGACGAGGCTGGCGCCGCGATCGTCGGTCCGGCTCCAGCGCATGCTGAGCGAATAGCGCTGGGTGTTGCCGCCGTCGGTCTGGTCGACCGCGCCGAAGCGGCTAAGGCTGCCGTCGGAGACGGCGCGCACCGGGATCTGGTCGGTCGAATGCCAGGAGTTGGTGTAGGCCAGCGCGGTGATGGCGAGCCCGTTGTCGCGCGTGCCCTCGCTGTAGCGTAGGAAGGCGTTGAACTTGCGCAAGGCGTCGGACGCCTGCCACGGTCCGTCGTAGAACACGACCTCGCCGGCCGCGGTGAGGAAGCCCGGGCCAACCGCCATCGAGCCGGCGGCGAGCCCGCGCCAGTAGCCGAAGCTGCCGCCTGTCGCCGACACGACGTTGGTCTCCAGCCGGCTGGCGTAGGCGAGGCGCAGCGACCCGGCCGAGGCGAAGTCGCTCTCCTCGGCCCAGTACGGGCCTTTCTTGACGATCATCTGCTCGAGCAACTCGGGGATCAGGAAGTTGACGTCGGCATAGCCCTGGCCATGGCCGTGGGTGCGCATGTTGATCGGCATGCCGTCGAGCCAGATGGCGAGGTCGGTGCCGTGGTCGAGATTCATGCCGCGCAGGAAGTACTGGTTGGCTTTGCCCTCGCCGCTGTGCTGCGTGACGATAAGGCCGGGGGCGGCCTCCAGTATTTCACCCGGTCGCGGAACCGGTCGCGTGTTCAGCGTCTCGCCCGAGATGCGCTTCTCGCTGGCCGCGTCGGTCGGCTCGGATTCGAGCGAGCGCGGCGCGGTGACGGTGACGGCGGGCAGGACGGTCGAGGCGCCCGTGCCCGGCCCGAATGGGTCGGGAGACTGGTTTTGAATCTGCGCCTCGGCCGCGCCGCCGGCGACGAGGAGGAGGGTGCAGAGAAGAGGCTTGGTATGCACTAATGGGAAATAGTGCATACTGATGTTTGGCGAGCAAGGTGGAGGACCAATGCAGCGCATAACCCTGTCGGTCGACGACGATCTCGTCGACGCGCTCGACGAGCACATGAGAACGCGCCGCTACGCCGGCCGCTCGGAGGCCCTTCGCGACATTCTGCGCGGCGTCAAGGCCGGCCAGCAGCTCGGCGACGACGGCAAGACCAAGGGCTTCTGCATTGCAACGCTGGCCTATGTCTATGACCACGAGACGCGGGACCTCGGCCAGCGCCTTACCCGCTCGCAGCACAAGCATCACGACCTGCAGGTCGCGACGCTCCACGTCCATCTCGATCACGATTCCTGCCTGGAGGTGTCGGTGCTGCGTGGCCCCGTCAAGGCGGTACGGGCACTGGCCGACGAGACGGTCAGCCAGCGCGGCGTGCGGCACGGCCAGCTGCATCTCGTGCCGGCCGATCGCGCGCGCGGTCGCCACTCACATGGCGGTGGCTCCCATGAGCACGAACACATCCACGTCTAAGTTTGCTCCATCTCCGTCCAGCTCGCCTCGACCATCGCGCGGTCGAGATCGCGGGTGATGAACACCAGCCGCGAGCGGCGATCGTCGTCCGGCCAACGAGCCAGCAAGGTGGGTGGATGGAAGGTGCGATGGACGCCGTGGACGACCAGCGGCTGGCTCTCGCCCACGACGTCGAGCACGCCTTTTACACGCAACAGCTTGTCGCCCCATGACGCCCGCACGGCCATCAGCCAGCGGTTGAAGCGGTCCCAGTCCAGCGGCTGGTCGAAGGTGAGGCAGAAGGAGCCGATATGGGCGTCGTGGCGCGAGCGGTCGTGATGCTCGTGATGGTGATGATGGTCGTGCGCCTCGGCGTTCAGCCATTGCTGGACCCGGTCGCTCTTGCCGGAAGGGTCGAACGGGCCTGAATCGAACAGCAGCGCCGGATCAATCTCGCCCTGCACGACCTCGAAGAGCGACGCGCCGGGATTGAGGTCCTCCAGCCGGGCACGCAGCCTGGCGCTGGTGTTGATGTCGGCGAGGTCGGTCTTGCTGATCAGCAGGCGGTCGGCGACAGCGGCCTGCTTCACCGCCTCCTGATGTTCGTCGAGCTGGCGCGCACCGTTCAGCGCATCGACCGTCGCCACGACGCTGTCCAGGCGATAGTCGTGGCTGATCATTGGGGTGTTGAGCAGAAGCTGCAGGATGGGGGCGGGGTCGGCGAGACCCGTCGTCTCCAGCAGCACGCGATCGAACGGCGGCGTCTCGCCCTTGGCGCGCCGGCGGGCGATGTCGCGCAGCGTCTTGTCCAGATCGCCCTGGATGGTGCAGCAGACGCAGCCCGACTGGAGCAGGACCATGTCGCCGGCCACCGACTGCATGAACAGGTGATCGAGGCCCACTTCACCGAACTCGTTCACCAGCACCAGGCTGCGCGCCATGCGTGGGTCGCCCAGCACGCGGTTGAGCAGCGTAGTCTTGCCGCTGCCGAGGAAGCCCGTGATCAGGCTAACCGGCATGCGCCCGGCAGACTTGTCTTGATCGAACAGACTCATTGCATCGCCGGTGTCAGTTTCGGTTTAGTGACAGTTGAATGATATGCGCCTGCGCAACTTGACGATAGCAGGGGACGGCAGGACGCTTCGTCCGTCAATAACTAACGGAGGGAGCGCGCCATGGACGCGAGATATCTTCAAGACAAGGAAGAGCTCAAACAGTCGGCGCAAGATGTGAACGAGGATCGCCGAGCATTCCTCACGGCTGGCCTGGTGGGCGGCGCGGTCGCCGCCGGCACGTTGGTCGCCAGCGTCGCCAACGCTCAGCAAGTGGCGCAAGCGCCGGCGCTTACCGCGGCACCCTTCTGGCCGCATCCTAAATGGGGCAAGGACGATGTTGCCGGCGCCTCGAACTGGATCACGCCGGCCAAGGTCCTCGATACCGTGAAATGGATCAAGGACGGCAAGATCTACCGCATCGGCCGCGTCTACGAATCGGGCATGCCCAAGTTTGGTGAGCGCGCCTTCACCATGCGCATCCCGGGTTCGCCGACCGGCGGACCCTTCGGCGCCAACAAGCTCGTCTATCACGACGAATATCTCGCCACCGAGATCGGCCAGACCGGCACGCAGTTCGACGGACTTGGCCACATCGGCATCCAGATGGGCAAGGACGGCGACAAGAACGAGATGCGCTACTACAACGGCCACACCGAGCAGGAGATCGGCGGCGCCTATGGCCTCGCCGTGATCGGCATCGAGAACTGCAAGCCGTTCTTCACGCGCGGTCATCTGTTCGATGTCGAGGCGGTGAAGGGCGCGCCCATGGATGCCGGCCAGGAGATCACCGTCGCCGACCTGCGTTCGGCCTTGCAGAAGCAGAACATGCAGGAAGCCGACATCAAAGAAGGCGATGCGGTGTTCTTCAACACCGGCTGGGGCAAGCTCTGGCTGAAGAACAATGACAAGTTCAACAGCGGCGAGCCCGGCATCGGCCTCGAAGTCGCCAAGTGGTGCATCGACAAGGGCGTGTGCCTGACCGGCGCCGACCAGTGGGCGACCGAGGTCGTGCCCAATCCGAACAAGGACCTGGCCTTCCCGGTCCATGGCGAACTGATCTGCAAGAACGGCATCTACAACCACGAGAACCTGGACTTCACGGCGCTGATCGCCGATCGCAAGTACCAGTTCGCCTACATCTTCTCGCCGGCGCCGATCAAAGGCGCCACGGGATCGAACGGCGGGCCGATCGCGGTTACCTGACAGCTCGTGTGCAACGCATATCTGGAACACCCCCGCGCAAGCGGGGGCGTTTCCGATTGACTTCGGAAAAGGCGCGGGCGTTAATTGTGGCAAGACCGTGATGCGGCGGCTCATGAGCCGCCGACGCGCGACAACAGTGCGACCAACTTCGGGAGGAACGCATGTTCGGCAAAGCCCTAGCAGGTATCGCCGCAATCGCCATCGGCAGCAGCTTCTCTGTTGCGCAGGCGCAGGACACCAAACTCTATGCCTTCAGTTCGGGAGCCCTGACCATCGGCAAGGGCGCGCTGGTGAACGGCGCGTCGGACACACCGCCGATCCAGGTCCCGGTCGGCTTTTATGTCATCAGGCATCCGAAGGGCAACGTGCTCTTCGATACCGGCAACAATGACAAGATCATCAAGGACCCGAGCTACTGGGGCGCCGCGTTCAACGCCCTGAAGCCGGTCAACACGCCGGACGTGGCGATCGACGTGCAGCTCCAGAAGATCGGGCTCAAGCCCGACGACATCAAGTATGTCGTCCCGAGCCATCTGCATCTCGATCACGGCGGCAACGTCGGCAAGTTCCCGAACTCGACGATCGTCGTGCAGCGGGACGAGATCCTGAACGCGTTCTGGCCGAAGGCGGGGACGGGCGGCCCCTACATGATCGGCGACGTCATGCCGCTCAGGTCGCCGAACACCGACTATCCGAACGCCCAGAAGATGCTGCAGCTCGAGGGCGACCTCGACCTGTTCGGCGACGGTGCCCTGGTGATCAAGCGCTGGGTCGCTCACACGCCCGGCAGCCAGATGATGACGGTGCGGCTCAAGAACACCGGCCTCATCATCCTGACGGGTGACAACGTCTACATGCGCGAGAACGTGGAAAAGAGCATTCCGCCGAATATCGTGCTGGCCTACAATCCGCAGGGCTTCCTCACCGCCTTCGAATGGATCCGCATGACGATGGCGAACGAGAAGGCCGACTTCTTCACTGCGCACGATCCGGATGCCTTCAAAGCAATGAAGAAGGCGCCCGAGTTCTACGACTGATCGGCGGGTTGAGACCTTCTTGATTGATGAACGGCGAGGCCGCTTGGGCTTCGCCGTCGTGCCGGGTACCTGATCAGCATATGGCCGTCCTTTCGCTCGACCGGCTGAGCAAGCGCTTTGGCGCCCGATTGGCGGTGGATGCCGTTTCCTTCGAGGTGCGAGAGCGCGAGGTCTTCGGCCTGCTTGGGCCGAACGGCTCCGGCAAAAGCACCATCCTGAGGCTCGTCACCGGCTATCTTTACCCCAGCTCCGGGACAATCCGGGTTGCCGGCATCGACGTCGTGCGGGCCGCGCGGGCGGCCCGCGAGCGCATTGGCTATGTGCCCGAGGATTCTCCGCTCTACGGTCACATGCGCGTGGTCGAGTACCTCTCGTTCATGGGGCGGCTGCGGGGGATAACGGGCGGCGCCCTGGACCGCGCCATCGATGCAGCTGTCGAGCGGCTGGCGCTGGGCAGCGTGCGTAAAACCATCATCGAGCGGCTGTCGCGCGGTTACCGGCAGCGCGTGTCTCTCGCCCAGGCCGTCCTGCACAAGCCGGAGCTGCTGGTGCTCGACGAGCCGAGCAACGGCCTCGATCCCCGGCAGATCATTGAATTGCGCGGACTGCTCCGGCACCTCGCACAGGACTGCGCGGTGCTGGTGACGTCCCACATCCTGGCCGAGATCGAGCGCACGGCCGACCGCGCGGCGATCCTGCTCGACGGACGACTGCTGACCGTCGAGCAGATCGCCCATGAGACGCTGGCGGCGCCGGTGCCGTCACCGCTGGAGGCGCTGTTCCTGGAGCTTACGCAGGCAAAGGCGATGCAATGAGCTCAATGGGAAGCCCAATGGGAAGCCAGGTGGCGACGCTGGTGGGCAAGGAGGTCCGCACGCTCTTCACCTCACCGATCGCCTATGCGGTGATTGCCGTGTTCGTCGTGCTGAGCGGCTACACCTTCACGGTCTCGCTGATCGTCGCCAAGCAGGCGACCCTGGTGCACATCTTCTTCCAGTCGGCCGTCCAGCTGATCCTGCTGGTGCCGCTCATCACCATGCGCCAGTTCGCCGAGGAGCGGCGCAGCGGCACGCTCCAGCTTCTGCTGACGGCGCCCTTGCGCGAGGTCGACATCGTCGTCGCGAAGTTCATCGCCTGCATGGCGGTGCTGCTGGCGATGACCAGCCTGACGCTGGTCTATGCCGCGGTGCTGGCGACCTACGGCGATCCGGATTGGGGGCCGATCTACAGCGGCTACGCCGGACTCGTGATGCTGGGCGCGGCCCTGGTCTCGATCGGCTTGATGATTTCGGCGCTGACCGCCAACCAGATCGTTGCCGCCGTCGTGTCCCTCGGACTGTTCGGCATTCTCTGGGCGATCGACACGCTGGCGTCGCTGCTGCCGCAGCCTTTCGAGAATTGGGTGCTCGGCCTCTCGCTGCTGGCCCATTTCACGCCCTTCGCCGTCGGTGCGATGTATCTGTCCGACGTCGGCTTTTTCCTTTCAGTCATCCTGCTCGGCCTGTTCCTGACGGTCCGGGCCCTGGCGCGGCGCTGAGCGATGCATCACGGGCATGCCGTCGAGCTCCATGCGCTGATGTGGGCGGCGGGCTGGATTGTCGCCGTAATGATGCTCTTTGCGGCCGGCGTGCGGCTGCCGCTCGCGACGGGCCTGGGGGCCATTGGATCGAGGCTCTATGCGGCAGGCTGCGTCCTGGCCGCGCTCGGCGTCTGGGTGCTGGCCAATGTCGCGCTCCATCTCAACGACACCCACATCGACGTCACCCGGGAGAAGGTCTACACGCCGTCGGCCACGGCAATGGCGGTAGTCGACGAGCTTCGGACACCGGTCAACATCACCTATTTCTACCGTTCCGATGATCCCGTCGGGCAGCGCGCGCGCAACATCCTGGAGGTGATGGGCCGGCGCAATCCGATGCTCACCGTTCTCACCGTCGATCCCGACAAGCAGCCGGAGCTGGCTCGTCGCGAGGGCGTGCGGCTGTACAACGCCGCGATCGTCGAGGCAGCCGGTCGGCGCGTCCTGATCCAGGGCACCGACGAGGCCGAGATCGCCATCGGCATCCAGCGCGTGCTGCGCACACGTTCGCTCACCGTCTGCTTCCTCGAAGGTCATGGCGAGTTCTCGATGGACGGCTTCGAGTTCCACACGCATCTCGAGGGCGTGTCCGACCACAGCCACGGCGAAGCGTCCTCCCAGGTCATCGAGACGGCCGGCCACGGCGTCGGACGCCTGCGCCGGGTCCTGGAAGCACAGGGTTATGTCACCCGGAAGCTCGTCCTGGCGACGAGCGGCGCGGTGCCGAGCGATTGTACGATCGTCCTGGTGGCCAACCCGCGCACGACGTTCCTGCCGGCGGAAAGTGCCGCGCTTCAGTCCTATCTCGCCGGCGGTGGCAGCGCGCTGTTCATGCTCGACCTCGGCTTCGTGCCGGAGGCGGGCCTTGCGAAGCTGCTGTCGGACCTCGGGGTCCAGCTCGAGCAGCAGGTGGTCGTCGATCCGCTGAGCCACTATCACCGCGATGCCGAGATGGTGGCGGTGACGGGCTACGATCAGCATCCGATCACCCGCACGCTGTCGCTGACCTTCTTCCCCGGCATCCGGCCACTGACGTTGACGAAGCCGGCGCCGGGCGTGGAGGTGACGCCGATCCTGCAGAGCAGCCGCGACAGCTATGCCCGGCCGGTGTCGGCCGCGGAGGCGCGCTCCACCGAGGGTGCCTCTGCTCGCGCGGCCCAGGTCGCAGACGTGCGGCCGCGCGTGCTGGGTATCGCCGCCGAGGGGACGCTGGCGCCGGGCACATCGCCGTTCAGGGCGGTGGTGATCGGCGACGGCGACTTCGCCAGCAACTCCTTCCTGCCGTACATGTCGAACAGCGACCTGATGGTGGCGGCGGTGCGATGGCTGGCTCACGAGGAGCGGGGCACCGCCGTCCGCACCCGCATTCCCGTGCCGCCGATGATCCTGCTGACGGCGGCGCAGAGCCGCTGGATCTTCATCGTGATCGTCATCCTGCTGCCGCTGACGGTGATCGGGATCGGCGGTGTGGTCTGGTGGATGAGGCGATGAATACGCTCTCGCTCCGGCGTCTCGCCCTGCCGCTGCTTGCGATGCTGGCGCTGGCCTACTTGGTGGCGATGGTCGTGACCGGCGCCCAGCCGGTGCAGCGCCAGCTCGTGAAGTTCGAGGCGAAGGGTGTTTTGCCGATCGAGCCCGAGGCGGTGCAGAGGGTCACGCTCGGCCAGCGGGGACGCGAGCTCGTGCTCACGCGCCGTGGCGACGGAGGGTGGGCACTGGAGGCCGGCGGCACGGTCGAAGGGGCTGCCGCGACTCATCTCGATACCGCGATCAAAATGCTGCACCGGTCGGGGCCGGTCCGCGAGATCGCGCCCGAGGAGCTGTCGGGCGTCGACACACGTCCGTTTGGTCTCGACGAGCCGGTCGTGATGGCAACGCTCGCCGGAGCGGGCGGGCGCCCGCTGGCGGTGCGCTTCGGTGCCCTCAATCCGGAAGGTTTCCTGCAGTACATGCGGATCGATGGCGATCCCAAGGTCTACCTGATGTCGCGCTTCATTGGCGCCGAGTGGTTGGCGGCGCTTGAGGGCGTGAAGCCGAAATGAGGTGGCTCGGCGCCCTGGTCGCTGCAACGGTCGCGATGCTCGCCGTCGGTGTCGCCGTCGCGCACCTGGGAGGGACGACCGGCTATGCCACCGTGTCGATTACCGGGCAGTCGGTGCGCTACGCGCTTTCGTTGCCCGGCGAGGGGCTGGGCGATTCCACGCGGGACCTGCGTGAATTCGCGGCCGCGGTGGCGCGGCACGTCGCGATCGAAGCCGATGGTGCGGCCTGCTCCGGCGTTCCGGCGGAGACGAGGCAGCCGTCGGCCGGGCGCGCCAATATCGAGATCGTCGTGCTCTACGCCTGTGCGGCGCCGATACGCACGCTCGCGATCCGCGACGGCATCGACGCCTTGCTCGGCGTCGACCATCACACGATCGCCGACATCCAATGGCCGGGCGGCGCCAAGCAGGTGATTTTCGAGAAGGGGCAGCGCTCGGCAAGCGTCGTCATCGCAAGCGGTGCATCGCCCGAGGCCAGGTCGACCGGCAAGTTCGTCTTCTACCTCGGCCTAGGTGTCGAGCACATCATCGGCGGCGTCGACCATCTGCTGTTCCTGCTGGCCCTGCTGGCGCTCTCCACGAGCCTTTGGCAGACGGTGAAGATCGTCACCGCCTTCACGGTGGCCCACAGCATCACCCTGAGCCTGGCCGCACTTGGCCTGGTCGAGGTGCCGTCGTCGATCGTCGAGCCGCTGATCGCCGCTTCGATCGTCTGGGTCGCCGTGGAGAACCTCGTGGCTCCCGCCGGGGTAGGGCGGCGTTGGCTGATCGCCGCCGTCTTCGGGCTGGTCCATGGCCTGGGCTTCGCCTCGGCGCTCGCCGAGCTCGGCCTGCCGCGCGACGCCCTGGTGCGGGCGCTGATCGGCTTCAACATCGGCGTCGAGCTGGGCCAGCTCGCCTTCGTCGTCGTGGTCATGCCGCCGCTCGTTTGGGCGTCGCGCCCCGGCCGCCTGCCGCGTCTGCCGCAGATCCTGTCGGTGATCGTGGCCGTGGTGGGCGCGGTGTGGTTGGTCGAACGCCTTCTCGCTGTGTGAAGCGAGCACTCTCGCGCAGGGCGAGGGCTTTTGCTTTGATGGACGCCAAATTCGGGAGGAGAGATGCGATGTCCTTGGTTCGTGTGATCGCTGTCGCAGCACTAGCGGCGTCCGTCGGCCTGCATGCTGCCGCTCAGGGTATTCCCAAGGCGCAGTCGCCCGAGGAGGTGGGCTTCGTCGCGACGCGGCTGAAGCACCTGTCGGACCGCATCGAGGAGGGCGTGAAGAACAACGAGCTGCCGGGCGCCGTCGTGCTGATCGCGCGCAATGGCAAGCTGGTGATGTTCGATTCCTTCGGCTTCCGAGACAGGGACGCCAAGGTGCCGATGACCAACGACACCATCTTCCGCATCGCCTCGATGACCAAGCCGATCGTCAGCGTCGCCACCATGATGCTGATGGAGGAGGGCAAGCTCACGCTGGCCGACCCGGTATCGCGCTATATCCCGGCCTTCGCCGACACCAAGGTCGCGGTCGAGAAGAAGAAGGAGGACGGCACGGTCGAGTATGAATTGGAGCCGCAGACCCGGCCGATGACCGTGCAGGACCTGCTGCGCCACACCTCGGGCCTGACCTACGGCGTGCCGGGCGCCAACCGGCTGAAGCAGTCCTATCTCGACTTGAACGTGAACGACCGCAACCAGACCACTGCCGAGATGGCCGACAAGCTCGCCAAGCTGTCGCTGGTCTATCAGCCTGGCACGACCTGGGAATATTCCATGTCGACCGACGTGCTGGGCCGTGTCGTCGAGGTCGCGTCAGGCATGCCGCTCGACAAGTTCATCGAGGAGCGCATCACCAAGCCGCTCAAGATGGGTGACACCGGCTTCGAGGTCGCGGCCGACAAGAAGGTGCGCGGCGCCAAGCCGATGAAGGAGGGGCCCAAGAACGAGCTGCCCTCGATCCCCGACGTCACCGAGAAGTTCACCTGGCGGTCGGGCGGCGGCGGCATGGTGTCGACGGCGGCCGACTACGCCCGCTTCCTGCAGATGTTCGCCAACGGCGGCCAGCTCGACGGCGTGCGGCTGCTGTCGCGCAAGAGCATCGACCTGATGACGGCCGATGCCCTGCCGCCCGATATCAAGATGGGCGCCGGCATGCAGGCCTTCGAGGCGCTCGAGCCCTCCGCGCGCATGGGGCAGGGCTTCGGACTGGGCTTCGCCGTGCGTACCGACCAGGGCCGCAATCCGCTGCCCGGCTCGCCCGGCGACTACTACTGGGGGGGCGCCTATGGCACCTATTTCTGGCACGATCCGCGGGAGCGGATGTACGTGGTGTTCATGATGCAGTCGCCGGTGGCGCGGCTGCGCTACCGCTACCTGCTGCGCGATCTGGTCTATCAGGCGCTGATCGGGAACTAGGAGCTTGTATGATGTGAAAGAACAGCCTCACCCTGAGGAGCGGCCGCAGGCCGCGTCTCGAAGGGTGGGAACCAGTCTTGCTGTAGCCCATCCTTCGAGACGCCGTGCTTCGCACGGCTCCTCAGGATGAGGTGATGTCTGGGGATGCGAATCCCAAAACCACTTCCTATATGGGACCAATGGCCAACGAAGATCCCCGCAACTGGATGTGGTCCGAGGCGCTGCAGATGCTGGCGCGTGCGGAGCGGCTGCATCGCGAAGTGTTCACTCCGCCGCAGGTTTCGCGGCGCGGCGTCAACTGGGAGCCGCCGATCGACGTGCTGGAGACCCAGGACGCCGTCCTGATCCTGGTCGCGCTGCCCGGCGTCGATCCCGACAAGGTCGAGATCGTCATCCACAATAGCGGGCTGTCGATCGCGGGCGAGCGCGTGCTGCCGCAGGAACTGCGCACGGCCGTCATCCATCGCCTGGAGCTGCCGCAGGGCCGCTTCGAGCGGCATATTCCGCTGCCGGCCGGCCGCTATGAGGCGCCGCAGAGCGCCGTCGTCAACGGCTGCCTGGTGATCAGGCTGCCCAAGGCCTCTCGGCCGAGGAGCGCGCCATGAGCCCGCCCGATGTGAGCCCGGGCACGCCCGGCCAGCCCCTCCAGTCGCTGCCGTCCGACGCCTTCATCGTCGTGCCAGTGCGCAACACCGTGCTGTTCCCCGAGATCGTCTTCCCGATCACGCTCGGCCGGCCGGCGACCATCGCCGCCGCCCAGCAGGCCGTGCGCGAGCAGCGCCAGATCCTGATCGTGCTGCAGCGCGAGGCCGAGAAGGACGACCCCAAGGCCGACGACCTCTACCGCGTCGGCACGGTCACCAACATCGTGCGCTACGTCACCACGCCGGACGGCAATCACATGGTGATCTGCCAGGGCGTGCAGCGCTTCCGCATCACCGAGTTCGTCGATGGCCAGCCCTTCCTGATGGCGCGCGGCCTGCATCTCGCCGAGCCGACGCCGGCCGGGCCGGAGGTCGAAGCGCGCTTCCTGGTGCTGCAGGGCCAGGTCGGCGAGATCCTGGAGCTGCTGCCGCGCGTGCCGCCGGAGCTGCGCCAGACCGTCGAGGCGACGAGCTCGCCCGGCATGCTGGCCGACCTCGCGATCACCTATCTCGACGCCACGCCGGCCGAGAAGCAGGACATCCTGGAGACGCTCGACCTGGTGCCGCGTCTCGACAAGGTTTCCAAGCTGCTGGCGCGTCGCCTGGAAGTGCTGCGGCTGTCGGCCGAGATCGGCAACAAGACCCGTGAATCGCTCGATTCGCGCCAGCGCGAAGTGCTGCTGCGCGAGCAGATGGCCGCCATCCAGAAGGAGCTGGGGGACGAGGGCTCCAACAAGCAGGAGCTGGCCGACCTCGAGAAGACGATCGCAGCGGCCAAGATGCCAACCGAGGTCGAGCAGGTCGCGAAGAAGGAGCTGCGCCGCCTGCAGCGCACGCCCGAGGCTGCCGCCGAGTACAGCATGATCCGGACTTACCTGGACACGCTGATCGAGCTGCCGTGGGCGCCACCCGAGCCCAAGGATATCGACATCGCCGAGGCGCGCCGCGTCCTCGACGCCGATCACTACGGCCTGGAGAAGATCAAGAAGCGCATCATCGAGTATCTCGCGGTGCGCAAGCTGGCGCCCGACGGCAAGGCGCCGATCCTGTGCTTCGTCGGCCCGCCCGGCGTCGGCAAGACCTCGCTCGGCCAGTCGATCGCCCGCGCCATGGGCCGCAAGTTCACGCGCATCAGCCTGGGCGGCCTGCATGACGAGGCCGAGATCCGCGGCCATCGCCGGACCTATATCGGCGCCATGCCGGGCAACGTCATCCAGGCGATTCGCAAGGTCGGCGCACGCGACTGCGTGATGATGCTGGACGAGATCGACAAGATGGGCACCGGCATGCACGGCGATCCGTCGGCGGCGCTGCTGGAGGTGCTCGATCCCGAGCAGAATTCGACGTTCCGCGACAACTATCTCGACGTGCCGTTCGACTTGAGCCGCGTCGTGTTCATCACCACGGCTAACATGCTCGAGACCATCCAGGGGCCGCTGCGCGACCGCATGGAGATCATCGCGCTCACCGGCTACACGTCGGGCGAGAAGCTCGAGATCGCCAAACGCTACCTGGTACGCCGCCAGCTCGAGGCCAACGGCCTGAAGGCAGAGCAGGTCGAGATCGATGACGCGGCGCTTCGTGGCATCATCGACAGCTACACGCGTGAGGCGGGCGTGCGCAGTCTCGAGCGCGAGATCGGCCGCGTGCTGCGGTCGGTGGCGGTCGAGTTCGCCGAGGGCACTGCCAGCAAGAGGCATATCGGCGTTGCCGACCTCGAAAAGATCCTGGGGCCGGTGCGTTTCGAGAACGAGGTCGCCATGCGCTCGAGCGTGCCGGGCGTGGCCACGGGGCTCGCCTGGACGCCTGTGGGCGGCGACATCCTGTTCATCGAAGCGACGCGCACGCCGGGCAGCGGCAGGCTGCAGCTGACCGGACAGTTGGGCGAGGTCATGCGCGAGAGCGCTCAGGCTGCCTACAGTGTGGTGAAGAACATGGCGGCGTCGCTCAAGATCGACCAGAGCCTGATCGAGAAGAGTGACATCCACGTCCACGTGCCGGCCGGCGCCACGCCCAAGGACGGGCCGAGCGCGGGTGTGGCCATGTTCATGGCGCTCACTTCGCTGTTCACCGGGCGCGTGATCCGCAGCGACACGGCGATGACGGGCGAGATCAGCCTGCGCGGCCTGGTGCTGCCGGTCGGCGGCATCAAGGAGAAGGTCGTGGCCGCCGCGGCCGCCGGCATCACCCGCGTGATGCTGCCGGCCCGCAACAGGCGCGACTACGACGACATCCCCGAGGAAGTGCGCAACAAGCTCGAGTTCGTCTGGCTGGAGAAGGTCGACGACGCCGTTGCGGCCGGGCTGCAGCCCGCATAGTTCATTGCCGGGAGCGCGCCACTCCGTGGCGCTCATGGTCTTCCGGACCGCGAGCCGGAGGCTCGCGGTCCGGAAGAGAATGAGAAGTTCGGCTAAGCCGCCTTTGCCCGACTCTCGACTGCGCGCTTGAGCGCTGC
Organism: Reyranella soli; assembly: GCF_007992495.1. GTDB lineage: Bacteria > Pseudomonadota > Alphaproteobacteria > Reyranellales > Reyranellaceae > Reyranella > Reyranella soli. The sequence continues at coordinate 33,101 of NZ_BKAJ01000023.1, forward strand.
CCGCGCCAGCAGGCGGGTCGAATCGAGCGTCGGCAGGGGCGAGTTTCTGTCGTTGATGATCAGCGGGATCTCGGTGCAGCCCAGCACCACGGCATCGCAGCCCTGGTCCTTCATGCGCGCGATGACCTGCTGGAAGTAGGCGATGCCCGCCGGCGTGAACTGGCTGCACACCAGCTCGTCCATGATGATGCGGTTGCACTCGTCTCGCTCGGCCGCGCTCGGCTTGACGTACTGCAGGCCTCGCGCCGCGAACTTCTCCGGATAGACCTCGCTGTCGACCAGCCACTTGGTGCCGGTGATGCCGATGCGGCGATAGCCGCGCTCGACGGCATGCTGCGCCGCGACCTCGGCGATGTGCAGCCAGGGCAAAGGCGACTTCGGCAGCACGTGGGGCAATGCCTGGTGGATGGTGTTGTCCGGGCAGATCAAGAAATCGGCGCCCATCTTCGCGAGCTTGTGCGCCGAGGCGAGCATCAGCTCGCCCACGGCCGGCCAGTCGTTGCGATCGAGATGCACGACGTAGTCGGCGAGCGACGGCGTGTGCATGGACACTTCGGGATGGGCATGCTGTCGGCCCATCAGCGTCGCACCCTCGACACAGATCGTGCGATAGCAGAGGGCCGCGCCCTCGGCCGAACAGGCGACGATGCCGATATGCTGCGCCATCAGCTCTTGATCCGCATGCGGCCGAGGAAGTCGCGCTTGCCGATCGGCACGCCCTTGTGTCGCAGGATGTCGTAGGCCGTGGTGGCGTGGAAATAGAAGTTGGGCAGCGAGAAGGAGAGCAGGAAGCCCTCGGCGGTGAACGGGATCTTCATCGTCGGCAGTTGGAAGGTGACGTCTTTGCCTTGCACCGCGTCGACGTCGGCGGCCTTGACCTGTTGCAGCGCCTCGCGCGCTTCGGTCACGGCCTTCTGCAGCCCGGCATAGTCCATGGTCGCGGGAATGGGTGACGGCGGCCCGAACACGCCTTCCTTCACGCCCTTGATCGCGCCCAGCGAATGATGCGCCGTCGCCCACACCTGGAACTTGAACGGCAGCATGTCGCCGCAGAGCTTCTCGTCCAGGACGGCATTGGGATCGGCGTTGCTGCCCTGGAAGTGGCTGAGGCCCTTGGCAAGGAAGCCCTCCACGGCGCCCAGGGTCTGCAGGTAGTTCACGACGCTGAGATCATAGAGTGAAACGGCCATGGCTTTTCCTCCGGGTTGGAGCGCCCTGCTTACTCGAAACGGCTCAATCCTCATAGGGTCATTAGGCGTTCGCCGCTTCGGTCGGCAAGGAGGATCGTCTAGTCTCGCGGCCAACCGAACCGTCTTCAGGAGACGCACATCATGATCGACCTGCACTACTGGCCGACCCCCAACGGCTTCAAGATCACCATCATGCTCGAGGAATGCGGCCTGCCCTACAAGATCGTGCCCGTGAACATCGGGACCGGCGAGCAGTTCAAGCCGGAGTTCCTGAAGATCAGCCCCAACAACCGCATGCCGGCCATCGTCGATCACGAGCCGCCGGGCGGCGGCGCGCCGGTGTCGGTGTTCGAATCGGGTGCGGTCCTGCAATACCTCGCTGAGAAGGCGGGCAAGTTCCTGCCGAAAGACCTGCGCGGCAAGTACGAGGTGCTGCAGTGGGTGAACTGGCAGATGGGCGGGCTGGGGCCGATGGCGGGCCAGGCCAACCACTTCAACATGTATGCGCCGCAGTTCAATCCGCCTGAGGCGCTGAAGTACGGGCAGGACCGTTACAGCAACGAGGTCAACCGGCTGTTCGGCGTGCTGAACAAGCGGCTGGCCGACCGAACCTACGTCGCAGGTGACTACTCGATTGCTGACATGATGATCTGGCCATGGGTCGTGGGCTTCAAGAACTTCGGCCAGAAGCTGGAGGACTTCCCCAACCTCAAGAAGTGGTTCGAAGAGACGGTCGGCCGGCGGCCGGCGGTCTTGAAGGGCAAGGCGGTCGGTTTGGACCTGCGCCCCAAGCCCGGCATCAACACCGACGAGCAGCGCAAGGTCCTGTTCGGCCAGACAGCAGCAGTGGTCCGCTGACTGCTGACAGAGGCTGACAGCAGGGGAGTCGTAGCGTCGCGATCAAAGGAGATCGCCATGGCCACGAGTTCCGGCTCCGCTGCCGACTTCGATTTCTTGATCGGCACCTGGAATTGCCACCATCGCTATCTCGTGCAGCGGTTGGCGGCCTGCCACGACTGGATCGAGTTCGACGGTGGCTTCGCCGCGCACAAGATCCTGGGCGGCTTCGGCAACATCGACGAGGGCGAGATCAACCTGCCGGGCGACGCCTATATCGGCGTGAGTCTCCGCACCTGGGATCCCGACAAATCGCGCTGGTCGATCTATTGGCTCGACAGCCGCCGGCCTGGATACCTGTTCCCGCCCGTCCATGGCGGCTTTGTCCAGGGAGTCGGCACCTTCTATGGCGACGACAGCTTCAAGGGCCGGCCGATCCGCGCGCGTCTCACGTGGTCGCGCATCACCGAGCAGTCGGCGCGCTGGGAGCAGGCCTTCTCGCTCGACGAAGGCAACAACTGGGAGACCAACTGGTTCATGGATTTCACGAGAGTGTAACATCATGGCCAAGACGCTCTTCGCCGTGCTCAACACGCGTGGGCCCAACTGGGACGATTCGAAGCCCATGGAAGAGCAGGTCGACTGGCGCGCCCATGCAGACTTCATGAATGGGCTGGCCGCCGAAGGGTTCGTGCTGCTGGGCGGCCCGTTCAAGGGCACGCGCGACGTGCTGCTGGTCGTGCGAGCGGAGGACAGGCAGGAGGTCGAAGCGCGCTTGTCGCCGGATTGCTGGGTCGTCAAGGGCCTCCTGCGCAATCTCCGGATCGAACCGTGGGAATTGCGGCTGGGCTCCCTCGACCCTTGACGCTAAGAGGGCGGACAACCACGTTCTCCCTGCCCTTTGAACCGAAAGGGCAGGAGGCACCATCATGCAATCTCAGGAACGCGAGCTGATCAGTGGCCTGTTCGGTCGCCTGCAGCCGTTCGAAACCCAACCGCGCGACAGCGAGGCTGAAGCGCTGATCAAGGATACCATCGCCCGCCAGCCCGCCGCGCCGTACCTGCTCGTGCAGACCGTGCTGGTGCAGGAGCAGGCGCTGAAGGCGGCCCAGGAGCGCATCGCCGAGCTCGAGGCCCGGGCGGGCACCGCCGCTCCAGCCGCGTCCGGCTTTTTGGGCAGCGCGCCCAAGATCGGCCCGTGGGGCGCCCAGCCCGCCGCACCCGCCGCGCCGCCTCCCTCGGTGCCATCGACACGCTCGCCGCTGCAGGCCGCGCTGGCGCCGCAGCAAGGCGGCGGCGGTGGTTTCCTGCGCACGGCGATGGCAACCGCGGCCGGTGTCGCCGGCGGCGCGCTGCTGTTCGAAGGCATTCGCAACCTGATGGGCAGCAATCCCGGGCCGTTTGGACAGACGGCGGCGGCGCAGCCCGCGCCCTTGTTGCCGCAGGACAACCAGCAGGCCCTGGCCGACAGCAACCCGATGCCCGACGACCTGCGCAATGACGACTACGATTCGGCCGCCTACGACGACAGTGGCGGCGACATGGGCGGGTCCGACGACGAGTGGGCCTGAGCTTTTCTTAACTGCAAGGGGGGAACGAGGAGATGATCGAGCTTCATACGTGGGGCACGCCCAACGGCCGCAAGATTTCGATAATGCTGGAGGAGTGCGGGCTGCCTTATAGCGTGCACAAGATCGACATTTCCAAGGGCGAGCAGTTCAAGCCCGAGTTCCTCAAGATCAGTCCCAACAACCGCATCCCGGCGATCGTCGATCCCGACGGTCCCGGCGGCAAGCCGATCAGCCTGTTCGAATCGGGCGCCATCCTGATCTACCTCGCCGAGAAGACCGGCAAGTTCCTGTCGAAGGATCCGGCGCAGAAGTACAAGACGCTGGAATGGCTGATGTGGCAGATGGGCGGCGTCGGCCCGATGTTCGGCCAGGCCCATCACTTCCTGCGCGCCGCGCCGACCAAGATCGAGTACGGCATCAAGCGCTACGTCGACGAGGCCAAGCGCCTCTATGGCGTGCTCGACAAGCAGCTCGCCGGCACTGCCTTCGCCGCGGGTTCGGACTACACCATCGCCGACATGGCGATCTTCCCGTGGGCGGCGCGCCATGAATGGCACACCGTCAACCTCGCCGACTTCCCCAACGTCAAGCGCTGGTACGACATCATCAACGCCCGGCCCGCCGTGACCAAGGGCATGGCGGTGCCGTATCTCAACTGACGTCCGATGAGGCGAGCGCTGCTGCTGTTGGCACTGGCTGTCGGTGCCTGCGCCCAGCCAGGCGCGCCGCCGGTTTGCACCGCTCCGCTGAAACCTGCCGTCGCGATCGATCTCTACTTCGGTCGCGACAAGCCGGCCGGCGGCGAGGTGACGGATGCGGAGTGGGGGGCCTTCCTCAACGAGGTCGTGACGTCGCGCTTTCCCGACGGGCTGAGCGTCTTCGATTCGGCGGGCCAGTACCGCGAGCCGACAGGCCGCATCGTGCGCGAGCGCAGCAAGCGCCTAGTCGTGATCGTCTTCGATGCGCCGGCACACAAGGCCAAGGTCGTGGAGATCGTCGAGGCCTATAAGCAGCGCTTCGGCCAGTACAGCGTGTTCCGCGTCGAGCAGCCGGTCTGCGCCGGCCTCTGACTATACTTTCGGGCAACTGTTCACCGCCCGGGAAAACCGGCTAGATTGCCCATCGACAGTCAGCCTTCAGGAGATCTGTACTCATGGCCAAGGACGCCAAATCCCGCCGCACCGCCAATCTCGCCACGCCCAACGACCTCGGCGCCAACGCCAGCAAGGAAGTGGCAGGTGGGCTCAACATCCTGCTGGCCGACGTCATTGCGCTCTACTTCAAGACCAAGAACTTCCACTGGCACGTCTCGGGCCCGCATTTCCGCGACTACCATCTGCTGCTCGACGACCAGGCGACCCAGATCGACGCCATGACCGACGTCATCGCCGAGCGCGTGCGCAAGCTCGGCGCCACGACCATCCGTTCGGTCGGCCACATCAAGCGCCTGCAGCGCGTGCTCGACAACGACGCCGAGTACGTGACGCCGGCCGACATGCTGGCCGAGCTGCGCGACGACAACAAGGAACTGCTCAAGCACATGCGCATCCTGCACGAGGTCGCCGACGAGCACGGCGACATCGCGACGGCCAGCCTGATCGAGAACTGGGTCGACGAGACCGAGCAGCGCGTGTGGTTCCTGTTCGAAACGGGACGGCGCACCGAAGGCTGATCGCTGGCGCGCGTCACTCCGGTGGCGCGTCTTCTGGGAGCGC
>NZ_BKAJ01000024.1 GCF_007992495.1 Reyranella soli
GGACCTCCAGGTCCGCATCATGATCATGAGCGGACCTGGAGGTCCGCGTTCCGGCAAGACCATGACGCGCCACTTGCGGCGGAGTTTACTCCGCCGCAAGTGGCGCGCGCCCGGCGAAGACTATTGCTTCTCCGCCCAGCCGATCATCCTGACCAGGAAAGCGTCGCAGGCATCCATCTGCGAGCGGGCGACGAACTCGTTGGGCTGATGGGCCTGGGAGATGTCGCCAGGGCCGCAGATCACGGTCGGGATGCCGTGGCCGCGGAAGATGCCGGCCTCGGTGCCGTAGGGCACCGCATAGGTGCGGTTGCCGCCGGTCCATTGCAGGGCGAGCTTGGCCGCTTCCTCGTTCTCCTGCGGCAGCAGGCCGGGCACGAAGGAGCGCCGCTTCAGGGTGATGTTGGCGTCGGGATGCTTGGCCCGCATCTTGGGCAGCAGCAGCTCGGCGATGTACTTCTCGGCGCGGCGCTGCACCTCCCACGGATCGTCGCCGGGCAGGGTGCGATAGCCCCAGTTCAGCGTGCACTCGCGCGCCAGGATGTTGCCCGCGGTGCCGCCGTTGATCACGCCGACATTGATGGTGGTGTGGCCGGGCACGGTGTCGATGTCGGTCCGTTTGCGCCCGGCCAGCTCGACCTGCAGCTCGTTCAGCCAATGGATGAAGTCGCCGGCGAAGTGGATGGCGCTGACGCCGAGATGGGTCATCGAGGAATGCGCCTCGAAGCCGGTGAAGGTGGCAATGATGCCGCCGCCGGCGTTCTGCGCATTGACCACGCCCATCATGGTGGGCTCGCCCACGATCACCGCCTGGGGCCGCGGCACGGCGCCGACGAGCTTTTCGGCCAGCGCATGGGCGCCCAGGCAGCCGATCTCCTCGTCATAGGAGAAGGCGAAATGCATCGGCACCTTCAGCCTGGCGCGCTGGAAGGCCGGGACGTTGGCGAGGCAGGCGGCGACGAAGCCCTTCATGTCGCAGGTGCCGCGCGCATAGAGATTGCCGTCGTTCTTTTCGGTGAGAGTCCAGGGATCCGTCGTCCAGGGCTGGCCGTCGACCGGGACCACGTCGGTATGGCCCGAAAGCACGACGCCGCCCTCGCGGTCGGGGCCGATCGAGGCGAACAGGTTGGCCTTGGTGCCCTCTTCGTTGGGCACCAGGGTGCTCTCGACCCCGAAATCGGTAAGGTAGTCCTGGATATAGTGGATCAACTCCAGGTTGGAATTACGCGAGGTGGTGTCGAACGCCACCAGGCGCTTCAGCATGTCGAGGGACGAAGGGGCGGTACTCATGGCGGCACCGTCGCACGGTTCGTGCCATCAGGCCAAGAGCCTGAAAATACTTGCGAAATTGAGGCTTCGTTTGACTCGGGAAACGCCCGCCGCTAGAACCGCGGCGCATCCGTCGTGGATATCGATCGCCGGGGTCTTAACGGGCTGCGGAGAGGTGGCCGAGCGGTCGAAGGCGGCGGTTTGCTAAACCGTTATACGGGGATAACTCGTATCGAGGGTTCGAATCCCTTCCTCTCCGCCATTCGCATCTACAGGCCCTTTCTTTTCAGTGGCTTAACTGTCGAATTGTCTAACCCATCATCGAGGTTAGACACTTCGTGTTCCGCCTTCATTCCGTAGGCGGTCTGCATCGCGCGCTCCGCTAGTCTACTCTGGTCGGCGGCGGCTGTGTAGCGGGCCACCTCCTTGTCAGTCTTGTGGCCGGTGATGGACTTGATCTCCGAGTACGAGCATCCAGCCTCGGCCAAGCGCCGAGCGGCGGCCTTACGCAAGCCATGCGCCGAGCACTGCGGCAAGCCTGCCTCATCGCACCTGTCGCGGAACCAGTTGCCGAAGCCGGCGACCTTGAAGGGTCGGCCGAACGCGGTCACCAAGAACGTCATGTTCTCGCGTGGCGTCGCGGCGAGCACGGAATGCAGGGCGGGGTGCAGCGGGATGAGCAAGGCGGCCGTCGTCTTGATCTGCCGGACCCTGATCTTCCCGCCGTCGATATGCTGCCAACCCATTGTCACGGCGTCGCTGCGGCGCTGGCCGGTGAAGAGCATCAGAGCAAGGGCGAGGCGCGCCATGCTGCCAATCGGATGGCGGGCCTCATACTGCACGATCTCCGCCTCGGTCCACGTGTGGAAGCCGTCGCTCTCGAGCTTGAAGCCGCGCATCTTGTGCGTCGGATCATCCCTGCGCATGCCAAGGTCCAGCGCCAAGGTCATCAAGCTCTTGAGCCTATCGAGCAGGTTGTTAGCCGCTGCCGGCGTCTCGTGCATCGCGCCGAGCAGCGCCTTGATGTGCTTACGTTCGATCGCGGCGACGCGCTTTTCACCGTGTTGCTGACGGAACCGCTCAAGGATGCCGCGGTAGGTCGCTTGTGAGCTTGGCCGCAAACCCTTGAACTCCGGCGAGCCGTAGTAGGCGGCGATCAAGGCGTTGAATGTGCCGGCCTTCATGCGGCTCATTCCTGGCTGCAGAGTCGGCGCGACGCTGCCGGCGAGGCACGCCTCATACTCCGACATGAACTCCGCCGACCACGCCACGTTCTTGAAGTAGTAGTCGGAGAAGCCCTTGCGCCGGAAGCGCACGCGGATCTTGCCGTGGCGATCCGCGAATTCCGAGCAGTACTTGGGCAGGCGGCGCGGTGTCATTTGTCGTCCAACACTTCGTCCCATTCGTTGGGACGTTCAGTCTCCTGCATCGGCTTCTTTTCGCCGAACAGCACCGTCGCGCCGTCGCGGTCCAGCCTCACGCCGACGATGTGCTCCTTGCCGACGCCGGCGGCGATCGCCGCTTTGATGAGGCGGGTGATATCGGCCTGGGTGTAAGGGCTCGAGCGGCGGGCCATCAGTCGCGCCGCTTTGAGGGCCAATCCGGAGCTTCGTCGACGGTGTTTTCACCGATCCACCGTAGAAGGTCGGGCATGGCGGTTCTGGTTTCAATGAGCGATTTCGGCTCTCGCACTTTGTTCGGATTATCGAAGCGCAACTCCCCATGGTTGTCCGAGTCCGCCTGCCCAAACGCAAGAAAGGCGGGGCCGTCGCGTTGAACTGAGAGTTCCGCCCATCTGCCGCCGGGCCGCGGGCGGCAAAGTGTGGCCACCACATTGATTAGCGAGGCCGAAATTCGGGGCGGCGGCCGCATCTTTGGCCCCGACCACTCTGTTACCGGCAAACCGGTCATGCGCGTAAGCATCGCCAGCGACTTGCGGTTGCGGTGCCGAGGGGCCGAAAAACAATATGATTGGGCAAGCTCCAGGGCTGCCTCGGCGGCTCGCGTCGGCTGTGTGTTGGCCAGCACCGCCAGCAAGAACATGACACCTTCACCCAGGGTGACGTCCGGCAGTCGCTTTCCCTTGGCCTTTGCGCGAAGTCCCCTTTCTGCCAAGGCGCGGTCGATCACCCGCAAGCTCGCGTAGTCCTGGCCGGTGAAGGTCGCGAATTCCTGTACGAATTGTAGGGCGTGCATCGCGTGGATTGTGGCGGACGCAACGCAGCACGTCAACTTGGGATGCATGCCACTTATCCCAACGCCCATACGGGCCGTCTGAAAGCTCGTTTTCCACAGGATGGCAGGTGCACGTGCCCACAAGCCTTGCGCGTATGATTGACGCCATGTTCGCGGTCTTTGGCGGCGATCCACGATCTTCGCAAATCTCGGAAGGTCTTAGCTAGGGGGCAATCATGAGCAAGTCGCAGGCTGAGGAAGATCGCAGCGAAGCGTCGGGCCATTACGCGAACTACCAAGAATACAACAAGCTCCTTCGAACTTGGTTTGTGGCCTTTGGTGTCGGAGTGCCAGCACTGCTCTATTCACGGCCAGACCTGATCGAACGGCTTGGATCCCTTCAGCAGACCATAATAGTAGTCGCTTTGCTTCTCGGATCGCTCGTCCAAGTCCTGGTGGCATATCTCAACAAATATTGCTCCTACTATGACTGGGATTTCTTGGTGCGGCGCTCTAGAGCGCCGACTTTGCGTCGAACCCGTCTCGAGGAGCGGCAACACTGGCTTAGCAACCAAATCTGGATCGACAAGTGGGCCGATCGAATTACCGGTGTTGCGTTCCTTTACTCGTTGTTCATCGTTGTGTGGGTCGCGCTTCGTGTTGCCGAGCCAACCGCTTTTACTCCGCCGCCGGGGGGATGAAGGCGACATGGCGAAGCTAAGCTCGGGCTCAAGGCGAGGGGGAAGGCGGAATGACGAACGCGGAATTAATAATCGCCGCTTGCTCGGCCGCCGGAACAATCGTTGCTGCGTTTTTTACCGCGACAATGTGGTGGCGTGCCCGCGAGACTACGCGCGCCTACTTGACAGGAGGAGGCGACGTTGAGGAGCAAGGAACGATTTTCCGCGTCGAAGTCGCAAACTATGGAAAAACGCCCGCCTACTTAAACACCTTTGAAGTTGGTTTTGCGCCGTCAGACGCCGAAGTGCAGAAGGCCAGGACAATAGCTTACGACTGGAAAGAGTTCGAAGATCGCATTGCGCCTGGCGGGCCGAAGGACCGAACCGTCATCGCGCGCGTTCCGGTTGAGCCACCGGGTGCCAAGGTTGTCTTTGGAACCTTCGTATACAAAGACGTTTGGAGGAAAGAACATAGGTTCCGGTTCGTGCTGGAAATTGTTAAAGATGGCAGCCGCACACGGCCAATTGTTGCGCACGTGCACGACGACTTTAAGAATTGGGACTGATTCACTCCGCCTCGGCTCAAGGAGCGGAAATGCTTTGGGAATTCATTGCTCAACACTGGATCTCGGGTCTTGTCGGAATCATCGGAGGCATTCTTGCTTGGGTCGCGAGCAATGCCTTTGGCAAGCCGTTGACGGACTTCTGGTCTGATCGGCGCGAGGTCCTTCAAACGATCGAAGAGCATTGGAGGGTTTCGACCACCTCGAGCCAAAAGCGTACCGAAGAGGCTCTCGAACATTTGCGCAAGGCTTCATCAATTCTAGCCGCACACGATTCGGCCAACAGCATCGCGATCAATGTCTACTGTTGGGCTCGCTGCTACGATCTGGCGATGGCGTCACAACTCGTCCGTGGTATTTCCGCTCATATCGCCGAAGGCTATGACGTGAACGAGATTCGGAAGAACAACATGGAGGCTGCCCGGTTAAAGTTGGGCGCAACACGAGGCATGACCAAGGCCCGCCGCGCCGAATTGAAGAAGTTGGTGGAAGAAAAACGGTGACTAGGGGCGGCCCATCGGCCGCCGCGGGGAGTCTAGGTCGGCAACCAGCGCTACGCCGCCTCGGCCATCGCCTCGCGCTGTCGCTCCTAAGTGCCATCAGTCCGCCGCGAGCTCCAAAGGCGGGCCTTCCTCGCCGGGCGAGGCGGCCGCTTCCCGCTTCCTGCACCGATACAAGCGCTCCGCCCGCCGGCCGGCTTCCTTTGTGCACTTGGGGTTGCCGCAGTAGAGCGCCACGCTCCGAGCAGACTTGAACACCGAACCGCATATGGCGCAGGCCTTGGTGTGCCAAACCCTGCGCCGAGCATTCACCTCACGAAGCGTACGCCGCCGCTTTTCGGCGATGCAGTCCGGCCCGCAGCATTTGGCGGGCCCCTTCGGTGAGAAGGGCCGTGCGCAGATCAAGCAATCGCGGCTAATCAGGCGCCGATCGGCGCGGCCAAAACATGTGCGCGAGCAATATCGCTGTGTGCGATTCACCGGTTCGAAGTGGCGTTCGCAGTGCTTGCACCGCCGTTCGCGCGGCGCCTTGGGTTGCTCGGTGCCACCGGTGAGCACGACGCGGATAAATCGCTGGCGGGCGGCATCGTCGCCCCGCCGTCCATTACGTCGATGCCGCGCTTTCAACAGCAGGCGGCAATCCTCGCCACACCATGGCCGCCGATAGCCACCGTCGATGCGGCCGCCGCAGCCCGCGCAATACCAGAACTCGCGCTCTTGGGGCATGTCGCCCCGCGCCTCAATCCAGCTTGGATAGTGGGACAGGCCGATGCGATGCCTCGCCAGTGTGACGATTTCCTCGGCTCTCGCGTCGGCGATCGCCCATGCGATACCCTTCATGCACATCGCCGCCCGCAGGCCGTGGCGGGCCGCGGTAGTCCAGCGCCATTTCGTTGGCGTGCCCGTATCTAAGAGCTCCGCCACTCGGCGCACGACCGGTTCGCGGTGGTGTCGCCTTTGTCGGTTCTTCTTCCACTTCGGCTTGGCCATGGTCGGGAGGCCTCGCCGTTCAGCTTTCCCAATCCACTCGACGGAAAGCTCCGGCGATCGCGCCCGGCTCGAGGCCCGCTTCCTTTGCGCGAGCCATGGCCTCGACCAACGTAGCCACCGCCCGAGCCGTGCCGCCGGCGTCGAAGGCCTGTGAAGGTCGCAACGTGTCGATTGCGATCGTGGCGCCGAGTTTCTCCGAAGCCTCCTCGGCCAGTAGCTCGGCGATCGGCTGCAGCGTCCATTGCGCTAGGTGGCGCTGGGCTTCGCGTACAAGCGGCCCTTGGGCGGCCTGGTCGAACAGCGCCGGCAGGACGCCGAAGGCACCGCAGACGGCACCGCGGGCCGCCTGGAGCATGTCGCCGGGCGTCGCCGCCTGTAGGTTCGGCGTAAGGTCCGCCGGTCGCCAGTCCGCCGCCGGCGCCGGTCCGCCGGCCGAGCTGACTGCCACCGATTCGCGGAGGAGAACGCGGCCGCGCTGGCCTCGGAAGGATCGGCCCAAGGCGGTGCTTTCCTGGTCGGGGATTTCCGGCATCGGCACGACCTGCGAGCCTATGGGCGCCATTTCGAACACTTCGGCCAGGGCGCTCTCGACGGCCTGCAGCATGCCCGCGGTGAGGCTCGCCCGCCGCAGCGGCGCTTGCCCAGACCACGGCGCGGCCACGTCGGTGCCGATGCGAACGTGCAGCACCTCGGCTGCCAGCGCCGTCTGCGTTGTGCCGCCGCCGGCCTCGCTGATGCTGAGGCGGTAGGCGGTCGGTCGACCCGAGCGGGTGCGCAGATCCCAGTCACTCGCCGGCACAATGCCGTCTTCTCGGACAAGGCCGGCGAACTCACCTCGCAAGGCAAGGGAACGCGCAAGCATCGCCATGACGCTCCGCGTTAGAAACCGCGTGCCCTTGACGTCGGCGATCGCAAAGCCGGCCTCCCAAAGACTGATGCAACTCTGCGCCGTTGCCGTGAGCTCGGCGATGCCGCGCCGGCCGCTGATGTAGGACTCGCGCGCCGCCATGAGCTCGGCGGTGAAGCCGCTCATTGCCGAGCGCCGCTCCACCTTTCGGAAGGGCCACCATTTCATCGCTATGCCCTCCTGTAGGCGCGCAGCAGGTCGGCGGCGCCGGAGTCCTGTAGTGCGCGAGCGCGCCAAGATGGCGAGCCGTATTCGCGGGCGACGACGTCGGGGAAGCTTTCGCTACGCTTCCCGACATCGCCGACGTTCAAGGTAAGGGCCGTGTATTCGGCCAGGCGCTTGTAGGCCTCGCTGACGGCGGCAGGGATTTCGGAACCGTTGACGCCGGCCGTACCCGTGAAGCGGTAAGGCCCGTCGCCTGGTAGCGTGTAGCCGCCGAGCGGGGACGCTTGGAGCGTTACCGCCTGCCATGCGGTGCCGGTCCACTGTTCAACGGTCGTAATCGTCGTGGGCCTGAGCGGTGGCACCCACTCGCCGCAACCCTCAACGATCCATTCGACGGCCCTGAGGCTGTAGCGCATTGCGGTGTACGCCTCGATGCGCTGCCAGATGAGAGCCGGGGCGACCAACGCCGCGGCTTCCGACAGCCCGGAGGGCGCGGCCGGATAGCTTGCAGGAATGGCCTCGGTAGCGCGGATGGTGATGGCAGCCATCAAGCCCTCCATCGCGCCAGCACGCGGCGCAGCCCGGCGTCCGGGAGCTCGAGCACCGGCCGGCTGCGCGCCGTGATGGTTGTGCCGTCGTACGCCGGCCAGGCCTGGACGATTGAAACCTCGGCCAGGTCGACGGAGCGGAGCTCGCGGCGATTGCCGGACCAACGCTCGCCGTCGGGCCGGACCTTGAAGGCGAAGCTCATGCCGCCCAGGTCGCCGCGCTCGGCCAGGGCGAGTACGTCGCGGCCGGCTTGCGTGTCGGGCACATCGAGCGAAAAGGCGAGGCCGCGGGCATCCTCGGCCAGCCGCAGGGTGCCGCTCCGGGTGCGCGCCAGCACGCGGGCCGGGTCGTGGTCGACGAGAGCGAGCTTGTCGCCGCCGTCGGCCAGCGATGCCGCGAAGGCGCCGGACGCGATCGTCTCCACAAAGGAGCCAATTCGCGCCTCGGTGCCGAACGTGGCCGCGTAGCCCTCGAGCTTGCGGCCGGCGGCCCGGATTTCGGCGGCCGCCGCGCGTCGTTCGATTTCCGGGCCCATGGCGCCTAGCTCTGCACGCCCGTGAGGATGTCTAGCTGCGCCGGCCTGGCCACGGTCACGTCTGCCGTAACGAGACCGGTGAGCCGTAGGCCGCCGGACGCCGCGTCGCTGTAGGGATCGCGGATGAGATCGACACCGCCCCAGACGCCGAGGAAGATCGGAGCTACGCCGCCCACCGTTGTGGTCAGTAGGGCCTTGCTCGCCACCGGCGGGCCACCAGTCGGCGCCGCGAGGGCGTTCGAAGACATGACCGGGTTGGGGATGTTCTTGAGGAGCCGGTCCCACTCAGACACCGCCGTGCTGGCGATGAGGGTGCCGTCCATTTTGTCGTAGATTTCCGGGCGGATGAGCAATCGCACGTCGCCCGGGCCGCCAGCCGCATTGGCGGTCATGAACCGCACAACCGCGGCCCGGAAAGCCGCCCACGTCGCCGCGGCGTTAACGGCCGTGCTGGTGATGCCGTATGACCCTACCAGCACACCGGCGGGTTCGCCGCCAGACCCGGCGCCAAGGAAAACTGCCTTGTCGAGCGCGGCCTCGGTCGCAGAGCTCATATCGCGCCGAATCGCCTGCTCGAGTGCGTCGCCCGACTGCTTGAGCGCCTTGCGCGTGATTTTCATCTGGATGCCGAGGGTCTGATTCGGCCCAAGCGCCTTGTCCGTCGTGGCGAAGACGGTCGGTCCGGCCACTGCCCCCGTTTCGGTGGCCGCCCAGCCTGCCGCCACGCTGCTGGTCACGACGGGCCACTCGATGAGACCTGAGTCGATGTTGATCATCTGGGCGCCCATTCGGCCCGCGACAGAGGCAGGGAAAAGCCGATCGATGATCGGTCGCGTTTCCAGCGGATTCGGCGTGCCGCTCGCCACCGTCTCGCCGACGCGCCGCTCAAGCGCCAGCCAAGGCACCGGCACGCCGCGATAGCCGCCCTTGCTTCGGAGCTCGGTGACGACTTCGGCCGTCGGGCCCGACAAGGCGGCGCCTTCCTCGAGGGCAAGCACGACCTGGCGCATTTCGAACCGGCCGATGAGCTCGCCCCATTCCTTGCTGCCGCGAGTCTCGAGCTCGCCCTTGGCATCGCGGCGCTCGTTGTCCTCGGCGATCAGCGCCGCGCGATAGCGGGTTTCGTTGGCCTGAAACTCCTTGTCGAGGCCCGACATGGACCGCACTTCATCGTCGGTCGGCTTGTCTTTACCGACCAACGCGGCGAGCGCCTGCCGAATCTCGGACTGGCGCCGGCTGATTTTCACTGACTCGAGCATTCATTGCTCCTGATTGAGAGGGGTTTGAGAGACGAGAGCGCGCCACTCATCGCGGCGCGGGTCGGTTTCGGGGAGCCCGATGTCGCGTCGCGTCTTGCGCGTGTGGCAGCGGGCGTCGAGCGTTTGAAGGTTGTCGAGCACGAACGCGAGCTCGGGATGCGAGCGCACCGGCTTTATGTGATCGACCTCGCGGCCGGGCTTGCCGCATTGCACGCACCGCCAGCCGTCACGGCGAAGGGCCTGCAGTCGGAGAGCGCGCCAACGCTTCGTGCGCGTCACGGCGGCGCTGTATCGGTGATACCGCCTCATGCCCACACCGCCTGGCGCGGCTTCTTCGCGGCACGCCCGACCATGCGGGCACCTTCGGCGACGGCGAGCACCGACGCTGCGGCGGGGTCGATGCGCCCGTTGCTACGTGCCTTCGCGAGCTTGAGGTTGTTGGCAGGATCCCTAAGGCAAACCGCATCGGCGAAGGCGCTGCGCAGCAGCAGCGACGGCCTTGAGCGGACGCGGCCATCATAGCAAGCGCGCCGGAAGCGCTCGCAGTCCTCTCCGCCATCGCGAAAGCCTTGGCCTCGCCACACCAGCGGCGCGCGGATCCCGGTCTTATCGATCGCCTCGCCGAGCTCCGATTGCTTGTAGCGGTCCATGCAGACCGCGGCGATCGGTTGGCCCTCGATATGGCGAAGGACCTCGACCAGCCAACCCGCCACAGGCACGGTTTGGTCGCCTAACGTGGCGAGCTCGCCGCGGTCCCGCATGAGCTCGTAGCGGTTGCCGACGCCGTCGGCCTGGCCGCGGTCGAGCAGCGAAGGCTTCGACGGGAACGTGCCGTGCACCTCGAGGCGGCCGGTTTCGGGCCAGTAGAACGCCGCTGCGCTCATGCTGGCCGAGCCGCCCAAGTCGATTCCGACAACAACCGGCCCGGTGCGGGGCGGCGCATCCGCGGCCTCACACCGGAGCCATTCGTCGACGGTGAGAAGCACGTCGCGAGCCTCGCCGCTCACGCGTTCGTTGCGATTGTAGAGGCGGAAGGACGTCAGAGTGCTGCCGCCGCGCGCGATCGCTCGGCGGGCCTGTGCCTGCAGCCATTCCAGCGACGCACCGATGCCGGCAACGGCGCCAGGGTTCGCGAGCATCAGGGACTCGAGGTCATCGGCTGGCAGGCTTGGCGCCGGGCGATGCTCCTGGCGGTAGACGCCGGGTGTTTCCTCATCGAGCCAGCGCGAGAACGGGTGCGCATCGTCCGGCGCCGACGTCGAGATAATGAGCGCTTTGCCTCCGCGCTTGCCGAGGCCCGATAGGAGCGCGTGCTCGAGCGCGTCGCCTTTGTCGCGTTCCCAATGGCCGCGCTCGTCCAGAATGGCCAGCGTTGGGGCGCCGCCGAGCGCGGACTTGCCATCGGCGGGGATGACGCGCAGCACGTGGCCGCCGCCGTCGCCCTCGAACTCAATCTCAAGGCGCGGAGCGCGCCGGAAGGTCAGGGCTTTACGGGTCGCGGTCGGCAGGGTCCGCGACAGGCCTTCCACGAAATTCCAGCCGATTCGCCCTTGGTCTCGGGTTCGCGCACCGATGACGATTTCCCGTTTCGGCTGCCCGTCGCCCAGTTTGCCGAGCAGGGCGCCGAGTCCGATGCCCGCGGATAGCGCCGTCTTGGCATTGCCGCGGCCGATCGACAGGGCGGCCACCGAGACGTCATCGGAAAGTGCACCGCCCACGAATTGACGCTGGAAAGGCGCCAAACGCAGCGGCTGGCCGGCTCGAGGCCCCTCAGGGACCCGCAGCCTCTCAAGAAAGGCGATGGCGGCCGCGGCGTTCACAGGGACCCTGTGAGCGCGAGCGAAAATGTCCCACCCACGGCACGACCCCGCCCAAGGTTTCTAACCATTGGGACCAAATGAGGAGCAATTTGCGTGTTTAGCGCAATAATTAGAAGGTAATACCAATTATGGATGCGAACAAGGCAAGCACTTGCGCTGTGGTTCGGTCCGGAGGAGGGTTCGTCCCGACTTGTGACCCCCAGCAGCAAGCCCGTTCTTGCCTGTGTTTATGGGTCATGGTGGGGGATGGTGTAGGCATGGCTTCGCCTTCCGAGACGAAGCCATCCGTATGAGTCACGGAGCCGGGCTTGGAGCCTCGGCACGTGCGGATCGACGCAACCCTGTCACGGGGAGGCCGGGGTCATGCTGTCGGCCTTTACGCGCGCTTCAAATGGCGCTGCATTGCGCGCCTGCCGATCCGCCAGCATGCGCGCCTACCGTGGGTCCGAACGACGGTTGCCCACTCCTGGGCCACCGTATTGGCTTCGGCGGCCCTTCTATCGTTGCCACTCGGTTGCTGCTGTTTACGCCATGAAGGGGCGGCAGGCCGGTGCCCGACTGACGGGCGTGGGCAATGGATTGAAGGGTGAGGGGTCAGTCGGTGGTGGACGCCTCCTCGATCTCGAGGAGCGGCGCGAACGTGGCGAGGGCCACGGCGATAGTAAGACCCTCTCTATCGTCTTGGTTGGTAGTTGATGGTTGATGGTTAGCTCGAGCGCCGCCGGAAGCGGCCGCTTGACCTAAGCCAATGGAATTCAACAATTCCGGTTGATTTTCGAGGTCGTTTGGGACGCGATTGGAGCTTGTTTCGAGGTCGTTTGGGCTTCGTTTCGCGTCTTGCTGGTCGCGCACACCGCTTGCGGTAAACAGGTCTGTGTTGTTATATTCGCGCTTGGAACAGCGCCCCCGCTTTCCAATCTTTTGAGCCGCCGTCCCGTGATCCGCCGGGGCGGCGGTTCTCTTTCGGGGCAGGCTCGTCCGGTTAGACAGTCCCGGGAAAAGCGCTTTCCGTTCAATGTGGGCCTTTGGGCCGGTTAGACATCCTAAGTCATTGAAGGGCCGCGCTTCCGGCAGTCCCTTCCTCTCCGCCAACCTTCGCTGCGCAGCAGCGAGGTTGCCCGCCGAAGCTCGTAAGAGCGAAGGAGGGCTGTCGATGCCCCGCGCAGCTTCGGCTGGCAAGCCATCCTGCTTCATGCCGGGAGCGTAGGCGTAACGATCGGCCATCGATCTCCGTCTATCAGATCGATGTTCTACGTTTATCTCCTCCAGAGCCAAGCTGCGCACGATCAATACTATGTCGGCCTGACCATCGACCTGAAGCGGCGCTTCGCTGACCACAATTCCGGCAAAGCGCCCCATACCTCTAAATTCACCCCCTGGCATCTGGTGACTTATGTCGCCTTCTCGGACCAGATCAAAGCAGTCGCTTTCGAGCGCTATCTGAAATCCGGCTCTGGCCGCGCGTTCGCTCGCAGACACCTCCGGTGACAGCCCTCAGCTCTTCGACCCCGTCGGCGAAAAACAGAAGATGTGAAACACCGGCACCGTCGTCAGCGGCTTGGTGCTGCAGACGTGGCTGCGGCCGTCGCCGAAGCGGTCGGGCTCGCCGACGGCAAAGGCTGGCACCGGTATCCAGCGGCGAAATTCGGGGATCCAGACCGACCAGCTGCCGTCGTCTTCCGTGCGGGCCCGCACGGGCCGGCAGTCCTCACCGTTGCAGCAGCTGCCTTTACCGGTGGTCGGCTTCCATTCCAGGTACTGATGATGCTGCTCAACGTGCCCGCAGCCGAACGCGCCGTATTCGCAGTCCTGCGCCTGCGCCTGATTGCGCGAGGCCTGCATCGCCATCGCCGCAACGAGCATCACGAACACGCACAGTACGCGGATTGCGATCGATACTGTCATCCTGGCACGAAACGCGGCAGCACGCTGCGGGTTGCATGTCGTGCCGCGGACTCCGGATGGTCACCGGGCGCGGGACCTCAGTACACAGTTTCCAGGATCGGCACGATCTCCTGCGCGCCCTGGATCGGCCGCGGATTGCTGAAGGTCCAGTCGTCCTTCATGCAGTTCGTTGCGATACGCTGCAGGTCGTCGCGATTGACACCGACGTCGCGCAGTCGCCGCGGCAGTCCGAGGCCCCCGATGAAGCGGTCGAGCACCTCGGCAGCGGGCTGGCCGGCCGCACCGAGCGCGGCGCTGATCTCGGCTTGGCGATCGCCGTTGACCTCGGCATTGAACGCCAGCACGGCCGGCAGCATGACGCACGACGTATAGCCGTGCGGCACGCCGGCGCTGCCGCCCAGCACGTGGCCGATGGCGTGGCTCGCACCCATGCGCGTGCCGGTGACGATGCCGGTCATCGAGATCCAGGCGCCGATCTGGCAGTCGAGCCGCGCCGCGAGGTCGGACGGGTCGCGCTTCACCGCCGGCAGGCCGCGGCCGAGCAGGCGCAGCGCCTGCAATGCGGTGCTGTCGGTGTACGCATTGCCGTCGATCGAGCAGTAGGTCTCCACCGCATGATCGACGGCGCGGATGCCGGTCGAGAGCCATAGCCACTCCGGCGTGTGCACGGCGATGGCGGGATCGAAAATCACCGCGAGCGGGATGAGGCCGGGATGGATGTAGGCCTGCTTCAATCGCAGCCGCGGCTCGGTGACTCCAGCGCGGGCATTGAACTCGCCGCCGCTCAAGGTCGTCGGCACGCAGATCTGGCGTACCGTCGGCGCCCGGTATTGCGGAAAGCTGCGCTTGCCTGTCACCTCGTCGACCACGGTACGGAAGGGCTCGAGCCCATCCGGTTCGCGGATGTCGTGCTCCAGGCAGATCGTGACCGCCTTGCCGCCGTCGGTCGTCGATCCGCCACCGACGCTGACAAGCAGGTCGCAGCCCGCATCGCGCGCCTTGTTGGCGCAGGCGACCACCGCATCGCGCGGGCTGTGCGCCGGCATGTCGTCATGTACGCCGGCGTAGCGCGAT
The DNA here is from genome assembly GCF_007992495.1 of Reyranella soli. Classification (GTDB taxonomy): domain Bacteria; phylum Pseudomonadota; class Alphaproteobacteria; order Reyranellales; family Reyranellaceae; genus Reyranella; species Reyranella soli. Next base: position 14,389 of record NZ_BKAJ01000024.1, read on the forward strand.
CCCAGCGCATCGGCGATCTGCCGGACCGCATCGGTCTCGCGATTGAGCGTCTTGCCGGCGAGGATGAACACCCGCTTGGCGCTGAGCCGCTCGGCCGCCTGGACGACGGCCTCGGCGGCCGTGCGGCCGAACACCACGCGGTCCATCCCCGTGAAGACGATCTCGCCAGCACGCATGGCGGCGTTACGCCGCGCGAACGAGACTGACGACGGCGCCTTTGCCGCGTACTTCCGCCTCCTCGAACTCGGCCGCGGCGATCGCCCGGTCGAGAGCGGCCCGCAACGCCTTGGCCGATTCCAGGGTGATCTCCACCCCGGCCCGGGCCCCGGCATCGAGGCCCGTGTTCATGAAGTCGAGGGTGATGACATCACCCAGCAGGGCGTGTCGCGCGTGGTCATAGGCGACCACCGCCTGTGTCAGCGGAAACCACTCGTCGCCGCGCTTGGCCATGCCTTCGGCGCGGGCGACCTCGATGATCGACGTGCACATGGCGCGGCCTCCTATTTCTTGGCCAGGTGCTTGCCGAAGAAGGCGTGGACCTTGCTCCAGCCATCCATCGCCTGGTCGACGCGATAGAGCGGCCGATGCCAGTAGAAGAAGCCGTGGCCGGCGCCGTCGTAGCGGTGGAACTCGTAGTTCTTGCCGTGCTTCTTGAGCTCGGCCTCGTGCTGATTGACCTGCTCGGGGCTGGGCGCGCGGTCGTCGTTGCCGAACAGGCCGAGGAGCGGGCAGGCGAGATCCTTGGTCATGTCGATCGGCGCCGTGGGCGTCTTGGCGTTGAGTTCCTCCTTGCCCATCACGACGCGGCCGCCCCACAGGTCGATGACGGCATCGACGTCTTTCTTCTGGCAGGCATAGATGAAGGCATGCCGGCCGCCCGAGCAGGAGCCGAACAGGCCCACCTTGCCGTTGAGATTGGGCTGGGCGCGCATCCATTGTACGGCGGCCGCCGTGTCACCGACCATCTGGGAGTCGGCGATGCCGCCATCGGCGCGCACCTTGGCCGCGACGTCGTCGGGGTTGCCGTCGCTGCCGCCGCCTTCGCGCTCATAGAGGTTGGCGCAGATCGCGATATAGCCGTGATGCGCGAAGCGCCGCGTCGTCTCGATGTAGAGCTCGCTCCAGCCCGGCAAATGATGGATCAGCACGACGCCCGGAAAGGGGCCCGCGCCGGCCGGCTTGGCAACGTAAGCGGTGATCGGCGTGCCCTTGTCGCCTTTGAGGGCCACGTTCTCGCAAGTCATGCCGCGGTAGAATGACATCGATTCCTCCATGAGCGGATCCGCACGACCAACGGTCGCACGGTTCGCACTGTCGGGCCAAGAGCCTGGCACGACTGGCGGAATTGCATGTCGATTTTTGACCTGGGGAAGCTGCGCCGAAGCGCACTTCCGGGAGCGGCCAAGATGGGGTCTCGCCCTACTGATGCGACCCGCTAGGGCCGCTCCCGGTGTGGCGTCCGTGGATGCCCGCTATGCTGATGCCCGAACCTCTGCGTCAGCAATCGTTGCGGCACGATGGCCCGGTGGAAGCATGCGTACCTCCTTTGCTGACGAGACTGCGGGAATCCAGCCACGAGACGCCGATGCTGTCAATGCCGCGAGCGCGCTGTGCTGTGTTCAGTCGGGGAAATCGAAATCCTGGCCGTTGGTCTTGATACCCATCCGCTCGAACCAGTCCGGGCCGAGTTCGCCGATCCGCTCGCCGGCGCACTTCAGCGTGGCGATCGCTTTGCCTTGTCGCTCGACGACGATGCCGCCCTTCGCGCGGACCTCGCCATTGGGTCCCCATTTGCCGACACCGCTATAGACGGTGTAGGCGACCGGTGCCCTGGCGAAGCGCAGCCACGATCCACCGCCGCCCGAGAAGGGCACGCTCTCGCCGGTCGCGACCTTCGGCGGCGGCAAATGGTACTCGGGCAGGACCAACTCGATCGGTTCGGTCGAACCGGGCTGGCCGAAGCGATATTGGAGATAGCCGCTGTTCGGCCCGGCAGCCTTGGATGCGCAGACCGACACCATCTTGCCGCCCGTGCGGCAGGCGACCACTACGCTTTCCACGGAGGTGCAGAACGACGCCTGCGCGGTGTTGGTGGTCTGCGCCGTCGCGGCTGCCGCCGGCAATGTCGCAGTCAGGATCGCGGCAATCCAACGGCCCACACTTGAAACCATCGATCGGACCTCAGGGCTGATGTGTCACCTGGATGAAGCTTCGAGACTGGGCGAGGTCCAGCTCTGATCGTTCGGTTGGACCTTGTAAGCCCCCGGCGGGATTCTATCAATTTATTGCCGTGACTGCCGTTAGTAAGGCGGACCTCCCGATGTATTCTAAACGGCACCTAAGAGGACGCGTCAGGAGTACGAGGACGAAAAACAAAAAGTAGCAGGGGAGGTCCCAATGCCAAGGGTCATCGTCGCGGCGCTTGCCGCGCTGTTGTCGCTGTCGCACGTCGAAGCCCGCGCACAAGCGTATCCGTCGAAGCCCATCAGGTTCGTCATTCCCTTTGGCGCGGGGTCTGCCACCGACGCTCTCGCGCGCATCATCGGCCAGGACCTGGAGCAGACGCTCGGCCAGCCGATCATCGTGGTGCAGAAGCCCGGCGCCGACGGCGCGCTGGCCGCCGGCGAGGTCAAGCGCGCAGCACCTGACGGCTACACCTTGCTGTTCGGCACCAACAGCCCGCTGGCCGTCGCGCCCAACATGCAGAAGGACCCTCCCTACAACGTCCTCACCGATTTCACGCCCATAACCTTTCTCGGCGAGAACAGCTTCTTCCTCGTCGTCCATCCGTCAGTGCCGGCGAACTCGCTCGCCGAGCTCATCGCGGTCGCCAAGGCGAGCCCCAAGCCGTTGAACTACGCGGCGGGCAATACCTATGCCTTCGTGTCGATGGCGATGCTGGCAAAGCGGAACAAGATCGAGCTCGAGGCAATCCGTTACAAGTCGGAGCCCGACGCGATCGCCGACCTGCTGTCGGGTCGCGTCCAGGTCATGAACGGCACCGCGACATCGGTCGCTGCGCACGTGAAGGCCGGCAAGCTGAACGCGATCGCCACCATGCTCGACGTGCGCAGCCCCTTGATGCCGGACCTTCCCACGCTCATCGAATCGGGCCAGAGCCAGTTCCCGATCGTCCCATGGTTCGCGCTGGTCGGTCCGGCCGACCTGCCGGCCGATGTCGTCGCCACGATGAACAAGGCGATGGTAGCGGCGCTCGCCAGGCCCGCGGTAAGGGAGCAGATGGAACGGCACGGCTTCATGCCGAAGTCGTCCACGCCGGCGGCGCTGGCGGCCTACATGAAGGATCAGCTCGCCATCTGGAAGACCGCCCTGAAGGACTCCGGCATCGAGCCCCAATGATGAAACGCCTGACCTTTCTCGCGCTGGCGGCGTCGCTCCTGACGGCAGGTGCGGCGCAGGCGCAGTATCCCGACAAGCCGGTACGCATCATCGTGCCGTTCATCGCCGGCAGCGCGCCCGACGTTGCGGCGCGCCAGGTGGCACAACGCCTGACCGCGAGCCTCGGCCAGCAGTTCGTCGTCGACAACAAGCCGGGCGTGGCCGGCAACATCGGCGCCGAGGTCGCGGCCCGCGCCGCGCCCGACGGCTACAGCCTGATGCTGATGACCAGCAGCCACATCCTGAGCCCGTTGCTTTACGCCAAGGTGAACTACGATCCGCTGAAGGACTTCGTGCCGGTGACTATGATCACCCGCATCCCCTCGCTGATGGTGGTGCCACCGACGTCGCCGGCCAAGTCGGTCATGGAGTTCGTGGCGCTCGCCAAGTCGATGCCCGGCAAGCTGAACTACGGTTCGGGCGGTGCCGGCAGCCTGGCGCATCTGTCCGCCGAGGCGTTCCGGCTGGCGGCGGAGATCGACTACATCCATGTGCCCTACAAGGGCGCGCCCGACATCGTGCTGGCGCTGCTCAGCAAGCAGATCGACGTCGGTTTCCCGACCATGCCGACCGCCTTTCGGCCGGCCCAGCAGGGCACGTTGCGGGCGCTGGCAGTGACCAGCGCCAGGCGCTCCAAGGTGATGCCGGACGTACCGACGCTCCTGGAAGCGATGCCCGATGGCTTCGCGCTCGATGCCTGGCTCGCCTTGGCGGCACCGGCCGGCACGCCATCGCCGATCGTCACGCGCCTCTACACCGCGCTGGTCGAGGGATTGAAGGACCCGGCGTTCCGCAGCTCGCTGGACAGCGACGGATCGGAAGTCGTGTTCAACAGCCCGGCCGAATTCGCTGCCTTGTTGCAGACCGAGACGGCGAAGTGGCAGGCCCTGATCACGCGGGTGGGAGTGAAGCTCGAATAGCGGCTAAAGCCGCCGCCACAGCGGCCATGTCGCCGCGAGCGCGAGCAACCCCATCGCGCCCGTCAACGCCGTCGCGTGCGGTGCGCCGATCCAGTCGGCCAGCCAGCCCAGCCAGACGAAGCCGATCGGCCCGGTGCCGATGCACACTGACAGCACGCCCATGATGCGCGAGCGCATCTCGATGGGGGCTGCAAGGTAGACAGTCGTGGCCTGCAGGGTGGAGAAAGCCGCCCCGCTGAGACCTGTCAAAAGCAACGCTGCACCGGCCGAGATCGTCTCGGGGGCCAGCGCGAAGGCGATCAGCGACAGGAGGTACACGACGACGCCGCCGATATAGGCACGGGCGTGCCAACCCGGTGTCAGCCACAGCGCCAGCAGCACGGCGCCCACGAAGGCGCCGAGGCCATCGACGCTGGTCAGCACGCCGACACCCTCCGGGCCGAGGAGAAGCTGGTCGCGTCCGATCACGGGGATCATGCTGGTGAAGGGCCAGGCGAAGACGTTGTAGATGATCGTCACCAGCATGATGGCGCTGAGCCGCTGGTCCTTCACGACGATGACGATGCTCTCCCAGGTGCGCGCCAGCACGGCGCCCGCACCTGGCGATGCCGGCATGTGGGTCCGCACCATCAGGGTGGCCGCCACCGCCGTCGCGTACAGGGCCACGCTCAGCACGAAGGCGCCCGCGATGCCGACGCTCGCCAGCAGCAGGCCGCCGACCGTGGGACCGATCATGCGGCTCGCGTGGTTGGCGCCGACATCCAGCGCCATCGCGGTCGCCATGCGATCGCGGCCCATGACCTCGCCCATGATCGTGCGCCTGAGCGGATTGTCGGTCGCCCAGCCGCAGCCGTTGACGAAGCTCGCCGTCGCGAAATGCCAGACTTCCAGCGTGCCCAGCCAGGCGACGAGGAACAGCAGGGTCGAGGTGAGGGCAAGCAGGCTGACCATGGCGGCCAGCGTGAGCCTCCGGTCGAACCGTTCGGCCAGGGCTCCGAGGAAGGCGCCGAACAGGCCCATCGGCAGCAGGCGCAGCATGGTGATCATGGCGACGATGAAGGCCGAGTCGGTCTGCTGATAGACGACGACTCCCATCACGACCGTTTCCAGCCAGCGCACGGTCGAGATGATCATGCCGACGTACCACAGGCGCCAATAGTCGGCGGGGATGGTGCGCAGGAGGTGCCGGAAAGGGATGTCGGAGATGTTGTTCTCGCTCATGCGGCGACAGTCGCCTTGCATCGAGGCGACAGTTCTTTAGTAGTGCGGTTGGGTGTGTGTGCGGGAGTTTTGGAAAGGTCAGTGATGCTGAAGGTAAAATCGATGGCGTTCAATGAGCTCGTCAAGGCGAAAGCCAAGATCGAGGCCGAGCTCGAGTTGCGGGCTGCGAAAGAGCGTTCCAGCCTGATCGAGGCGATCGGCAGGCTCCGCAGGCTGTCGGCGACGAACGCGAATGGCGCTGGGGCGGGCCGGCCGCACGCACTCAAAGGCAAGAAGCTGCCGCCGCTCTACCGCAATCCCAAGAATCGCGACGAGACCTGGGCAGGCCGCGGCAACCGGCCGAGATGGCTGACCGCGGCGCTGAAGGGCGGCAAGAAGCTGGAGGCGTTCGCCATCAAGTGAGGTGAACCTGCTCTCGACTTGCACCAACTGACTGCGATGAAACTCATTGTGGCCATTCGGTGAATGGGACAGTGAACATTGGCATTCCTCGAATCGCAAAGCCTACATCAGCATCAACGTGAACAGCTGAACGCTTTGTAAGAGGAAATGTCCAAATGGCAGTCTATGGCGATACCTCCGGCATTCTTCGCGACCATGAGCATGCCGGTGATCAGATCTTCGCGCTCGCGGACGATGTCGGCGGCACGGTCTACGGCGACGCGGATCAGTTGCTTGACCATAGCTCGGGCGGCGACGATGCGCTGACCGGGGCCCAACGCGTCAACAGCGTCCTGTTCGGCGACGCCGACACCATGCATGGCCATTCGCATGGCGGCAGCGATACGCTGACCGGCGTAGGCCTCAGGGACCAGCTCTACGGCGACGCCTACGGCATGTACGAGCATGCGACCGGCGGCAACGACAAGCTCGTCCTTGGCGCCTCCTTCGAACTGCTCTACGGCGATGCCCACGACATGTTCGACCATGCGCGTGGCGGCGACGATACGATGATCGGCTCTCCCGGCCAGATCGAAATCGGCCAGGGCCCGCCCGGCGTTCTCTACGGCGACGCCTTTACCATGTCCGGCCATACGCTGGGCGGCAACGACACGCTCAGCGACACGGCTGCGGCGGTAGGTGACGCCGACAGCATGTCGGACCACGCCCGCGGCGGCGACGACCTCCTGACCGGCGGCAATGGTCGCGCCGATGCCCTCGTCGGCGATGCCAATCGCATGACCGACCATACGGTCGGCGGCAACGATATCCTTGTGGGACATGCCGGTGGACTGAGCGGCCTCACGGGCGATGCCGGCGAGATGTCGGGCCAGGCGAGGGGCGGCGATGACCACCTGATCGGTGGTCCGTCGTTGGCCGTTCTTCATGGCGACGCGACGACCATGCGCGATCAGGCCGTCGGTGGTGACGACGTGCTGGAATCGACCGGCTCCACCAACAGGCTGTACGGCGACGCCGAGACGCTGGCCGACAACAGTCGGGGCGGCAACGACGTGCTGATCGGCGGCCACGGCGCCGACCACATGTGGGGCGATGCCGCCACCGTCGCCGCCGGGGCGCTGACCGGCGCCGATACCTTCGTCTTCGGACCGGGCGGTGGGCGCGATGACATCAACGACTTCCGCCAGAGCGACGGCGACCGGATCGACGTCAGCGCCTTTGGCTTCACGCACGTCGAGGACATGACTTTCACGTCCGACGGCGCCAACACGACCCTCTCGTTCGACGACAGCTCGAGCGTCGTCTTGGTCGGATTGGCCGATCCGCACGTCCTTCACACGTCGGATTTCCTCTTCGCCTGACGGTTCGGGCCCCTGCAGGACTCCCCAGGCCAGGCGCTGGCTGGCCCGTGTTTTTCGCATGCGCCAGGGCGGTTCCTGGCGTGTACTCTCGGATAAAGTTTCTCCCGGGAGGAAGCGACGATGAGCTATGACCTCGTCATCAAGAACGGCACCGTGGTCGATGGCACTGGTGCGGCGCGCTATCGGGCCGATGTCGCCATTGCCGACGGCAAGGTTGCCGAGATCGGCAAGGTCACCGAAGGCGCCAAGCGCACCATCGACGCCGACGGGCTGGTCGTCGCGCCGGGCTTCGTCGATCCGCATACTCATTACGACGCGCAGATCTGCTGGGACGGCGCCGTGACGCCCTCGTCGTGGCACGGCGTGACCAGCGTGGTGATGGGCAACTGCGGCGTCGGCATCGCGCCTTGCAAGCCCGAGACGCGCGAGATCGCCATGCGCGACCTGGTGAACGTCGAAGGCATCCCGTTCGACGTGCTGAACAAGGGCATCACCTGGGATTGGGAGACCTTCCCGCAATTCATGGACGCCGCGGCCGCGCGCAAGCCGTCGCTCAACCTCGCTTTCATCGCGCCGCTGACGCCGTTCCGCCACTACGTCATGGGCGAGGCCTCGATAGAGCGGTCGGCGACGCCGGAAGAGACGGCCAAGATCGCCAAGCTGATCGGCGAGGCGGTCGATGCCGGTGCGCTCGGCTTCTCCTCGACGACGCTCAACCAGCATCTCGGCTTCGAGGGCAAGCCGCTGGCCTGCCGCAACGCCAGCCGCGAGGAAATGAAGGCCTACGCCAACGAGCTCAAGAAGCGCGACAAGGGGGCCATCGAGATTGCGCTGACCCGTCAGGTCGGCGTGCTGGAACAGGACCAGTGCGAGCTTCTCGACTTCCTGCTGACCGAGAGCGGGCGGCCGGTGACCTTCATCGCTCTGTTCGATCGCGACGACATCCCCGAGGCGGTGCGCGACACGCTGCGCCGCGCCGCGCCGATGATCGCCAAGGGGGCCAGGCCGCAGACCTCGCCGCTGCCGCTGACGCGCGAAGTCGACATGAACAATCCGTTCTCCTTCGCCGCCTTCCCGGCGTGGAAGCGGGTGTTCGCCGATACCAACAAGGACGCGCAGAAGAAGGTCTATGCCGATCCTGCCTTCCGCAACGCCTTCCGCCACGATCTCAAGAACCCGACGGGCTTCAGCAACTGGGGCCGCATCGGCGTCTACGCGGTCAAGAACCCGGCCCTGAAGAACCTCGAGGGCAAATCGATTGCCACGATCGCCCAGGAGCAGGGCAAGGACGGCGTCGATGCCTTCCTCGACCTGGTGCTGGCCGACAACCTGCAGTGCGAGCTCACCATGGCCTCGTGGAACACCCGCGAGGACCGCATGAAGGAGCTTTTGAACAACAAGTCGATCCTGATGGCGCTGGGCGACGGCGGCGCGCATGTCGACATGCTGTGCGACGCGGGCTACCCGACCTATCTGCTGGGCACTTGGGTGCGCGAGAAGCAGGCGATCACCCTGGAGGAGGGCGTGCGCAAGCTCACCTCCGATCCGGCCGATCTCTTCGGCCTGAAGGATCGCGGCCGGCTGACCAAGGGCGCGCCGGCCGACGTGGCGATCTTCGATCCCGAGCGTATCGGCTCGAAGAACCACGGCGAGCGGCGCTACGACCTGCCGGGTGGCGCCAAGCGCATAGTCATGCCGTCGCAGGGTGTGGAATACACCGTCGTCAACGGCGCGCTGACCTGGGAGCAGGGCAGGCTCACCGAGGCCAAGGCGGGCAAGGTGCTGCGGGGCTAGTCCGGCAACCGCACGCGACAGGTCCTCATGTCCCACGGATCGCCATCGGCGAGGAGTTCACCCTCCTCGACCAGGGCGACGAGGCGCGCCAGCAGGATCGTGTCGCCGGCCTGCAGGTAGGGCTCGCAGTTGTGGGCCATCGTCGATCCGATGACGCGCGCTGCGCTCAACCATACCTTGGCGGCCTGTTCGAGGATCGCGGAATCGAAGTGGTCGATTGGTGCAGAGGCCAGACCCACGGGTGTCACGATCCGAAATGGCGCGTTCTGGGCCCGGAGGCGCTGCCACAGCCGGCCGGCATCCGTCGCCTCTTCCGGCGTAATGGGGCGTGCGGTCTCGATCAGCGCCGCGAGCCGCTCGGTCGGGACCAGCCCGACGGCACCGTCCGGCTGGCTAACCTCGACGATGTCGTACGGTCGGTCGCCCAACCGGTCGGCCAGCGCCAGGAAAAATGCGAGTTCGCTGGCGGAATGGCGTCCGAACCAGATGACGAGCCGTTCATCGGCCGTTTCGACGCGATGCCAGAACGTCGTCAAATCCTCTTCCAGTATGGGGGCATGGATATACGACCGCCATGCCGCCCGCTCGCGCGGCGTGCCCCAGGCGATCGGGCCGCAGCTCAGGTCGTCGTTGAACGACAGGACCTCCTGGCGACGGCTGGCGAGGCGGACCGCTTCCCTCAGGCTTTCGCTTGCCGAGTCGTCAGGCACCACGTGCAGAACTTTCATGGATACAACTATGCGCTGCATCAAGACAAAGGCAACCAAATAACGGTTGTGTCGTAGTTCCAGTTTACCTTGCCTGAAGACAATGCAAGTCTTGGGTCAAATTTCGGAGGAAGAACGATGCCCGACCTGTTCGAGATCATGGAATCGTGCCGCGCCATGCGCCGCCTCAAGCCCGATCCGGTGCCCGACGAGCTGATCGCCAAGATCCTGCGCGCCGGCATCTATGCGCCCAACGGCGGCAATAATCAGAAGTGGCGCTTCCTGGTGGTCAAGGATCCCAAGATCAAGAAGGCCGTGCAGGTCATCTACAAGAAGGCCTTCGACGAAGTGATCGGCCCGCGCTACCTCTCGAGCGCGCCGCCGCCGGGCAGCAACAAGGAGAAGTATCTCCGCCAGCATGCGGCCGTGGAATATCTCACTGAACACTATCACGAGGCCCCGGTCTGGATCGTCGCCTGCCTGGAGGACGGACCTACGCCGAACCGCATGGCCGGTTCGTCGATCTATCCGGCAGTGCAGAACATGGTGCTGGCGACGCGCGCCCTGGGGCTGGGCACGACGCTGACGACGCGGCACATGCTGTTCGAGAAGGAGGCCGATGCGGCGCTCGGACTGCCGCCCGGCGTGCATTCCTACGCCATCCTTCCGATCGGTTATCCGATGGGCAAGTTCGGCCCGGTCGGCCGCGGCTCGATGGCGGAGTTCGTCTACCAGGACAAGTGGGGCCAGCCCTACGCGGCGGTGACCTGAGCGTCAGGGGACCGCGGGCCTCCAGGCCCGCTCATACGGGAG
>NZ_BKAJ01000025.1 GCF_007992495.1 Reyranella soli
ACCTCCGGTCCGCCTCATGATCATGAGCGGATCGGAGGTCCGCGCCCCCAAGAAGACTTTGAGCGGGCCTGGAGGCCCGCGGTCCGCAGAATATGATTCGGGAGGGCGACCATGGCCGCGACCTATCAGGTCCTCGTTGACGATCTGAAAGCGCTGGGCGTCGAACAGGTGTTCGGCCTGATGAGCGACGACACGGCCGTCTTCGCCACGGCGCTCGACAGCTCCGGCATCCGCTTCTACGGCGCGCGTCACGAGAACAATGCCATCGCCATGGCCGAAGGCTATTCCTACGGCACCGGCGGCCTTGGCGTGGCCGTGATCGGCCGTGGCCCAGCGACGGCCAACGGCCTGCACGCCACGACCTACGCCAGCCGGTCCGGCTCGCGCGTTCTGATCATTTTCGGCGAGCAGGCGGCCTCGTCAGGGGCGGTCAACACGCTCGGACCCGACTACAAGGGTTTCAACGCCAGCGGTGTGCTGGGCGCCGCCGGCATCCGCACCTTCGTTGCGACCAGTCCCGAGACGGCCCGCGGTGCGCTGGCCGATGCCGCGAATGCGGCGCTGCAGGGAGGGGCCGCCGCCCTGCTGCTGCCGGTCAATGTCCAGTTGGCCGAGCTCGATCTCGCCAAGGCGCCGCCGCCTCCTGCGCTGGCCAAGCCACGGCCACCGGCGCCGCCGCGGCCTCAGGCCATCGTGGCAGCAGCGGCCCTGCTGCGCCAGAGCCGCAAGCCCTTGATCCTGGCCGGCATGGGCGCCCATCGCGCCGGCGCCAAGGCCGCGATCGAGCAGCTCGCCGATCGCGTCGGCGCGCTTCTGGCGACCTCGGCGCGCGGCAAGGACATGTTCCGCGGCCATCCGGCCAATCTCGGCATCGTCGGCTCGTTCTCCCATTCGGCCGCGCGGCGCCTGATCGACCAGGCCGATTGCGTGCTGGTGTTCGGCGCCGGGCTGAACCTGCTCACCATGAGCTTCGGCCATTCGCTGCCCAAGGTGCCGCTGATCCAGGTCGATGCCGACCGCAGCCATATCGGCCGCTGGCATCCCGCCGACGTGGCGGTGGTGGGCGATGCGCGCCTGGCGGCCGAGGCCCTGCTTGAGGCGCTGCCGCCGGGCTCGAATGCCGACCGGCCGTTCCGCTCCGATGAGACGCTGGGCTTCCTCTCAGGCTTCGACATCACCCGCGACTTCGAGCCCGCCAACACGCCGCGCACGGTCGATCCGCGGGCCCTGGGGGCGGCGCTCGAGAAGCTGCTGCCCAAGCAGCGCAACCTCGTCTACGACGCCGGCAATTTCCTCGGCATCGTGCCGTATCTTTCGGTGCCAGGACCCGGCCATTTCAAGCTGACCAGCGACTTCGCTTCGATCGGCATGGGCTTCGGCACGGCGCTCGGCGTCGCCAAGGCGCGGCCCGACGAGACCACCGTGCTGGTCGTGGGCGACGGAGGCTTCCTGATGACGCTCGGCGAGCTCGAGACGGTGGTACGCGAGGACCTGCCGCTGGTGATCGTGCTGATGAACGACTGCGCCTATGGCGCGGAGCTGCACTTCTTGAAGATGCGCGACCTGCCGGTGGCGAAGTCGGTATTCCCCGACGTCGACTATGCGCCGATCGCCGAGGCCTTCGGCTTCCAGGCAGCGACCATCCGGACGCTGGACGACCTGAAGAAGATGGCGCCACTATTGGCCAAGCCCGAGGGTCCCGTGCTGCTCGACTGCAAGCTGAACGCCGCGGTGGCCGCGCCGTTCATGAGCGAGTTCCACGAATTCGAGACGAGGAAACACTGATTCGATCAGGCTCGGCGCGGCGGCGCTGCGGTCGAGCCCCGCACGGCAAGGCGCGGTTCGAGGACGACGGCTCTCGCGCTGCCCTCCGGAGCGCGGCCGCCGATGCGGTCGAGAAGGCCGGAGATGGCGGCTTCCGCGATCGCGGCTGACGGCTGCATGACCACCGTGAGGCCCGGCCTCATGATGGCGGAGAACGGCAGATCGTCGACGGCGATCACCGACAGGGCGTCCGGCATCGCAAGCGCGCGATCCGTAACGGCGCGCAGCAGGCCGAGCGTGAGGTGGTTGTTCGTGGCGAGGATTGCCGTCGGCCGTTCGGCGCGGTCGAGGAGGGCGAGCACCGCTCGATAGGCCGCCTCTTCGTTGAAGCAGTTCCTGGCGATCAGTTGTTCGTCGAGGGCGATGCCACCCGTGGCGAGGGCTTCGCGGAACCCGTCGAGCCGATGGCGGGCGATCGGGTGCTCGGGCGAACCCATGACGATGGCGACGTGCCGGTGCCCGAGCCGCAAGAGATGCTCTCCGGCGAGATACCCGGCCATGCGGTTGTCGATCGTGACGGAATCGGCCTCGAGCCCGTCCAGCATGCGGTCGACGAGCACCAGCGGCTGCGGCAGGCGTGCCAGCGCGCCGATGCGGCCGCGCCAGCTGTCTCGTACTGGAATCAGCAGGATGCCGTCGACGCGCTGGGACAGAAGCATCCCGAGATGCCGCTCCTCGCGCTCCGCGTCCTCGCTGCTGTTGCACAAGATGACGGAATAGCCCGCCGCACTGGCCAGCTGCTCGATGTGCTCGACGAGCTTGAGGAAGAACGGATTGGTAATGTCGGCGACGAGCAGGCCGAGAATGCGCGTCGCACCGCTGCGCAGGCTGCGGGCGCTGGCGTGCGGCGCATAGCCCAGCGTGCGGGCGGCAGTGTCAACGCGTTCGCGCAGCGCCTCACTGACCTTGCCTGAGTCGTTCAGCGCCTTGGAGACGGTGGCCACGGATACGCCGGCCAGCCGCGCGACTTCGCGGATTGTCGGCAGCACGGCGCCACTCATTGATCCTCCAGCATAAAAACGTTTTTACATATTAGCCGATATGGAAGGGAGGCTGCAAGTTTATCCCCTTTAAATCCATTCATCTTGCGTCTAATGCCCGTTCGTGTAGTCTTAAAAAAACGTTTAACTACCAAATGGGAGGGGATTGTGGCGCGAGCCGCCGATGACCGTCGTTCGCGCCGCAGCGCAGCCACGCGGGGGTGCTCATGATCGCCTACGTTCTCGGGCGTCTGCTCGCCGCGATCCCCGTTCTCTCCGCGGTGGCGGCCTTCGTCTTCCTGCTCCTCAGTCTCGTGCCGGGCGACCCGGCGGTGGTCATCGCGGGCGACCTCGCCACGCCTGAGCAGGTGGAGGCAATCCGCCGCTCGCTGGCGCTCGACCGGCCACTAGTCGAGCGCTTCGTCACTTGGCTCGGCCACATGCTGACAGGCGATTTCGGCAACTCGCTCTTCTCGGGAATCGCCGTCTCCGAGCTCATCGTGCAGCGCATCGAGCCGACGCTGGTGCTGGCATTGATGACCATCGTCATCGCAGTCACCGTCGCCGTGCCGCTTGGACTCGTCTCCGCCTATCACCCGACAGGCATCGTGGCCCGGCTTACCATGGCGGGAGCGGTGCTCGGATTCTCACTGCCCGTCTTCGTCGTCGCTTTCGGGCTGGTCTACGTCTTTGCGCTCGGCCTCGGCTGGTTTCCCGTGCAGAGCTACGTGCCGCTGTCGGAAGGTCTCGCCGGCACGCTGCATTCGCTGGTGCTGCCGGCGGTCGCGGTGTCGTTTCTTTACATCGCGCTCATCGCGCGGGTGACGCGGGCGGCGGTGCTCGAGGTGCTGCGTGAGGACTATGTGCGCACCGCCCACGCCAAGGGCCTCGCCGCGCGCCTGATCCTGACGCGGCACGTACTGCGCAACGCCGCCGTACCTGTCATCACCATCATCGGCATCGGCTTTGCCGCCCTGCTCGGCGGCGTGGTGGTGACCGAGACGGTGTTCAGCATTCCCGGCCTCGGCCGGCTCACCGCCGATTCCATCCTGCGCCGCGACTATCCCGTGGTGCAGGCGCTGATCCTGCTGTTCTCGACCGTCTATGTGGCCGTCAACCTCGCCGTCGACATCGCCTACGTGCTGGTCGACCCGCGCATCAGGTACTGAGGCGCGGCGATGGCGATCACGGTCTCATCCGACTCGACGGGACGGGGGCTGGCACGCGGCCGATCCTTGGCGGCACGCACGGTGCGCTTCGTCGCACATCGGCCAGTCCTTGCCGTCAGCAGCGGTATTCTGCTTCTCTTCGTCGCAGTGGCGCTGCTGAGCCCGTGGCTTGCCGGAGATCCGGGGACGCTCAACCCGCCGAGGCGGCTCAAGCCGCCCTCCGCCACGCAGTGGTTCGGCACCGATCACGTCGGACGCTCGGTCTTCGACCGCACGCTGTGGGGTGCGCGCATTTCGCTTGGCGTCGGCTTCGCCGTCGCCATCACGACGACGGTGGTCGGCGTGCTCGTCGGTATCGTCGCCGGCTATTTCCGGCTCGCCGACACGGTGATCATGCGGGCGATGGACGCGGTCATGGCGATCCCGGCCATTCTCCTCGCCATCGCACTCGTTGCCCTCGTCGGCTCCTCGCCACTCGTCATCGTGACGGCGATCAGCGTGCCCGAGATCCCCCGCATGGCCCGCATGGTGCGGGCCAGCGTCCTGGTCCTGCGCGAGCAGGCCTATGTCGAGGCAGCCATCACCTGTGGCGGGCGCGTGCATTCGATCCTGCTGCGCCACATCCTGCCCGGGGCGGCGGGGCCGATCCTGGTGCAAGCGACCTACGTCTTCGCCTCGGCGATGATCCTCGAGGCAATCCTGTCCTTCCTCGGCGCCGGCACGCCGCCGAACGTGCCGAGCTGGGGCAACATGATGGCCGAGGGGCGACAGTATCTGCAGCTGGCGCCCTGGATTCTCGGTTTCCCGGCGCTCGGACTCGCGCTCGTCGTGCTCTCCGTCAACCTTCTTGGCGACGTATGGCGCGACATGCTCGACCCGAGTCTGGCGCCGAGTGCTGCAGGAGTGACGCGATGACTGCGCCACTACTGAAGGTCGAGGATCTCACGATTTCGCTCGCCTCCGATGGCGGGTCGCTGCCCCTCGTCAAAAGCCTCTCGTTCGAGATCGCAGCGGGCGAGACGCTCTGCCTCGTCGGCGAGAGCGGTTGCGGCAAGAGCCTCACGGCGCTCGCCATCATCGGCCTGCTCAACCGCAGGATCATGCGTGCGAGCGGAGGGGGTATCTTCTTCGAAGGGCGCGACCTGCTCTCGGCAGATGCCGAGGCCATGCGCCGTCTGCGTGGCGACCGCCTCGCCATGGTCTTCCAGGAGCCGATGACCTCGCTCAATCCGGTGCAGCAGGTCGGCCGCCAGATTTCGGAGGTCATCGTCGAGCATCGCGGCACGAGCGAACGGGAGGCCGAGCGCGAGGCGGTACGCCTGCTCGACCTTGTGCGTATTCCCGATGCCGCGCGCCGCGCGCGCGACTTCCCTCACCAGTTGTCCGGCGGCATGCGCCAGCGCGTCATGATCGCCATGGCGCTTGCCCTGCGGCCGGCACTGCTCATTGCCGACGAGCCGACGACCGCGCTCGACGTCACCATTCAGGCGCAGGTGCTCGCGTTGATGGACGAGCTGCGCCGCGAGTTCGGCACAGCGCTCCTGCTCATCACCCATGATCTCGGCGTCGTCGCCGAGATGGCCGATCGCGTCCTCGTCCTCTATGCCGGTCGGGCGGTGGAGGAGGCGCCGGTCGAGCAGCTGTTCGATCAGCCGACCCACCCCTACACGCGCGGGCTGCTCGATGCCATCCGGCAGCTCCTGAAGCCCGATATCGAACGTCTCGCCGAGATTCCCGGCACCGTGCCGGTCCCGGCGAAGCTCGACCGTGGTTGCTCCTTCGCCGAGCGCTGCGGCCTTGCAATGCCGATCTGCGGCGAGAAGCGGCCGGTCCTCGGTCCGCGGGGGAGCCGCCACAGCGCCGCCTGCTGGCTCGGGCATCTACCCGTGGAACAGCCGGCATGACGCCCGCCCTCGAAGTGGCTCATCTCAGCAAGACCTTTGCTGCGCGGCGCGGTCCTTTCGGGCTTCTCGGCCGGCGTGTGGTGCGCGCTGTCGAGGACGTGAGCTTCACCGTCGAGGCCTCTCGCACGCTGGCGCTCGTTGGTGAAAGTGGCTGCGGCAAGACGACGATCGGGCGGATGGTGGTACGGCTTGCCATACCGAATGCCGGCAGCATCACGGTCGAGGGCGAGGACTTCACACGTCTGTCGGGAGAGGCGCTGCGTCGCAAGCGCCAGCGCGTGCAGATGGTGTTCCAGGATCCCTTTGCCTGCCTCAATGCCCGCATGACGGCGGAGGCGATCGTCGCCGAGCCGCTCGTCAATTTCGGCCTCGGCGATGCCGCCACCCGCCGACGACGGGTCCGCCAGCTCTTCGACCAGGTCGGCCTGCCCCAGACGTTTCTCGACCGGCTGCCGCACCACATGTCGGGCGGCCAACGCCAGCGACTCGGCATCGCGCGGGCGCTCGCTGCCAAGCCGGCCGTCATCGTCGCCGACGAAGCCGTGGCGGCGCTCGACGTCTCGATCCGCTCGCAGATCCTCAATCTCCTCAAGGATCTGCAGCGCGAGACCGGCGTCGCCTACCTCTTCATTTCCCATGACTTGTCCGTGGTCCGCTATCTCGCCGACGAGATCGCCGTGATGTACCTCGGGCGCATCGTCGAGAAGGGGCCTGTCCGCTCGGTCTTCGACACGCCGGCACATCCCTATACGCAGGCCCTCATCGGCGCCATTCCCGCATCACACCCGCGTGAACGCCGGCGGCGGGCTTTGCTCGACGGCGAGGTGCCGAGCGCCGCTGCGCTGCCGATCGGTTGCCCCTTCCGCACGCGCTGTCCGCTCGCGACCGACATCTGTTCCCGGGAGCCGCCGCCGCTCGTGACCGTGCGGCATGGGCATGCCGCAGCCTGCCATCACATCCACGCGAATGAAATGACAACTGGAGGAACGACGACATGAACCGGCTCAAGCAAGTGATCGCAGCGCTCGCGGCGGTGGGAACCATCGCCTCGGCGGCACCCGCCGCTGCCGAGAGCGTCCTGCGCGTTCGCCCGTTCGGCGATCTCAAGCAGATCGATCCCGTGATCACGTCGGACTACATGGTCCGCAACCACGGCTACATGGTCTACGACACGCTGTTCGCCCTCGACGAGGTGATGCAGATCAAGCCGCAGATGCTCGAGCGCTGGCAGGTCAGCCCCGACGGCCTGGTCTACACGTTCGTGCTGCGCGACAAGCTTGCTTTCCACAACGGCACGCCGGTGACCGCCGCCGACGTCGTCGCTTCGCTGGAGCGCTGGGGCAAGCGCGATGGGCTTGGCCAGCAGCTCATGGCGTTGACCAAAAGCCTCACGGCGAATGACGATCGCACCGTGACGCTCGCGCTGACACAGCCGTGGGGCCTGGTGCTGGAAGCGCTCGGCAAGCCGAGCTCGAACGTGCCCTTCATCATGCCGGCTGGCATCGCCAAGACGCCGGCGGATACCGCCATCACCGATGCGACCGGCTCCGGCCCTTTCATCATGAAGCGCGAAGAGTGGGTGCCGGGCTCCAAGGTCGTCTATGTCAGGAATCCGAACTACGTTCCGAGGGGCGAGCCGCCGAGCGGCCTCGCCGGCGGCAAGACGGCAAAGGTCGACCGCGTCGAGTGGCGCTACATCCCCGACGCGCAAACGGCGCTCAACGCGCTGCAGGCAGGCGAGATCGACATCTTCGAGGAGGTGCCGCCCGACTTCCTGCCGATGCTGAAGGGCAATGCCAAGATCCGCACGGCGCCGCAGGACACGATGGGCATGCAGATGGTCTTTCGCATGAACACGCTCGTGCCGCCGTTCAACAATCCGAAGGTGCGCCAGGCCATCCGGTACATGATCGACCAGGAGATGTTCGCCCAGGCCTATGTGATGGACCCGACCCTCTACAAGAACTGCCCGAGCTTTTACATGTGCTCCTCGCCCTATTTCACGGATGCGGGCTGGGTGAAGCCGGACTTGGCAAAGGCGAAGAAGCTGATCGTCGAAAGCGGCTATGACGGCACGCCCGTCGTGGTACTCCATGCGACCGAGAGCGGGCCGACCAACACCTTCAGCCTTGTCGCCGAGCAGCTGATGCGCGACATCGGCCTCAAGGTCGAGCCGCAGGCGATGGACTGGGGCACGCTCGTCGGGCGCCGCGCTTCGAAGGCGACGGTCGACAAGGGCGGATGGTCGCTGTTCATGTCGGGACCGACCGGGGCGGACATGATGGATCCCGCCGGACACCTCGGCCTGCGGTCGAACTGCGACAAGGCGTGGTTCGGCTGGCCTTGTGATGAGGAAATCGAGAAGCTGCGGGCGGAGTTCTCGCTCGCCACCGACCTGCAGAAAAAGAAGGAGCTGGCCAAGGCCATCCAGCTCCGGGCGGTGGAGGTCGGACCCTACTGGCCAGCGGCGCAGCTCTATCTGGTGCGCGCCATGCGCTCGAACGTCGAGGGTGCGCCCAAGGCGGCGGTCCCGGTGTACTGGAACATCTCGCTGAAATAGGCGTGCGGAGCTATCTTCCGGACCGCGAGCCGGAGGCTCGCGGTCCGGAAGAGCATGAGGATCAGCCCCCCGCGACCCCGATCGCCTCGACGTAGAGCGCATACACCGACTGGCTCGCCGTCATGAACAGCCGGTTGCGCTTGCGGCCGCCGAAGCAGAGGTTGGCGCAGCGCTCGGGCAGCAGGATGCGGCCGATCAGCGTGCCGTCGGGCGCGAACACCGCCACGCCGTCCTCGCCCTCGCCACCGGAGAAGCCCGCCCATACGTTGCCCTCGGTATCTATACGGATGCCGTCGGCGAAACCCTTGCCGTCGAAGAACAGCCGGCCGTTGACGGCCTTGTCGCCCTGCACGTCGTAAACGCGCGTCGACCTGGGGCCGTCCGGCGTGTCGACGACATAGAGCTTCTTCTCGTCGGGCGAGAAGGCGAGCCCGTTCGGCCGCTCCATGTCGTCCACCGCTATGGTCAGCGCGCCGCTCTGGGGATCGAGGCGATAGACGCGGTAGGGCATCTCCTTGGGCGCCTTGTCGCCCATATAGTTGCCGCGGATGCCGGCGCCGTTGTCGCTGAACCAGATCGAGCCGTCGGATTTGACGACTACATCGTTGGGGCCGGTGAGCCGCGTGTTCTGGAAGGAGGAGGCGAGCACTGTCACCGTGCCGTCATGCTCGGTGCGGGTCAGCGTGCGGCTGCCGAGCTCGCAGGTGATCAGCCGGCCCTGGCGGTCGCGCGTGTTGCCGTCCGGGTAGCCCGCCGGATTGCGCAGCGTGGCGACCGCGCCGGTGATCTCGTCCCAGCGCAGCAGTGCGTCGTTGGGAATGTCGGAGAACAGCAAATAGCGGCCATCGCCGTAGTAGGCCGGCCCTTCGGTGAAGCGAAAGCCGGTGGCGATGCGCTCGATGGCGGCCATCGGCACCACTAGATGCCGGAATCGCGGGTCGAGCACGATTATATCGGGATCGGGATAGCGGATCGGCGCCGAGGATTCCCAGCGCGACGGATTGGAGCTCACTTCAGTTTCCCCCTCATTCCAAAGCCGCAATGCGGACTGCGGACGCCGACGTCCGTTCGTCACCGTCGTATTGTACTGTCCAGTGGTCAAGCAAAGGGGAAACGCCATGCCGATGCCGGCTGAGACCGACACCACGAGTCCCAAGTACCTTCGCGACAAGTACGCCATCGTCGGCGTGGGCGAGACGACCTACACGCGCGGCTCCGGAATAACGACGCGCGCGCTCGGCACCTGGGCGGTGCGCAACGCCATCGAGGATGCCGGCCTGAAGGCATCCGACATCGACGGCATGTTGTCGTACCAGTCCGGCGATTCGACGTTCTCGACGTTCATCGCCGGCGATCTGGGCCTCCGACTCAACTTCTACATGGACGTTTTCGGCGGCGGCTCGTCGACCGAGGCGCTGATCGGCATGGCGATCGGCCTGATGGAAGCCGGCATGTGCAAGGCCGTGGTGATCTTCCGCGCCATGAACGGGTTCAGCCAGGTGCGCATCGGCGGCACCGGCGCGCGCGCCGCGGCGCCGGTATCGGGCGATGCCCTGCACATGCGCGCCTACGGCTGGCAGAGCGCCGGCCAGATGTTCTCGCCGACCTTCATGCGCCACATGTATGACTACGGCACGCGGCCCGAGCAGGTCGCCACCGTCAAGGCGATCCACAGCGAGCACGCCTCGAACAACCCGAAGGCCTTCTACAAGAAGCGCTTCACCGTCGACGAGGTGCTGGCGAGCCGCATCATCTGCAAGCCATTGCATCTGCTCGATTGCTGCGTGGAGACTGACAACGCCACGGCCGTGGTCGTGACCAGCGCCGACCGGGCCAAGGACTGCCGCCACCCGCGCGCCTTGATCAGGGGCGTCGTCGGGCGCTGCAGCAAGCCGCGCACCGACATGCACTACCAGACCGGCCCCATCTCGACCGTCGCTGGCCACTACGCCAAGGACATCCTGTGGCCGAACTCCGGCGTCGGGCCCGAGGACATCGACATCACCGGCTCCTACGACGCCTTCACCTTCACCACCATGCTGCAGCTCGAGGATTACGGCTTCTGCAAGAAGGGCGAGGGCGGTGACTACGTGAGCAACGGCACGATGCGGCTGGGCGGCCGGCGACCCAACAACACCAGCGGCGGCCATCTCTGCGAGGGCTATACGCACGGGATGAACATGGTGATCGAGAACGTGCGGCAGCTCAGGCACGACGCCGACGATTCCTGTCCGATCGGGCCCGACGGCAAGCGCCAGCACACCTACGACTACCGCGAGGGCGGTTGCCGCCAGGTCAAGAACTGCGAGGTGTCGGCCAACCTGGGCTGGGCCAATCCCGGTACGGGCTCGGCCATGGTCATGCGGCGCGGCTAAGGGAAGGGGAGAGAACCATGGGAATCCAGACCACCTATCTCGGCATGCCGCTGCAACTCGACGATCTCGACGTCGAGAACCTCGCCTTCTTCAAGCATTGCTCGGCGCACAACTTCCACCTCCAGAAGTGCGCCAAGTGCGGATTGCTGCGCTATCCGCCGACCACGGCCTGTCCGTGGTGCATGAGCCCCAAGTCGGAGTGGGTGCCGGTCGACGCCAAGGGCGCGGTGCATTCCTACACCGAGGTTCATCACGCCATTCAGCCTGCCTTCAAGGCGCATACGCCGTATCTCATCCTGGTGGTCGATCTCGACACCCAGAAGGGCAAGCCCACCGAGCACGAGGCCCTGCGCGTGGTCGGCAACCTCACGACGCCAGATGGCAAGCTGGCACCACCCGACATGGTGCGCAAAGTCGGCATCGGCACGCGGGTCCGCATGGTGTTCTCCGACGCAGGCCCCGGGCTCGCGATACCGCAATGGACGATCGACGAGGGCACCAAGCAGCCCGACAAACCGTGGCGTTATCCGCAGGAGTAGGGCAAGCTCGCGCCACGAAAGGGATCATGCATGGCTGACAAGCCCAAGGACCGCCGTTCCATCGAAGCCCTGGCCAACCTGCTGCCGAGCGGTGTCATAGGGCTGTCGATCGCCCTTGCCGCCGCCGACGCAGCCGCGGCGACGACCGAGGCGCCGGCGGAAGACAAGTCGGTCGCCACCCGCCTGGAGGCGCTGCGCGGGTCGGTGACGGATGCCTGGAAAGAGGCGATGGAAAAATCCGAGCCCTATGTCGGCGTCGACCCCGAGACCAAGCTCGCCTGGTGGGGTAACGGCTGGCGCAATGGCGGCTGGCACAACGGTGGTTGGCGCAACGGCGGCTGGCACAATGGTGGCTGGGGCAACGGCTGGCACAATGGCGGCTGGGGCAATGGCTGGCACAACGGCGGTTGGGGCAACGGGGGCTGGGGCAACGGCGGCATCATCGGCGGCATCCTGGGCGGCATATTCGGCGGCCCGTGGGGCAACGGCTGGCACAACGGCTTCCGCAACTGGTAGCTCATTGCCGGAGCGCGGACCTCCAGGTCCGCATCTTGTCATCCTGAGCGCAGCGAAGGATCTCATGCCGATTGCAACCGGCGATGAGGTCCTTCGCTGCGCTCAGGACGACAGATATGAGCGGACCAGGAGGTCCGCGCTCCGGCAAGATTAAGGCCTGAACTGCAGCGGCCGCGGCGCCAGTCGTGACGGCTGGCTGATCAGGCGCCAGGCGTCGGCGACCCATTCGCAGGCGAGCTGGCGCGTGTCGCGCGGGTCGATCATCTCCTCGATCTCGAACCGGTTCAGCGGCCCGATCGGCCCGCGCACGCTCTCGATGCGGGCATTGATCTCGGCGCGCAGGGCGGCCGGATCGGCCGCCTCGGCGAGCTGGCGCTTGTAGGCCGCCTCGATGCCGCCCTCGGGCGGGATGCCCCCGACATCGGCCGACGGCCAGGTCACGCGCGCCGACGCGGCCGAGCGCGGCGTCGCATAGTTGTTGCCGGCCACGCCGAAGCTTCGGCGCATCAGCACCGTGAAGATCGGCACCGTGACCTGGGCGAAGGCCACCATCCATTCGCCACCCTTGCGGATGGTGCCGGCGATCTCATGCTCGATGCCGACGGCGAAGCCCGGATTGTCCACGAGGTTCAGCACCGGCAGATGGAAGAGATCGCACACGTCGAGATGACGCTTGAGCTTGTCGCAACCATCCGCCGTCAGCGCGCCGCCATTCACATGCCGGCTGTCCGAGGCGATGACACCCATCGGATAGCCGTTCATGCGCACGAAGCCCGTGACCTGGTCGGTGCCCCACAGCGGCCCGACTTCGAAGAAGGAATCCTTGTCGGCCAGCAGCCAGATGGCGCGCCGCACATCGAACGTCGCCGTGCGCTTACGCGGCACCAGGGTCAGCAGCTCTTCCTCGCGGCGGTTGGCCGGATCACCGGATGTCGTGACCGGCGGCGCCTCGTAGACGCTCGACGGCAGGTACGACAGGAAGCGCCGCGTCTGCGCCATCGCCTCTTCCTCGGACTCGGCGAGATTGTCGACCGAGCCGTTGCGGCAGTGGATGTGCCAGCCGCCGAGGTCTTCCTTGGTGACGTCGTAGCCCATGGCGTGGCTGACCACCGGCGGGCCGGCGACGAAGAGCTGCGAGATGTCGCGCACCATCACCGAGAAGTGGCCGAGCACCGCCTTGGCCGCGCCGATGCCGACCACGCTGCCTAAAAGCATGTTGACGACCGGCACCGAGGCGAGCTGCTCGGTATAGAAGGTGCTGCCGAGATGGCCGGGCAGGAACGAGCCGCCGCCGCCGACCACGCGGGGTCGGCCGGCCTTGATGGCGCCGGTGCTCTCCTTGGCTGCGGCAGATCCCGTTGTCTGGCCGTCCTGCTTGGGCACCATGGTGGCGACGCTGCCGCCGCCCGACGAGCCGTCGAGCAGGCGGATCGAGGGTGTGCGCAATTCGATCGAGAGCTGGTCGAGATAGCGCGACTTGTGGCCGATCGCGCCGTCGGCATGGCCGCCGCGCGAGGTGAAGTCGTCGGCGCAGACGATGCAGGGGCGGTTGTCGATGCGGCCCTGGCCGCCGACATGGCTCGCCGGCGTGAACTCCGCGACGTTGCCGTCCTCGTCAAAGGTGGCGAAGCCCGCCAGGCTGCCGACCTCGCGGAAGCTGCCGCGATCGAGCAGCCCGTCGATCCGTTCGCGGCAGGTGAGCTTGCGGCGATTGCGCTGGCGCACCACGCCAGGATCGGTCGAGCCGGGCGCCAGCCGCTTGTGGGCAATCGCCTGCAGGGCCGAGACCTTGTTCAGCATCGGCTGCCAGCCTTCGTCCGCCGCTGTCGCCGGAGCAGCGCGGGTCGCGCCGGCGGCCGGCTTGATCACGGCGAGGATCTGGCTGCCATCGACAGCGTCGCCGACCGCGATTGGCGCCAACGTGGTCACCGTGCCGGAGCAGGGCGCTGCGACGGAGGTCTCCATCTTCATGGCGCTGACGACGAACAGCAGGTCGCCCGCCTTAACCTCGGCGCCTTCGCGCGCCTTGATGTCGACGACTGAGCCCGCATGCGGGCTTTCGATGGCCTCGTGCCCGGTTGGCACCGGCAGGGGCCGGGGAGGCGGCGCGCCGGCGCCGCGGCCGCGCCCTAGGCTCTCGACCTGCTGGTCGAGGAATTTCAGCGCGCCTGTCTTCGCCTTCGCGGGCTCGATCGCCTCGGCGAGCAATGTCGTGCGCGCATTGCCGGCGCGGAACTCCGGATGGGCCAGGATCGCGCGCAGCTGGTCGCCGTTGGTCGGCACGCCGACGATGTGGAACTCGTCGAGGGCGCGGCACGTGCGGTCGACGGCGGAGTCGAAGCAGCCCGAGGACCCGGATTGGCATATGAGCTTGGCGAGGAGGGGATCAAATTGCGGCGGCGGCACCAGGCCGACGTAGCCGCAGGCATCGACCCGGACGCCCGGCCCGGACGGCTCGCGATAGGCGCTGAGCGTGCCCGTGCCCTGCGCCACCACGCGCGCCTGGACGGCAAAGCCGCGCGGCGTGCCGACCGCCTTCTGGTCGGCGAGGCCAAGGGCTGTGAGAGTGGCCCCGGCGGCGACGCGGAACTGTGCCTCGACAAGGTCGAAACCCATGACCTGCTCGGTGATGGTGTGCTCGACCTGGATGCGGGGATTGCACTCGATGAAGAAGTGCTCGCCGGTCTCGGGATTGACCAGGAACTCGACCGTGCCGGCATTCTCGTACTCGGCGGCGCGGGCGAGTGTCACGGCATCGTCGAGGATGCGCTGCCGCAGGCCGGCATCGAGGTTGGGCGCGGGCGCCACTTCGATGACCTTCTGGTTGCGCAATTGCACCGAGCAGTCGCGCTCGAAGAGATGCACGACGTTGCCCTTGCCGTCGCCCAGCACCTGCACCTCGATATGGCGCGGCCTGGGCACGATCTTCTCCAGGAACACGGCGCGATCGCCGAAGGCGGCCTCGGCCTCGCTCTGGCAGCGTGCGAAGGCGTCGTCCATTTCCTCTGGCCTGGTCACGGCACGCATGCCGCGCCCGCCGCCGCCGGCCGAGGCTTTCAGCATCACCGGATAGCCGATGGACTTGGCGCGCTCCTTGGCCTCTTTGGCCGAAGCCAGCGCAGGCGCACCCGGAATGACGGGAATGCCCTGCGCCTCGGCAAAGGCCCGGGCTGCGACCTTGTCGCCGAACAGTTTCAGGCTTTTGGGCGACGGTCCGATGAAGCGCAGCCCTTCGGCCTTGCAGCGCTCGGCAAAGAGGGTGTTCTCCGACAGGAAGCCGTAGCCGGGATGGACGCAATCGCTGCCACTGGCCTTGGCGGCGGCGATGATCGCTTCGATGTCGAGGTAGCCGCGTATGGCGTCACCGCCGATCTCGCGCGCCGAGCCCGCCAGCCTGGTGTGCAGCGACATCGAATCAGGCTGGGTGAAGATCGCCACCGAATCGACGCCGAGCGACGCCGCCGCCCGGGCGATGCGGATCGCGATCTCGCCGCGATTGGCGATCAGGACGCGCTTGAACATGTCTATTCTCCTCGGAGTCTTCCGGACCGCGCGCTTCCAGCGCGCTCATGAGCGCGCTGGAAGC
>NZ_BKAJ01000026.1 GCF_007992495.1 Reyranella soli
CATGACAGTTTGTACACGCGCTTGGCCGTGCCGCTGAACAACGCCGTCTTCTCAGCTGCCGACGCGCCGGCAGCCATCAGCTTGAAGGCGTTCCACAGCGTGGCGTAGCCGTTCGAGATCTTGTCGACCGGGAAATTGCTTTCGAACATACTCCGGTCGGCGCCGAAGGCGTCGATGCAGGTCTTGATCCACGGCCCCCAGGCGTCGGCAATGTCCTGCGAGGAGGGCGGGGCAGGACGCTGCATGTGCTCGACGAACGGGCCGATGTCCATGCCGAGCCCGCCCAGCTTCACCACGACATTGGGGCACTTCGCCAGCTCGGTCATGTCCGCCTTCCAGGCGGCGAACACCGCATCCGTCTTGCCGGCATAGGGGCCGATGCCCAGCGGCCCGCCGCAGTGGTTCAGGATCATGGTGGTGCCCGGCACGGCCTTGGCCAGCGCCGTCACTTCCTTGACCTGCGGATGGTACTGCCAGGCCTCATAGGTCAGGCCGAGCTTGCCGAGTTCGGCCACGCCGGCGCGATAGTCGGCCTGGGCGTAGAGACCTTGTGGCGGGTTGGTGTGGGCGTTGCGCACGTCGGGGCTGGGATCCCAGCCGCCGGAATGGCGGATGCCGCGAAAGCGGCCGTTGCCCGCAACGACATGCGCTTCGAGCACTTCACGGGCGCGCGCGCCCAGCGTCATGTCGACATAGGAGATGATGCCCGCGCAGGCTCGTGTCGGCCCGTAGAGGCCGCTGGCGCTCATGGCGGCGACACCGTTGACGAACTCGGTCTCGCCGACCGGCTTCATCTCCTTCGGCCCGTCGGCGCGGTACATCGAGCGGCAGTCGATATAGACCGTATGGGTGATGTTGTGGCCGGTGGCGGTATCGGCCAGCAGCTCTTCCAGCAGGTAGCGATGATTGGCGTGGTCCCACAGGTGATGGTGCGGATCGACGATCGGCAGGTCGGGCTCGAGGATCGGCTCCTTCGGCCGCTTGGCCAGCCAGTCATCGTTGGGCACATAGGCGCGGCGCTGCCGCTCGACGGTGGGGGCGTTCGCCATGTTTCCTCCTGCGTTGGCTGGGAAGAATACATCAATGGCGTATCCACGTATTTTGGATGATGAAACTGGAGGCGTTTAGGGCAGACCACCAGCAATGCTTATGTGACGTGCTTCACACAAGGCCGAAAGGTCGGGTGATAGCCTCACGCGGGGATGAGACCTCCGGACCTCTTTGCCCGCCATCCACTCTTCAGCGCCCTGGCTGAGGACCAAGCGCGCGAACTCCTGAGGCGGGCACCCGTCAAGCGCTTCCAGGCCGGCGAGATCGTGTTTCGCCGGGGCGATCCCGGCGACGGCCTGTACGGCGTTCTGACAGGCAGCATCCTGATCGTCGCGGAATCTGCCAAGGGCAGTGACCTCATCATCAACAAGCATGGCAGTGGCGAGGTTTTCGGCGAATTGGCCATGCTCGACGGCAAGGGCCGCAGCGCGGCTGCTGTGGCGCATGAGACATCGGAGCTGATCCATGTCCGTCGCGACAAGTTTCTGCCCGTCCTCCGGCAGCAGCCGGATGCAATGATCCATATCATCTCTTTCATCTCCAACCGCTTGCGGCGGATCACGGACGTATTCGAGGACGCCGCCTTGCTGGACGTTCCGACGCGCCTCGCCAAGCAGATCGTGATGCTGAGCGAGGCAACCGGTGCGCCGGACTCGCCGGTCACGCTGCGCATCACCCAGAACGACCTCGCGCGCATGCTCGGCGTGTCGCGCGAGTTCGTCGGCAAGCAGCTCGTCGCCTGGCGTGCGGCGGGCATCGTCGAACTGGGGCGTCAGCGATTGACGGTCCGCGACATCCGTGCGTTGCGAAAAAGAATCTTCGATGTGTGAAGTACTTCGCAGAACGTCGCCATCGGTCCTGCAATCGTCACTGCGTTCAACCCGCAGAGGAGATTGCGATGCGCGTCATCACCTTGGCTTCCGTCGTGGCCTCGATCGCGCTGGCGGGAGTCGTCCTCGTCGATGGGTCGGCGCCAGCACAGGCACAGGCCGGTTGTGGACCCGTTTCCTATTCGAATGCTGATCAGAAGTACGTTGGCATTCCCTGCACCGCGCCGGCGCCCAAGGCCGAGGCCGGCCAGGCCGCGCCGTGTGGGCCGGTGGCTTATTCGGTCGCCGATCAGAGGTATGTTGGCGTGCCCTGCACCGCGCCGACACCCAAGGCCGAAGCCGGCAAGGCCGCACCGTGCGGGCCGGTCGCTTATTCGGTCGCCGAGCAGAAGTACGTCGGCGTGCCCTGCCCGCACTGAAACTTCGGGTCAGAGCCGCGGTTGGTGGAACTTGTAGGGCGGGTAGTCCTTGTTGATGTCCGAGACGACCTCGACCACCGCCGGCGAATCCGCGGCCAGTGCCTCGCGCAGGGCGCCGCGGAAGGCGTCGGCGGTCTCAACGCGCCAGGCCGGCACGCCGAACGAGCGGGCATAGGCCTGAAAGTCGGGATTGTGCAGCACCGCGCCAGAGTGGCGGCCTTCATAGAGCCGCTCCTGGTCGCGCTTCACGTTGCCGTAGGAGGCGTTGTTCACCAACACCGTCACCAGATTGATGCCGAACTGCTTGGCGGTGGAGAGGTCGGAGCCGCCGAACAGGAAGCCGCCGTCGCCGGTCACGGACACGACCGGCCGATCGGGGTTCGCCACCTTGACGCCCAGCGCCGTCGGGAAGCCGTAGCCCAGCGTGCCGGAGAAGCCCGAGCTCACCAGCCGACGCGGCTGATGCACCGGATAGCCGTACCAGAGAATGTAGCCGAGCTGCGTCACCTCATCGACGACGATGCCGTCGTCGGGCAGGGTCTCGCGGATCGCCCTCATATAGGAGTATTGCGGGTCAGCCTTGGCGATCGCGGCGTGGGCCGCTTCCTTGGCCGCGGCAATGGCAGCGCGCCAGTCCTTGCCGTCCTTGCGTGACACGGCGGCCGTCAGCGCGCGCGCCCCGTCGGCCGCATCGGCGACGATCGCCACGTTGACGGCAAGCCGGCGGTGCTCTGCAGGATCGAGATCGATGCGTGCCGTCTTGAGCCCGGCCGGCGCCGGCGCCCAGCGCGCGATCGGCGTGTCGAGGCGCGTGCCGATGCCGATCAGAAGGTCGGTCTTGTCCCACAGTTCGAAGCCGCCGACCGTGTTCAGCGACAACGGATGGCGCGAATCGACCACGCCCTTGCCCATGCGGAACGATACGACCGGCGCGCCGATCTTCTCGGCCAGCGCCAGGATTTCCGGGCCGGCGTCGACGGCGCCGCCGCCGATCCAGATCATCGGCGCCTTCGCGGCATCCACGAGCTTGGCCAGGGCGGCGATCTTGTCGGCGTCGGGCTCCGGGTTCTTGCGCTTGCCCAGCGGGTCGATGGGCGTCACGTCCGCCGTCGCCGAAAACATGTCCCACGGCATCTCGACAGCGACCGGTCCGGGCCGCCCCGAGGTCATCGCCTGGAAGGCGCGCGCCATGACCTGCGGCGCGTCGGTGGGATGCTCTATGCGCTCGGCGAACTTCAACAGCGTCTTCAGCGTGGCGAGCTGGTCCGGCATCTCGTGGAGCTGGCCGCGGCCGCGGCCGATCATGGCGCTCGGCACCTGGCCGGTGATGCACATCACCGGGGCATTGACGCCCCAAGCGGTGGTGAGCGCGCCCATGGTGTTCATGACACCCGGGCCCGGCACCACCGTGAACGCCGACGGCTTGCCGGACGACTGCGCGTAGCCCAGCGCCATGTACGCCGTGGTCTGCTCGTGCCGCGCGTTGATCACTTTCAGCCGGTTGGCGTTGCGCGCAAAGGCGTCGAACAGGCCATACATCTGCACGCCGGGCAGGCCAAAGATGGTGTCGATGCCGTGCCGCAGCAGGGAATCGACGATGGCGTCGCCGCCGGTCATGCGTGGCATTGGAATTACTCCTCTACGCGGTCTTGCTGCGGATGAAGTTGCCGATCTCGATGCAGCCATCGCGGCCCTCCGACAGCACGGGGGCGAACAACGGGAAGACGTGCAACATGTTGGGCCAGATCGTCAGCCGCGCATCGACACCGGCGGCATGCATCTTCTCGGCGATGCGGATGGCATCGTCGAGCAGCGTCTCGGCGCTGCCGACCTGGATCAGAACCGGCGGCAGGTCTTTCATGTCGGCATGCAAGGGCGCCGCAAGCGGCGTCTTGGGATCCTTGCCATTGAGGTACATCTTGGCCATCCACAACAGGCCGTCCTTCTGGACCATGGGATCCTGCGCGGCGCGCGTCGTGATGCTGTTGCCCAGCCCCTCGAGGTCGACCCAGGGCGAGAGCGCGGCGGCGCAGGCCGGCAGGCCGAGCTTCTTGTCGCGTAGGTTGACCAGCGTGGCGATGGTGAGTCCGCCGCCCGCTGAATCGCCCGCGATCGCCAAACGGTTGGTGGCGAACCCCTGCTGCAGCAGCCAGCGCCAGGCCGAGGTTGCATCGTCGACGGCGGCCGGGAAGGGATGCTCCGGTGCCAGTCGATAATCGATCAGCAGGACCTTGGCGGCCGATGTCGCGGAGATGTCGTAGGCGAGCCGGCGATGCGTGTTGAGCGAGCCGATGGCATAGCCGCCGCCATGCAGGTAGAGGATCGCCCGTCCAGTGTCGCAGCCCGGCGCCGAGACCCATTCGGCCGGCACACCGCCGGCATCGACCTTCTCGCACTTGGCGTCCGGCGCCCCGCCCAGGAAGACGGCGGTCTTCTCGAACCGCGTTCGTGCCTGGGCAACGTCATAGTCGGGCGGCGCCGCGCGCGAGCGCAGCAGGGTGACGAGGCTGTCGAGCTGGGTGGCGGTCATGTGATGGCGTTCCTCGTGCTTGTTGCCGCCAGCTTTCGGCAACCGGACCGCCACTTCAAGCCGACATGCGGCTCATTCTGGCGAGCTGTCCGCGGCGTGGAACTGGCCCGCCCGACAAGTCCGGGGCGTCGCAAAGCTCACGGCTGATCCATTTCCGGAACGCGGTGACTTCAGGTCGAGTGCGGGATTGGCCCTCAGTCACCAGCCAATACCCTGTCGCACAAAGCCTTGGCGGACCGAGCACCGCGACGAGCTGGCCGGCGGCGAGTTCGGCTTCGACCAATGGCAGGCGCCCCATGGCGATGCCCAGTCCCGCCGCCGCCGCCTCCAGCGCCATCTGGATGGTGTCGAAACGCGGTCCGCGCACCGGTGGCGGAAGCTCGACATCAGCGAGCTTGCTCCAGGCGGCCCAGTCCTCGCGGGCATCGACGACGTGGAGCAGGACCTTGCCGCCGAGGTCGTCGGCCGACTTGATCTGGGCGGCGAGCCGAGGGGCGCAGACCGGGACCAGCGTCTCGCGTACGAGACAGCACGCATCAAGCCCCGGCCAGTCGCCGCGGCCCATGCGGATTGCGACGTCGACTCCATCGCGTGGAAACTCGACCAGGCGATGGCTGGTGTCGACCGAAACCTCGATGTCGGGGTAGCGGTCGCTGAACCGCACGAGCCGAGGCAGCAGCCAGCGGACGCCGAAGGTCGGCGAGACGCTGACGGCAAGCCTGCCGGTGGGTTTGCGTCCCGGCACCGCGTTGGTGGCGCCGACGATCATCTCCAGGGCCGAGCGCACCTGCGGCAAGTAGGCGGCGCCGGCCGCTGTCAGCGTGAGCGCGCGATTGCCGCGCAGGAAGAGGTCGACGCCAAGCCACGCTTCCAGCGTCAAGACGCCGTGGCTGATAGCGCTTGGTGTCAGGTTGAGCTCATCTGCAGCGGCCTTGAAGCTCAAATGGCGGCCGGCAGCCTCGAAGAGGCGTAACGAATTGAGCGGCGGGAGCCGATACGCCATGTCATCGACAATCGAAGAGGCTAGCCGCGACGACAAGAGAGTAAGCCGAATGGCTGGATGAGCGATTCTCGGGCTGGCGATGACGGCCCCTAGCACCGACTATCACCGAACAGTGAGCCACGACTGTCACCCGAACGGAGTGAGGGACCTTCGAGGCCGTAGGAAAGGTCCCTCGCTTCGCTTGGGATGACAGCGTCGCCGTATCAGGCATCTGTGATTCCGGGTACTAGAGCA
>NZ_BKAJ01000027.1 GCF_007992495.1 Reyranella soli
GGCCATGTCCGGCGGATTGGCATGCGGGTCGGCGACGAAGACCGCGACCAGCACCCTGCCCCGCTCCAACCCCACCGCCTCGACCGGAACGGGTGTCATAGCCACGTTGTAAGGCAGCGCGCCTGAGCGCCGCATCACCGCCATGGCCTGGTGTGCGGTCAGATCGCGTTCGGCCGTGGCCTTGATCCGCCGCCGCACGGCCGACGTATCGGCCGGCCGTGCGGCCGCGAGCCGGTCCCGGCGCACCAAGAGTCCATCGGCCGCATCGAGGATGCGCCATGCGGCGTGATTGGCCTGCACGATACGACCGTCCGGTTCGACAACGATGACCGGCCTCGCAGTGGCATCGAGGAGCGCGTCGCTCAGCTGACGTTTCCCCTCCAGGGCGCCGAGGTGTCGACTGAGGCCGACTGCCCGGACCAGATGAGGCGACAAGGCCTGCAGCAAGGCGATCTCTTCATCCGCAAAATCGCCGGGCCGACGTCCGCGGCAGAACATGACTGCGCCAACCGCTTGTGGATCGGCAGAGGTCACGAGGCCGAAGTATGTGTGCCGGTCCTGCGGCAAGCTCCACTCATTGTAGAACGGCGAACGCATCAGGTTCTGCTTGGGCAAGAGCATCCAGTCAGCGGCGGCAACACCGGGCCGCAGCCGCCGGAATGCCGGAAATAGAGGATTGAGCTCGGGTTTGTAGAATTCCCGATTGTAAGCCTCCTGCCATTCCGGCTCGGCGCCGAATTCACTGGAAAAACTGAGCTGATTGGTTCCGCCCACCGTCGTCGCCAGGATGCCACCATTGGCGTCAAAACGTTCGCCGAGACGCACCAACGTGGCATCCCATAGCCTTGGTTCGACGCCAGCCTCATAAATCTGGCCGACCAGGTCGAGCACATCATCGGCGAGCGACATTCTACAGCCCTCTCGTAGCGGCAACCTCGGCTTGCAAAGATGGCGGTGCGCCGGGGCTGAAAGGCGCAGCGCTGCGGAAGTATCCGCAATCCGTTCCAACGTTCTGTGCAGTTTCTCACAGTCGTCCGTCGTCCGAACTGGCCAATCTACAGCAACCCTAGAAAATTCTGTCTCAATGCCCCCTCAACGGCAACATGTTGACGCGGGTGTAACGGCAATCTTCCGACCTTCGTCTTCAGTGGAGACCGGCAAAAGTCGGTTCCTACTGAAGAGGGAGACAGCAATGCAGGCACTTTGCTCAATCGCGGTCACGATCCTCGCCCTTGCCGGCTCGGGAGAGTGCAAGACACGGGTCGAGGGCATGACGTCCGAGACTCGCGCGACCAACGTCCAATATGCAGGTAATGGCCTGCCCCGGCTGCCGAGCGTGCCTCGCCTGCCGAGTCTGCCGCGTCTACCCCGCGTGCCGAAGCCCAAGTGGCCCTGACTCAGGCCAACAGCGCGTAAAGATCCGTCTCGAGCTTGGCGGGATCGACGCCCTGCCAGGGCATGTAGATTTCCCAGTTGATGCCCGTGAGTTCGAGCTTCTCGGCGGCGCACCACGCGAACAGCGTCTGCCAGGCGCCCGGCATGCCGTCGAACGGTCCCTTGAGCTGAAAGTGCGCAGCGCGCCCGGCTGGCAGATCCGACGGCACGATCTCGCCGCGGCCGGCAAAGCTCTGGCCGACGATGGTGCCGATTTCCATGTCGAGCGCGTCCTTCGCCGGCGTGCGAAAGCGCGTCAGCGGCCGGCCGAGCGGACCGGCGTCGAGCGACGGCAGCGCCGCATCGATCGCGGCACGCGCCGAGCGCTGGGCCATGGGTATTTCCGGGAACGGCACCTTGGCCTTGACCACCGCCGTCAGCTGACGGTCGACCGTCACGATTGAGCAAGCCATGGGTTGCACTCCATCACTTAACCATATGGTTTAGTGATAGGCGCTTCCATCACGCCCGTCAACAAGACCTGTAACGACCCGGTTCGGACCTCCGTCTCCCAGACAGACCTTCTGATGGGGAGACGATGAAAGTCGCAAACAGATCACCGATCCTGGCGGCGATATCCTTGGTCGCTGCCTTGGTCGGCCTCGGCACCTACCTCGCCGCCCTCGAAGTCGCGTGGAACAGCCCGGGCGTCGGACCGTCGGTCATCGGCGGCTACGCCTACGCCGCGCGCGACGAACTGGGACGACCGACCTGCCGGCGCAGCAACTTCGGCGATCCGCAGCGGCCCATCGTCAGGATCGGCCAGAACTGCCCATGACGCCGATCATGTCCCATGCCGTCGCCTTCATACGATGCGTCGCCGTTTGGTCCGTCGTCGCCCTGCCCTTCGCGCCTTCGGTGTTGGGCGTCTACTTGAGCTGGTCATACTGCTTCTCGACGAGGCATGCCGATCCTGTCGGCTGCTTCGCCGTCGTAACGTACCTTGCCCCGATCGCTTTCGTATTCGGGCCACTGTCCGGCATCGTCAGCGAGCCCGTCAACCGATGGCCGGATATCCTGGCGACGGCGCTCATTCTCGCCGTGTTCGCAACGACGATGAGCTTCGCCTGCAGAAAGCTGATGGCCTATCGGCCCGGCTAAACGCAGCGCTACTTGACGGTGATCTCCGTGCCGCCCAGGCCGACGTACTCCGTCTTGGCCTTGCCCGGCCCGGGCAGGAACACCGGCGGATGCACCGATCCCGTGAGAATCACGTCGCCCGCCTTCAGGTGCTTGCCGTGCTCCAAAAGCTTGTTGGCGAGCCAGGCGAGCGAGATCAGGGCGCTGCCCATGACGTTGGTGCCGGGGCCGGCGCCGATCTCCTTGCCCTCGAACTCCGAGCGGCCCTTCAGGCCGGCGAAGTCGACCGTCTGCCAGTCCTTCACGTCGGTGCCGACGATGCAGGCGGCCTGCAGCACGTCGTCGGCGATGCGGCCGGGGCCGCTCACCTTGGTGACGTCGGCGTAGCGGTTCTCGACGACCTCGGCGCCGCAGTGGAAGCTGGCGACGTGGGCCTTGATGCTGTCGGCCGTATAGCCGCCCGCCGTCGCGTCCTTGGACATGCGCGCCACCATCTCGCATTCGATGCCGGCCTTGATCGGCCAGCCCTTCTCGAACACGGCGCCGGTCGGCCGCACGCCACTCTTGTAGATGCCGGCAAACACGGGACCCGAGAGCTTCATCGGCTCGTACTGCGAGGGCAGCGTCAGCGCGACCTTCCAGCCGGCCATGGCGTCCTTGCCGTCGGCGGTCAGGCGGTCGTGGACGGCGAACTGGACCTTGTAGGAATCGGCCTCGCTCAAGGCCGCCGTGTCGGCGGCGAGGAAGTCCATCACCTGGCGGCTGCGCCGGCCCGCGGCGATGCGATCAGCGAGTGCGGCGATTTCCTTGTCGTTCACGGTGATTCCCTCCGATTTCGGTCGGGAGGATTGTGGCGCACAAATGTGAATTACAAAACACCTGTCATCCCGAGGCCGAAGGCCGAGGGACCTTTACGGTTGCCTGAAAGGTCCCTCGCTGCGCTCGGGATGACAGCGTGCGCGTTACGCCGCTTTCGCAGGATGGTAATCGCCGTAGAAGCTCTGGCCCTTGGCGGCCATGTCGCGCAGCAGCTTCGGCACCTCGAACTGCGCGCCGTACTTCTTGGCGAACTCGTCGCACTCGGCGACGAAGGTTTTTACGCCGACCTGGTCGATCAGGCTGACGGCGCCGCCGGTCTGCGGCGCGAAGCCCAGGCCCATGATCGAGCCGACGTCGCCGTCCTGCGGCGCGGTGAGCACGTTGGCTTCCAGGCAGCGCACCGTGTCGACGGCCTGCACATAGAGGAGACGCTTCTTGATCTCCTCCTCCTTGGCGCGCTTCTCCTCGCCCTCGCCGTAGAGCAGCTTGGGATCGGCCGGGAAGTGCTTCTGCAGATCGGGCCACAGGCGCTTCTTGCCGTCGGCCGGATACTCATAGAAGCCCTTGCCGTTCTTGCGGCCGAAGCGCTCGAGCTTCTTGACCATCAGCTCGAGGATGTCCTCGGTGCCCGAGCCCTCGAACTTCTGACCGGCGGCCTCGGCGTCGCGCCGCGTCTGGTCCATGATCTTCCACGAAAGGTCGATCGCGACCTCGTCGTTCAGCGCCAGCGGGCCGACCGGCATGCCGGCAAAGCGCGCGCAGTTCTCGATCATGGCGGCCGGCACGCCCTCCTTCAGGAGACGATGGCCCTCGCTGATGAAGGCGCCGCAGACGCGCGACGTAAAGAAGCCGCGGCTGTCATTCACCACGATCGGCGTCTTGCGGATTTTTTGCACGAAATCCATGGCACGCGCCAAGGTCTCCTGCGAGGTCTTCTTGCCGACGATGATCTCGACCAGCGGCATCTTCTCGACCGGCGAGAAGAAGTGCAGGCCG
This sequence comes from Reyranella soli, assembly GCF_007992495.1. GTDB lineage: Bacteria > Pseudomonadota > Alphaproteobacteria > Reyranellales > Reyranellaceae > Reyranella > Reyranella soli. The sequence continues at coordinate 4,330 of NZ_BKAJ01000027.1, forward strand.
ATGAACTGGTCGGGCTTCGACGAGGCCTCGGCCAGGCCAGTGATCGGCAGAGTCGAGGTGTTCGATGCGAACACCGCATCCTTCGGCAGCGCCGCCTCGGCCTTCTTGGTGGCCTCGGCCTTGACCTCCCGGTTCTCGAACACCGCCTCGATCACGAGCTGGACGTCCTTCAGCGCGCCGAAGTCCGGCGTCGCCGTCACCTTGGCCAGCAGACCGTCGCGCCTGGCCTGGTCAAGCCGCCCGCGCTTCACGAGCTTGTCGAGCTCGGCAGCGATGTGGGCCTTGCCCTTGTCGGCAGCCGCCTGGTCGCGGTCGATCAGCACGATGTCGAGCCCGGCCTGCACCGAGACGGTGGCGATGCCCGCCCCCATGAGGCCGGCACCCAGTATGCCGATCTTCTTGTACTCCTGCTTCGGCACCCCCTTGGGCCGACGCGCGAGCTTGTTCGCCTCCTGCAGGCCGAAGAACAGCGTGCGGATCATGCTCTTGGCGACGGGATCGCGCAGCAGCGAGACGAAGTAGCGGGTTTCCACGCGCAATGCCGTGTCGAACGGCAGCTGCAGGCCCTCGTAGACGCAGCTCATGATCGCCTTGGGCGCCGGATAGACGCCGTTGGTCTTGCCGGCGATCATGGCGTTGCCGCCGATGAAGGTCTGCACGCCCGGCGGGCTCCACACCGCGCCGCCCGGGAAGCCCGGGGTCTTGAAGCCCTTGCGGTCCCACGGCTGCACGGCGCGGCCGTCGATCGGCTTGGCGCCCTTGCCGGCGTATTCCGGCACGACCTGTTCAGCCGCCGGCGCCATCAGCCAGGCCTTCGCCTTGGCGAGAAGCTCCTGCGCCGGCACGACGTCGTGGATCAGGCCGAGGCCCTTGGCGGCATCGACCGTGAGGTCCTTGCCCTCGAGCAGGATGGGCGCTGCGTTCATCACGCCGATCAGGCGCGGGATGCGCTGCGTGCCGCCGCCGCCCGGCAGCAGGCCGATCTTGACCTCGGGCTGGCCGACCTTGGCCCTCGGGTTGGCCGCGGCGATGCGATGGTGGCAGGCGAGGCAGATCTCGAAGCCGCCGCCCAGCGCGGTGCCGTTGATAGCGGCCACGATCGGCTTGCCGCCGGTCTCCTGGCGGCGAAAGATCTTCTGCAGCTGGCTGAACTGGTCCATCAGCTTGGCGGCGTCGGAGGTGTCGGTGCCGAGAAGCATTTCCAGGTCGGCGCCGGCGATGAAGTCGGCCTTGGCCGAGGTCAGGATGATGCCCTTGACCTTGTCGTCCTTGAGAGCGTCCTCGAGCGCGCCGGTGTAGGCCGTCAGCGAGGCCTCGTTCAGCACGTTCATGGTGCGGCCCGGCATGTCCCAGGTGATGGTGGCGATGCCGTCGCTATCGACGTTGTAGTTGATCATGGTTCGATTCCTCTTCGCTGGGGGCGCGCCACTCCAGTGGCGCGATCATTCCTTGCGGCCGAGCATGACGCGCGACTGGAGTCGCGCGCCCCCAGCCTCAGACGCGCTCGATGATCGTGGCGGTGCCCATGCCGGCGCCGACGCAGAGCGTGGCCAGGCCGGTCGAGAGGTTGCGCCGCTCCATCTCGTCGAGCAGCGTTCCCAGGATCATGGCGCCGGTGGCGCCCAGCGGATGGCCCATGGCGATGGCGCCGCCGTTCACGTTGATCCTGTCGTGCGGCATCTTGAGGATCTGCAGGTAGCGCAGCACGACGGCGGCGAAGGCCTCGTTCAGCTCCCAGAGATCGATGTCCTTCGCCGTCATGCCGGCACGCTTCAGCGCCTTCTCCGACGCGGGCGCGGGCCCGGTCAGCATGATGGCGGGCTCCGAGCCGATCGAAGCGAAGGAGCGGATCCTTGCGCGCGGCCTCAGCCCCGCCTTCTCGCCGAACTCCTTGGTGCCGATCAGGATAGCGGCGGCGCCGTCGACGATGCCCGACGAGTTGCCGGCATGGTGGACGTGGGTGATCTTCTCGACCTCGGGGTAGCGCTGGATGGCCACCGCATCGAAGCCCGGCATCATCTCGCCCTGCATCTTGAAGCTGGGCTCGAGCGCCGCCAGCGTCTGCATGGTCGTCTGCGGCCGCATCAGCTCGTCGTGCGCGAGAAGCTCGACGCCGTTCTGGTCCTTCACCGGCACGATCGACTTCTTGAAGTAGCCGGCGTCCCAGGCGGCCTTGGCGCGCTTCTGCGATTCGACGGCGTAGGCGTCGACGTCGTCGCGGCTCAGCCCGTACTTGGTGGCGATCAGGTCGGCCGAGATGCCCTGGGGCACGAAGTACATCGGGATGGCGACCGCGGGATCGGTCGGCCAGGCGCCGCCGTCGGAGCCCATGGGCACGCGCGACATCGATTCGACGCCGCCGCCGATCGCGGCCTGGCTCTGGCCCGACATGACCTGCGCCGCCGCCATGTTGGTGGCTTCCAGGCCCGAGGCGCAGAAGCGGTTGACCTGCACGCCCGACACGGTCTCGGCATAGCCCGCGACGACCGCCGCGGTGCGGGCGATGTCCGCGCCCTGCTCGCCGATCGGCATGACGCAGCCCAGCACGACGTCGTCGACCAGGTGGGTGTCGAGCTTGTTGCGGTCGCGGATCGCCTGTAGGGCGGTCACGGCCAGCCGCACCGGGGTCACTTCGTGCAGCGAGCCGTCCTTGCGGCCCTTGCCGCGCGGGGTGCGGACGGCGTCGTAGATGAATGCGTCGGTCATGGTCGGTCTCCTTGAATGCGCGAACCAGTGAAGCTGTCACCCCGAGCGAAGCGAGGGGCCTTTGAGGCCACAGGAAAGGTCCCTCGCTACGCTCGGGATGACAGTCGTCGTGTTGCTAAAGCGTCCTTCCGATCAGTTCTTTCATGATCTCGTTGGTGCCGCCGTAGATCTTCTGCACGCGCGCGTCGGCGTAGAGGCGCGCGATCGGGTATTCCCACATGTAGCCGTAGCCGCCGAAGAACTGCAGGCACTCGTCGATCAGCTCGCACTGCAGGTCGGTGGTGTAGTACTTGGCCATCGCCGCCGTGGCGACGTCGAGCTCGCCCTTGAGGTGCTTGGCGACGCAATCGTCGACGAACACGCGCGCGACCAGTGCCTTGGTCTTGAGCTCGGCCAATTTGAAGCGGGTGTTCTGGAAATCGATGATCGCCTTGCCGAAGGCCTTGCGGTCCTTCACGTAGGCGACGGTGTGCTCCATCGCCGCCTCGATGGCGGCAATGGCCTGGATGGCGATCACCAGCCGCTCCTGCGGCAGCTGCTGCATGAGCTGGATGAAGCCCATGCCGGGGCCGCCGAGCAGGTGATCGGCCGGCACACGCACATTGTCGAAGAACAGCTCCGACGTGTCCTGCGCCTTCATGCCGATCTTCTCGAGATTGCGGCCGCGCTTGAAGCCTTCCGTCTTGGTCTCGACGGCGATCAGCGACGTGCCCTTGGCGCCGAGCTTGGGATCGGTCTTGGCGACCACGATCACCAGGTCGGCGAGCTGGCCGTTGCTGATGAAGGTCTTCGACCCGTTGATCACCCAGTGATTGCCGTCCATCACCGCGTTGGTCTTGACCGACTGCAGGTCCGAGCCGGTGCCGGGCTCGGTCATGGCAATGGCGGTGACCAGCTCACCGGAGCACGCCTTGGGGATCCATTTCTTCTTCTGCTCTTCGGTACCGTAGTGCAGCAGGTAGGGCACGACGATGTCGTTGTGCAGCGAGAAGGCCGGCCCGGAAGCGAGGGCGCGGCCCTGCTCCTCGATCAGGATGGCGCTGTAGAGAAAGTCGGCGCCGGCGCCGCCGTATTCCTCGGGCATGGTCATGCCCAGAAGCCCCTGCTCGCCCGCCTTGCGCCACAGCGCGCGCGGGACGATGCCTTCCTCCTCCCACTTCATATGGAAAGGCGTGACCTCTTTCTCGAAGAAGCGCCGGCAGGTGTCGCGGAACATCTGGTGTTCGGGCGTGTAATGGGCTGCCAACGCTGTCACTGAGCGCTCCTCCGGCGGTCGATCAACGGGGTCTTGTTCTTGGGACTTTGGTCCGCCGACGCCTGCTCCGCCAGCGCTCGGGATGTAGTTTACCTTTACGTAAACGTCAACTGAGGCCGGCAGCCCTGTCGGAGGCCGTTTGCCCCAGCCACCTACGCTGCGCAGGAGCGAAGGAGGCTATCGGCCGAGGGGTGTCAGGGCGGGGCATGGGTGCTGCGGCGAGCCCGCCTCGCACACGCTCACTTCTCCGAGGTATTTCTTCATTTTCTCGACTTGGTCCGGCGAGGCGGCCGCGCGGACCGCGCGCTGGACGACATAGAAACTGTCGTTTCCCTTGATCGCCCGGAACATCGTCGTCTCGGGCTTGCCGGTCGCTGCCAGTAATGGGCAGTGGAGCATCATCATCGAGGCGGTGTAGCCGTTCGCCTTGCCCGTCGGGATGGAGGCGGGCTTGCTGCCCGGGCACGCTGCGAGCCACTGCTGCTGCAGCCTGCCGAGAAACTGCGCGGGATCAAGGTCGGCTCTCCTGGTGAAGATCTGCACGGTGACCATTTCCGACCAGTTCTGCACCGTCTCAGCCGCAGGCACCCACTCCATGAGATTGACGCCGTTGCTCGTCCCCTTGTAGCCGACCTTGAAGCCGGCCGGCGGCGCCACCAGGAGGTTCTCGCCCTTGAGCTGCGCCTGCGACGGCGCAGCGGCCAGGCAGAAAACCGACATCAACCCGATGACCGCCCATCTGATCAGCATTCGCTCGTCCAATCCCTCGACACAGCGCCGCATTCGTCAGCCGGTAAAGTGAATTTCGACCTTGCCGAGTGCCGCACCGAAATCAGCCTCGACTGTGCTCCCAGCAGAGACGAAGTGCAGCCCGGTGCAGGTCCCAGCAGCGACCAGTTCGCCCGCGCGCAGGCCATCGCCTCGACGCGACATTTCGTTGGCGAGCCAGGTCAGCGCAATGAGCGGATGGCCGAGCACCAGGGCGCCGGTCCCCTCGCCCTTCAATGCGCCATCGACCGATAGGGTAACGCGGTGGGTCGCGAGATCGAGGCTGCGCCATGCCTCGAAGGCGGTCCCGACCACGACACCGCCATTGAAGGCATTGTCGGCAGTGATCTCCTCGATGCGGCGGCTCCGCCACTCGGAAAGGCGCGTGTCGCAGATCTCGATGAGCGGCACGACGGCGTCGACCGCAGCGCTCACCTCTTCCCGCTCATAGGGCGCCGACCGCGCCGGCAGGTCGCGGCCGACCTGGAAGCCGAACTCCGCTTCGACGCCGGCGACGAAGAAACGGGCGGCCGGGATGGTAGCCGGCTGCTGCCACAGCGCGTCGCGGAACAGGACGCCGGCGATCGGCCCCGGCGAATTGACGAGCCGCTGCGACTGTTCCGACGAGCAACCGACCTTGCGGCCGACGACCGCCTCGTCCCACAGCGGGCGAAACGCAGCCTGCACGGCGTAGGCGTCGTCGAACGTCCGCACATCGGGAAGTCCCGGCACCGTCTCGTGCGCACGCCGGCCGGCCACCAACAGGCGGGCGGCCTCGATTGCCGCAGGCTTGGTCATCGCATGGCTCCCGTAAGCAGCGTGGCAACGGATGGCACGAACACGACGAGCATCAGCACGCCGAAGACGATCACCGTATAGGGAAAGGCGGCCGCCCAGACCTGGCGCATGGTGATCTCCGGCGGCGCCACGCCCTTCATGACGAACAGCAGAAGCCCGAACGGCGGCGTCAGCAAGCCGATCTGCAGCGAGATCAGCAGGATGACGCCGAGCCAGACGAGATCCATGTTGAGGGCGTTGGCGAGCGGCATGAAGAACGGGAACGTGAGCAGCATCATGCTGATCTGGTCCATGAAGCAGCCGAGGACGAGCAGGATCGCGATCATCACGAACACGGCGATCAACGGCGTGAATTCGTACTTGGCGATCTCGGCCAGCGCGCCGTCGGTGGCGCCCGAGAAGGCCAGGATCTGGGCAAAGGTCGTGGAGGCGGCGATGATGAAGAAGATCATCGTCGTCACGGCCGCGGTGCTTTTGAGGCTCTCGAACAGGACCTTCCAGGTGAGCGCCCGGTAGCACAGCGCCAGCGCGACGGTGGCCAGGCAACCCAGGGCCGCCGAATCGGTCGGCGAGGCCCAGCCCATGAACATGCTGCCCATGACGACGATGAAGATGAACGACAGCGGCACGACGTCGATGAAGAACGGCCGCCAGCGCTCGACCAATGTCATGGGCGCCTTTGACGCTTCGTCCCGAGGGGCAAGATCGGGCCGCATCCAGCACCGGACGACGATCCAGATCAGGAAGCACACGCTCATGATCAGGCCCGGAATGATGCCGGCGATCAGCAGGTCCGACACCGACACCTTGTCGCGGCTGACGCTGCTCGCCAGCGTCGCCAGCAGGACGGTCAGCGCCGACGGCGGGATCAGCATGTCGACGCCGCCGATCGCCATGATCGGGCCCATCGCCATCGACGGATGATAGCCGCGCCGCAGCATCTCGGGCAGCAGCGACTGGCCGAGCATTGCCGTCGTGGCGATCGTCGAGCCGCTCAGCGCCGAGAAGATCGTGCCGCCGCTCACGGCCACGACGGACAGGCGGCCCGGCACGGCGAGGATCAGGCGATCGATGGCGTCGATGGCGCGGAAGGCCATGCCGCTGCGCAGCAGGATGTCGCCCATCACCAGGAACAGCGGCACCGGCGCCAGGTTGAAGTTGGCGATCGACGCCATCGAGCCGCGGATGAACGACATGATGCCGTTCTCGCCACCCAGGAAGACGATGGCGCCGACGATGTTGGTGAGGAAGAAGGCGAAGGCGACCGGCAGGCCGATCAGCATCACGAGACAAACGAGGCCCAGCATGAGGGCCAGGGCGGCGGGCCATGCCATCACAAGGTCGCCCGGTCGGTGACGTCATACGAGTCGCGCACGACGCTCTGGACACGCATGAAACGCAGGGTGAACTCGATGGCCAACATCAGCGCGCTGACCGGAATGGCGAGAAAGAGCAGCCATTCCGGCACGTACCAGGTCTTGTAGGCGACCATGTTGTTGCGCCAGGCGTCGCTGACGACGGCGCTGCCGTAGTAGAGCAGCACGAGACTGATGCCGAGGCCGACCAAGTCGACCAGCTGCTCCAGCCGGACCGCCAGCCGCTTGGGCAAGGCAACGAACAGCATGTCGACGCGGACATGGTTGCCCTGGCGGAGGACCCAGGGCGCCGCCAGGAAAGTGCCGGCGTACATCAGGTACTCGCTGAGCTCGATCAGCCACGGCAGCGAGCCGAGCCCGAAGTCGCGCAAGGCGACGTCGATGCAGATCAGCGCGATGATCAGCCCGATCACCAGGCCGAACAGGATTCCGAAGAAGCCGATCAGCTTCTCGAAGAGGCGAAGCGCGATGGTCACGGGAAGGATCCGCTCGCCTACTCCTTGGTGAAATAGCCGCGGAGCTTCGGACCGTTCTCGGGGCTGATCTTATTGACCACCGCCCAGCCCGCCTCGCGCGCTTCCTTCACGTAACGCTGCTCATCGGCCGGCGCGAAGCGGATCGCCTTGATGCCGGCTTCCTCCTGCTTCTTGCGCTCGGCCTCGATCAGGGCGACGTCGGCGGTGCTGGCCTCGATCTCCATCGCGAGGTCGAGCAGCAGCTTGCGCTGGGCATCGTTCAGCTTCTTGGTCCAGGTGTCGTGGTTGGCCAGCAGCGTGATGTCGGGATGATAGAAGCCCGGATCGACGCGGAACTTCGTCACCTTCTGCCACGAGTAGTCGAAGATGCCGCGCGTGGCCCAGCCGTAGCCGTCGACCGTGTTGCGCTCGAGCATGGTGTAGACCTCGGGCGGGGTCGAGTTGATGCCGGTACCGCCGAGCTTCTCCACCATCGGCCGATACATCGGCGTGACGCGAATCTTGAGCCCGGAGAAATCGGGCTTGGCGATCTCCTTGTTCAGGAAGATATGGGCCCGCTCGTAGTTGTAGAAGCGGGCAAGGAACTCGGTGTTGGCCTTCTCGACGTGCAGCTTGTTGAGGAAGGCGAGGCCGCCGTTGCTGCGCAGCTCCGACATCGGCACCTCGATCAGCTTCATCGCCTCGGCTTCGGGCAGCACGTTGCCGTAGTAGGCACTCGACGTCGTGACGATATCGATGACGCCGTCCTTCAGGTTCTTGCCGACATCGAAGAGCGGCATGACCTTCGGCGCACCGCCGAGATACTGGATGCGAATCTGGCCTTTACCCTTCTCGTTGACCGCCTTGATGTACTGCTCGAACTTCTGGGCGTAGATGGAGCCTTCCTGGAAGGCCGCGACGCCCTTGAGCACGACTTCCTGGGCCGCGGCCGGAAACGAGAACGCGATCAGCACCGAGCTCAGCGCCATGCCGATCGCGGACGGCCGTTGCCTCTTCAATCCCCACATTTCATCCTCCCTCACCTATGGCGCCGCACACCCGCGCCGTTCAACCCGCAGTCCCTGCAATACTGGCCGCGGCATGGGCAACGCGAGGCCCCACATCAGCCAGCGCCCGCTCCTCGGAAATCTCGAAAGGCGGCCCGCCGCAATTCACCGCCAGCACGACGCCGTCGGCGGTGACGACCGGCGCCCCGACGCCGACGACATCGGCGCGCCACTCGCCGGCGGAAACACAGAAGCCGCTGCGTTCGAGCATCTCGAAGGCAGTGTCGATACCCGAACGGATCGTACGCCACTCCCGGCCTGCGTCACGCCGGATGCGGTCGAGCAGGCCACGACGCTCGGACTCCGGGACGGCAAACAGGTAGGCCCGCCCCATCGCCGTCGTCGCCAACGGGATGCGGGCGCCGAGATCGAAGCGCGCCGGCGGCGCGTTGTCGTGGCGGACCGTGTCGATGTTGATCATGTGCAGCTGGTCGCGGGCCCCCAGCGACACCGGCAGGCGCGTCGCCTCGGCGACCTCGCGCAGGAAAGGGTGAGCCGCGATCCGGTACGGCATGCCCGACAACAGGGAATGACAAAGCGAGGCGATCGCCGCGCCCAGCGTATAGCGGCCAAGCCGCGGCACATAGGCGAGATAGCCCAGCGCCGTCAGGGTCTGGGTCAGGCGCGAAACTGCCGGACGGGACAGACCGGTGCGCGCGGCGATCTCGGCATTGCTGAGCGCGCTTTCGCCGGGCCGGAAGGCCCTCAGCACGGAAAGGCCGCGGGCGAGTCCCTGGACGACAAGAGGCTCCTCCCCAGCCAGGAGGTCGGTTTCAGCCTTGCGCTGCAATGGCGACAAGCGACCCATGGCAAAAATTGCAATAGATGGAATTGAATTGTCAATCTGGGCGGCCGGCGTGCCGCTCAACGTCCGATTGTGCCGCCATTGTGGCAATCCACCGCCGAAGCGGACGGCCGATCAATCATTCCGGACACGCGATCATCCCGACTGAAGCTATCAAGTACGTGGGTGGATGCTTCGTTGTGTGGGAGAAGTGTCGTGATCTTCGGGATGTCTCTGTCGACTTTCACAGTCGTGCACGTGGTGCTGAGCCTGGTCGGCATCGCCTCGGGCGTGCTCGTCCTGCTGCGCCCGTCCGCGTCGCCGAAGGCGTGGGGCCTGACGACGCTGTTCCTCGTGACCACGCTCGCCGCCAGCGTCACGGGGCTGCTCTACCTTCTGTCGTTCCCGCGCTTCGGCATGGGACACGGCATCGCCATCGCCTCGCTGGCGGTCTTCGTGCCGACCCTGCTGGCGTTGTGGCGCCATAAGCTGGCCGGGCCGTGGCGCGCGATCTATGTCACCGGTGCGGCGACCCTGCTCTATCTCAACGCCTTCATCGCCGTGATGCAGGCCTTCGGCAAGATCGGCTTCCTGCGCGCGCTGCCGGCAACGACGCTGGGCTCGCCGCTGTTCCTCGCCCATCTGCTCGTGCTGGCGATCTCGGTGTGGCTCGCCATCCACGCCTTCACCGGCCTTCAGCCCGGCGGCGCCCCACGGCGCGTTCGCAGGCCACGGCCGCTGCGCGTCGCGGATCGCTGGAACTGAGGAGAGCGCTGTCGGATTGTACTGAAAAGGTCGTCGCGACCAGCGTGGGTTGGTCGCGGCGACTTTTCATGGTGGCTGCGGTACGGTGTCGGGTGATCGACAGCTCCAGCCTGCTCATCTGCGTGATGGCCCTTGTTGCAATGTTCGGCGGAGGGCTGATCGGCATCTTCGTCGCGCGGCTCCTGCCGGCGCATCATTTGAGCACCTCGTCGGCAAGCGCGGTGAAGCTGATGGCCACCGTGGTGGTATCGCTGACCTCCCTGGTGCTCGCCCTGATGCTCTCCTCGGCGAACAGTTCGTTTTCGGTCAATGCCGGGATCGTGAAGAAGCTCAGCTCCGATCTCATTCACCTGGATCACCTGCTGCGGGCGTACGGGCCGGAAGCGGACGAGGCGCGTGCGAACCTGCGTGCCTACACGGCCCGGAAGAACGACGAACTTTTCCCGGCGTCGACCGTGCCATCTTCGACCGATCGGGAGACATCCGATCGACTGGACGCCCTCCTCGACTCCGTCCTGTCGCTGACCCCCGCCGACCGACGACACACGGCGCTGGTCCAGCAAGCGCTCGCCATCACGTCCAGCATCTATGCCGAGCGATGGCTGCTGTGGGAAAACCCCGGCACCACGGTTCCCGCACAATTCCTCTTCGTGCTGACCTTCTGGCTCTTTCTCATCTTCGTCAGTTTCGGCTTGTTCGCGCCGGCCAATCTCACGGTGATCGCCAGCTTTTTCCTGTGCTCACTGGCGGTCACGGGGGCCATGCTCATGATTCTCGACCTGGGCGATCCGATGCATCCCGGCTGGGTTCAGGTCTCCGGCGAGCCGCTGCGCCGCGCGGTGATCGAGATCGGCCGTCCGTAAGGGAGGCCGCCCTAGCTAGTCCAGCGTCGTTGCGCTCATCCCCAGCTGCGCCCGCCGCCGCAGCCACTGGCTCGGCCGATAGCGATCGTCGCCGGTGATGGCTTGCAGCTGCAGCAGGATCTCGTGGCAGTCCTTGACGCCCAGCCAGTCGGCCAGCGCCAGCGGCCCGCGCGGGTAGTTGAGGCCGAGCGTCATGGCTGTGTCGACATCCGCGGCCGAGGCGATGCCGATCATCGCCATCTCGCAGCCGAGGTTGGCGATCATGGCGCACATGCGCTGGGCGATGAAGCCGGGCGAGTCCTTGATCAAGGTCACCTTGGCACCGGTGCGCGCCAGGATGGCGGCCGCGGCGTCGCGCACCAGGTCGTCGGCGCCGGGCGCGGTCATGATGGTGAGGCGCTTGGCGATGTCGCCGGTGAGGTCGATCGCCACGGTGCGCCTGGGATCGAGGCCGCGCTCGACGACTGTCGTGGTGCAGTCCTTGCCGACCGGCGCCACCAGGATCGGGCTTTTGCCGTCGTCGGCACCCAGCGCCTGCGCACCCGCGGCCATCACCAGGCCGACCAGCTTCTCGTTGTGGCTGTCCATCACCACGACGCGCGTCGCCGGCACGACCGACGGCAAATGATCGGCGCCGGGATCGACCTTGGCGCCCTTGGCGTCGTAGCCGTACCAGCCGCCGCCGGTCTTGCGGCCGAGCCGGCCCGCCGCATAGAGGCTCTCATGATAGGGGCTGGGCGTCATGCGCCGGTCGTGGAAGAAGCCTTCATAGATGATCTTGCGCGCCGGGAAGTTCACGTCGATGCCGGTGAGGTCCATCAGCTCGAACGGCCCCATGCGGAAGCCGCAGCTGTCGCGCATGACGGCGTCGACCTGCGACGGCGTGGCCCTGCCCTCCTGCATGATGCGCAGGCCTTCGGTGCCGATGGCGGTGCCGCCGAGATTGACCAGGAAGCCCGGCGTGTCGCCCACCACCACGGGCACGCGCGTCTGGCGCTTGCCCAGCGCCACCATGGCGTCGGTCACCCACTGCGCGGTATCGGCGGCGCGGATGACCTCGACGAGCTTCATCAGCGGCACGGGATTGAAGTAGTGCATGCCGCAGACGCGGTCGCGATGCTTCAGCGAGCGCGCGATCGAGGCGATGCGGATCGACGAGGTGTTCGAGGCGAGGATGGTCTCGGGCGGGACCACGGCTTCCAGCTCGCCGAACAGCTTCTGCTTGACCTCGAGGTTCTCGAATACGGCCTCGACGATAATGTGGCAGCTCTTGAGGTCCTCGAGCTTGTCGGCGACCGCGAGGTTGGCGTCGGTCTTGGCGAGATCTGCATCGGTCAGCCGTCCTTTGGCGACGAGGCCCTTCAGCGTCTCGAGGATCGCAGCCTTGGCTTTTGCGGCACCGCCCGCTGCCGCGTCGAACATGACGGCCTTCATGCCGCCCTGCGCCGTCACCTGCGCAATGCCGCGCCCCATCGCGCCGGTTCCGACCACGCCCACGACCAGATCGGAGCGGTTCACATCGAGAGCCATACGTCCTCCAGAAACAAATCGACTGTCGTCGCTAAACGATCGCTGTCATCCCGAGCGTAGCGAGGGACCTTTCCTGTGGCCTTAAAGGTCCCTCGCTACGCTCGGGATGACAGTCTTACTCGAAGCAGCATCTAACCCTTCCCAGCATACCCCGCCGTCTTCAGCCCGCCCGTGATCTCATCGAGCGCCGCGGGGTCCTCGATGGTGGCTGGCATCTTCCAGGGCTCGCCGTCGGCGATCTTCTGCATGGTGCCGCGCAGGATCTTGCCCGAACGCGTCTTGGGCAGGCGCGGCACGATGATGGCAGTCTTGAAGAAGGCGACGGGGCCGATGCGGTCGCGCACGAGCTGGACGACCTCGCGCACGGTCTCCTCCCTCGGCCGGTCGACGCCCGCCTTCAGCACCAGGAAGCCGAACGGTACCTGGCCCTTGAGCTCGTCGGCGACGCCGATCACGGCGCACTCGGCGACGTCGTTGTGGCTGCCTAAAACTTCCTCGATCTGGCCGGTCGACAGGCGATGGCCCGCGACGTTGATCACGTCATCGACGCGCGTCATCACCGAGACGTAGCCGTCCTGGTCAATGAAGCCCGCGTCGCCTGTCTTGTAGTAGCCGGGATAGTCCGCGAGATAGGCCTGCCTGAAACGCTCGTCGGCGTTCCACAGGGTCGGGAAGGTGCCCGGCGGCAAGGGCAGCTTGGCCGCGAGCGCCCCCACCTCGCCTTGCTTGGCGATGGGCTTGCCTTGCTCATCCAGAACCTGGAGATTCCAGCCCGGCGCCGGCACCGAGCACGAACCGAGCTTGACCGGCATCGGCTCCAGCCCGACGAAGTTGCCGCAGATCGCCCAGCCGGTCTCGGTCTGCCACCAGTGGTCGACGATCGGCACGCCCAAAAGCTTCTGCGCCCATTCGATGGTCGGCGGATCGCCGCGCTCGCCCGCCAGGAACAGCGTGCGGAACTTCGAGAGGTCGTACTGCTTCAGGAGCTTGCCGTCGGGATCCTCCTTCTTGATGGCGCGGAACGCCGTCGGCGCGGTGAACAGCGCCACCGCCTTGTGCTCGGAGATCACGCGCCAGAAGGCGCCGGCGTCGGGCGTGCCGACCGGCTTGCCCTCGTAGAGGATCGTGGTCGCGCCGTGGATCAGCGGGCCATAGGCAATGTAGCTGTGGCCGACGACCCAGCCCACATCCGAGGCGCACCACCAGATCTCACCGGGATTGACGCCGTAGAGATATTGCATCGACCAGGCGAGCGCGACTGCATAACCGCCGTTGTCGCGCACCACGCCCTTGGGCTGGCCAGTCGTGCCCGACGTGTAGAGGATGTAGAGCGGGTCGGTCGCCTTCACCGGCATGCAGCCGCGCGGCTGCGCCGCCGCCACCGCCTCGTTCCAGTCGAGGTCGCGACCCTTGACCAACGAGGCCGGCGCCTGCCAACGCTGGAACACGATGCAGCGCGGGATCTTGTGCGTGGCAAGCTCGATCGCCTGATCGAGCAACGGCTTGTACTTCACCACCCGTCCGGGCTCGATGCCGCATGACGCCGTCAGCACCAGCTTGGGCGCGCAGTCGTCGATGCGGGTGGCGAGCTCGTTGGCCGCGAAACCACCGAAGACCACCGAATGCACGGCGCCGAGCCGGGCACAGGCCAGCATGGCCATCACCGCCTCGGGGATCATCGGCATGTAGATGATGACGCGGTCGCCCTTGGTCACTCCCTGTTCGGCGATGGCGCCGGCAAGCTTGGCTACCTGATCGCGCAGCTCGCGGTAGGTGAAGCTCTTCTTGCGGTTGGTGACGGGCGAATCGTAGATCAGGGCCGGCTGCTCGGCGCGGCCACGCTGCACGTGGCGGTCGAGCGCGTTGTAGCAGGTGTTGAGCTCGGCCCCGGCGAACCAGCGATAGAACGGCGCCTTGGAGGCGTCGAGCACCTTGTCCCAGGGCCGCGTCCAGTCGATCGCCTTGGCCTGCTCGGCCCAGAAGGCCTCGGGGTCGCTGAGCGAACGCTGATGGAGCGCACGGTATGTGTCGCCGACGGCCATGACGGCATTTCCTCCCTCGATGCGACAGGCTTAGCGTTGCCCATGGACCACCGCAATCCGGATGTGTGACCATCCGGCGCGATGCCCTGCCCTGCCCTTCGATCGACCGCCCCGTGCCTGTTCGGTCTGGTTCTGTCCCTGCTCTGTCTGGTCTGCGGCGCGGAAGCAGCGCTGGCCGACACCGACGAGCGCTGGCCCGCCCCGTTCGGCGGCTTCTTCAATGCCGCCTTTACCTTCGCCACTGACTATTCCTTCGCCGGCATCTCGCAGACCAAAAACGCGCCGGCCTACCAGATGAGCCTTGACTACCGCTCGAAGGACTTCGGCTTCGACATCCCGGTGTGGTTCTACGCCTCGGGCTGGGGCAGCAACATCGACTTCCCGTCGACCGGCCAGGGCATCGAGGTCGACGTCGCGGCCGGCTTCAAGGCCCGCGCCTTCAACCGCAAGCTCAGCCTCGACCTGGGCTACGTCCGCTACACCTTCATCGGGCCGCCGGCCGACCTCGGCTACAACTACGGCGACATAAACCTGAACATCGGCTACGACTTCGGCTTCGCCTCGCTGGCCGGCCGCGTGCGCTTCAGCCCCAGCTCGTTCGCCGACTCCGGCCAGTCATGGAACAAGCGGGCGCTGCTGACGGTGCCGCTGCCCTTCCTGAGCTTCAATGAGAACATCACCTTCAAGACTTACGGCTCGCTCGGCAACCTCTCGGTCGACCGCTTCGCCGCCTATGGCCTGCCGAGCTACGATTACTGGTACTGGCAAATCGGCTTGGTGACGTCGGTCTATGGCCTCGACGTCATGGTGGCCTATACCGACACCAGCATCGACCCGGCGGGCTGCGCCTATACCAGCTATTGTTCCGGCCGGGTGTTCATGAGCGTCACCAAAGCCTTCTAGGGAGAGCGTCATGCGTCGCGTCGTGCAATGGATCGGTCTGGTGCTGCTGCTCGCGGGAACGGCAAACGCACAAGGCTGGACAGCCTTCAGCCCGGAGGGCGGCCGCTGCAAGATCGACATGCCGGGCACGCCGAAGGTCGAGACGACGCCGCTCAACTCGCCCGGGCAGACGCTCACCATGACCGAGGCCAGGGTACAGGCAGGCGGCGCCACCTTCGCCATGTCGTGGATCGACTATCCCGAGCGCACCGCCCTCTCCGCCTCGAGCGACGTCATGCTCGACAAGGTCCGCGACGGCATGGCGGCGGGCAACACGCTGCGCAGCGAGAAGAAGCTGACGCTGGGCCGCGCCCAGGGCCGCGAGTTCACCCTGGCCCAGGCCAACGGCACCACGACCGCGGTGCGCCTCTACTGGGCGCGCAATCGGCTGTATCAGCTCGGCGTCACCGGCCGCGCCGGCGTCGAGAGCCAACCGGAGACGCGGCACTTCTTCGAGTCCTTCGCGCTTGTGCGTTCTTAGGAATGCCAAATTCCCGATGCAGGTCCTGTTGTCATCCCGAGCGCAGCGAGGGACCTTTACCGTTGCCTAAAGGCCCCTCGCTGCGCTCGGGGTGACAGTCTCGGAGCTGCCGATGCCCAAGCCCATGATGCACCTGGCGCAGTTCCTGGTGCATGGCCCGACCTACCACAGCGTCGCCATGTGGCGGCATCCGCGCACCGCGGCGGCCGGCTATGACTGGACCCACCCCGAGCTCTACCAGCACATCGCCCGCGTCTGCGAGCGCGGCAAGCTCGACATGCTCTTCTTTGCCGACCTCAACTACATCTCCGACACTTTTTCGGGCTCGCTGGCGCCGGCTATCCGCAACGCCACGCAGGCGCCCGAGCACGATCCCATTCCCTTGCTGTCGTTCATGGCCGCCGCGACCACGCATATCGGTCTCGGCGCCACCTACTCGGTGAGCCATCAGCATCCCTTCCATGCGGCGCGGCTTTGGGCGACGCTCGATCACCTGACCAAGGGTCGCGCGGCGTGGAACGTCGTGACGACGCTCAATCACAACCAGTCGGCCAATTACGGCGAGGAGATGAAGCCGACCGACGAGCGTTACGACCGCGCCCACGAGTTCATGGAAGTCTGCCGCAAGCTGTGGGCGAGCTGGGACGAGGATGCAGTGATCATGGATCGCGACGCCGGCATCTTCGCCGATCCCGCCAAGGTCCATCGCATCGACCATGAGGGCCGCTTCTTCAAGTCGCGCGGGCCATTGAACGTCGTGCGCTCGCCGCACCACGGACCGGCCATCCTGCAGGCCGGCACCTCGGGCAAGGGCCGCGACTTCGCCGCGCACTACGCCGATGCGGTGTTCGCCATCCAGCCCTACATCGCCGGCGCCAAGGCGCTGTACGACGACATCAAGCGCGGCGCGGCGGAGGCCGGCCGTCCGCCGTCGGCCTGCAAGATGCTGTTCGGCGTGCAGCCGATCATCGGCGCCTCGCGCGCCGAGGCCGAGGACAAGCAGGCCGAGCACAACGCGCTGGTGCCGTTGGAGGGCGGACTCGCGATCCTCTCCGGTCATCTCGACTTCGATCTCTCGACCCTGCCGCTCGACACCGTCATGGCGCACCGCACCGAGCCCAAGCTGCAGCGCATGCAGACGCGCTACCGCACGGCCACGGGCGAGCTTCTGACCCTGCGCCAGGTCGCGCAGAACCATGGCCAGAGCGTCGGGCTGCCGCAGATAGTGGGCACGCCTGCGGACATCGCCGACCAGCTCGAAGTCTATTTCGACCAGGTCGGTGGCGACGGTTTCATGCTGTCGCCGATCTATTGTCCCGGTGCGATCGAGGAATTCGTCGACCTGGTGGTGCCGGAATTGCAGCGCCGCGGCCGTTTCCGCCGGGAATATGCCGGCACCACGCAGCGAGATCACCTGAACCAGGACTTCTGACCGCGGGGATACATCGTCCGGGCCGGTCGTAAAGATCAGAGAACCCGAGATTTGGAGAGGGAATGCGCGGTATCGGATATCGATTGACGGACATGCTGGTCATCGCTGCCTGCAGCCTGACCTTCGTCGCCGTCGTCAGCCCGTGGCGCCACGAGCCCCAAGGCCCTCCGATCGGCCTGATCGCCCAGGACCTCGGCACGACCCCCGAGCATTTCCAGCAGGTCGCCGAGAAGATCGTGCCGCGCCGCCCCGCCGGCTCACCGCCGACCGAAGCGCAGAAGAGGGAGCTCGCCGCGGCTTTGGACGTTTCCGTGGAACAGCTCGATACGGTGATGGAGAAGTACCGGCCGGATCGGTTGAAGCAGCGTTAGGCGTCTTGCCGGACCGTGGGCCTCCAGGCCCGCATCATGATCATGAGCGGACCTGGAGGTCCGCGGTCCGGCAAGACGCATTCCCAGCAAAGCGTTATCCTCCCGCTCAACAAAGCGGAGGAAACGAATGATCGGTCGTCGAACGGCGACGGTAGGGGCACTCGCTGCCCTGCTGCCCAACAGCAGCCGCGCGCAGCCGGCCTGGCCCACCAAACCCATCCGTCTCATCGTGCCCTACGGACCCGGCGGCTCGGCCGACCAGGTGGCACGTCTCTATGCCGAGCGGCTGAGCGCCGTGCTCGGCCAGCAGGTGATCGTCGAGGACAAGCCCGGCGCCTCGGGCGGCGTTGGGGCGGCGATGGTCGCGGGCAGCGCACCCGACGGCTACACCTTCCTGCTCGCGCCCACCGCGATCCTGGCGATCACGCCCGGCGTTCGGCAGGTGCCGTACAAGTCCGACGACCTGGTCGCGGTGTGCCGCCTGTCGACGGCACTGCTGCCGATCACCATCACCAACGCGCTCGGCGCCAAGACCTGGCAGGAGTTCGTGGCGCTGGCCAAGGCGAACCCCGGCACCTACTGGTTCGGCTCGTCCGGCCTCGGCACCATCACCCATCTCACCGGCGAGGTGCTGACCCGCACCGCCGGCATCAAGATGCAGCACGCGCCCTACAAGACCATCGTCGATGCCACGGGCGACATCTTCGACGGTCGCATCCAGATGGTGTTCGATCCCTCTTTCGTGCCCTACGCCAAGGCCGGCAAGGTGCGCACCGTGCTGATCGATGCGCCGACCAGGCTCGCCGACCTGCCGGACACGCCGACGGCGCAGGAGGTCGGTCTGGACCTGAAAGGCTTCGCCAACCGAGCGTGGTTCGGCCTGTTCGCGCCCAAGGGCCTGCCGCCCACCATTGCCCAACGCATCTCCGACGAGGTCGCGCGCATCGCCGACACGGCCGACATGAAGGACAAGCTGCTGATGGTGGCGCAGTTCGCGCACCACCAGTCGCCGGCCGAGTTCACGAAACAGGTCGCCGACGACAAGGTCTACTTCACTGCGCTGATCAAGGATCTCGACATCAAGCTGGAATGAGCGGTGAACGCACACGCCTGTCACAAGTCTGTCAGCACCGCAGGCTAGGACTGATCGTGTGACGATAACGATGAAGTTGCCGACGATGGGTCGAGTCTCACGCCGCCACGTCCTCGAAGGCGGCCTTGCGGCACCGTTCGTGTTGAGCCGCGGGGCGCTCGCCCAGAACGACCAGCGCCCGAGGCTGCGCATCGCGGTTGCTGACCTGCCACCGACGCTGGAGCCGGCTCGCGAGCTATCCAACGTCGGCACCCGTGTCGTCTACTCGATCTATGACACGCTCCTGCGTCGCGACTTTCTCGGCGCGACCGACGGCGGCGGCTCGTCGCTGAAACCGCATCTCGCGACCGGGTGGGAACGGCGCAGCAGCCGCGAACTCGTCGTCACGTTGCGCGAGGACGTGCGCTTCCACAATGGCGACACGCTCACGGCCGAGGACGTCACCTTCACCTTCCGGCAGGGACGGATGTGGGGCGACGCGCCGCTGTTTCCCGAGGCGCGCGCGTTCTTCGGCGTCCTCGAGGCGGTCGAGCCACTTGGCCCCTATCAGCTACTGTTCCGCACGCGCCAGCCGGATGTGCTGCTGGAGCACCGCCTCGCCTCCTGGGCTTCACAGATCATCAACCGCCGCGCCTACGAGGAGCTGGGCCAGACGCGATTCGCGTTGGCGCCGGTCGGCACGGGCCCCTACAAGGTGCGCCGCTTCAGGCTCGGCGAACGGCTCGAGCTCGAGGCCTTCAACGCCTACTGGATGGGACGGCCGACCGCTCGCGAGGTCGTGTTCCAGTCGGTGCCCGAGGTCGCGACCCGGGCGGCCGGTCTTGCGTCCGGCGAATTCGATCTCGTCACGAACGTGCCGCCCGACCAGATCGGCGAGTTCGAGCGCATGCGCCACGCGGAGCCGCGCTCGGTCGTGCTCGCCAATTCGCACCTCATCACCTTCGACGAGCGCGGTCCGGCGATGGCCGACAAGCGCGTCCGGCAGGCGCTTTCCCTGGCGATCGATCGCCGGCTGCTGGTCGACACGCTGTGGCTCGGCCGGGCCGTCGTGCCGCCCGGCCACAACTACCCCGAATACGGCGACATGTTCCTGTCGGGCCGCACGCTGCGCCACGATCCCGAGGCGGCCCGCCGGCTGCTCAAAGCGGCGGGTTATAGCGGCGAGCGAATCGTCTATCGCACTCTGCCCAACTACTACACCAATGCGCTGCGCGTCGCCCAGATCGTGATCGAGATGTGGAAAGCGGTCGGCATCAACGCCGCTCTGCAGGTGGTCGAGAACTTCTCGCAGATGCAGGCGGCCGGGCAGCAGGTCGGCAATACCTCCAACTCGACGCGGTTTCCCGACCCGCTCGGGGCGCTGTGGCCGTCCTGGGGACCCGACAGCGGCCCTCAGCGGCGTGGGGAATGGACCACGACCACAGCGTTCAACGAGGCCGGCCGCGCGCTCGAGGTCGAGACCGACCTGGCGCGACGGCGCACTCTCTTCGGCCAGATGCTCGATGCCTGGGAAGACGAATGCCCGGCAACGATCATCTACCAGCCCCTCGAATCCTACGGGGTGCGCAAGAACGTGAGCTGGCGTCCCTACACCTTCTATTTCATGGATCTCAGGCCGGACAACCTCTCCTTCGCCGGTTGACCGCGAACGATCCGCTAGGACTTGGGAGCGGTTGGCGCAGGCTCCGGAGCCGCCGGTGCGGTGGCGGGCGGCGAGTCGGCGGGCGTCGTCTGCGATGGCACCGATTGCTTCTTGGCCTTGGCGTCGCGGTCCGCCGCGTTGCGCTGCTCGCGTTCCTTGGCGTCGCGCTCGGCGGCCGCCTTGTCGGCGGCTTCCTTCTGCGCCCGCTGCCCACCCTTCGCACCCACGACCGAACCAATTGCCGGCGTGGTCCCGCGAGTTTCGTTCGCCGGGACGACGGTTTGCTCGGCCTGCCGGCCCGGGTTGGCCGCCGGCAAGGTCCCGGTCGGTGCGATCTGACGGTCGGCGCCCGGTCTCGCCTTGCCGACAGGCGCGCCGCCGTCGAACCAGCCGCAACCGGCCAGGAGCGCGACCGTCGATACGGCGAGCAGGCCGCGCCAGATGTATTTGCCCATGAGGGTCCGTTTGCCTCGCATCGGTGCCTCTCGCAAGTCAGATGTTCAGCGGTTTAGACCCTTTTCTCGCGCGCATGCATCCCGATGACTCACATCGGCACTGGCATCACGGAATACTATCCCCCGACAATACTTCCTTGAGGATCGGATGAGCGATGTTCGCGCCTCATGGTAGTCTCGAGCCGAGCGGCTGGTGGTACGCGGAAGCCTGATCCGCACGGGACCGTCCGCACGGACGAAATCTACGGATGCGTCATGTGGAGGGGCGACGATGACGAAGCGGCCAACTGTAGTCCTACCTGACTACCCGCCGATATTGCTCGCCCCGATAGACTTGAACAACAGCAAAGCGATCACCCAATGCCTTGATGCGCTGGCAATTCACTACCACCTAAATCCGCCTTTTGGCGGCTTTTTCACCCCTACATTCAACCATCCCTATGCTCAGCAAAAGGTTAGCAAAGAGGAAATGCATGATCGCTGGATTAGACTCGCGTTTTGCCTAATGCAGGACTTTGTTCCTGCTTTGCGAAAAAGACGGAAGGGCGGCCGGCCGAAGATGCCGCCCACTAGGGTCGACTACCCTCATGCCCACGCCGCGCGTCTTGTCCAAATCGTTCTTGCTCTTCGTCGTATGCTCGCTGCCAAGGGAATGCCTTCGACAAACATTGCTGCGTTCAAGCAGCTAGCGTGGCTTCTCAAGAAAGACGCTGCTCCCGAATGGCGATATGGCAATCTGAAGAAGGCTAGCGCGTTTGCTCAGGCCTGGAAATCGATCCCCAAGAGCGTGAAAGACCGCCCAGATTCTTACCTTCCGCCCTCTCCTAAGCGTCCGCCCGTCATCAGGCGATTCAAGGCTGACGGACCCGAAGTCGGCATCAACTTGCCGAGTCGTCCCAACGACAAAAGCCCTGATTTGATCCGCAAGTATGATGATTTTCTCGCGCCCGGCTTTCTGACGCCGTTGCAGGGCGATCAAGACCATCCACTTTGGCTCTATTTACCGTCCATTCCCACGGAGTTGGCAAAGTAGCGAAACCCGACGACAATTCCGATACGAGTTTTGACACGGTAGCAAAATAGGGCGACCTATACGGCTACCGTCGCGTTTCCCTATCGCTGCGTGTGTCGCGATAGAGGACCCTATGACTGATAACGACGACTCGAATGACTGTCTGATCGCCCCGTCACATACGCGGCGCCGAGCCATATCGAAATCCAGACGAGCCAACCGCAAGAAAGATTGCGTCCAGCGAAGTATGGATAGCAACCACTATCTAGCCGAACGCGCTCTGCATGAACTAGCCGAGGCAAATGCATATTTGAAAGATGTGCGAGCCGCCGCTTGGCTGATCATGTGGCTGCTTATTGAGCTAGCAGCGCGGCTTTCCTGACGAGCGTAATAGCCGCATTCCCACACACGTCTTGGCCGACTTTCGATGGGTCTAGCTACTGGGATTGCCGGCTCTCAGCACAACGAGCTCGCGTTTCAACTTGTGCCTGTAGGCGTTGAACCGAAGCGCGATAGGTCAGATGTTCAGCAGCTTCAACCCCTTCTCCCGCGCACACGCAATCGCATCTTCGTAACCCGCATCGGCATGGCGCATGACGCCGCTCGCCGGGTCGTTCCACAGCACGCGCTCGATGCGGCGCGCCGCTTCCGGCGTGCCGTCGCAGACGATCACCATGCCGGCATGCTGCGAGAACCCCATGCCGACGCCACCGCCGTGGTGCAACGACACCCAGGTGGCGCCCGAGGCGCAGTTCAGCAGGCCGTTCAGCAACGGCCAGTCGGAGACGGCGTCGGAACCGTCGCGCATCGATTCGGTCTCGCGGTTGGGGCTGGCGACCGATCCCGAATCGAGATGGTCGCGGCCGATGACGATCGGGGCCTTGAGCTCGCCCTTCGCCACCATCTCGTTGAAGGCGAGGCCCAGGCGATGGCGGTCGCCGAGGCCAACCCAGCAGATGCGCGCCGGCAGTCCCTGGAACTTGATGCGCTTCTTCGCCATGTCGAGCCAGTTGTGCAGATGCGCGTTGTTCGGCATCAGCTCCTTCACCTTGGCGTCGGTGCGATAGATGTCCTCGGGATCGCCCGACAGCGCGGCCCAGCGGAACGGCCCGACGCCGCGGCAGAACAACGGACGGATATAGGCCGGCACGAAGCCCGGATAGCTGAAAGCGTCGGCCACGCCCTCCTCCAGCGCCACCTGGCGGATGTTGTTGCCGTAGTCGACCGTCGGCACACCGAGCTTGTGGAACTCCAGCATGGCGCGCACGTGTCCCGCCATCGATTGCTTGGCCGCCTTGGCGACGGCCTCGGGCGCGCTGGCTCGCTTGGCTTCCCACTCGGCCAAGGTCCATCCTTTGGGCAGGTAGCCGTTGATCGGATCGTGCGCTGAGGTCTGGTCAGTCAGGCAATCAGGTCTGACACCACGGCGCAGCAGTTCCGGCAACACGTCAGCCGCGTTGCCCAAAAGGCCGACCGACACCGCCTTCTTTTGTGCGGTCGCCTCTCCGATGATTGCCAGCGCCTCATCGAGATCGCGCGCCTGCTTGTCGAGATAGCCGGTGCGCAGGCGGAACTCGATGCTGCTCGGCCGGCATTCGACGGCGAGGCACGACGCGCCGGCCATGGTCGCGGCCAGCGGCTGCGCGCCGCCCATGCCGCCGAGCCCCGCGGTCAGGATCCAGCGGCCGGCGAGACTCCCTTGATAGTGCTGGCGCGCCATCTCGACGAAGGTCTCGTAGGTGCCCTGCACGATGCCTTGGCTGCCGATGTAGATCCACGAGCCCGCCGTCATCTGGCCGAACATCATCAGGCCCTTGCGGTCGAGCTCGTTGAAATGCTCCCAGGTCGCCCAGTGCGGCACCAGGTTGGAGTTGGCGATGAGGACGCGCGGCGCATCGGCATGCGTGCGGAAGACGCCGACCGGCTTGCCCGACTGCACCAAAAGCGTCTCGTCGGCCTCGAGATCGCGCAAGGCGGCGACGATGCGGTCGAAGCTCTGCCAGTCGCGCGCGGCGCGGCCGATGCCGCCATAGACCACAAGCTCGCCCGGCCGCTCGGCGACTTCGGGATCGAGATTGTTCATCAGCATGCGCAATGGCGCTTCGGTCAGCCAGCTCTTGGCCGTCCGTTCGGTGCCGCGCGGCGCGCGGACGGTGCGGGTGTTGTCGAGACGCGTGGTCATGTCGAACTCCGGTCGAGAGACGGAAGGATATCGTCGCCGATCGCATCGATCAGCGCGCCGCGGCCGACCAGGTCGGCGGCGCGGGCGAGATCGGGCTGGAAATGGCGGTCGTCGTCGAGATGCGGCACGTGCCGGCGCACCAGCTCGCGCACCCGTTCGAGCATCGGACTGGAGAGCAGCGGATGATGGAAGTCGCAGCCCTGCGCCGCCGCCAGGAGCTCGATACCGATGATCGACCGGCAATTGTCGGTCATCTCCATCAGGCGGCGCGCGCCGTGCGCCGCCATCGAGACATGGTCTTCCTGGTTGGCCGAGGTCGGGATCGAATCGATGCTGGCCGGATGGGCGCGCTGCTTGTTCTCGGCGACGAGCGCCGCCGCCGTGACCTGCGGAATCATGAATCCTGAATTGAGTCCGGGGTTGGGCGTCAGGAACGCGGGCAGGCCCGACAAGGCGGGATCGACCAGCATGGCGATGCGCCGTTCAGTGAGCGAGCCGATCTCGCAGAGCGCCAGGGCCAGGATGTCGGCGGCGAAGGCGACCGGCTCGGCGTGGAAGTTGCCACCCGACAGCGCCTCGTTGGTGTCGGCGAAGATCAGCGGATTGTCGGTGACGCCGTTGGCCTCGGTCGCGAGCGTCGCCGCCGCATGGCGCAGGATGTCGAGCACGGCGCCCATGACCTGCGGCTGGCAGCGCAAACAGTACGGATCCTGCACGCGCTCGTCGCCGACCAGGTGCGAGACGCGAATGGCGGAGCCTTCCATCAGGCGGCGCAGCGCGTGCGCCGCCTCGACCTGGCCGGCATGGCGGCGCAGGGCGTGGATGCGCGGGTCGAACGGCGCATCGGAGCCGCGCGCCGCGTCGGTCGCGAGAGCGCCGGTGACCAGGGCGGAGCCGAACAGCATCTCGGTCTCGAACAGCGCGGCCAGCGCATAGGCGGTCGAGAACTGCGTGCCGTTCAGGAGGGCGAGGCCTTCCTTGGCGCCCAGCACCAACGGCGACAGGCCGACCTCGGCCAGCGCCCGGTCGGCGGGAACCACGGCGCCGTCGATGAAGAACGAGCCGACGCCGATCAGCGTCGCCGACATGTGGGCAAGCGGCGCGAGGTCGCCGGAAGCGCCGACCGAACCCTGGCACGGCACGACCGGTGTCAGGCCCTTGTCGAGCAGCGCCTCCAAGAGACGTACGGTCCCGCTGCGCACGCCTGACGCGCCCTGCGCCAGGCTCGCTAGCTTCAGCGCCATCATAAGTCTCGCAACGGAAACCGGCATCGGCGGACCGACGCCCGCGGCATGCGACAGCACGATGTTGCGCTGCAGCTTCTCGAGGTCGGCGGCCTCGATGCGTACGCTCGCCAGCTTGCCGAAGCCCGTGTTGATCCCGTACACGGGCTCGCCCTTGGCGAGGATGGCCGAGACCGCGCGGGCCGAGGCGTCGATCGCGGTGTACGCCGCCGGATCGAGAGCGACCTCCGCGCCACGATAGATTTCACGCCAGGTTGCCAACGGCACGGTGCCCGGGGAAAGCAGGACAGGACTCATGGGCCGATGGTAGCGGCCTGCTCTCGTCTGTGCGCTAAGGAAAAACTAGTGGAGACCCGGCCGTTTGTGTGAAAGTGCGCGGCGCCGAGGAAGTCGGGCAACGGGAAGCGAGCATGGCCAAGGGCAAGTCGAAACAGGGATCGGGCAAGGGCAAGAAGCCGGCCAAGCGCAAGGCGGCCAAGGCGAAGAAGCCCGTCGTCCGCAAGCCTGCCGCCAAGAAGAAGGTCGCGGCGCCAAAGCCGGTCCCACGTCCGGCGCCTCGCCGCTCGGTCAAGAACCGGGCATCAGTGACGCGCATGCCGTCGCCGCGGCCCGCGCCGCACAAGGCGCAGCAGCTCTCGGCCAACATCTACGAACGCGACCTTGGCAAGACGCCCGCCAACTACGCAGCCCTGACGCCCTTGCAGTTCATCGAGCGCAGCGCGGCCGTCTATCCCGATAGCATCGCGCTGATCCACGGCGCGCGTCGGCAGAGCTGGGCCGAGACCTATGCGCGCTGCCGCCAGCTCGCCTCGGCGTTGGAGAAGGTCGGCATCGGCGTCGGCGACACGGTGGCGATCATGGCGCCCAACATCCCCGAGATGTACGAGGCGCATTTTGGCGTGCCGATGACCGGCGGCGTGCTGAACTCGCTGAACACGCGTCTCGACGCGGCGATGATTGCCTTCATCCTCGACCACAGCGAGACCAAGGTGCTGCTGGTCGACCGCGAGTTCCACAAGGTCATGACCGAGGCGCTGGCCATCGCCAAGGTCCAGCCGCTGGTCGTCGAT
Organism: Reyranella soli; assembly: GCF_007992495.1. Lineage (GTDB taxonomy): Bacteria > Pseudomonadota > Alphaproteobacteria > Reyranellales > Reyranellaceae > Reyranella > Reyranella soli. Next base: position 30,663 of record NZ_BKAJ01000027.1, read on the forward strand.
ATCGACGACCCGCTGTGCGAGGACCGTGCGCAGATCGGCGACACGACCTACGAGGAATTCCTCGCGACCGGCGACGACGACTACGCCTGGGACTATCCGGCTGACGAATGGAACGCGATCTCGCTCAATTATACGTCGGGCACGACAGGCAATCCGAAGGGCGTGGTCTATAGCCATCGCGGCGGGGCGCTGTCGGCCTACGGCAACGCCACGCAATGGGCCATGGGCCTCCATCCGGTCTATCTCTGGACCTTGCCGATGTTCCATTGCAACGGCTGGTGCTTCCCGTGGACCCTGGCGCTGGTCGCCGGCACCTCGGTCTGCCTGCGCCGCGCCAACGCCAAGACGATCTACGATGCGCTGGCCGCGCACAACGTCACGCACATGTGCGGCGCGCCCATCATCATGCAGTTCATCATCGGCGCCACGGCGGATGAGCGCCAGCCGCTCAGCCGCAAGGTCGAGTTCATGACCGCGGCGGCGCCGCCGCCCGCCGCCGTGCTCGAGGCGCTGGAGAAGGAGAATTTCCGCGTCACCCACGTCTATGGGCTCACCGAGGTCTACGGCCCGGCGACTATCTGCTCGTGGCATGAAGAATGGGATGCCAAGCCGTCGCACGAGCGCGCCCAGCTCAAGGCGCGCCAGGGCGTGCGCTATGCCGCCGAGGACGGCGTCACGGTGATGGACCCCACGACCATGAAGGAAGTGCCGCGCGACGGCGCCACCATGGGCGAGGTGATGTTCCGCGGCAATCTCACCATGAAGGGGTACCTGAAGAACGCCAAGGCGACGCGCGAGGCGTTCGAGCACGGCTGGTTTCATTCCGGTGATCTCGGCGTGTTGCACGAGGACGGCTACATCGAGCTGCGCGACCGCTCCAAGGACATCATCATCTCGGGCGGCGAGAACATCTCGACCATCGAGGTCGAGGGCGTGATCATCGAGCATCCGGCGGTGGCCAACGTCGCCGTGGTCGCCAAGCCCGACGAGAAATGGGGCGAGACGCCCTGCGCCTTCGTCGTCCTGAAGCCCGGATCGGCCGCCACGGCCGACGACATCATCGCCCACTGCCGCGCCAACCTCGCCTCCTACAAGTGCCCGCGCTACGTCGTCTTCCGCGACCTGCCCATGACCTCGACCGGCAAGGTCCAGAAGTTCGTCCTGCGGGAATGGGCGAAGCAGGTGTAGCTCATGTCTTAACAGCAGGCCGCAGGCCTGCGCGGACCGCGGGCGTCCCGACCGCTTATGAGATCGATGCAACCCAAAGGCTGGCACTCACGAGGATACCTCCCTCATTTCGACTCAACCGAGACGGTTCAATTTGTCACCTTCCGACTGGCCGACAGCTTGCCCGCTCATATCGCGAAGGCTCTTCAGGACCGTGACCATGTGTTGCCGCGACTGGAACGAGAGCTCGACGCTGGCCTTGGAGCCTGCTGGCTGAAGCGTCCGGACATCGCGTCCATGGTCGAAGATGCCCTGATACATTTCGACGGTGCGCGCTATCGACTGCTCGGCTGGTGCATCATGCCTAACCACGTTCACGTAGTGATCGAGATCGTCGATGAGCATTCCCTGACGGGGATTGTCGGCAGCTGGAAGTCGTTCACCGCCAAACGGGCCAACAGCCAGATCGGCCGGTCTGGACCGTTCTGGCATCCCGACTACTTTGATCGATTTATGCGGGACGAAGGGCACTTGGCCCGAACAGTCGTTTATGCGGAGCACAATCCTGTCAAAGCGGGACTGGTAGCTGAAGCATTCAACTGGCGCTGGAGTTCAGCGCGCTTCCGAAAGACATGAGCGGGCGAGACGCCCGCGGTCCGCGCGGGCCTGCGGCCCGCTGAAGACATCGCGTCGCCATAATCGGCCGGCTATTTTGGCGGTGGAATGGCTGGCCAGACCACGTTGATCGTCACGACGCGCAGCGGTGTGCGCCCCCTGGGCGTGCGCGGCGAGCCGCTGCACAACGCCGCCCCGCAGCTTCGCCGCGTGGTGCGTCGCCGGCTTGGCGACGACGCGGCCGGCCTTCTGGCCGATCCGCAGGCGCACGAGGACGGCAAGGCGATCGACTGGTACGCCGACTGGCCAGGCGCGGTGCAGCCCTTGTCGGCCCTGACGGCCGAGCGGCGCGCCGAGGTGCTGGCCGGGGTCGAGCGCACGCTGGCTGAGATCCGCCGTCTCGGCGACACGCTGGCCGGCGCCGGCCCGCGCGAGGACATGGGCGTCGTCGGCCTGTCGCTGCAGCTCGCCGCGCGTGCGCCGGCGCAATCATTCATCTTCCTGGTCGGCGAGCGGCCGGTGATCGTGTGCTGGGGCTACGAGAAGGAAGCCGCCGCTTCGTTGCTGCCGGCCACCCTGCCGCGGCCGCCGGAGCCACTGGCCCTCAACCCCGTCGGCCGCCGCCCCGTGCTCGAAGCGCCCGCCGTCACGGCGCTGCCGGCCCTGCGCCCGGCGAGTACGACCATCCCCTGGCTGCGCACCCTGCTGCTCGCCCTGCCGTTGATGCTCCTGCTGCTGGGAGCGGCCTGGCTGCTACGCGACCTGCTGCCTGCCGATCCATCGCTGTCGCTGGCAACCCGCGAAGGCCCGCCCGCGTCGCCGCCCGGCGAACCGCCAACCGACCCGATACCCACCCTGAAGGCCGCCTTCTCGACCGAACAGTCGCGCGAGCGCATCCTCAAGGTCGAGCTGTCGCTGATCGAAGCCGAGCTCAAGAAGCGCATCGCCGACTGCAAACCGCCGGAGCCGCCGAAGCCACCGCCGCAGGTCGCCGTCGCCCCGCCACCGCCACCTCAGGCGCAACCCAAGCCCGCGCCGCCGCCCGCTCCAGCGCCGGCGCCGCGCCAGACCAATCCCAACGACAACCGCCTGCGCCTGCCCGCGCCCACCAACGACTATTCCTTCATGTCGGGCTGCTGGCGCACCGATCCGTTCCGCCACGAGCCGATGCAGGGCCAGCCCGGCATCTCGTCCTACTGCTTCGACGCCAACGGCAACGGCCAGCTCGAATGGCGGCGCGGCCGCACCGCCTGCCGCACCCGCGCGCAAGCGCGCTTCGAGGGCCAGACGCTGCGCATCCGCGACGGCGATTCATCGTGCAACGACGGCTCGCGCTGGTATGCCGACCAGCTCGTCTGCCAGCGCGGCGCCGACAACGTCGCCCAGTGCAGCGGCCGCTCGCAGGGGCAGTTCGGCCCGGTCGTCTGGACGGTCAACCTGCACAAGCTGAACTAGTA
>NZ_BKAJ01000028.1 GCF_007992495.1 Reyranella soli
CAAGCAATCTCATCGGCCCCGCGCCAACCTGTCATGATCACTGTGCAGAGCTACTAGGCGCAGGGCGCTTCCATAAGTTCCACTCGGGGCCACCTGCAGAATCATTGCTTGGCGTCGCAGGAAGCTCGGCCGGTACCATGTCGCGGTGTCCCTCTCCACACGTGTGACGTGGCGCAGCTTCCAGGCCGGCGCGCTGCGTATGTTCCTGCCGAGCTTCGCGACATTTCCCTTCGGCATCGGCTTTGGCGTCGCCGCCGCGCAAAAGGGGCTGAGCGCGCTCGAAGTCGGCCTGATGAGCTTCACCGTCTTCGCCGGCACCAGCCAGATGGTGGCGCTCGACGTCTGGACGCATCCGCTGCCGCTCTTCGCCCTCGCCGCGTCGGTATTCGTCGCCAACCTGCGTTACTTCGTGATGGGCGCGGCGCTGCAGCCGCACCTGCCGTCGCTGCGATGGTACGTGCAGCCCGCAGTATGGCACGTGACCGTCGACCAGAACTGGGCGGTGAACATCGCCGAGTACCGGCGCGGCCACGGCGATCTCGGCCGGTTCCTGGGCGGCGGCTTCATCATGGCGCTGACCTGGACCGCCTCGACCCTGCTCGGTCATCTCGCGGCGGGCGGCGTGCTGTCCGATCCGACGGCGGCGCGGCGGCTCGGCCTCGACTTCGTCGGCATCGCCGTGTTCGTCGTGGTCGCGGTCATCCTGTTCCGCGGCAAGCGCGACCTCGGCCCGTGGGGCGTGGCGATCGCCACAGCACTCGCCGCCAAATGGCTGATCGGCGGCAACTGGTACATCGTGATCGGCGGACTGGCCGGCGGGCTTCTAGGCGCCTGGCAGCAAACGCGCGCGGACAATGACCGCAAGTCCTGAGAACCTTTTGGCCATCCTGGTGATGGCGCTCGCAGCCATGTCGGCCAAGGCCGGCGGCTTCCTCGCCATGCGCTGGCTCGGGCGGCACCGCTTCGTCGCGGCCTGGCTGGAGCATGCCCCGGGTGCAGTGCTGATCTCGGCCGCCATCGTGCCGATCGTGCAGACAGGCAGCGCCTTCTGGATCGGCGCGATGGCGGCCGCCATCGCCACCCGATGGGCAGGCGGATTCACGCCGGGCCTGTTCGCGGCCGTCGGCGCTGTGGCCCTGGCCCGATGGGCCGGCCTAGGCTGAGAGCGTCAGTGTCGGGTGCTGGAGGCGGTCAGACGAGCAATCTCGTCCTTTATTTGTAGCTTGCGTTTCTTGAGGCTGCAGATCGCATCGTCGTCGGGATGCGGGCGCATATTCTCCTGATCGATCGCGTGCTCAAGGGAAGCATGCTTGGCCTTGAGCGCTTCGATATGGTCCACTGTGCTCACGGGCGACCTCCGAGATTGTTGCGGACGGTAAACTGTGACTCCTTCATTGCGGCGAGTCACGCCGAATCGCAGCCTATCCACCGGCTGTGCATAATGCGGCAAATAGTCCTCAGACCTGACCCATAGGGAACCAATCTATTCCGGCGTGAGAGGCGTCGAGAAGGCGCCGTCGGCCGTGACGTTCCCGTTCACCGAGTTGTTCTTGTAGGTGAAGAGCTGCCCTCCCCCAGCCGACGCTACGCCCGTGTCGTTGCCAGACACCAGCGTGTTGGAAAGCAGCGCCCGGGCCGCGGCCGAACCATCGGTAAGGATCCCGGTGTTCACATTGTTCACGACCGACGATCGCGTAACCTGGATGAGCGTACCGCCGGCAGCGCCGCCCGCCGCATGGACGCCTATTGCATTGCCCGCGACCATGCTGTCGGAGATGGCGCAGAGAAGCTGCGCCGAACCGGTAGTGGAATCGGCCTTGAAGCCGACGGTGCTGTTCCGGAGCAGCGAGACACGCTGGGCCGATACCGTCACACGGCCGCTGCCGGCGTTCTTGGCGAAGATGCCGGTGGCGCTGGTGCTCACGACCGTGTCGGTCACCATGACGCGCACGGCCGACGCCGTGTTGAGGTTGATGTCGATGCCGGATTGGCTGAAGCCGAAGATCCGGACGTTGTCGACGACCAGCGAGGAGCCCGCGAGGAAGCGGATGCCGTTGAGGCCGGGCGTCGGCGTGCCGTTTGCACCGTTGATCTGGATGTTGCGCAGGGTGACGACGTCGTTGGCGCCGGCGTTGATGATGATTCCGTTGGTGCCGGCGGCGAGCACGCTCGCCACCTGGCCGCTGCCGCCGTCGATGGTGATCGACTTGGTGATGGTCACCGCACCGTAGCCGCCGGGATCGAGCGCATTGATCTCGCCACCCGCCGCCGTCTTGGAGATGGCGCCGGCGAAGGTCTTGCACGGCGCCGTGCGGCTGCACGGATTGGCGTCGTTGCCGACGCCCGACACCCAGGTGCGGGTGGCTTGTGCGTTGGCCGGTTGGATGGTGGCCGCCAGGCACGAGGCCATCAGCGCAAGCAGAGGAAATACTCTCCCGACTCTGCTGGGATCGATCATGGCTGCCCCCTCTGTGACTACCACCAGACTACGCACGAAGCCTTGCCCGACGCAACTTGAGGTGGCCGATTGTCCTGCCCTGCAACGGCGTGGATTGTGTCGGGCCGACTGAAACCTTCATGCTCATCGGAG
>NZ_BKAJ01000029.1 GCF_007992495.1 Reyranella soli
CTCCGGTCCGAACATGAGTCAGCCGACCACGCGCACGATCTCGTCCGCCGTCAGCATCGGGAACGTGCCCTTCATCAGCGACACCACGGCGGCGCGGTCCTTGGCGTCGGGCGTGACGCCCAGACAGACGGCGTAGACGCCGAGATTGCCCACTGCCGCGCGCAGGCGCTTCTCGACCGGGCGGTCGCGGTCGGCCGGCGGCGAGTGCAGGCTCGCGAGCTTGATCTGCTCGGCATGCTCGGCCGCGAGCTCGGCATCGGCGACGCGCCGGCGCACGGCATCGACGGTCTCGGGCATTGCTTCGGGCCACGGCCGATCCTTCAACAGCCGCCGCACCGCGCGCAAGGGTCGCACGATCTCGGCCTGCCACGCATCGCTCGCCTTCAGGATGGCGCGCAGGCGGTCGGCCGTCAGCGTCGGCCGGCCCGAGGCGCCGAGCCAGCAACAGAACAGCAATATGTTCACGTCGCAGCCGCGCCTCTCCTGCAGGTCGAGGCAGGCCTCGGCAACGCCCTCGCCGGCATAGAGCTCGAGCGAGAAATTCCAGAACGGATGGGGCAGAAAATCCGACACCTTCGGTGCTTCCCTTTGGCCGGGCGAAGGGGTACACGGCGCAGGGCAAGGTGGCTAGAGCATGAGCAACCCTCCGTCGGAGCCGCAGGACGCCGAAACCCTCAAGGCCAAGCTTGAGGCCTTGAAGAGCGAGCACCGCGACCTCGACGAGGTGATCGATCGCCTGGTCGAGAAGCCGCCGTTCGACCAGCTCCAGCTGCAGCGGCTGAAGAAACGCAAGCTTGGCCTCAAGGACCAGATCCTCAGGCTGGAAAGCCAATTGATTCCCGATATCATCGCCTGAGACGAGAATGGCCAAATCCACCGCCAAACGAACCGCCCGCAAACCGGCGGTCGGCCTGATCATGGGCAGCCAGTCCGACTGGGCGACCATGCGCCATGCCGCCGAGACCCTCGAAGCGCTGGGGGTGCCGTTCGAGGCTCGCATCATCTCCGCCCATCGCACGCCCAAGCGCATGATGAGCTACGCTGCCGCCGCCAGGGGCCGCGGCCTGAAGGTGATCATCGCCGGCGCCGGCGGCGCTGCCCATCTACCAGGCATGACCGCGTCCATGACTCCCCTGCCGGTGCTGGGCGTGCCGGTCGAAAGCGCCGCCCTGAAAGGTCAGGACAGTCTTCTTTCCATCGTCCAGATGCCCGCCGGCATTCCTGTCGGCACGCTCGCCATTGGACGCGCCGGCGCGGTGAATGCGGGGCTTCTGGCTGCCAGCATCGTCGGTCTTGGCGATGTCAAGATCATGGCGGCACTGGAAAGATGGCGGGCTCGCCAGACGGATGCCGTTGCCAAGGCGCCGTCGGACGAGGTCGCGACGCCTCATCGCTAGGAAATGAGTTCCCCCAAGTCCCTGCCCCCGGGTTCGACCATCGGCATCCTGGGCGGCGGCCAGTTGGGCCGCATGACGGCGCTCGCCGCCGCGCGGCTGGGCTATCGCTGCGTGGTCTATGCCCCGGAGGAGCACTCGATCGGTGGTGACGTCGCCGCCGGGCATGTCCAGGGCGCGTATGACGACACGAACGCCCTGGCGCGCTTCGCCAACCAGGTCGACGTCATCACCTACGAATTCGAGAATGTGCCGGAGACGACGGTCGCCGAATGCCAGCGCCACAAGCCGGTGCGGCCGGGCGTCAAGCCGATCCACGTCGCCCAGCACCGGCTGCGCGAGAAGGAGTTCTTCCGCACTCTCGGCATCGACACCGCCTCGTATCAGGCGATCCGCGACGAGGCCGACATCGCCGCCGCCACCGCGCTGCCCGGCATCTTGAAGACCTGCACCGAGGGCTATGACGGCAAGGGCCAGGTTCGGGTCGCCGACCGCGCGGGTCTCGCGGCCGCCTGGCAGAAGCTCGGCCGCCGCGAGTGCATCCTCGAAGCGCTGGTCGATTTCGCCTGCGAGACTTCGGCCATCGTGGCGCGCGGCCTCGACGGTGAGACGCGCTGCTTCCCCATCGGCCTGAACGACCATCGCGACGGCATTCTACGCACCACGACCGTGCCGTCGGGCCTGGCGCCGGCGACGCTGGCCACCATCGAGCGCTACGGCGCCGAGCTGGCGCGGGGCCTCGATCTCGTGGGGCTGGTGGCGCTGGAAATGTTCGTCACCCGGGACGGCCGCGTGCTGGCCAATGAGTTCGCGCCGCGGCCGCACAATTCAGGCCACTGGACGATCGACGCCTGCGCCACCAGCCAGTTCGAGCAGCTGGTGCGCGCGATCTGCGGCCTGCCGCTGGGGCCGGTCGACGTGCTGATGCCGTCGCGCATGGAGAACCTTATTGGCAACGAGGCCGACGACTGGCTGCGCTATCTCGCCGATCCGACGGCGCGGCTGCATCTCTATGGCAAGGCCTCGGCGCGGCCCGGCCGCAAGATGGGGCACGTCACCTTCTTGAAGCGGTCCTGACCGAGCCGCCGGTCCAGGACTTCACCTGGCTCTTCAGCTTCTCGATCTTCATGACGTCGTCGATGCGCCGGTCGAGGAAGCCCCAGGTCGCCTCGCTGCCCGGCGAGCGGTCGTTCAGCCAGTAGAGCAAGGTCGAGGAATAGACGCCGGCCAGGGTGGCCCGCTTGGTGTAGAAGTTGAAATCGGTGCTGGTGTCGCCCGCGGCGTACCACATGGCATCGACCGTGCGGTACAGGAGCCGCATCGCCAGCGGCGCGTTGAACGGCAGCGACAACAGCGCCAAAGCCCGGCGCGCGCCCTCGCGGTTGCCGGCGTGGCGTTCGAGCCGGATGCGGACCGCGCTCTTGATGCGGTCGCGGATCTTGAGGTTGGCAACGCCCTCCTTCTCCATGTCCTCGACCGTGCGCTGGTCGGCGCGCTCGCTGGCATAGGTGAGCACCCCGATGGCCCCGTCCGGGAACAGCCGGTCGCCCTCCCCGGCCGGCAGCTCGAGCTGGCGGGATACGGCCTGCAGGGCAGCCCGGCTCCAGCCCTCGAAGGCGGCCTCGGAAACCATGGCGTCGGCCAGCCGGTCGCGCATTTCGGTGTCGGGATCGGCTGGATTTGGGGTATTTTCAGGGCTCATGGTGGGAAATATAGGGGGTTCCCCGGGCTTCCCAAGGGTCTTTCCCTGTGATACCACCGCCGCCTCGAAATTGCCCCCGGAGCCGTTTCCGGGGCGCCCCACTATGCATTGGAAGGAAGCGATCGAAGTGCAGGTTCTCGTTCGTGAAAACAACGTCGATCAGGCGCTGCGCGTCCTGAAGAAGAAGATGCAGCGCGAGGGGATCTTCAGAGAGATGAAGCTCCGCCGCAACTACGAGAAGCCCTCAGAGCGCCGCGCCCGCGAGCGCGCCGAGGCCATTCGCCGGACCCGCAAGCTGATGCGCAAGCGCATGGAGCGCGAGGGCTACTAGTCCTCATCTCTCCGTCAGCGAATCCGAACCCCCGGCTTGTCCGGGGGTTTTTGTTTGCCCGGAAGGCCCAGCCAAGAGTGCCGCCATGCCGGAATTCCCCGTTCCTCGCTACATCACCGACCCGCCGGTCAACGAGTTCTTCCGCGTCGACGACGCCGCCCGCCGCTGGCTCGTGGATCTCGGCGAGGACGCCGGCGGCACCCACGCCGAGACGATCGACAGGCTTAGGACGAGGCTGGGCGCGTCGCAGGACCAGCTCGATGCGATTCTCGAAGAGGCCACCTTTCAGAATTGTCTCGGAAGAGCGCTTATCGACATGTTCGAAGCGGTGCCACACGAAATCGAAGCTCGGCAGAAGTTCATGCGCCTGGCCAGGAAAACGTGGGGCCTGCCTCCTTCTCCCGGCCGCACACGGCTCTGGATCACCCCGCGACGGCATCGGGCGCCCTCTGTCCACGTGCCTCATTCAGACCTTCCCGGACCTCTGGCCGCAGAATGGCGGGACTGGAATGCCACCTGGACCGCCGTGGTGGCGCGAAATCCGCCGCTCGAGCTGCTTCAGCGCATGCAGGAGGTGTTCGACAACGACAGTGCCGGTGACGCCTTTGGCTGGGTCTTCGGCAAGGAACGCTGGTTTTACGAATGGCTCGCTCGCGGAAGGCGCGATCCCATGCCATTTGCTGACACCCACGCCATCATCACCGAGGCGTATTACAGCCGACTGTGCGAACTACAGGCCCTAGCGGCCGGCTGGTGGTGCTACGATGAAAAGGTCGAGCGCCTTCGGTTCGTGTCGCTCGCAGAATGGGAATCCATGTCTGCAAAGTTGTACGGGCTTCTCGACCGACATCGCTGACGTCAGCGCTGGGGCATGCGCTCGAAGCTGGGCAACCCGTCAGGGATCTGGTGGAACGGCTGCTTGTCGATGGTGAAGATCGCCATCTGCGGGCCGCCGTAGAGCTTGGGATCGTCGAGCGTTCCCACCTTCACGACGATGACCGGACGGCCCGGCGGCCGCGTCGCCATGTGGGTGCCGCAGTCGGGGCAGAACTCCCGCGTCACCGGATTCTCCAGGTCGCCGCGCGTGAACTGCTTGGGCGCGCCCTTGGTGTAGGCGAAGCCTGCGCTCGGCATGACGAGGAACATGTTGGGCGCGCCGCCGGTGATGAACTGGCATTCGCGGCAATGGCACTGGCCCTTTCGCATCGGCTCGCCCTCGGCCACGTACCGGACCTTGCCGCAATAGCATCCGCCTTCGACCTTCATGGCATTTCTCCTCTGGCACTTTGTTTGCGAGACTACCGGCCATGGCCCGCAAACCCAAGCACCCCTACACCATCGTCCGCGGCGGCAAGCTTTTGGACATCGCCAAGCGCAAGGCCGCCCCTGCCGACATCCTGATCAAGGGCGACACCATCGCCGAGATCCGCCGGCCCGGCCTCGCGGCACCGGCTGGCGCCGCGGTGGTCGATGCCAAGAACAGGCTGATGCATCCCGGCTTGATCAACGCCCATACCCACAGTCCCGGCAATCTCGGCAAGGGCATGGGCGATCTGTGGTCGCTCGAGCTGCTGCTGACCGCCAGCCAATGGACCGGTGGGGGCCGCACGCTCGAGGACAAGCACCTGTCGGCCATGATCGGCGCGGCCGAGATGGTGCTGAAGGGCTGCACCGCGGCCTACGATCTCGCGGCCGAGTTCCCGATGCCCTCGGTCGACGGTCTCTCGGCCATGGCCAAGGCCTACGAGGAGGTCGGCATGCGCGCCGTGCTGGCGCCCATGGTGGCCGACATCACCTTCTTCGAGGCGATTCCCGGTCTGATGGAGCGCCTGTCGCCGGCGCTGCAGAAGGAGGTCGAGAGCTTCCGCTACGCGCCGTGGAAGGCCATCACCAGGCAGATCGACAAGGCGCTGCAGAAGTGGCCGTTCGAGAAAGTCGCGCTCGCCGTGGCGCCGACCATCCCGCACCACTGCAGCGACGACTTCCTGATCGCCTGCCGCAACCTCGCGCGCGAGTACGAGGTCGGCATCCACAGCCACGTCGCCGAATCGAAGGTCCAGGTCGTGGCCGGCTACAAGCGCTACGGCACCTCGCTCGCTGCCCATATGGACGGGCTCGGGCTGATCAACGAGCGCTTCACCGTGGCGCACGGCGTGTGGCTCGATGATGAGGACATGAAGCGGCTGGGCGACCGCGGCGCCTCGGTGGCGCACAATCCCGGCTCCAACATGCGGCTCGGCAACGGGCTTGCCGATATGCGCGGCATGCTGTCGGCCGATGTCAATGTCGGCATCGGCACCGATGGCGCGAGCTGCTCGGACAATCAGAACATGTATGAGGCGATGCGGCTCGCCTCCTTCGCGTCCAAGGTCCAGGGACCCGATGTCGAGCGCTGGGTCACCACCGAGGAGGCGTTGCGCGCCGCCACCGAAGGCAGCGCCCGCGCGCTCGGCCTCGGCAAGCAGATCGGCCGCATCGCGCCCGGCTACAAGGCCGACATCGTCTTCCTCGACCTGCACCACATCAACTGGATCCCGACCAACGACCCGGTGAACGCCCTGGTGCACACCGAGGATGGCACAGCCGTGCATTCGGTCATGATCGGCGGCCGCATGGTGGTCGAGAACCGCAAGCTTCTAACCGTCGACCTCGCCAGGCTCGCGACCAAGGCCGAAGAGTCACGCGTCCGGCGCGAGAAGATCACCGCGCCGGCGAAGAAGCTCTACGATCGTCTCGAAAAGGTCGTCGGCACGTTCTGCCCTGGCCTGGCCAAGGCGCCGCTACACATCCATCGCTTCGGCGCCAGCCATCACCATCACTGAACTTCATGTCGTCCTGAGCGCAGCAAAGGACCTCATCGCCGCTTGCGACGGGCATGAGATCCTTCGCTGCGCTCAGGATGACAGAAGAGAATTGATCGCTGCTTCCAGCTCCAGCACGTCGGTGACGACGGCGTCGGGCTCTTCCGCCGAATAGCGCGGCCGTTGCCGGCGATGCCGGCCGCCGCGCAGCAGGATGGTCGCCATGCCCAGCGCCTTGGCGGGTGCGACGTCGTTGTCGATGCGGTCGCCGACCATGATGCAGTCGACCGGCACGACGCCCAGCGCCTCGGCCGCCGCCTGGAAGGCGCGCGGGTCGGGCTTGCTGAAGCCGGTTAGCCCGCTCAGGCCCTGATACGCGAAGAGATCGCCGATGCCGGCGCGCGCCAGGCGCTCGCGCGCGGCCTGCGGCTGGCTGGCGACGATGCCGAGCTTCAGGCCACGATCGCTGAGCCGACGCAGCAGGCGGTCGATGTCGGGCCGCAACTGGAAGACGTCGAGATTGCCGACCATGGCACGCATGCGTTGGCGGACCCGATCGATCGTCCGCGGATCGCCGCCGCACAGCGTCTCGATCATGTGCCCATAGGCATCGGGCGCGAAGGCGGCGACTGCCGCTTCCGACGCCTCGTCGATCATCGCCTGGTCAACGCGGATGCCTTCCAGCCCGCAGGCCGAGGCGATGGCGCCGTCGACCGCGATCTCCCAGGCGAACTCCATGTCGAGTGGTCCGCCGACATCGAAGAGGATGGCGCGATACGGCATCGCTACAGGGGCTTCAGATAGTAGGCGAGCGGCTCACGCGACAGCACGCACTCGAAGCCAAGCCGCTCGTAGAAGGCGCGCGTACGCCGGTATGGCTCATACGGGTCATCCGGATGCAGCGTCGCAACGAAGAGATATTTCAGCCTGTCCTGCTTCAGCCGATCTTCGACCGCAGCGATCAGCGCTTGTCCAATTCCGCGACGGTGGTGATCGGGATCGACGGCCAGCCAGTAGATCTCCGCGCTGACGGCGCTGTGCGTCTTGAGCAGCAGCAAGGCGCGTGCACTTCCCTCGACGGGGGCGGTCCAGCCTTCCAGGACTTCCGCCTGCTCGGCGTAGTGCCGATTGGAATCGGGCTGTGCGAACCATTCCGGCAGGCGCGCGGTCAGCGCTTCCAGCAGCCGGCGGCAGGCTGCCGGGTCCTCCTCCCGAGCTATGGAGACGCCCATTCAGGCAAGGTAGCGGAGACAGCCTGTCTGTTCGAGCACCGGATCGAGCCGACGCCGCACGTCGCCCGGCAACGCCGCGAGCTTCTTGCGCAAGGCGTCGTGACACTTGCCCTGGTAGCGAAACGGCGCCTGGGCGTAGGGGCGGCTCATGATGTCGAGCAGAACCTCGTCCCTTCCCTCCTGCAGGGCCCGCGTGTTGGCGGCGAGGAACGGCAGGTAGGTCTCGCCGCAATGGCGCAGCAAGGCCGTCAGCGTCTCGGGCAACGGAGCTTTCGCGTCGATCCACTCGCCGTCGACGCCCGAGGCATCGTCGAGCCGCAGCAGCCAGCAATAGACGTCGGCCGCGCGCTCGCGCATCTCGGCCATCGGCGTTGGGTCGACTGACAGGATCTGCAGCTGGCCGAACAGGCCGAAATCGGCCAGCGACGGGCGCGAGCCGAACAGGTAGGGAATGGTGCGCACGTGGCGGTCGAGCGTGTCGAGCACGAAGCGGTAACTCTCCTCGATCACCGGCCGGTTCTGCTCGGTGCACCCGACCAGCGCCATACGCCCGACCTGGCGGTCATTGAAAGCCTGCATGCCGGCCCGGCGCTCGGCGTCGGCCATCACGGGATCGCGCGAGGTTATGATCCAGGTCTGCGCGAAAGAACGGTCCGCCGCATAGTACCAGCGGTAATGGAACATCATCTTGGTGACCCATTCGTCGCCGAAGTCTTCCAGCAGGTCGCTGAGATAGGCGTGGACGGGATCGTCGGGGATGATCGAGCGCTCGCGATGCTCACGCTCGAGCGCATAGGCGAGCGGCGTCGAATCGTTCATCAGCCGGCCGTCGGGAAAGCGCAGGATCGGGATCACCGGCGGCAGGTTCGCCGCCACCGCCACGTCGCGCGGATTGCCGATGGCGTCCCACACGAACGGAATGCGCCGATAGCGCAGGATCGCCCGCATCTTCACGGAATACGGCGACGGATTGAAGCCGTGCAGGATGTAAGGAGTGGTCATTGTCTTCTGGACCGCGAGCCTCCGGCTCGCTCAAGCTCAACAGCGAGCCGGAGGCTCGCGGCCTGCCTTCGCCTGCGCGAAACCGCTTCGGCTTCGCGCAGGCAGGTCCGGAAGAGCATGAACGGCATCCCTGTCAGTGCGCCGATCCCTCCAGCGCCTTGACGATGTTCTCGCACATCGCCTTGGCGTCGGCGAACAGCATCATGGTGTTGTCGCGAAAGAACAGCTCATTGTCGACGCCGGCATAGCCCGAGGCCATGCCGCGCTTCACGAACAGCACGGTCTGCGCCTTCTCGACGTCGAGGATGGGCATGCCGTAGATCGGGCTCTGCGGATCGGTCTTGGCCGCAGGGTTGGTGACGTCATTGGCGCCAATCACGAAGGCCACGTCGGTCGAGGCGAAGTCGCGGTTGATGTCGTCGAGCTCGAAGACCTCGTCGTAGGGCACGTTGGCCTCGGCCAGCAGCACGTTCATGTGGCCGGGCATGCGGCCCGCGACGGGATGGATGGCGTAGCGCACCTGCACGCCGTCCTTCTTCAGGAGGTCGGCCATCTCGCGTAGCGCGTGCTGGGCCTGGGCGACCGCCATGCCGTAGCCCGGCACGATGATCACCGACTGGGCATTTTTCATCAGGAAGGCCGCGTCCTCGGCCGAACCCGCCTTGACCGGCTTGTCGGTCTTGGCGTGCGCCGGGCCGGCCGCCGACGTGTCGGTGCCGAAGCCGCCCAGGATCACGTTGAAGATCGAGCGGTTCATGCCCTTGCACATGATGTAGCTCAGGATCGCGCCCGAGGAGCCGACCAGCGCGCCGGTGACGATCAGCGCCGTGTTGCCCAAGGTGAAACCGATGCCGGCCGCCGCCCATCCCGAATAGGAGTTCAGCATCGACACCACGACCGGCATGTCGGCGCCGCCGATCGGCAGGATCAGCAGGAAGCCGATCAGGAGCGACAGCACAATCAGCAGGACGAAGGTGACGGGATGGCCGCGCAGGGCGAACCACACCAGCAGCACCACCAGGATGATGCCGAGCAGCGCATTGAGCGGATGCTGGCCGCGGAACACCAGGGGCGAGCCCGTGACCAGGCCCTGCAGCTTGGCGAAGGCCACGACGGAGCCCGTGAAGGTGATGGCGCCGATCACCGTGCCCAGTCCCATCTCGATCAGGCTGTGCATCTTGATCTTGCCCGGCGTGCCGATGCCAAAGGCGTCAGGCGAGATGAAAGCCGCTGCCGCGACGAACACCGCGGCGAGGCCGACCAGCGAGTGGAAGGCGGCCACCAGCTGCGGCAGGGCCGTCATCTGGATGCGCATGGCGACCACCGCGCCGATCGCGCCGCCGATGACCAGGCCACCGATGATCAGCCAGGGCGCGACCACGCCCGGCGAAGCGACGGTGACGCCGATTGCGATCACCATGCCGACGATGCCGTAGAGGTTGCCGCCACGCGAGGTCACGGGCGAGCTCAGGCCCCTGAGCGCCATGATGAAGCAGATGGCCGAGATCAAGTAGCCGTAGGCGGCGATTTCGTGGGTGATCACCTTATATTCTCCCGCCCGCCTACTTCTTGACCGGCTTCTTCTTGAACATCGACAGCATGCGATGCGTGACGATGAAGCCGCCGAAGATGTTGACCGCGGCCAGCACGACGGCGATGCCGCCGAACAGCTGCGCGGCGCCCAGCCCCTTCAGGCCCGCCGCCAGCAGCGCGCCGACGATGATCACCGACGAGACGGCGTTGGTGACGGCCATCAGCGGCGAATGCAGCGCCGGCGTCACCCGCCACACAACGTAGTAACCGACGAAGCAGGCGAGGGCGAAGATGGTGAGCAGCGAGACGAACGGCATGTGGCCGTCGGGCAGCGCAGCCACCGGGCCCTGGGCCGCGGCATCGATGATCTGCTGGGCCACGCCCTTGAGGCTGGTGGCGAGCTCCTCCGCCTGGGTCGCGAGCTTGGCGGCTTCGCCGGCGATTCTGTCGTCCATCGGGCGTTCCTAGGTCTGCGAGGTGAGCGACGGGTGCACGACCTGGCCGTTCTGGATCACCAGCGTGCCCTTCACGACCTCGTCGTTGGTGTCGATCTTGAGCGCCTTGGTCTGCTTGTCGACCATCGGCGTAATGAAGTTGAGCAGGTTGCGCGCGAACAACGCAGAGGCATCGGTGGCAAGCTCACTGGGCAGGTTGGCCGGGCCGACGATCTTCACGCCGTGCTTCTCGACCACCTTGCCGAATTCCGACAACGGGCAGTTGCCGCCCTGTTCGACCGCCATGTCGACGATCACCGAGCCGGGCTTCATGGTCTTGACCATGTCCTCGCTCACCAGCACCGGCGCCTTGCGGCCGGGGATCAGCGCGGTGGTGATGACGATGTCCTGGGTCTTGATGTGATCGGCGACCAGCGCGGCCTGCTTGGCCTGGTATTCGGGGCTCATCTGTTTGGCATAGCCGCCCGCCGTCTCCGCCGCCTTGAACTCGTCGTCCTCGACGGCGACGAACTTGGCGCCGAGCGACTGCACCTGCTCCTTGGTGGCCGGGCGCACGTCGGTCGCCGTCACGATCGAGCCGAGCCGACGCGCCGTGGCGATCGCCTGGAGGCCTGCCACGCCGACGCCCATGATGAAGGCGCGCGAGGGCGCGAGCGTGCCACCCGGCGTCATCATCTGCGGGAAAATGCGGCCGAAGTGGTTGGCCGCCAGGAGGACCGCCTTGTAGCCCGCGAGGTTTGCCTGCGAGCTCAGAATGTCCATCGACTGCGCGCGGGTGATGCGCGGAATCAATTCGAGGGCGAACGCGGTCACGCCCTTCGCCGCCAGCGCCGACACCAAGTCTGCATTGGTGAGCGCGCCCAAAGGCGACATCAACACCTGACCCTGACGCAGCAGGGCGAGCTCGTCGATGCCGTCGGCAGCCTGCATGGGCCGCTGGATCTTGAAAACGATGTCGGCCGCTGCGGCCGCGGATGCCGCATCCGGCACGATCATTGCACCGGCCTCGGCATAGGCCTCGTCGGTGTAAGCCGCGGCAACGCCAGCGCCCGTCTCGATCACAATCTCTTCCGCACCCAGCGCTTTCAGTTTCTTGACGGTCTCGGGAGTCGCGGCCACGCGGGTCTCATGTGGCCGGCGTTCTTTGAGAATGGCGATTTTCATGGAGCAACGGGTGGTTGGAGACGCAGAAAGCGGACTTCGCGGCGCACCTTGCACAGGGCCCGCTTCTTTGCCAAGGCGGATTTTCGCCGCGTGGTAGACGCACGTTTACGGACCGTGCAGGGCACAGGATACTGGAACATGGCTCAACGTCCCGTCATCCTCACTGGCTTCCATTTCACCAAGACAGCGCTCGCAGCCCTCTCCGAGGGCTACGAGATCGCGGGTCACATGGACAGGCCCGACCCAGCGTTGGTTCCGGTCGCCGCCCAACCGCATGTCCAGGCGCTGGTTACCACCGGAAGCGTCGGCGCCTCCGATGCACTGATGGCGGCGATGCCGCGGCTGTCGCTGATCTGCTGCTACGGCACGGGCTATGAACGGATGGATCTCGCCGCCGCGCGCAAGCGCAACATCATGGTAACGCATGGGGCGGACGCCAATGCGCCCGATGTCGCCGAGATGGCGGTCGGCATCCTGCTCGCCTCGACGCGGCGCATCGTGCGCGCCGACAAGATGATCCGCCGCGGCGACTGGACCAAGCGCATCCCCAACCGCTTCGGCCCCATCGCCGGCCTGTCCGGCGGCAAGGTCGGCATCCTGGGTCTCGGCGCCATCGGCATGGAGTTCGTCAAGCGCATAAAAGGCTTCGACGTCGAGATCGGCTATTGCAACCGCAGCAAGCGGAGCGACGTCGACTTTGCCTATTTCCCCAACGTCATGGCGCTCGCGACCTGGTGCGACTACCTGATCGTCGCCTTGCGCTCCGACGCCTCCAACCGGCACATCATCAATGCCGAGGTGCTTAAGGCGCTGGGGCCGCGCGGTCATGTCCTGAACATCAGCCGCGGCTGGGCAGTCGACGAGGCGGCCCTCGCCGACGCCTTGCGCCACAACGTCATCGAGGGCGCGGCGCTCGACGTCTTTGACGAGGAGCCCTACGAGGGCCAGGAGCTGCTGGGCCTCGACAACCTGGTGATGACGCCGCATTTCGGCGGCGGCACCGAGCATGCCCAGCGCCGCATGACCTCACTGGTCCGCCGCAATCTCGATGCCCACTTCGCCGGCAAGCCGGTGATCTCTCCGGTACCCGAGCTGCGCGACATGGCCGCCATTCCGGACGGTCGGCTTCGATAGTTGGAGCGCGGACCTCCAGGTCCGCATCATGATCATCAGCGGACCTGGAGGTCCGCGCTCCGGCAAGACCCAGCTATGACGGCGGATCGACCCCGATCTTCACCGGCGGACTGCTGTCGCGTGCCGGTGCGTCTGTCCAGACGTCGAAGTAGGCGCGCAGCGCCGAAGGGAAGCGGCGCAACTCGGTGAAGATACTGTACGGCGAATCGACGTCGCGCGCCTCGAACCCCCAGGCCTCGATGCCGGCGTGACGCGCCTGGAACAGCGCCCGGCTGAGGTGAAAGCGCTGCGACACGATGATGAGGCGCTTCTGGCCAAAGACATCACGCGCGCGCAACACCGAGTCCCAAGTCCGATAGCCCGCCGGATCGCCGTAGATCGCCGCCGTCGGCACGCCGCGCTCGACCAGGCCAGCGCGCATCGCGGCGGGTTCGTCGGGGCTGCCGGAGACAATGAAGTATTTGACCTTGTCCGCCTTCCACAGCGCGGCGGCGGCGTCGAGGCGATGGACAAAATAGACGTTGGGCCCGCCCTCCGGGCCGATCGGCGCCGTACCGAGCACCAGCGCCACCTCGACGTTGGGCAGGCGCGCAACATCGTTGAACGATCGCTCCTCGGCCGTCTGGTCGAGCCGCCGCTCGGCGAGCCACGCAAGCAGCACAACGGCAAGAGCCAGCGCGCCCAGAACAAACAGGGCGAACAGGATCAGGCGCATGCACCACGCCTTGATCGTATCTGACTGCCTCTATAGACCGGCAGCATGCCCCGTCTCACAACTGCCGAAGCCACGGTCGAAACCCTCCTGCGCCATGGCATCGACACCGTCTATGCCCTGCCCGGCCTGCACCACGATCCATTGTTCGACGCCTTCTATCACGCCGGTGCTAACAGCAAAGAGGGCCGGTTGCGCGTGATTCATCCGCGGCACGAGCAGACCGCGGGCTACATGGCGTTGGGCGCGGCACTGGCGACGGGCAAGCCGCAAGCCTTCGCCGTGGTGCCGGGACCGGGCATGCTGAATGCGGGCGCAGCGCTGCTCACCGCCTACGGCATGAACGCGCCGGTGATCGGCCTGATCGGACAGATCCCTCAGGCCGACATCGACAAGGGTCACGGCCATCTGCACGAGATCCACGACCAGCTCGGCCTGCTACGCCACATCACCAAGTGGGCCGAGCGCATCAGAGGCCCGCAGGAGGCGCCGACGCTGGTGAGCCAGGCGGTGTGGCACGCCACCACCGGCCGGCCGCGGCCTGTCGCATTGGAATGCGCCCTCGACACCTGGGCCAAGCGGGCCGAGGTGGTGTTGCCCGACGCACCCCTGCCAAAGCCTGCCGAAGCGATCGACGATGAGGCGATCGCGGCGGCAGCCAAGATCCTGGGTGCCGCCGAGCGGCCGATCATCGTGATTGGCGGCGGCGCCATCGGCGCCAGCGCCGAGGTGATCGAGCTCGCCGAGATGCTGGAAGCGCCGGTCAGCTCCTATCGCCGCGGGCGCGGCGTCATCCCGAGCAGCCATCGGCTGGCCGTCGACATGCCGGTCGGCCATCGCCTATGGAAGGATGCCGACGCCGTGCTGGCGGTCGGTACGCGCTTCTTCATCCAGAATGGCAGCTGGGGCATCGACAAGGACCTGAAGGTCGTGCGCCTCGACATCGATCCCGACGAGCCCGAGCGCCTGCGCAAGCCTGACGTGACGTTGCTGGGTGATGCAGCACCGCAACTGCGCGCACTGATCGCGGCGCTGGCCAAGCACAACCGGCCGCGCCCGTCGCGCGCCGATGAGCTGAAGGGCCATCGCGCCTGGCTCGCCGAGCGCCTGTCGCGACTGGAGCCGCAGGTCTCGTTCCTGAAGGCGATCCGTGCCGCGCTGCCCGAGGACGGCATCTTCGTCGACGAGGTCTCGCAGATCGGCTTCGCCTCACGCGTGGCCCTTCCCATAGAGCAGCCGCGCACCTTCCTGTCGCCCGGCTACCAGGACAATCTCGGCTGGGGCTTCGGCACGGCGCTGGGCGCCAAGGCGGCGATGCCCGACCGCAAGGTGCTGGCGATCGCCGGCGACGGCGGCTTCATGTACCAGGTCGGCGAGCTCGCCACCGCGGTCCGCCACAATCTCGCGGTCGTCGTCGTGGTGTTCGACAATGGCGGCTTCGGCAACGTCAAGCGCATCCAGCAGCAGCACTACGGCAATCGCCTGATCGCGTCGGACCTGCACAACCCCGACTTCGTCAAGCTCGCCGAGAGTTTCGGCGTGGCCTCGTTCAAGGCCCTCGACGCGCCCCAGCTCGAGGACTGCCTGAAGAAGGCCTTCGCGCTCAATGCGCCGGCACTGGTCTGGGTGCCGCACGGCGACGTGCCGAGCCCGTGGGATCTGATCATGATGCCGCGGGTCAGGGGTTGACGCTTCGAGCCCACGAAGGCGGTCCTACCGCCTGACATTCATCTTCGCCCGCCGTGAGAACCGCCGTGGCGGTGCCCGCCTTTGTGGGACCCGCCATGGTGGGACGCGCCATTATGCCGGAAACCATGATGGTGAAAGCGAGGGGCCAAGAAGACCGGGCCGCCGACAAACCACGGCCCATAGAACCAGGGGTCCCACCAGTAGGATGGCTCGGAATAAGGATTCGGATAGATCGCCTGTGGCGGCAGCGTGTAGACCTGCTGCGGCAAGCCGGGCGTGTTCAGCGTAACCTGCCAACTGCCATCGGGCTGCTGGCACGTTTGACCGGCGGCCTGTTGCTGCTGCCCTTCAACCATGACCTGCACGGTGAACTCGCGGCATCTCCAGAAGGTCATCTGCGCCGGGGCAAGTGCAGTATCGGGCGCGCTCGGAGGAACCGGGCCGACACAGCCCGCCAAGAACAACGTCAGTGCGGCACTCAAAAAGGGATACGCACATCAATCTCCCGGAATGAGACGGAGAGACCTCGTCGTGCTGACGCCATTCTCGACGCCTGCCGTTCGATCGTCAATGGCGCAGAACGGAGTGCCTGTCAGCGCAGGCTGTCGAGGATTTCCGCGAAGCCCGTCCCGCAGGTGAAGCCCAGCCTGTCCCGCGCCTTGCTGGCGTCATAGACGCGGTCGATCGAGGCAAACATCGTCCAGCCACGCCGGTCATAGAGCTCTCGATAGTCCGGGAAGTAGCGCTCGACGACCTTCGGCGCATCGACGATCAGCTCGCGGCAATCGTCCGGCGAGAACGGCGTCATGGCAGAGATGATGAATGTGTCGAAGCCCAGCGCCGGCGCCTTGTGCAGGGCCGCGACATGCGCCTCGGCCGCATCCTCGACCGAGAGCCGGCGGAACAGGAACTCGTTGGCCTTGGTGTTGTCGCCCGACTGCTCGATGGCATGGGCCATGTCGTCCTCTTCGGGGAAGAACCGCGCGGTGCGCAGGATCACGATCGGCAGCTTGTGCAGATGGTTGAACAGCCGGCACAGCTCCTCGGCGGCGCGCTTGGTGACGCCGTAGATGTTGCGCGGCTCGAGCGGCCCCAGTGTCTCGTCGATCCACATCGCCTGCTTGGCACCGCCGGCTTTGCCGTCGCGGATCTTCTGCGAGATCATCAGCGAAGTGGTCGAGGTGAAGACGAAGCGATCGACCTTCGAGCCCGGCGCCACTGCCTCCTCCAGGAGGTTGAGCGTGCCCTGCACGTTCACCGCCACGAACTCGGAGTTGTCGTGCGTCTCGATGTGCGGCTTGTGGCGCGCCGCGGCATGCACGATGGCCTCGATGCCGTGATCGCGCACGAGATGGCGCACCAGCGCGCGATCGACCACCGAGCCCACGACCTCGGTGGTCGGGCCGGGCTCGGGGTCGAGACCAACGACCTTGTGGCCGTCGCGCACGAGCCGCGGCACCAGGGTCTGGCCGAGCCAGCCCGACGAACCTGTCACCAGGATGTTCATCGTCCGGTCGCTTCGCCGCCGATGCTCTGCAGGACGTCGATCATCACGTCGACGCTGCCGTCGTCGACGATGCCGTGGCGACGGAACAGCCAAGCCGGCTCGTTGTATGCAAGCCAGGTCGCGCCGTTGTCGTCCTGCCAGATCAGCATCCGCATCGGCAGATCGATGGCGACCGTGGGCGTCCTCTGCATTGCGGGCGTGCCAGCGCGCGGATTGCCGAAAAATACGACCACAGTCGGCCGCAGTTCCAGGCCGGCCTTTTTGGCCGCAGCGCCGTGGTCGATGCGGGCGAATATCGTCATGCCGTGACGGGTCACGGCGGCTTCGAGCCTGTCCAGCGTCTCGCCCGGGCCATGCAGGCTCGGCAACACCCTCAATCCTTCGGCGCTCACAGTCCCGCCTCCGTCAATGCCGTCTGCTGGCGCTGGGCCAGTGCGTCCACGTCGAAGCCCTCGACCAGGCCTTCGAACAGACGATGCCAGTTGATCGAGGCACGCAGATGGATGAACACGGCGCCGAGCCCGATGGCGGCGCGGTCCATGAACACGAACTCGCGCGGCGGACGAACGCCGCCCATGCGGCGCAGTTCGCCGAACACGTTCTGCGCCATCTCGCGGCCGTGGCCGTCGGCCATGCCTTCAGTGAGCCGGCGCGGTCGGTCGTCCATCAGCGGGCCGTAGAGGAAGGCGGCCCAGCGGTTCAGCACGGCGATCATCTCGCGGCTGAGGCCCGTGAAACCCCAATCCTCGTAGGCGGCGACGGCGCGGTCCTGGTCGTCGGTCATGAGCGCGCGATAGAGCTCGATCGAGCCGCGCACGAAGCGCGGCGGGAAGATGCGCACGCAGCCGAAATCCATCAGGTTCACCGAGCCGTCGGGCCGCACCGTGTAGTTGCCGAGATGCGGGTCGCCATGGATCACGCCGTAGACATAGAACGGCACGTACCAGGCGCGGAACATGTGGATGGCGAGCTGGTCCTTCTCCTCCTGCGAGCGGTTCTTCCAGTTGAGCAGCGGCTCGCCCTGCAGCCAGGTCATGGTCAGCAGCCGGTCGGTCGAATGCGAGGCCACGACCTCGGGCACGTGCACGTTGGGCTCGTCGCGCAGCATGTGACGGTAGAGCGCGACGTGTTTGGCCTCGCGGCGATAGTCGAGCTCCTCGCGCAGGCGCGTGGTGATCTCGGCGTGGATCTCGTCGGTGCGGATGGCGGGATCGAAGCGCTGGCCGACGGCGAACACCAGCTTCAGCTGGTTCAAGTCGGCCTCGAGCGCAGAGGCCATGTCCGGGTATTGCAGCTTGCAGGCGACCTCGGTGCCGTCGAGCAGCGTCGCGCGATGGACCTGGCCCAGCGAGGCGGCGAACGACGCCTCCTTGTCGAACTTGCCGAACCTGGCCTGCCAATCCGGCCCCAATTCCGTCGCCATGCGCCGGCGCACGAAGGTCCAGCCCATAGCGGGCGCATTGGCCTGCAGCTGCGCAAGCTCTTTGGCATATTCCGGCGGCAGCGCGTCGGGAATGGTGGCGATCAGTTGGGCGGCCTTCATCAGCGGCCCCTTGAGGCCGCCCAGCGCCGCCTTGAGCTCCGACGCGTGCTTGTCGCGGTCGAGAGTCCAGCCGAGATAGCGCTGGCCGGCGAGCTTCACCGCCAACCCGCCGACCGAGCTGCCGACCCGGGCGTAACGCCCGAGCCGGCCGCCGAGGGAATCGCCCTCGTCCTGGCTCATGCCTGGCTCATGGAATGTTCATCCCGCATCCCAAGCGATATAGGGTCGATTGGGGTGCGTTGCCACCTCGACGTCAGGCCGCTTGCCGGTCCGGCGCCATCAACGCAAGGATCATCTGCATCCGCTGCACGACGTCGGTCGTCTCCAGGAGCTGCTGTCGCTGTTCGATGGTGAGCGACAGGTACTGGGCGATCATGTCGGCGATGCGGCCGGGATCCTGGAGATGCGGCAGTATCGCCAGCGCCTGCGGTGGCGATGCAAGGTCGATGTTGGCGTGGGCCGCGAAGCGCTGCAGCAATTCGCGGCCCACGGTCACCGCCTCTTCCCGCGCCGCGCCTGCGCGCGACACCGCCGCGAGTTCGGCCACGAGACAAGCGCCCTCCGTGTCGAAGCGGGTCACGCGGGCGCGCCGCAAGCCCTGCACCAACATCTTGATGGAGCCGTCGGGCATCTTGAGGACATCCATCGGCCTCGCGACCACCCCAATGGTGTAAAGATCGCCGGGACCGGGATCGTCATCGGCGACCCGCCGCTGCGTCACGGAGAAGAACTCATTGTCTGCAGCCATCGCCTGCTCGATGGCCGCCAGCGACTTCAGGCGCCCGGCATAGATCGGCGTCGTCATGTCGGGAAACAGCACCAGGTCGCGCATGGCCAGGACGGGCTTCCTGACGGTCGGCAATACAGACGGCGCCGCCTTCGGCGACGCATCGATGCGCGCCGACAGCGTGTTCCAGTCGGCGAGGCCCAGGACCTTGGCGATCAGTTCCAGGCTCTCGCTGTGGGTCAGGGAAATCGATCTTTCCTTGAGCGCCTGGCGCAGCGTCTGCGCCATGGCCTTGGCATCACGATAGTCTCGCATTGCTCATCCTCTGCAGGCGGCAGAACGGGAAAGTCAGTTGCTTGCGTTACTGATCCGTTTGCCGCGGCAAAAGGAGTGCCTGAACGAGGCTCGATACGTTCACCATACCCATAGGGCGCAAGCGGCGGGTCGTATCCACCCGCGGCAAAGACTGCAGCCGGCCTGGTGGGCTGTCAACGATCTTGCCGGAGCGCGGACCTCCAGGTCCGCGCTCCCAGAAGACGCTAAAGCTTCTCCAGCTCGTCGACGAAGCCTGAGATGACGCCAAGCCCCTTGTCCCAGAACGCCGGATCGGAGGCGTCGAGGCCGAACGGCGCCAGGAGCTCCTTGTGGCGCTTCACGCCGCCCGCTCTCAGCATGTCGAGATACTTGGTCTGGAAGTCGGACTGGCCCGACTGGTAGGCAGCGTACAGCGAGTTCACCAGGCAGTCGCCGAAGGCATAAGCGTAGACATAGAACGGCGAATGGATGAAGTGGCCGATATAGGACCAGTAGTGCCTATACTCCTCGTCGAAGGTGAAGGCCGGTCCCAGGCTCTCGCTCTGCACCGCCATCCACACCTCGCCGATCGCCTCGGGCGTCAGCTCGCCCTGGCGGCGCGCCGTATGCAGGCGCGATTCGAAGTCGTAGAAGGCGATCTGGCGCACCACGGTGTTCAGCATGTCCTCGACCTTGCCGGCGAGCATGGCCTTGCGCGTCGACTTGTCGGGCGCCGACTTGAGCAGCGACTGGAAGGTCAGCATCTCGCCGAACACCGAGGCGGTCTCGGCCAAGGTCAGCGGCGTGTCGGCCATCAACGCACCCTGCCGCGCCGCCAGCACCTGGTGCACGCCGTGCCCCAGCTCATGCGCCAGGGTCATCACGTCGCGCACCTTGCCCTGGTAGTTCAGCAGCAGATAGGGATGCGCCGACGGCACTGTCGGATGGGCGAAGGCGCCCGGCGACTTGCCCGGCCGCGCCGGCGCGTCGATCCAGCCGGTGCCGAAGAACTTTTTGCCAACAGCGGCCAGCTCCGGCGAGAAGGCATTATAGGCGTCGAGCACGATCTTCTCGGCTTCGGCCCACGGGATCACCCGGTCGTCGTGCTCGGGCAACGGTGCGTTGCGGTCCCAGTACGGCATCTTGTCGACGCCGAACCACTTGGCCTTGAGCTTGTAGTAGCGGTGCGCCAGGCGCGGATAGGCCGACTTCACCGACGACACCAGGGCGTCGACGACCTCGTCCTCGACCACGTTGGCGAGATTGCGGAAGGACTGCGGGCGCGGATATTTGCGCCAGCGATCGTCGATCTCCTTGTCCTTGATCAGGGTGTTGGTGATCAGGGAGAAGACCGCGATGTTGTCGCCCTGCACCTTGCCGAACGACTTGGCGGCGTCGCGGCGCACCGCGGCATCCTTGTTGGAGAGCTTGTCGAGGATCTGCGGCTCGGTCAGCACCTCGTCGCGGAAGGGATAGCGCAGGCGCGCGATGGTCTCGTCGAACAGACGCGACCAGGCCGAGCTTCCCACCACCGACTGGTCGTGGATGTACTTCTCGAGCTCGTCCGACAGATCGTGCGGACGGAACAGGCGGACGTCGCGCAGCCAGGGAGCGTACTTGGCGAGCGCCGGCTCCTTCATTCGGGCGGCGAGATCGCCGTCCTCGATCTTGTTCATCTCCAGTCGGAAGAACACCAGCTTGGCCGTGGCTTCGTTCAACGCTTCGGAGACGTTCTGCGAGAAGCGGCCGCGTTCGGGATCGGCCATGTTCTGCGCGTAGTAGAGCTGGGCATAGGAACCGAGCCGGCCCATCAGGTCGGTCAGCGCTTCGAAGCGGGCGATCGCGGCCCCCAGCGCCTTGCCGTCGAGACCAGCCACCTTGCCTTCGTAGTCCTTGGCGAAGGCCTGGGCGTCGGCGGTGGCGCGCTTCAGGTCGTTCTCGACGTCGGTGCCCGTGGGGCTGGAATAAAGGTCTTCGAGTTTCCAGGTCGGCAGCTCGCCCAGCATCGCGGTCATCGACTTTGCTCCCTAGTTCTTCGCGATATCGGGATCGGCAGCGATGGCGTCAAGGAACGGGCCGATCATCAGGGCGGCAAACGGCTCGATCTTGGCCGGGTCGCTCTCCTTGTAGTACCCCTTGGCGTCGAGCAGGTTCATGGTGCCGAGCACGCGGCCTGCATAAACCACCGGCTGGTTGATCGCCGATTCGCAGCCCAGCGAGCGGATCAGCTCGTGGTCGAAGAACGCCCACTTCACGTCGTCGTAGTCGTAGCCGACCCAGGCCTGCCGCTTGCCGATGACCAGCCTGTGCCAGTCGCTTTCGGTCACGGGCTTGTAGCCGCCGACGGGATATTCCTTGGGCATGTTGGTATAGAGCCGCTTCACGCGTTTGCCGTCGGGCGCCACGTAGAGGAGCGTGAACAGCTTGTGCCCGACCACCTCGGCCAGCGCCTTGTCGACGGCCTTGAACAGGGCTTCGGGCGGACCCGGTTGCTTCAGCGCCGCCAGGCAGGATTCGAACGGTGTCATGCAACTACTCCTATGAAGGTCGCGGCGCGGGCGGAACGCGCTCAGGCAGGACGCCCGACGGTTTTAGCCTCAGCACCACGATGAGGGCGACGGCGATCAGCAGCTCCTTGAGCGCGGCGCGTTGCACGGCCGTGACGCCCGGAATCCATTCGACGAAGAAGCGCGAGGATTCGAGGAGCGTCATGACCAGGTAGGCGCCGACAAGGGCGCCGGCCGGCCGGCCGGTACCGCCCGACGCGACCGCCAGGAAGATGTACACCGTGATCAGCGGCAGGAACATGTCGGGCGCGATGTACGACGTGAAGTGGCCGTAGAGCGCGCCGGCGAGGCCGGCGATGGCGGCCGACAGCACGAAGGCCTCGGTCTTGAAGCGCAGCACCGGCTTGCCGGCGACCTGCGCCACCTGCGCATCCTCGCGGATGGCGCGCAGCGCGCGGCCGTAGGGCGAGCGGTCGATGCGGCGCATGACGAAGAACACGACCAGCAGCGCCAGAACCACGATCAGGAAGTAGACGGCGTTGAAGTCGGGGCCGAGAGCCCTCTTCCACGGACCCGGGATGCCGGAGATGCCGTCGGTGCCGCGGGTCAGCCAGATCTCGTTGGAGGCGACCAGGCGGACGGTCTCGGCAAAGCCCAAGGTGACGATGGCGAGATAGTCCTCGCGCAGGCGTGTGGTCGACAGCGTGACGACGAGGCCGGCGACGCCGCCCGCGACCAGCGCGATCAACCAGCCCGCGGCGATCGGACCATGGCCGACGGTCGTCAGCAGCGCCGAGGCATAGGCACCGACGGCGAAGAAGCCGGCCAGGCCGAGATTGACCATGCCGACGCCGCCCCAGATCAGGTTGAGGCTGAGGGCCAGCAGGCCATAGATGCCGCCGATGGTGGCGATGAAGAGAATGTAGCTCAGCATTGCGTCTTGCCGGACCGCGGGCCTCCAGGCCCGCTCATGATATCTCTCGACAAAGTATGAGCGGGCCTGGAGGCCCGCGGTCCGGCAACAAACATCAGTACGCCCTCTCACCCAAAAGACCGCGCGGCCTGAGCGTCAGCACAACTAGGATGGCGATGAAACCGACGGCGGCGCGGTACTGCGACCCGACGACCAGCACCGACAGTTCCTCGGCCATGCCGATCAGGAAGGCGCCCAGCACGGCGCCGGGCACGCTGCCCAATCCGCCGAGCACGGCGGCGGCGAACAGCGACAGCAGGATGCGCGTGCCGGTCAGCGGGTCGATCGAGCTGTCGAGGCCCAGCAGCATGCCGCCGACGCCGACCAGGCCCATGCCGACGAAGCTTGCCAGCGTAGCGATGCGTTCGGGCCGGATGCCCTTCAGTGCCGCGAGCTCGGGATTGTCGGCCGAGGCGCGCATGGCCTTGCCGATGCGGGTGAAGGCGAGGGCCGCGAACACCAGCAGCATCAGCAGCAGCGCCAGGCCCATGGTCTCGAGCTGCTGGGGGCTGACGCGGATATCGCCCAGGAAGACATCGCGCGCGATCGGCCGGTCGTAGCCGCGCGGCGCGTTGCCGAAGCCGAGCCGCACGACATTCTCCAGGATGATCCCGGTGGCGATCGAAGCGATGGCCGCAGGCAGCGCGCCCTGCTTGATCAGCGGCAGATGGGCGAGCTTGTCGAAGGCGAGGCCGGCGACGCCCGCCACGGCAAAGGCGACAACAAGCGAGCCCGCCATCTGCAGGCCCACGCCGTAGGCGAGATAGCCCGCGAAGGCGCCGAGCGTCGCCACGCCCGACACCGAGAAGTTCGGGAAGCGCAGCACGGCGAACATCGCCGTGAATCCGATGGCAGGCACGGCGAGAAGCGTGCCCGACACGATGCCGTTAACGAGGGCTTGCAGGATGATCATGGGAGCGCGGGCCTCTGGCCCGCATCATGATCATGAGCGGGCCAGAGGCCCGCGCTCCCATTGTTAAGCAATCTTCACCAGCGTGAATTTGCCGGCCTTGATCTGCTCGTAGCGGAACTTGCAGTCGAGGATGTCGCCCTTCTCGTCGAAATCGCACGGACCGGACGCACCGGCATAGTCGACCTTGCCGCCGGCCGCGATCTCCTTGAGGCCATCGACGGCGTTGTCGACGACCTTGCCGCCGCTCATCGTGGCCTTGCGGATGTTCTCCTTGATCGCCTCGCCGGTCGCGGCCTTGGCCGACGCGATCGCCATCAGCACCAGGTTGATGTGGTCGTAGACCTGGCAGGTATAGGGATCGGGATTGGCCGAACCCGAAGCTGCTTTCGCCTTCTCGAAGGCCGAGCTGCCCTCGGCCGATGCAGGCGCGAAATTGTAGACGCCTTCGACGACCTCGGGCTGGCCAACCTGGTCGACCAGCTTCTGGTTGATCGAATAGGCGAAGCCCAGAATCTTGCCCTTGAAGCCCGCGCGATAGAGGTCCTTCAACAGCACCACGGTGTCGGGCGTGTAGCCGTTGGCGAGGATCACGTCGGGGCTGGTGCGCAGCGCCTGGTCGACCTCGGTGCGGTAGGTCGTCTTCTTGTCGTCGTAGATCAGGCTTTGATGGGCGCAGCCGCCCTTGGGCAGGACCTGGTTCAGGATATCGAAGGTCGACTGCGTGAACGGCGTCTGCGGGATCATGGTGAAGGCCTTCTTGGCCCCCAGCGAGAGGATGAACTCGCCGACCCTGGTGACCTGAAGCTTGGAATTGGGCTGGGTGCGGATCAGGAAGCCCTGGTGCGGCAGCAGCGTGATCGAATCCGCGCCCGACACGGTGCACAGGAACGTCTTGCTCTCCCAGCAGAGCGGCGCCACGGCCGTCGTCACCGACGAGGCCCAGGTGCCCATGATCGCCGCGACCTTGTCGACGTCTATGAGCTTGCGCGCGGCGCGCACCGCGGCCTCGGGATTGGTCTGGTCATCCTCGCTCACCAGCACGATGCGCCGGCCGAGAACGCCGCCTGCCTTGTTGACCTCCTCGACTACCGAGGCGGCCGCCTTGGCCATCACCGGCCCGTAGGGGCCGCCTGCGCCGGTGAGCGGCGTCAGAGTCGCGAGCTTGATGGGATCGGCTTGCGCGCGCACGACGGCAGGGCTCGCCAGCGCGGCGACGCCCGCCGCCAGCGCGGCGCGGCGGCCGATGCGGATGTTGGTCATGTGAAGTCTCCCGTTCCCTTGTTCGAAGAATCCCCGTTGCCGCGAAGCATAGGCTGGGCCTTGCCGCCGAGAAAGAGATCGCGGACCGTCGGATCATCCGCCAAGTCGGCAGCCCTGCCCTCGTGCTCCGGCCGGCCCTGCACCAGCACGTAAGCCCGCGCCGAGACCGACAGTGCCTCCAGCGCGTTCTGCTCGACCATCAGGATGGCCACGCCCGACTTGTTCAGGGCAAGAATGGTGCCGAACAGCTCCTCCGCCGCCCGCGGACTGAGCCCGGCCGTCGGCTCATCGAGCAAAAGCAGGTCAGGCGCGTTCATGAGAGCGATCGCCATCGCCAGGATCTGGCGCTGGCCGCCACTCAAGGTGCGCGCCGCCGCGCGCCGCTTCTCGGACAGCATGGGGAAGCGCTCGTAGAGCTCGGCCATGCGTTTCCTCGCATGCGCACCGTCGATGAAACCGCCCATCTCCAGGTTCTCGGCCACGCTCATCGTGCCGAACACGTTGCGCTCCTGCGGCACGAACGAGAGGCCCCTGCGGCTGATCGCCGGCGCGCCGAGGCCCGCGATCTCCTGCTCCTTGAAGCGCACGCTGCCGCCGCTCGGCCGCAGCAGACCGGCGATCAACTTCAACAGCGTCGACTTGCCCGCTCCGTTGGGGCCGATCAGGGCCACGATCTCGCCGGCCTCGACCTTGAGATCGGCGCCCTTCACGATCTCATCCGCCGCGGCGTAGCCGCCGCGCAACCCCGTGATCTGCAGCAGACTCACGCGGCTCTCCGTCCCAGGTAGGCCTCGCGCACGCGATGGTCGGTGCGTACCTCGTCGAAGGTGCCCTGGGTCAGCACCTGACCTTCGGCCATGACGATCACTGGATTGCACAGCCGGGCGATGAAGCCCATGTCGTGCTCGATCAGCAGCACGGTGATGCCGCGACGCGGCAGTTCCAGCAGCCGCTCGCCGATCTCGTTCTGCAAGGTCGGGTTGACGCCGGCCGTCGGCTCGTCGAGCAGCACCAACCTCGGCTCAGCCATCAGGGCGCGGCCGATCTCCAGAAGCTTCTTCTGGCCGCCCGACAGCGCCGTCGCCGGATTGTCGATCAGGCGATCGAGCTTGAGGAAGCGCGCCGTCTCCCATGCCCGCTCGGCAAGGGCGGCCTCGCGTTCGCGTGCCGCCCGGGTGCCGACGATCGCCTGCCACAGGCTCTCGCCCGGCTGGTCGCGGCCATAGAGCATGAGATGCTGGAACACCGAGAGCTTGGGGAAGCCGCGCGCTACCTGAAAGGTACGCACCAGCCCGCGTCGGCTGATCCTGTCGGGCGCCCAGCCGGCCATCTCCTCGCCGTCGAAGCGGATGGAGCCGGCATCCGGCGGCACCAGGCCCGAAACCACATTGAAGAGCGTGGTCTTGCCCGCCCCGTTGGGACCGATCAGGCCGGTGATGCCGCCCGGCGCCACCGAAAGGTCCACGCCACGCAGGACGTCGAGGCCGTAGAAGGCACGGCGCAGGTCTTTGATTTCGAGGAGAGGCATCGTGCCGGGCACGCTTACAACGTTTCATGGGAAGACGAAACCTTGAAACGGCGCAGGTAGCGAAGGCCGGTCCGCCATCGAAAAGCATCCTTTTGCGGCCGGTCGTCCGTTCCCGATTGCAAGCCGCAAGATTCTGTCGCTACCGTCTTCCAGCGAGACGTATTGGGAGGGTGCCTTGCCCGTCGCGGTGACCCTGGACGACAAGTACATACTGGAAAGCGGAAGGGTCTATCTGACCGGCACGCAGGCGCTGGTGCGCCTGCCGATGATGCAGCGCCAGCGCGACCTGGCGGCCGGCCTCAATACGGCAGGCTATATCTCGGGCTACCGCGGCTCGCCGCTGGGCGGCTTCGACCAGGCGCTGTGGCAGGCCAAGCGCTTCATCAAGAACAACCACATCGAGTTCCAGCCTGGCGTCAACGAGGACCTCGCCGCCACGGCGCTGTGGGGCACCCAGCAGATCCATCTCTATCCCGGCGCACGCTACGATGGCGTGTTCGGCATATGGTACGGCAAGGGTCCGGGCGTCGACCGCTCGGGCGACGTGCTGAAGCACGCCAACTATGCCGGCACGGCCAGGCACGGCGGCATCGTCGCCCTCGCCGGCGACGATCACATGGCGAAGTCGTCGACCACCGCGCACCAGAGCGAGCCCGCGCTGATCGCCGCGGCCATCCCGATCATCCACGCCGCCAGCGTCCAGGAATATCTCGACCTCGGCCTGCATGCCTTCGCGCTGTCGCGCTACTCCGGCCTGTGGGTCGCCTTCAAGGTGATGAGCGAGACGGTCGATTCCTCGGCCTCGGTCCATGTCGATCCGCATCGCATCGACATCCAGCTCCCGACCGACTTCGCCCTGCCGCCCGACGGCGTGCACATCCGCTGGCCCGACGACTGGCTCGGCCAGGAGCGGCGCACGCTCACGGTCAAGCATCCGGCGGCGCTGGCCTATTGGCGCGCCAACAAGCTCGACCGGCTGATGATGGGCCGGCCCGATGCCCGCTTCGGCATCGTCACCGTGGGCAAGTCCTATCTCGACGTACGCCAGGCGCTAGACGAGCTTGGTATCGACGATGCCGAGGCCGAGCGGCTGGGCCTCGCCGTCTACAAGGTCGCCATGGTGTGGCCGCTCGAGACCGAGGGCGTCACGGCCTTCGCCCAGGGCAAGCGCGAGATCCTGGTCGTCGAGGAGAAGCGGCCGATCATCGAGCAGCAGCTTAAGGACGCGCTGTTCAACGCGCCGGCCGACCGCCGGCCCGTCGTCGTCGGCAAGACCGACGAGCGCGGCCAGAAGCTTCTGAAGATCGACGGCGAACTCACGCCCTTCGAGATCGCCTCGGTCCTCGTCGCCCGCTTCGGCCTCGATGGCCTCGGCGCCCGCACGAAGCAGCGCTTCGAGGTTTTGCAACGCCGTAGCAGCCGTCAGGTGCGCAACGAATCCGGCATGGCGCGTGTGCCCTACTTCTGCTCCGGCTGCCCGCACAACTCCTCGACCAAGGTGCCCGAGGGCTCGATGGCGATGGCCGGCATCGGCTGTCACACGCTTGCCATCAACATGGACCGCAACACCAAGACCTTCACCCACATGGGCGCCGAGGGCGCGACCTGGGTCGGCGCCAACCACTTCACCGACATGCCGCACGTCTTCCAGAACCTGGGCGACGGCACCTACTTCCATTCCGGCTACATGGCGATCCGCCATGCCGTCGCGACCAACACCACCATCACCTACAAGATCCTCTACAACGACGCCGTCGCCATGACCGGCGGCCAGCCGCACGACGGCAACGTGCGGCCATGGACGATCAGCCAGCAGGTCCACGCCGAGGGCGTCCGCCGCATCGCCCTGGTGAGCGACGACCCCGACAAATATCCGGTCGGCACCGAATGGGCGCCCGGCGTCACCTTCCATCACCGCAGCGCACTCGACGACGTGCAGCGCGAATTGCGCGAGTGGAAGGGCGTATCGGTCCTGATCTACGACCAGACCTGCGCCGCCGAGAAGCGCCGCCGGCGCAAGCGCGGCACCTTCCCCGATCCGGCAAAGCGCGTGTTCATCAACCAGGCTGTCTGCGAGGGTTGCGGCGACTGCTCGGTGCAGTCGAACTGCCTCAGCGTCACGCCGGTCGAGACCGAGTTCGGCACCAAGCGCGCCATCGACCAGTCGTCCTGCAACAAGGACTTCTCCTGCCTGAACGGCTTCTGCCCGAGCTTCGTCACCATCGAAGGCGGCGGCGTCCGGAAGGGCAAGGCCGACAAGAAGACCGCCGTTGCGACGGCCGAGCCGCCCCTGCCGACCGATCCCACCCTGCCCGCGGTGGCCGACAAGCCCTATGGCGTGCTGATCACGGGCATCGGCGGCACCGGCGTCGTCACCATCGGCGCCATCATGGGCACGGCGGCGCACATCGAGGGCAAGGGCGTCACCGTGCTCGACCAGCTCGGCATGGCGCAGAAGGGCGGCGCGGTGATCAGCCATGTCCGCATCGGCGCCTCGCCCGAAGCCCTGCATGCGGTGCGCCTGGGCGCGGGCGGCGCCGACCTGTTGCTGGGCTGCGACCTGGTGGTGAGCGCCAGCGCCGATGCGCTGGCCCGGCTGGAGCCCGGCGCCTCGCGCGCCATCGTCAACACGCACCAGACCATCACCGGCGATTTCACGCGCAAGCCCGACCTCGCCTTCCCGGCCAACACGCTGAGGCTCTCGCTCGAGGCGGCGGCCGGCGCCGAGGCCTGCGACTTCGTCGAGGCGACCGAGATCGCGACGGCGCTGCTGGGCGATTCGATCGCCACCAACATGTTCATGCTGGGCTACGCCTATCAGAAGGGCCTGATCCCGATCGGCCACGAATCGCTCGAGAAGGCGATCGAGCTGAACGGTGCCGCCGTAGCCATGAACACCGCGGCCTTCCGCTGGGGCCGCCGCGCCGCCGATGACCGCGCCGCCGTCGAGAAGCTTTTGGCGCCGGCGGAGAACGTCGTGCCCTTCCGCATCTCGCGCACCCTGGACGAGATCGTTGCGTCGCGCGCCAAGCACTTGGCCGGCTACCAGAATGCAGCCCTCGCCGAGCGCTACAAGGTGCTGGTCGAAAAGGTGCGCTCAGCCGAGCAGAAGACGGGCAAGAGCGGGCTCGCCGAGGCGGTCGCGCGCAACTATGCCAAGCTGCTGGCCTACAAGGACGAGTACGAGGTGGCGCGGCTCTATGCGGACGCCGCCTTCCAGGCCGGGATCGAGCGGCAGTTCGAAGGCGACTACAGGCTGAAATTCCATCTCGCCCCGCCGCTGTTCTCCAGCCGCGATCCCAAGACCGGCCATCTCGTGAAGCAGGAGTTCGGCTCGTGGATGCTGCCGGCCTTCAAGGTGCTGGCGAAGCTGAAATTCCTGCGCGGCACCGCCTTCGACCTGTTCGGCTACACGGCCGAGCGCAAGGTCGAACGGGCGCTGATCGGCGAATACGAGGCGCTTGTCGGCGAGTTGCTGGCCGGCCTCTCGGCAACCAACCACGACCTCGCCGTCCGGCTGGCCTCGGTGCCCGAGGACATCAAGGGCTACGGCCACGTCAAGGACGCCCATTTGGCGAAAGCCAGACGTAAGCTGGACGAGCTAATGCAGCGGTGGCGCAACCCGGAGGCGGCAAAGATCGCAGCGGAGTAACCGGCGCCGACAACCCAAGGGGGAGGCACCATGGTTATCAGCGTCGCTCGACGGACCTGCCTGTTGGCCCTGACCACGGGTCTTCTGATCATCAGCCTTCCGGCACTGGCGCAGCCCGAGTGGGTCACGGCCTTGCGCGACGGCGGCTACGTCATCGTCATGCGCCACGGCGCCACCCACCAGGACCAGGCCGACACCGACCCGCTCAACCTCGCCAACGTCGCCCAGCAGCGCCAGCTCAACGACGCCGGCCGGGCCAAGGCACGGGAAATTGGCGCGGCCATGAAGAAACTCGGCATCCCGGTCGGGCAGGTCGTTTCCAGCCAGTATTTCCGGGCGATCGAGACGGCCCGGCTGCTGGGCTTCGGCGAGCCCCAGCCGACGGCCGACGTCAGCGAGGGCGGCCAGGTCGTGACGCCGATCGAGAACAACCGGCGGACGGCGGCGCTGCGCAAGCTCGCGGCCACGGCGATGTCCGGCACCAACGTCATGGTGGTGAGCCACAAGCCCAACATCCTGGACGCCTTCGGCAAGGACTGGTTCGACATCCGCGAGGGCGAGATCTCGATCTTCAAGCCCGACGGCGCCGGCGGCTATCGGCTGGTGGCCCGGGTGCAGGCCGACGAGTGGGCGAAGCTCGCCCAATAGGACTCGTTCCTCCCCATCGTGAGATCGATGGGGAGGAACGAACCAATCGTTAGCGTCCCGGCTGCGGGATACTGCCGCCGCCGCTGGCGCCGCTGTTGACGCCGACACCGGGCTGCTGCGCCTGATTGATGTCGATCGCGGGCTGGTTGACCGTGGCGCCGCCCGACACGCCGGCGCCGGTCGAGGCCGGCGGCGTCACGACGGAACCGCCGCCGCTGACGCCACCCGAGGCGCCGCCGCTGGTCGTGCCGTGCGAGCCGCCGACGCCGGCGCCGCCGGACACCCCCGCACCCGTCGAGCCGGCAGTCTGGGCCTGTGCCAGCGAAACCGCAGAGGCTGCGCAAGCAAGAGCGATCAGGATTGTCTTGGTCATTTTGTCCTCCGAGAGGGTTGAGTACCCGACGTCAACCAGCAGCACGCCGCGACGTTGCGCGGCCATTGCCCGGCCTAAATGCGGCAGCCAAAAGGAGCGAAGCCGGCCGCCTCGCTCGCACCGCGAGGCGACCTCCATTGACAATCCATCGCCGCAGCGCGCCCAATCGTCTCTCCCATGAACGATGTCGGCCTCTCGACTCGCCTGCCCGATCCCGTCGCCCGTGCCCGTGCGCTCGGTCCGGCGATCGCGGCCGTTGGCGACGAAATCGAGAAACTCCAGGACTTTCCGGAACCGCTGATCAGCGACCTGCACGAATCCCGCCTGTTCCGCCTGCTGCTGCCACGTTCGCTGGGCGGCGAGGAGGTCGAGCCTTGGGTCTACGTTGCCGCGATCGAGGAGATCGCGCGCCACGACGGCTCGCTGGGCTGGAACATGTTCGTGGCCAACAGCTCGGCCCTGATCGCGCCCTTCATTCCCTTCGAGGCAGCGCGCACGATCTACGGCGATCCGCGCGGCCTGATCTCCTGGGGACCGCCCAACCAGCACAAGCTCGTGGCCGCCCCGGGCGGCTATCGCGTCACCGGCGAATGGCATTTCTCGTCGGGCTATCGCCAGGCCACCTGGATTGGCGCGCACGGCAACGTCGTGGAGGCCGACGGCTCGCTGCGCCGCAATCGCTTCGGGCGGCCGACCGTGCGCACGGTGTTGATGCCCAAGGCCGAGACGACGCAGATCCGCGACTGGCGCACGCTTGGCATGCGCGGCACCGCCTCGGAAGGCTACTCCGTCGCCGACGTCTTCGTGCCCGAAACCTTCTCCGGCACGCGCGAGGATCCGACGCTGCGCCGCGACAAGGGCCCGCTCTACGCCTTCACCATGCAGGGCCTCTACGCCTGTGGCGTGGCGGCGGTGGCACTCGGCATCGCGCGTGCCATGCTCGACGCCTTCATCGAGCTCGCCGCCACCAAGACACCGCGCTATCTCGCGCGGCTGGCCGACAATCCCAGCGTCCAGTCCGACGTCGCTCGCCGCGAAGCCGATATCGGCTCAGCGCGGGCCTGGCTGGTCGAGATCCTGAAGGACGTTCACGGCCGCGCCGACGAGGTCGAGCCGATCGGCACGACCGACCGCGCCCGCGTGCGGCTCGCCTGCACGCAGGCCATCCACCAGGCCGAGAAGACGGCGGACTGGGTCTACAAGGCTGCCGGCACCTCGGCGATCTTCCTGGGCACGCCGTTCGAGCGCCGCTTCCGCGACATCCACACGCTGTCGCAGCAGATCCAGGCGCGCGAGGCGCACTTCGAGAACGTCGGGCGCATCCTGTTCAACGGCGACCCCGACGGCACGTTCATGTAAGCGGGCAACGCCCGACTTCGCCGTCAGCTCAATGACTGAGGCGATCGAGCGCCTCGAGATGCATCTTGTTGAAGCCGCTCAGGCTCACCTCGGCGACGCCGCTGACGCGATCGGAGCCGCGGTACTCGAGCCGCAGGACTTCGCCCCGGTGCATGCGGTCGCGCAGCTGGCTGGCGACGCGGCCGCGCAGCAGGCAGGCCTGACCGGTACACATGCCGAGCTCATAAGCTTCGCCACCGTCGACGCGGGCAACGACGCGCGAGGGTGCCGGCAGGCTGACGGCCAGGAACATGCCGCTGCCGACCCGGTAGATGAAGCCCATATGGAACGTCGGATCGGTGCTCTTCACCTCGACGGCCACCTCGCAGTCGCGCTTGTTCGCCAGGCGATCGACGACGCATTCGACGAACCATTCGCCCTCAGTGCCCAGACGATCCGGTGCTTGCGCAGAGAATATGCCGGTGGCGAGCACGACGCCGATCGTCCCCAACTTCCATGTTGTGAACATCCCCCAACCTCAAAATAATTTACGCTAAATATTTGTTCAATAATGCTAACCGTTGTACATGAAAGGCACTTGCAAGGCAAAGTTTTCCGTTACAAACCAATGGGATAGGGAAAATAACTGTGCCAGCGAAAGAATGTGATTCCTTGCTTTCGGTAGTCTTTTCAGAGCCCAAGGTACATTACCTAATGTAATAGATTACCTGAGGCCCAATGGGTTATTGCATCATTGCAGTTTAGTTGGAGAATCGTTCTCACTGACCGCGATGCTGCAATATTGCAGTCAGCCGGTCATTGTGGTTCGACCCTCCTCGCTGAACGCACGGCCGCCTGGCCCTGATCAGCAGGCACTTCTGCGATCTCACAGCCCGGCGTCAGCCAGCCCACCGTCATCGTGACCTCGACGAAGCGGGTCTGGCCGTTGTCGACCTGGACCTGCCCGTTGCCGGTCTTGTCGCCGACCTTGCAGCCGATCTCGACCGGTCCGGGCGGGCCTTCGACGCGAATGAAGGTGTTGTAGCCGAGCTGGGCCGACGATCCGCCGACCAGGCTGACATCGATCGGCCGCGCCATGCCCAGAAGGCCCGAGCGATAGACGTAGAGCGCGGCCTTGTCGGGCGCCGGCCGATCGAAGCGCTTGGCTTCCTGGTCGGCTTGCGGCGACGCCGACGGGCTGCCGGCGCAGCCGGCGAGCAGAATCAGCAGGGATGATGTCAGACCCAGGCGTCGCATCGTTGCGTCCTCCGGGCGATTCAACGCGCGAGGCAGGGCGAGGCTCCGTCCGGAGCGCGGACCTCCCGGTCCGCTCATGCTCATGATGCGGACCTGAAGGTCCGCGCTCCGAAGACCATGAAGGTCCGAATTAAACCACCCGTTCCGCCGCCACCTTGATGCGGCCGGCGCGGCGCGCCTTGTCGAGCGCGTCGTGGTCCTGCTCGGTCTGCTTGGCGTAGGCCAGCGCGAACTTCGCGATCGCATCGTCGAGCGTGCCGGAATTGCCGCAGTAACCCGCGATCATCGCCGGGTCGCCGGTCTTGGCGTGCGCCAGCGCCAGCGCCCAACCACACAGACCGCAATATTCGATGAACTTGCCGATGCCCTCCTTGTTGCCTTCCGCGAAGCTGGCGCTGCCCTTCATGTCGGCGAGCTGGCGGACATAGAAGTGCTTGCCGTCAGCCTCCCCCCAACCAAGGAAGATGTCGGGCGAGCCTTGGGTGGCGCGCTGGCCCACGACGACGCGCTGTCCTTCGTTGTTGACCGTCAGGCGCAGGTCGACATAGGGCGCCAGAACCGACGCCTTTGCTTCCTTGACCTGCAGGAACAGCGGATCGTCGTCGTCGACGCCCTGCAGCAACAGCACCCAGCAGGCCGTGCCGACGCTGCCCACGCCCACCACCTTGCGCGCGGCATCGACCAGGCGATAGCGCGCGAGCAGGCGCTGGCGATCGAGCGACAGGGAGCTGACATAGGCGGCGAGCATCTCGTTCAGGACGTCGCGCACGGGCGTGCCCTGCTCCGTATGGCTCTCGCGCACGATAAGGGGCACGTCCTCGACGATGCGCGGCTCGCCGTTGACCTGCTCGGTAAGTTTGTCGAGCGACCGGATATGGCCTTTGGCCCGCGCCTTGGCGATGGTGCGCTCGGCGATACGGCGCACGCGCGGCGACAGGGCCTCGAGCATCTCGCGCTCGTCGATCGTGTCGTACCAGATCTCGAGATAGCCCATCTCGGAGTATTCGCGCATGCGTCTGCGATAGCTCGCCACACAGGCGGCCGCCGCCTCGGTGGCAACGGCCTTGTCGCCGCCCATGAAGCGCGCGGCGACCGCGGCGCTGGCCGCGAGGCGCTTCAGGTCCCATTCCCATGGCCCGGGATGGACTTCATCGAAATCGTTGATGGCGAACACCAGGTTGCGCTCGGCGGAGGCATAGACACCGAAGTTGGAGACGTGCATGTCGCCGCACGCGCTGACCGCCATGCCGGTGACCGGCGTGCGCGACAGGTCGCTCGCCATGACGGCCGCCGCGCCGCGTAGGAAGGCGAAGGGCGAGATCAGCATGCGTGCATAGCGCACCGGCACCAGCTTCTGGACGCGCCCGGCATTCTGCTGCTCGAGGATGTCGACTGGGTCGGGCCGGTCGGTCGTCTTGTCGTAGGCGGCATGAGCGGTGCGCGGCACCTTCTCGCGCAGGGCCTTGCCGGCCGACAGGCGCTCCTCCACCGAGGGCCGCTTGGCCTGGAACATGTCGGCCAGCCGGTTGCGCTCCTGGCCGTAGAGCAGCCGGTGATAGCTCGGGTCGATGTTTCCCTTCAGATCGACGACGGTCACGGCAGCCCCCTCAAATCGCGCGCAACGATAGAGGTCGGGGTAACGAGCCTCAACCCGGTGGCGGCGTCGCGTGGATGGTGACCGTGTTGCAGCCGCTGCCCTGCCAGCGATAGGACTGGGTCGAGCCTTTGGTGACCGTCCATTCGACGATGCAGCCCTGGCGCACCAGGGTCGGCGGAAAGCCGCCGATCGGCATCCATAGGCCCCAGCCGACGCGCTGGTAGGTCGGCGCCCAGCCGCCGGTGATGTACGACGTGTCCCAGCGCCATTGCAGGATCTTGGTTTCCTCGTCGAGCTGGTAGGTGTTGTCAGGGATGCGCCCCATGCCGCCCAGCAACGAGCGCTCGTTGCTGCCGGCCATTTCGCGCAGCCTCATGTCGAATTCCTGGTTGGTCTGCCCGGCGCAGGCGGCGGCTAGCCAGAGCAGCGAAAGGGCGACGACGGCACGCATGCAACACTCCGATCGCGGCGCCTGCGAGGGTGCGCTGCGTTGCGCGCGCGGGTCAAGGCCGGGTAAATGACACCGTCGTGAGGTCGGGGGAGCATTGAGGGCGCTGGTCTTTTTCCTGTTCGCGGCGCTGCTCGTCTGGGGCCAGTTCCAGCGCACCTATGCCGACTCCGAGCGCTACGGCCACTATGCCGACATCATGCCGTCGGACTGGAAAGCCACCAACGTGTGGCTGGCCGCCGCCGACTGCGCGCTCGAACGCGGCGTCTGGCTCGCCGTCTGCGAGCAGGGCAAGCTGGTGCCGATGTCGGAGCGCGCCATCGCCGACGATCCCGGCCATGCGCTGCTGCTCGCCCTGTGGTCGGTCACGACGCGCCGCCATGCCGACCTGATCGACGTGGCGCGGCTCAACACGCTCACCGACACACTCGGCCTGCTGACCCTGGCGGGGCTGCTGTTCGCGCTGCGCGCCTACATCGTCTCGATCGTGCTGCTATGGAAAGGACCGATCGAGTATCTCGGCTGGATGGGCACCTCGCCGCACTGGGCCTATGTCGGCCTGGTCAGTCTCGCCGCCGTGCTGCCGATGGCGCTGGCGGCGCGTGAGATGGGCCTGCTGTCGCGGCGCGCGGC
Source organism: Reyranella soli (assembly GCF_007992495.1). GTDB lineage: Bacteria > Pseudomonadota > Alphaproteobacteria > Reyranellales > Reyranellaceae > Reyranella > Reyranella soli. The sequence continues at coordinate 36,348 of NZ_BKAJ01000029.1, forward strand.
CAATGGCTGGATCGCCGCGGGCGTCGTCTTCCTCAGCGTAGCGACGCTGATGCGCGAATCGATCGGCATGATGGGGCTGATGGTCACCGCCGCGGTGGCGATCGTCCTCCTGCTGCGCCGGTTCCGCCCCGCTCCGGTGCTGCTGGTCGGCCTGCTCGCCCTCCTCGCCTTCACCACGCCACGCTGGGTGGTGATGGCGCGCGATGCGGCCTTCGAGATTCAGAAGGCCGAGCGGCTCGCCACGCACGGCCTGTCGCATACGCTCTATCTCGGCCTGGGCTTCGTCGAGAACAAGTGGGGCATCCGCTACGACGACGACTATGGCGAGGAGATCGCAGAGAAGGCCGGCGTCGTCTGGTGCTCGCCCGAGTATTTCCGCCTGATGTGGCAGCTCTATCTCGCGCGCTGGGCCGAGGACCCGGTCGAGGTCGTACGCATCTACCTCGCGAAGGCGTGGATACTGCTCGGCACGCCGACCCTCTATCCCGGCCCGCCGTTCGGCATCGTGCTGGCGATCGGGTTGATCCATTTCCTGGCGACGACGGCATTCGGCGCCTGGCAGAAACTGAACTTCAGGCAGGGGCTGGTGATCGAAGGCGTGGCGGTTGCCTTCGCCGGCCTGTTCCTTGCCCAGGCGATGGCGGCACTGCCCAGCCACAACTACGCCATGCCGGTGAACGCCTTCGTGCTGGTGCTGTTCGGCGTGATCGTCGAGTTCTTTGGGCGCGCGCTGCTATGGGTGAAGCGGGCGTTTTAGTCTTGCCGGACCGCGGGCTTCCAGG
>NZ_BKAJ01000030.1 GCF_007992495.1 Reyranella soli
TTCCAGGCCCGCCTCATGATTTATGAGCGGGCCTGGAGGCCCGCGGTCCGGCAAGAACTATTTGCCGCCGCCGCCACCGACCGGCGTGTTGAACGTCGACACCCGGTTCCACCAGGCGCTGACCGCGTTCTGGTTCTTGGGCGCCCAGCCGCGCGCTTCCATGCAGCGCGCCGTCATGCGCTCGACGTTGTTCTTGTAGCCCTGGTTGTCCATCGTCCGGTAGAGGTCCTGCTGGCCGAAGCGTTCGCGCTCGCCGTCAAATGTCGCGCGCCGCTGGTCCTCGATGTTGCGCTCCTGCTGCGCCTGCTGGCGGACCTGGGCGCGGCACTGCGATTCGTCCTTGGTCATCTGCTCGGCGTCCTTGCCTTCCATGGAGAAGTTCTTCGGCGCGCAGGCCGCCGTCGTCAGCACGAGGGTAGCGAGGAGGACGAGTACCTTCATGGGGGCTCCTTATTTGGCGTCCGCCAGCGCCGCCTCGATTGCCTTCAACGCCTCCGGCGCCTTGGCCGCATCGGGACCGCCACCCTGTGCCATGTCAGGCCGACCGCCGCCGCCCTTGCCGCCCAAGGCCGCGACGCCCGCCTTCACCAGCTCGACCGCGCTCAGGCTCTTCGACAGATCGTCGGTGACGCCGACCACGGCCGAGGCCTTGCCGTCCTCGACGCCGATCAGCGCGACCACGCCCGAGCCCAGCTTCTTCTTGTACTCGTCGGCCATGCCCTTGAGCTCCTTGCCGGGCACGCCGTTCAGCACGCGGCCGATCAGCTTGACGCCGCCGACATCGCGCACTTCGTCGGCCGCCTGAGCCGCACCGCCGCCGGCCATCGCCAGCGCCTTGCGCGCATCCGAAAGCTCGCGCTCGATCTTGCGCTGGCCGTCGACCAGCGCCTGCAGGCGCGTCGGCAGATCCTCGGCGCGCACCTTCAGGACCGCCGCCGCGTCGGCCAGCAGCTGGGCCTGGTGGCGCACATGCTCCTCGGCCGCGGCGCCCGCCACCGCCTCGATGCGGCGCACACCGGCCGAGACCGCGCCCTCGCCGATGATGCGGAACAGGCCGATGTCGCCAGTGCGCAGCGCATGGGTGCCGCCGCACAGCTCGACCGAATACTTCTGGCCGTCCTCGCCGCCCATGGAGAGCACGCGGACTTCCTCGCCGTACTTCTCGCCGAACAGCGCCATGGCGCCGGCCGCGATCGCCTCCTCCGGCGTCATCAGGCGCGTGTCGACCGACGAGTTCTTGCGGATGCGCTCGTTGACCTCGTCCTCGATCTTGCGCAGCTCGTCCTGAGAGATCGCCTTGGTGTGGCTGATGTCGAAGCGCAGCCGGTCGGGCGCCACCAGCGAGCCCTTCTGCGTGACGTGCTCGCCGAGATGACGGCGCAGCGCCTCGTGCAGCAGATGGGTCGCCGAATGATGGGCGCGCAGCTGCGCGCGGCGGATCGGATCGACGCTCATGGCGAGGTCGTCGCCGACCTTGAGCTCGCCCTTGTCGACCTTGGCGTGATGGGCATGCAGGTCGCCGACGCGCTTTTGCACGTCGAGAATCGCGGCCTCGCCATTGGCGCCGACAAAGCGGCCGTTGTCGCCGAGCTGGCCGCCCGATTCGGCATAGAACGGCGTCTGGTTGGTGACGATCCAGCCGGTCTGGCCCGCCTTCAGCGCCGGGACTTCCTTGCCTTCGACGACGATCGCCTTGATCTGGCCCTCGGCGCGCTCGGTGTCGTACCCCAGGAACTCAGTCGCGCCGACCTTCTGGCGTACGTCGAACCAGATCGCCTGGTCGGCGGTCTCGCCCGAGCCGGCCCATGCCGCACGCGCCTTGGCGCGCTGCTCGTCCATCGCCTTCTCGAAGCCCGCGGTGTCGACGGTGATGTCGCGCGCCCGCAGCACGTCTTGCGTCAGGTCGAGCGGGAAGCCGAACGTGTCGTAGAGCTTGAAGGCGATGTCGCCTTTCAGCGTGCCGCCCGCGTCCAGCGCCTTGGTCTCGTCCTCCAGGAGCTTGAGGCCGGTGCCCAGCGTCTTCTTGAAACGGCCTTCCTCGAGCTTCAGCGTCTCGGTGATCAGCGGTTGCGCGCGGACCAGCTCGGGATAGGCATCGCCCATCTCGTGCACCAGGCTCGGCACCAGCTTGAAGACCATGGGATCCTGCGCGCCGAGGATGTGCGCGTGCCGCATGGCACGGCGCATGATGCGGCGCAGCACGTAGCCGCGCCCCTCGTTGGACGGCAGCACGCCGTCGGCGATCAGGAACGCGGTGGTGCGCAGATGGTCGGCGATCACCTTGTGGGAGGCCGACTGCGGGCCGTCGGGATCGACGCCGGTCTCGTGCGCCACCGCTTCGATCAGGGTGCGGAAGAGGTCGATGTCGTAGTTGTTGTGCTTGCCCTGCAGGACGGCGGCGATGCGCTCCAGACCCATGCCGGTGTCGATCGACGGCCTGGGCAGGTTGACGCGCTCGTCCTTGGTCAGCTGCTCGAACTGCATGAAGACCAGGTTCCAGATCTCGATGAAGCGGTCGCCGTCCTGGTCGGGGCTGCCCGGCGGGCCGCCGGGAATGTGATCGCCATGGTCGAAGAAGATTTCCGAGCACGGACCGCACGGGCCGGTGTCACCCATCGCCCAGAAATTGTCCGAGGTCGGGATGCGGATGATCTTCGAGTTGGAGAAACCGGTGATCTTGCGCCAGTAGCCCGCCGCCTCCTCGTCCTCGCTGAACACGGTGACCAGCAGGCGGTCGGCGGGCAGGCCGAACTCCTTGGTGATCAGGTTCCAGGCGAGCTCGATCGCGCGCTCCTTGAAGTAGTCGCCGAACGAGAAGTTGCCCAGCATCTCGAAGAAGGTGTGATGGCGCGCGGTGTAGCCGACATTCTCCAGGTCGTTGTGCTTGCCGCCGGCGCGCACGCACTTCTGAGACGTCGTGGCGCGGCTGTAGGCGCGCTTCTCGAGGCCGGTGAAGACGTTCTTGAACTGCACCATGCCGGCGTTGGTGAACATCAGTGTCGGGTCGTTGCGCGGCACGAGCGGGCTCGACGGCACGATCTCGTGGCCGTTTTTGCCGAAGTACTCTAGGAAGGTGCGGCGAATGTCGCTGACGCTTTGCATGCGCTGCTTGTAGCGTGCGGGCCAAGCCTTCGTCCAGAACGGGGAACCTGCCGGAAAATGGCCGAATCGGCCCATTCCACCGCAACTTTACGCCTCACGATGGGCGATCTCAGGATCGTTCATCCGATCACCGTGCCCAACGCGGCGGTTCCCGCGGCCGAGGTCGTGCCCGCCCTGCAGGGGTTGGTGAACGCGGTCGTCGAGGCGGCAGAAATGGGCAAGGCAATCTCCTGCCGCAAGGGCTGCGGCGCGTGCTGCCGTCAGCTCGTGCCGGTGTCGCGCACGGAGGGTGAGCGACTGCTGCAGGTCGTCGAGGCGATGCCGGCGGAGCGGCGCGAGGTGCTGAAGGCACGCTTCGCCGCTGCCGAAGCGGCAATCGAGGGCGGCGGCCTCACGGAGCGGCGGGGGCGCAGCGACCGTGAGTTGTCGACGGCATACTTCGCGCTTGGCGTGCCCTGCCCGTTCCTCGAGGACGAGAGCTGCTCGATTCATCCCGAGCGGCCATTGGTCTGCCGGGAGTATCTGGTGACGTCGCCGGCCGCGCTTTGCGCAGGCCCCAAGCAGGAGGGCGTGACGCCAGTGGCTGTGCCCAAGGTGTCGATGGCCGCGCGCAGGCTGCAGGACGAGAAGGACGATTGGTTTCCGCTGGCGATGCTGATGGCGTGGGCGAGGACGCGGTCGCGCAAGGTGGAGCGGCGGACGGGGCCGGAATGGGTGCAGCGGTTTTTGAAGCGGATGTCGTCGGCGAGCAGTTAGAAACGACGGGATTCGTTCTGCACGGCGCGAGCTACCGCGCATATGAATGCGCTTACGCCCGCCCCGTTCTTGCGCTGCGCGAAAAAAGAATGGGGCGGCGCTGTGCGTGGGGGTACAGCACCGCCCCGGCGACAGGAGACAGGGGGATCCTTGTCGCGAAACCTGGGCAAAGTCTCTCTGTCATCCCGAGGCGGCAGCCCTGGGGATCTTCGGCTGCGAGTAAAGATCCCTCCCTTCGACTACGCTCAGGGCAGGCGCTGCGCCCGGGATGACAGCGAGGAGCGTCAGTCCTCGTCTTCTTCGTCTTCCTTGCCGCCATCCATCAGGGCACCCGCGAGGATGCCGGCGTTGGCGCGCACCTTGTTCTCGATCGCCTGGGCGATCTCGGGGTGCTCCTTGAGGAAGTTCTTGGCGTTCTCGCGGCCCTGGCCGATGCGCTGGCCGTCGTAGGAGTACCAGGAGCCCGACTTCTCGACGACGCCGGCCTTCTCGCCGAGGTCGATCAATTCGCCGGTCTTGCTCACGCCTTCGCCGTACATGATGTCGAACTCGACGACCTTGAACGGCGGCGCCACCTTGTTCTTCACCACCTTGACGCGGGTGTGGTTGCCGATGACCTCGTCCTTGTCCTTGAGCGCGCCGATGCGGCGGATGTCGAGGCGGACCGAGGCGTAGAACTTCAGCGCATTGCCGCCCGTCGTGGTCTCGGGGCTACCGAACATGACGCCGATCTTCATGCGGATCTGGTTGATGAAGATCACCAGCGTGTTGGACTTGGAGATCGAGGCGGTGAGCTTGCGCAGCGCCTGGCTCATCAGGCGGGCGTGCAGGCCGGGCAGCGAATCGCCCATCTCGCCCTCGAGCTCGGCCTTCGGCACCAGGGCCGCGACCGAGTCGATGACCAGCACGTCGATGGCGCCCGAGCGCACCAGCGTGTCGGCAATCTCCAGCGCCTGCTCGCCGGCGTCGGGCTGGGAAATCAGGAGGTTGTCGATGTCGACACCGAGCTTCTTGGCATAGCCCGGGTCGAGCGCATGCTCGGCATCGATGAAGGCGCAGGCGCCGCCCTTCCTCTGGGCCTCGGCCACGACATGCAGCGCGAGCGTCGTCTTGCCCGAGCTCTCGGGACCATAGATCTCGACAACGCGGCCCTTGGGCAGGCCGCCGATGCCGAGCGCGATATCGAGCCCCAGCGAGCCGGTCGAGATCGCCTCGATCTCCAGCGCCTCGCGCTGGCCCAGCTTCATGATGGAGCCCTTGCCGAAGGCCCGTTCGATCTGGGCCAGGGCGGCGTCCAGCGCCTTGTTCTTGTTTTCCATGCCTTCTTTTTCAACCACTTTCAGCATTGCGGACATTCGCTGTCTCCTTGTTCTCCCACGCCCCTGTCGGGAGCGGCAATGCGGATAAGTCCGCTGGGGTCGGGCCAATGTACCCATTTTGTTCCAATCGACAAGGGGGCAAATAACCCCCTGATAAAACTAATGTTCTTGACACAAGTTCTAGATATGTTCGCCCCGGTCGTTCGCGTCTATGGGGAAAGCGGGAGTCAGGAGAGTCATACTCTGCCGGACCGCGCGCCTCCTGCGCGCTCACGAATCATGAGGCGCGCAGGATGCGCGCGGTCCGGAAGACTCAATCCTTGGGCGGCACGAACATGTAGCCCACACCCCTCACCGTGCGAATCGCCTCGGGATGTGCGGGATCCTTCTCGACCTTGCGACGGATGCGCGTGATGCGCAGGTCCATGGCGCGATCGAACACCTCCATCTCGCGATGGCCGATGGTCTCGAGCAGCCAATCACGCGCCAACGGCCGGTTGGGATTCTCGGCAAACACCTTCAGGAGGTCGAACTCGCTCGCCGACAGCGTCTCCTCGCTGCCGTCGGCATCGACCAGCACGCGCTTCTCGAGGTCGAGCACGCGCCGGCCCATACGCACCCGTGGCCCGGCCGACGGCGGCGCCGTGCCCTGGGCGCGGCGCAGCACGCTCTTGATGCGGGCCAAAAGCTCGCGCGGATCGAAGGGTTTCGGGATGTAGTCATCGGCGCCGGTCTCGAGGCCGACCACGCGGTCGACCGTGTCGCCCGCCGCCGTCACCATGATGATGCAGATGCGGCCGCTCTTCTCGCGCAGCCAGCGGGCGACGGCGAAGCCGTCCTCGCCGGGCAGGCCGACATCGAGCAGCACCAGGGCCGGCATCTCGCGCTCGACCATGCGGCGCAACCCGGCGCCCGATTCGAAGCCGCTGACACGGAATCCCTGACGGCTGAGATAATCGAGCAGAAGCTGGCGCTGGGCCGCCTCATCCTCGACCACGACGATGTGCTGACGTTTGTCCACTCTTCCCCCTGCCCGGCAACCCTAGCACATGCCGCGCAAAGGCAAATGACTGTCAGAAGCGTGACCTGTTGAAGATGACGCCGCCATGGGCGCGGGCGAGTTCCTCGGTACAGATCGCCCCGGTGCGGCCGCGCAGGCCTGGATAAAGCCCTTCCAGTTCAGAGAGCCTGACATTTCCCCCGGCGCGCCGTCATGCACACAGACCGCCGCGACATGCGGTCCGCCGGGCGCGGGACCATGCCCGGATCACAAGTCGTCGCTGTGTCGCGCCGACCATTTTCGTGTGCCGTGCGTGTTGCAGAACCGGACGCTTTGTGTCGCGGACATGTCGCGGACCGCGCATCGGCAACACACACGATACAAAGCGCACGGACCGGCGACACACGGTCGATACGTCGACCTTTCAGCATGACTGAATGGCCCAATTGGACATCGCCGGCATCGATCCCAAGCGGATCGAGCAGGTCGTCACCCATCGCCTGGTCGAGGTCCCGACGCTGCCCAAGGTGCTGGCGCTGCCGATCTTTGGCATCGCGGCGGCCGCCCTCTATGCCGGGTTGGCGCCGCTCTGGATGTTCCTGGTGCCGGCGGCGGTCTACGTCGTCTCGGTGTGGGGCTCGTGGCGCGTCCAGGTCGCCTATCGGCGCGATCCGTCGGCGGTGAGCCTCGCCGGCTGGCGCTGGCTCTATACCGTCACCGCCGTTCCGACCTCGTTCGCCAACGGCCTGATGGGCGGCTTCTTCGCCACCCTGCCGGCCGAGGAGGAACGCACGCTGTGGGCGCTGGCGATCTGCCTGATCATCGGCGGCACGCCGTCGCGCGGCCTCGACGGGCGCACCTACACGCTGTCAGCCGCCGCGCTGATGCTGCCGATGGCGGGCGTGCTGGTGCTGGGCGACGGCGACCGCCACGCCATCGGGCTCGCCGCCATCATGCTGGGCTTCGTCATCATCGTGAGCCTGTTCGCCCATATCGAGCGCAAGCGCACGCGCGCCGAGATCGCCCGCGACCTCGCCGCCCACGACCTCTCCAAGAGCCTCGACGATGCGCACCGCGACGTCGCCTTCGCCGAGGAGACCATGCGCACCATGCTCGACAACATGAGCGACGGCGCACTGCTCTACGAGGGCGACGGTCGCTGGGTCTACCAGAACAGGGCAATGGCCCGGCTGCACGACATGTCGGACGAGGTGCTGAAGGGGTTGCCGACCTTCAGGGACATCATCCGCTTTCGCGCGTTGCGTGGCGATTACGGTCCGCTGGACCAGCTGCCCGGCGGCCTGGAGGGCTGGATCGCCAGCCGCGCCGCGCGCTTCAACCTGCCGGGCCAGCCGGCCGAGCGACGCCGTACCATCACCGGCCGCACGGTGGAGGTGACGTACCGGCCCTTGCCGGGCGGCCGCGTGCTCACCATGCATCGCGACCTCACCGACATCGTCGAGCAGGAGAACCGGCTCAGCCAGGCGCAGTCCGAGCAGGAACGCACGCGCGCCACCATGCGCTCGGTGCTCGCCAACATGGGCGACGGCGCGGCGCTCTACGCTCCGGACGGCGGCCTGCTGTTCCACAATGCCGCCTTCGGCCGCCTGCTCGACCTCGATGCCACGACCATCGCCACCAACATCAACCTCGCCGACATCGTCCGCTTCCAGCTCATGCGCGGCGATTTCGGCCCGGTTCCCGACGTCGACGCCGAGCTGGCACGCCGCATGGCCATCATCGAGAACGGCAACGTCGAGCCGTTCGTGCGCACCGGCCGCAACGGGCTCACGCTCGAGATCACCTCGCACCGGCTGACCGACGGCCGCCTGCTGGTGACCTATCGCGACATCACCGAGCTCAAGACGCGCGAGCAGGAGCTCGAGCGCTCGCGCGGCACCCTGCAGACCGTGCTCGACGAGATGCCGGACGCGCTGCTGGTCTACGACGCCGACGGCAAATGGCTGTTCTTCAACGAGGCGACGCTCCGGTTCCTCAATCTCGATCGGGCGACCCTGAACGGTCTGCGCGATGCCTGGTCGATCCTCGACTACCAGATCAATCGCGGCGATTTCGGCCCGATGGAGGCCGACCAGCGCGCCGCGTTCGTCGCCACGCGCAAGCAGATCTTCGCCGCGGGCACCGAAGGCTGGATGCTGCTCAAGCGGCGCGAGCACATGCTGCATTTCCGGATGACGGTGCTCGACAACGGCTGGCGGCTCGGCATGTTCCGCGACGTCACCGACCTCGAAGGCGCCCGCCAGTCGGCGGTCGAGGCGCGCCAGACCCTGCTGCTCGCCATGGAAGCGATGGATGACGGCATCGCCTTCCTCGACCGCGACGAGCGTCTCGTCCAGTGCAACGAGGCCTATCGGCGCTTCATGCAGGGCCTGCCGGAGATCGTGACACCGGGCGTCGTGCTGCGAGACGCGGTGCACTTCGCCGGCAAGGTGCTCAAGCCGCCCAAGGAGACGCCCGAGGCATGGGCCGAGCGCCAGCTCACCACGATGCGCTCGGGCCGGCCCGCGCTGATTCCCTATGGGCCCGACAAGTGGGCGCGCATATCGCTGGACTACGCCTCCGACGGCCGCGCCGTCGTGCTGGTGAGCGACGTCTCCGAGGAACGCCGCCGCCAGCGCGACCTCGAGCAGGCGCTGGTCGCCGCCGAGAAGTCGCGCGAGCAGGCCGAGGTCGCAAACCAGGCCAAGTCGACCTTCCTCGCCACCATGAGCCACGAGATCAGGACGCCGATGAACGGCGTGCTGGGCATGATGGAGGTGCTGGAGGCCGAGGGCATGCGCGAGGGTCAGGCGCGCACCGTGGCGACCATGCACGAATCGGCCCAGGCACTCCTGCGCATCATCGACGACGTGCTCGACTTCTCCAAGATCGAGGCGGGCGGCCTCGAGCTCGAGGAGACGCCGTTCTCGCTGACCGGGCTGGTCGACAGCGTGGTGGCGACGTTCCATCCGCAGGCCGAGCGCAAGGGCCTGTCGCTGGTCGCCGCGGTGGCGCCGGGCTCGACCGACGTGCTGCTGGGCGATCCGACACGGGTGCGCCAGATCCTGTTCAACCTTTTAGGCAATGCGCTGAAATTCACCGAGCGCGGCGGCGGCATGATCCGCGCCCGCACCGAGCCGATGGGCGACGGCCGCGTCCATGTCGTGCTCACGGTCAGCGATACCGGCATCGGCATGAACGATGCCCAGCAGGCCCGCCTGTTCCAGCCCTTCTCCCAAGCCGACAGCTCGACGACGCGGCGCTACGGCGGCACCGGCCTCGGCCTGTCGATCGTGCGGCGGCTGGCGCAGCTCATGGGTGGCGACGTCACTGTCGAAAGCGCCGCCGGCGCTGGCTCGACCTTCACCGTGATCCTGGAGCTGATGGCAGCCCCCGCCGATTCGCCGCTGGTCGACCTGCCGGTGATCGAGGTGCCGACCGAGACGGCGCCGACCTCGCCCCGGGTCGCCGGCAACAGCGTGCTGGTGGTCGACGACCATCCGATCAACCGCGAAGTGCTGGTGCGCCAGCTGCAGGCGTTGGGCGTCGGTGCCGATTCGGCCGGCGACGGGCGCGAGGGGCTGCAAGCGTGGAGTGCGCGCCGCTATGCCATCGTCTTCGCCGACGTGCACATGCCGCTGATGGACGGCTTCGAGATGACGGGCGAGATCCGCCGCCTCGAAGCGGCCGACGGCCGGCCGCGCACGCCGATCGTCGCGGTCACGGCCAATGCCATGGCGGGCGAGGACGAGCGCTGCCGCGCCGCCGGCATGGACGGCTATCTTGCCAAGCCCGTGAGCCTGCCGCGCCTGCGCGCGACCCTGCAGCGCTGGCTGCGCGATGCCGGCGACGACGCCCCCGCGATCGACCGCGCCGTGCTCGATCCCTGGCTGCAGGACGACGAGGCCGCGCGTCGCGACCTTCTGGCCAAGTTCAGCCGCTCGGCCTCCGAGTCGCGCCACGACATCGAGACGGCGATGGCGGCAGGCGATCTCGCCGCGTTGGCGGCAGCAGCGCATCGGCTGAAGGGCAGCGCGCTGGCGGTCGGCGCGCGGGCGCTCGGCGATGCGGCGCAGACGCTGGAGCGGGCCGCCAAGGCCGGCGACCGCGCGACGTGTCAGGATGGGCTGGGGCCGCTGGCCGTCGAAGTGCAACGGGCGCAGGCGGAGATCGGCGCTTAGCGCCGCCGCTGTTAGGAGTCGTAAAGCCGGCAAGTATCAGCGTTCAGACGCACACGAACCTTGTCTCCGACCGACCAAAGGCCGTGAGCCCTTTGGACCTGCACTCGCGCGGCCAGACGCTGGGTGCCGATCTCGAGCAGCAGATTGGTCGTCGCGCCGCCGTAGGCGGTCTCGATCACGGTTGCGCCAATCCCCTCTTCCGCGTCGACGATTTCGACGTGTTCTGGCCGTATGCCCAACCGCTGCTTCCTGCCGACCGGTCGATCGGACGGTCCACATCTGAAGCCCGCCGCGGAGCCCAGCAGCTTGACGGTCGTCTGAATGGCTCCACTTTCGACGACCTCGACGTCGAGCAGATTCGTTTCGCCGATGAAGTCGGCGACGAAAGCATTGGCCGGCATGTCGTAGAGCTCGCGTGGCGCACCGATCTGCTGCAGACGCCCGTGATCAAGGACGGCAATGCGGTCGGCCATCGACAGCGCCTCTTCCTGGTCGTGCGTCACGAAGATGATCGTGGTGCCGATCTCCCGATGCAGCATCTTGATCTCGATCTGCATGCGCTGGCGCAGCTTGCGGTCGAGGGCGCCCAACGGCTCGTCCATCAGCAGCACGGGTGGATGAAAGACCAGTGCACGGGCAAGCGCCACGCGCTGCTGTTCGCCGCCGGAAAGCTGTGACGGATAGCGCGCGCCGTACCCCGTCAATCGCACCATTTCCAGCGCCCGGCTGGTTTCCCGTGCGATTTCCGCGCGTGCCAGTCCACGGCGCCGTAGTGGATAGGCGATGTTCTCCGCCACGGTCAGATGCGGGAACAGCGCGTACTTCTGGAACACCATGCCGATGCCGCGCGAATGCGGCGGCTGCTCGTTGATGCGACGGCCATCCAGCAGAATGTCGCCCTTACTGGGCGTTTCGAAGCCCGCGATCGACATCAGAATGGTCGACTTGCCCGAGCCGCTCGGTCCCAGTAGCGCGACGAACTCGCTGCGGCCGATCTCGATCGTCACGTCGTTCACGGCCTGCACGTTGCCGTAGCTCTTGCACAGTCCGCGAACGGCGACCGCTGCACCGGTTTGGTTGCTGTCTGACATCAGGCTCCTTGGGTCGAAAAAAGCGTGCGGGCAGTGCAGGTCAGCCGGCGTGGACCATTGGCGGTCACGAGCACGGTTTCGCTGAGCGCCAGTCCGCGCGCCGACGTATAAAGATGCATCACCATTCCCGCCTCGACCATCCAGGCCGCCGCGGGCGTCAGGCAATGCTCGAAGTCGCTGATGCGGGGCGTCGGGTAAGGATAGGCGCCGAGCGTGTAGCCTGTGACGTTCTCATAGGATGGCCGCAGGCCGCGCTCGATCATCGGCCGGCGCAGCACGGCATCGACGTCACGCGCCACTGCTCCCGGCACGAGAGCCGCGATCTGGCGATCCTGCAGTTCGGCGAGCTGGGCGATGGTATCCTGCTGCGCCGGCGTCGGCCTGCCGACCACGACCGACCGCATCAGGCGCGAGCTGTACTCCCGCACGCGCGGCACCAGCTCGACGTGGACAACCGCGCCGGCCGCCAGCGACTCGTCGTGGGCAGGCGCATGCAGCGAGTCCCAGTCCGTCCCGGCGGACAGCGGCCCAACCAGCGCATCGTCGGCACCGAGCTCGAGATAGGCGACGGCGGCGGCCGCCGCGACGTCGCGATGCCGGCCGCCCTCACGGACGGCACTGACGGCGCGGCCCATCGCGACGTCGGCAATGGCCGCGGCACGCTCCAGATAAGCGATCTCGGCAGGCGACTTGCGCAGGCGGGGCGCTCGCAGGGGGGCGCCGAAATCCGCGAAGTCGACCGCCGGCAGACGCGCGCAAAGACGATTGAACCGGCCAGCCGGCATCGATGGCGATTCCAGGTCGAGCCCGTGACGGCCTTGCGCCAAGCCGCGGCTCTCGAGCGCCTCGGCCAGCACATCGATTGGATCGCGCCAATCGGGATATCCTACGATTTCCGTCCAGGCCCGGGCACGAGCCGGCGCCGCATCCAGGCTTCGCACCATCAGGAACGGCGGCTGGTGCAACGGAACGACGAGCGCTCGCCACATCGTGTCGGAAACGCCGTAGCCGCTGAAGTAGGTCATGGCCTCGATCTCGTCGACGATCGCCGCGTCGAGCCCGGCGCCGGCCAGGGCGGCACGAAGGACCGCCAGGCGCGCCTCGTACTCGTCGCGCGAGAAGGATAGGTCCTGTGTCATGCGATAGGCCCTCCCCCCGGCATCCGGCTTCTGCGGTCGCCCAACAGGCCGAGCGCGAGATAGGCGGCGTAGGCCAACGCCAGGGCCGCGAACAGCAGCACGGCGACCACGGCAATCTGCGGGCTGATCTCCAGGCGGATGTCGTCCCACATGCGGATCGGCAGCGGCGTGGCGTTCGTTCCTGCCAGGAACAGACCGAACACGACATCGTCGAAGCCGATGATGAAGGCGAAGAGCAGTGCAGCAGCCAGGGTCGGCAGCAACAGCGGCAAGGTCACCGTGCGCAGTACGGTCACCGGCGTTGCCCCGAGGTTGGCCGCCGCCATCTCGAGGGAACGGTCGAAGCGCAGCAGGCCGGCGACGAAAAGCACAAAGACGTACGGCGCACCGATCAGCGCATAGGCGATGACGAAGGCGAGCGGCGTGCCGATCAGCTGCACGCGAGCCATGCTGAAGTACATCGCCAGCGCCACAATGACGTGCGGCACGATCAGGGGAGAGATCAGCAGCAGATAGAGCGGCAGGCGTCCCATCATGGGCCGGCGCACGACGGCAAAGGCAGCGGGAATGCCGACGATGAGGCTCACCACGGCGCCGATGCCGGCTGCGCCAAGGCTGAAGCCCGCCGCGTCCAGCCATCGAGCGTTGGCAAGGAACGTCTTGAACCAGCGCAGCGAGTATCCCGGCGGTGGAAACGTCAGGTAGGGGCTGTCGCTGAAGGCCAGCGGAATGACCATCAGCAGCGGCACGATCAGGAAGAGCAACGCCAACACGGCCAGCACCGCGACGACCGGCCCGCCGACGATGCTCAGCATGCTGCCCAGAGCACGCAGCGGACCGGACAGCACCTCGATCGCCGCTTCCAAGGGCGCGGGCCAGGCGCGCAGGCCTCTGGCTGCCGTGGTGCGCCCGGAACGGCCGGTGCTCTCGATGCCCAGGCCCGCAGCGAAGCGTCGGCGCAAGGCCACGAAAAGCAACACGACGACCAGCAGCAGCACTGTCGCTTGTGCCGCCGCGCCGGCGAAGTCGGCCAAGGTCAGGACGCGCACGGTGATGCCCTGCGCCAGCATGTATTGCCCCGGGCCGCCCAGCAGCGCCGGCGTGACATAGAATCCGAGGCAGGACAGGAAGACCAGCGTGCAGCCGCTCGCCACGCCGGGCAGGGAAAGCGGCAGGAAAATGTGCCAGAAGGCGCTTGCGGCCGTGCTGCCGAGGTTGCGGGCGGCAGCCAGCAGGGATCGGTCGATCCGGTGCATCGCCGCGTACAGCGGGAAGACCATCAGCGGCAGTTGCACATGGACCATGCCGATGTAGGTGCCGGTTTCGTTGAAGGCCAGCTTCAGGGGTTCGTCGACCAGGCCGCTCGCCAGCAACAGCTTGTTCACCACACCGTTGTTGGCGAGCAGGACGACCCAGGCGTAGCTCCGGATCAGAATGCTGGTGACATACGGGACGGAAACCAGAAGCAGGAGGCCTGCCGCCCAGCGCGACGGCAGGCGGGCCAGGACATAGGCCAGCGGATAGGCGATGAGCAGGCAGATCAGCGTGACGACAAAAGAGAGCGTCAACGTCCGCCACAGGATGATCCGGAAGGCGCGCGATTCCAGCAACGCCGTGTGATTGGCGAAGGTGAAGTCTCCCTCGCGCTGGAAACTGTCAGCGACCAGGCCACCCAGCGGCAGCACGTAGGCCGCCAGGAAGAGCACGAGGATCGGCGCCAGCATGGCCGCCGTGCCGAGAACCGGACGGCGGCCTGCTGCCATGGTCTGCGCCACGCTAGCGCGCCCCCGCGATCCACTTCTCCCATTCGGCGACGGCGTACTTGTTGTTGGGCATCTTGTCGGGCCGCGTCGCGTTCCAGAACTCGTAGTCCTGCACGAACTGGAGCTTGCGGGCTTCCGGTTGCGTCGGCAGCAGCTTGGCGCGCTCCGGCTTCAGGAAGTCGTAGGCCTTGGCATTGGGCGGCGCGTACAGGATGCGCTCGGCGAACTTGGCCTGGTTCTCCGGCCGCGACGCAAAGGCGATGAACTTCTGGGCGTTGACGGTGTTCTTGGCGCCCTTGGGCAGCACCCAGTTGTCGTACTGGAGAATACCCTGGTTCCACGAGAAGCCGATCTTGGCGCCCTGCTCGTTGGCCGCCGAGACGCGGCCGTTCCACGCGCTGCCGGCGGCGATCTGCTTGTCGACGATGAGCTGAGGGCCCTCGGCGCCACTGGCCCACCATTTCAGGATGTTGGGCTTGATCCTGTCGAGGCTCTTAAAGGCACGGTCCCAGTCCAGCGGGTAGAGATTGGCCGGCTCGACGCCGTCGGCCATCAGGGCGCACTCGAATGTTCCGCCGTCGCCGCCCCATGTGCCGGTCGGCAGCGATCGCGGGCCCGGGAATTTCTTGACGTCCCAGATGTCGGCCCAGCTCGCCGGACCGCCGGCGGCAAACTTCGCGCCGTCATAGGCGAGGACCAGCGAGTAGATGATGTGCGGCACGGAGAACTTGCCGGGCTTCACGGGGTCGAACCCGTCGAGATCGGCCGTTTCGAAGTAGCTGTAGTCGATCGGCAGCAGCATGTCCTCGCGCGCGAACGTCGCCGTGGTGCTGCCCGAGAGGATGGTGACGTCGTAGCGCGGGGCGCCCGCCAGGATGCTGGCGCGCACCGCACCGGTGTCGGTGCGCGGCACGATGACCACCTTGATGCCGGTCTCCTTCTCGAAGGGCTCGAAATAGGCGATCCGCTTCGCCTCGCCCCATGATCCGCCGCCGTCATAGACGGCGACCGTCCCGGTCCCCTTGAGGTCCTTGGCCAGCGCCGGCGCTGGAAACAGGCTTCGGCTGACCGATATGCCGCCGGCGATCGTCATGGTCTGCAGGAGCAGACGTCGATTGATCCCAGTCTTCATCGCCAATCCCCTTCTCCCGATGGCATTGTTCATCACTGTCCCTGAAGGTATTTTCGGCGCGCAGCCCTGCGATAAATGGGCAAATTCGGGTAGTCGGCGCGGAAATCGTGCATTTTGGGAGAGATGAGTGATCAGTCCTCGGCGAAATCACAAATGGGACCGGTTCGACGTGGCCTTGCTGAATGCCGTCCAGGAGAACAACCAGTTCACCGCCGAGCAATTCGCCGAAAAGGTCGGATTGTCTTCTTCGGCTTGCCAGCGGCGACTGAAGCGACTGCGTGCCGAAGGAATGATCACCGCCGACGTCTCGCTGGTGTCGCCGCGCGCCACCGGCCCGCGCGTCACGCTGATCGTGCTGGTATCGGTCGAGCGCGAGCAGGCCGACCTGTTCGACAGCTTCAAGAAGGCGATGCGCAACCACCCCGAAGTCACGCAATGCTACTACGTGACCGGCAGCGCCGACTTCATCCTGGTGGTCAATGTCGCTTCGATGGAGGAGTACGGCACGTTCGCCGAACGCGCCTTCATCAACGACAGGAACGTCCGTGCCTTCCAGTCATACGCCTGCATGCAGCAGGTCAAGTTCACCACCAAGACGCCGATTGTCTGGCACGAGGACGACGTCTAGACGGCGGTCACTTCGAAAAGAGCTTGCGCTCCATCTGCGTCAGCCGCTCGCAGCCTGTCTCGGTTACGAGGATCGTTTCGCTGAAGGCAAGGCCCTGTGCCGACACATAAGCGTGGAACACCATGCCGGCTTCGAACTGCCAGTCGGCGTTAGGCAGGAACGCGCGATAGAAGTTACTCGAGCGCACTGTCGACGCCGGATAGAAGCCCAGCGTATAGCCCGTGACGTTGTTGTAGACGGTGCGTAGGCCGGCATCGATGACGCCTTGCCGGCAGATCGCATCGATGTCGCAGCCCGTGGCCCCCGGCCGAATCGCGGCGAACTGACGGTCCTGCAGGTCGGCGAGCTTGGCGGCAGTTGCCTTCTGCTCGCCGGTCGGCGCGCCGAGGACCGTCGAGCGCATCAGCCGCGAGGTATAGCCGCGGTACTTCGGCACGAGCTCAAGATGCAGGATATCGCCACGCTTCAGGGCGCGATTGTGAGCGAGCCCATGCAGGAAATTCTCTCCCGTGCCGGCCGTGATCGGGCCGACCAGGCCGTGGTCGGCGCCATGATTGAAGAAACCGGCCGAGACGAAGGCCTGCACGTCCCGCTCCGAAATCCCTTCCCTGGCCCACTCGATCGTCTCGCGCATCACCGTGTCGACGATGCCTGCCGCCTTGCGCTGATAGGCGATCTCAGCGGCCGACTTGACCAGGGTCGAGCGCATCAGCTCATCCGACATGTCGATGAAGCGCGCCTTCGGCAGCAGCGCCTTGAAGGCGTCGTGGCGTGCGACGGTCAAGGCGTAGGACTGCAGGTCGACGGCGATCGTGCTCTCGGCAAATCCCTTGCGCCGCAGGAAGTCGGCAACGATGGCGACCGGATCGTCCCAGTCGCGGAACGTCACATGTTCGGACAACCAGGAGAGTTCGAGGTACGGCGCCTCGTCGAGCTCGCGCAGGATCATCACCGGCTCGCCGCTCGCCGGCACGACCAGCGCACGGTACATGTTGAGCGACACCTCGTAGCCGCAGAAGTACGCCATGAACTCCCCGACATCGACGATCAGGGCGTCGGCGCCGCGCGCACGCATGCGCTGCTGGATGCGGCCAACCCGCGCCCGGAACTCCGCCTTCTCGAACGCCATTGCGCTGCCCCTGTCGCCCATATCCTCAACTCCCTCTGGCAACGGGCACGAACAGGCGAAACGCCATCTGCCCGGTCTGAATCCACGAATGGCCGCGATAGCCGCCCACCACGCCATCGAACGGCGCGACAAGCTCGGCAAGCTCCCGGCCTTCGACGTCGACGATCACCGCCAGACGCTGCCCCTTGCTCACTGCCTGGTGCAGTTCCACGTCCCGCTGCAGCACGCCGGCCGCCGCCGCCATCACGTCGCTGTTCTGCCAGACCTTGGAGAACGACATCGCGGCAGCCCGCACCCGCTTCGGCACCATGCCGAGATATGCCATCACGTCTGCGATCCGTTCGAGATAGTAGTCGACATTCCCAAGATGCAGCTCGCCGCGCCCGCCGACCTCGCCTTCGATCACGGGCACGCCGAGCCTGCCAAGCGCGGGCAGCAGGTAACCTTCCGTTTCCGGCGCGAAGGCAATGAGGTTGGCAAACCCGGCAGCCGCCGCTGCAGCATGGGATCGTCGGCCGGTGTCCGTGTCGGCATCGAGGAACTCGAGATACCAGGCCAGCCGCGTCACTGCGCCGCCGCCGTGCAGCGTGAAGATCAGGTCCATGTGGCGCAGAACGGCTTCAGTGAGCGTGTGTGCGAGGCGCTCGGACACGCCGCCGTCGACCTTGCCTGGAAACACGCGGTTGAGGTCGACATTGTCGATCGCCGTTGGCCGCTGGCCCGCAGCGAATGAGCTCGGATTGGCGACCGGAATCACGATCAGGGTGCCGTCGAGTGCGTCGGGCATCTGTTCCGCGGCCAGCCGCTGCGCCGCGCGAATGCCGTCATACTCGTCGCCATGCACGCCGCCCACGACGGCAAGGCATGGCCGGGGCTTGCGCCCACGCAAGATATGCACCGGAACTTCGATGGGCGGCTGCGCCGGACCGGCGTCGACTCGCAGCACGATGCGGTGACGGCCGGTCTTCAGCCTCTCCAGATCGATCGGCGTCACGGACGGCCTGCTCCCATCAGGCGCCGGTAGGCTGCCGCGTCGGTATCGCCTTCGGTGTTGATGATCAGCACGCGGCTTTGCCGGCCAAGCTCGAGAGCCCGGCAGGCTTCCTCGTTACTCCGAAGCGCCAGCAGGCCCGCCAAGCCGGCCGCGCCGGACGGTCCGGCGACGATGCGGGAATCGCCCTGCCCGCCCGCAGCCATCATGTGCATCGCCTCGACGACCAGATCGTCGCCGATCGCGATCGCCGCGGAAACGCCGGCGCCAACGATCTCGAGGGCGATCGGCGAGGGTTCGCCGCAGGCGAGGCCCGCCATCACGGTCTTCATCTCGCCTTCGATGCGGATGGGCCGGTTGGCCCTGAGGCTTGCCATCAGGCAGGCCGCATCGAGCGGCTCGACGAGGATGTAGCGTGTTGCCGCCAGCGGATAGGGTTCGCTGAGGTCGGCCAGCGCCGCCGCTGCCATGCCGCCGACTCCGCCCTGCAGGAACACGTGGGTCGGCGGCGCCTCACCCGCCATCTGTTCGACGATCTCGCGCGTGAGCACGGTATAGCCCGCCATCACCGAACGCGGAATCTCCTCGTAGCCCGCCCACGACGTGTCGGAGATCACGGTCCAGCCTTCGCGCTCGGCGTCGACGGCGCATTGGCGCACCGCGTCGTCATAGGTACCGACGATCCTGCGGATCGAGGCGCCGTAGTTCGCGATGGCCTGCTCGCGCGCTTCGCTCACGCGCGCATGGAGATAGATGATGCACTGCGCTCCGAAGCGGCGTGCCGCCCAGGCGACGGAACGGCCGTGATTTCCCTCGGTGGCGCAGGCGACGACCAGACTTCCCCGCTTCGACCCGATCTGCTCGCGCACGGCATAGGCGCCGCCCAGCGCCTTGAAGCTACCGAGCCCGAAACGGCTGCCTTCGTCCTTGCACCATAGATGGGCCACCTGCAAACGGCCGGCCAGCCCCGGCAGCGCGCGAAGCGGCGTCGGCGCATAGCCTTCCCATGACATGATCTCGCGCTGCGCGGCGCGCCGGCGCGACGTTGGCAAAATCGCTTCTGCCGTCTCCGCCAGTCTCTTCGCATCGGGATGCAGGCCCGTCAGCAATGCCGACGGTCGGTGTCGCGTGTGCGTCGTCGTTTCCATCGCCGGCAGATTGGGAGCGCATGCCTGCAGGTGGGCGGCGAATTGGCATCGGTTTTGCCGCATTTCAGCAAAAAACACCTTCCCCGCGCGGGAAATGTTCTCCGCCGCTGCCATCGAGCGCGGCGGGACGAAACAGATTGGGGCCGAAGTCCTCCATTTTCGTCATCCCGCGGCGCATCCGCGGGCAAATCCGGCGACGCGGCACGGCAAACGCCGAATACGCGCGCACCGCTTCGCTAGCCTCCGCACGAACACGCGGGAGGTACGCAGCATGCCGATATTCGACGCCAAAGACCTGACCGCAAGCGATGGTTACACCCTTCTGTCGGGAATCGTGGTGCCGCGGCCAATCGCCTGGGTCACATCGATGGACCCGGAGGGCCGGGTCAATGCCGCCCCCTTCAGCTGCTACACCTATGTGAGCAATCGCCCGCCCATGCTCGCCATCAACATGGGTCGCCGCGACGGCAAGCTGAAGGACACCGTGAACAACCTGCGCCGCCGCGGCACCTACGTGGTCAATGTGGTGACCGAGGCGCTGCTCGAGGAGATGCACCAGAGCTCGTTCGATTATCCGCCGGATGTGAGCGAGGCAGAGGTACTCGGCCTGCAGCTGGCGCCGAGCCGGCTGATCGACGTGCCTCGCCTCGCTGACGTGCCCATCGCGCTCGAATGCCGGCTGCGCGAGATCCACGAATTCGGTGAGCAGCACAACGAGCTGGTCATCGGCGAGGTCCTGTCCTTCGTCATCGCGGACGAGTTGTTCAGCGACGGCAAGGTCGACTTCAGGAAATTCCGCCCGCCCGCCCGCATCGGCGGCCCCAACTATTCCCGCCTGGTCGACATCGTGAGCCTGAAGGAAGTCAGCAACAATGAGGTTGCGACCCTGGCGCCCCCAACTGTTTGACCACTGACGTCAACGGTTGAAAGGTGTTTCGTAGATCGAATCCCACGTCGCCTCGACCTTGGCGGCTGCCGAATGACGGCCAGGCTTGGCGACAACGACCCAGATGAAGGTCAACAGGGCAAACACGGTGCCGGCAAGCGGCGCGTCGGCAACGACGGAAATGACGGCGAAGAATGCCAGGAGGCTGCCAATCAGCTGAAACATGGTCCCAGGGTCCCATCCGGGCGAGAGCAGCACTGCCCTCTCCTCATGAAATCCCTGTAAGCCGGCGCCGTATCTTCGCCGTATTGCGAGCCGGAAAAAATGTGTCGTCTGTGTCGCGAGAGGGTGCCTTATCCGTGTGCCGCCAGCGGCTTGCCGTCGTGCTCGACCGGCTTGGCGTCGATCAGCACGAACGCCACGACGCAGGGCGCAGTCGATCGGTTGACCCAGTTGTGGATGGTGCCGCGCTGCACCAGCACGTCGCCGGCGCGCAAGGTGACGACCTGGTTGTCGAGCTCCATGTCGATCTCGCCTGACAGCACCACCGCGTAGTCGATGGAGTCGGTGCGATGGTTGCGCGGCGTCACGCCCGGCGCATACTCGATCACGCGGAAGACCGTGCCGTTGGCGCGGGTCGTGCCGCTGATCTCCTTGGCCGTGTCTTTCAGGCTGTCGTTGTTGACCGGGAATCCCGCCGTCGACCAGATGTTAGCGATGGTCGCCCCCGGCCGGAACGAGACGACGTCGCGCGAGACCTCGTCGATGGCAACGACGGCCTTGCCCTTGTCGTCGTGACTCGTGACCACCCGCCTGATCTTCATGACGTCTCCTGTTTCGGTCCCAGCAGGCCCGCTTCCTTGAGCGCCGCGATGCCCGCGGCATCGTAGCCGATCCCGGCCAGCACGGCGTCATTGTGCTGGCCGACCTCCGGCGGATCCGAGATGAGCGGCGGCCGCCAGCCCAGCATCTGGAACGGCAGCAACGGCAGGCGCGTCTTCACCCCGCCCGACAGGGTGGTCGGCGCAAGCGAGCCGTTGGCCAAGAGGTGGGGATGATCGAACAGGTCCTGCGGCCGCGCCACGGGAGCGAAGGAGATGTCGGCCTCCAGGCATTTCTGCTCGAGCTCGTCCTTGCTGAAGCCCCTGAAAATCTCGGCGACCTTGGGCACCAGCCAGGACCGCGCCTCGATGCGCTGGTTGTTGGTCGCGAGCCTGGCATCGGCGGCGAGCTCGGACTCGCCGAAGAACTCGCAGAAGCGCTTCCACTGGCCGTCGCTGGTGATGCCGATGAAGACCTGCTGGCCGTCATTGGTGTTGAAGATCTCGTAGACCGCCCACGAGCTCACGCGCTCCGGCATAGGCGGCGGCGGCCCGCCGTTCATGGCGGTGACGGCCAGATGCTGGCCCATCAGGAACACCACCGATTCGAAGAGTGCGCTCTCGACCAGCCCGCCCTTGCCGGTGCGGTTGCGCTGCTGCAGCGCCAGCACCGTGCCGAAGGCGCCGAACATGCCGCCCAGGATGTCGACCACCGAGGTGCCGGCGCGCAGCGGCCGCCCCGACGGGCCGGTCATGTAGGCAAGCCCGCCCATCATCTGCACGACCTCGTCGAGCGCCGGGCGCTTTTCATATGGTCCAGGCAGGAAGCCTTTCAGCGCGCAATAGATCAGCCGCGGATTGATCTTCTCCAGATGCTCCGGCCCGAGCCCACGCTTGCTCATCGAGCCCGGCGCGAAGTTCTCGATCAGGACGTCGGCCGACTGCAGCAGCTTCACCAGCACTTCCCTACCCTGCGGCGCGTCGGCGTCGAGCGCGAGACTCTGCTTGTTGCGATTGAAGTAGCCGAAGAAGCCGCCGCCAAAACCTTTCAGCTTGCGCGTGCGGTCACCGTCGACAGGCTCGACCTTGATCACCTCGGCGCCGAGGTCGGCCAGGATCATGCCGCAGGACGGACCGAGGATGGTGTGGGTGAGCTCGACGACACGAATGCCCTTGAGGGGCGGTGTGATGGCGGAAGTCATGTCCTTCCTTACCTCACAATGGCGTCCGGCGCAGGAAAGCGTTCGAGGTAGCGCCGCGCGCGCGGCAAGGCGTCGTGCAGAAACTGCTGCGGTGCGCGCAGCTTTAGGCGGCGGTCGAACTCCTGCGACCGCATTCCGGAAATCAGCACTTCAGACGGCAGTGGCACCAGGGTCGCCTCCCATCCCGGCCAAAGCCAGCGGTTCCGCTTCCAGGCGTGGACGAAGAAGGCTTCACGGCGTGAATAGCCATGGAAATCGAAGACCCAGTCGGTGGTGCCGACAATGATGTGATTGCCCCAGTAGCCAGGAACCGGCCTGATCCAGGTGACCTCGTGCTGAGGCGCGCCGTACCGCTCGAGGAATGCATGCGCCAGGATGTGGCAGGCGCCGCAGGCAAAGAACACTCGATCAGGCAGCGCCCAGCGCGTCACCTGATCCTGGCTGTGATAGCCGGGTGTCCTCGGCTGGTACACGGTCCGCCTCTCAGGCGAACCAGCTCTCGATGTCCTTGGTGAGCGGCAGCCCGGCAGCCTCGCCCAGCACCTGATGGCCCATGCCGGCGCCGACCAGGAAGGCCTCCTGGTGCGGCAGGTTGTTGGCCTTGAGCATCTTACGGATCGCGGGACCGTCGTGGCCCCAGCCCACCGCTTCGACCTTGCCGTCGAAGGCACGGTTGAGGGTCGCCAGGAACTCGGCGCGCTCCTCCTCGGACATGGCCGGCACGGCATCGATGTCGCCCAGCACGAACAGGCGGCCGCGGAATTTCGCGACCAGGGTGGCGATCGAATTGCGCGACTCGACGATGATCTCGCGGTTGGGGCCGCGGCGCACGCGAGCGGCCAGCGACAGAGGGATCACGGCGGCGCCGAGATGGGCGCCGGAATCCATGATCGCCGCGGTCAGTTCCCTGTAGGTGATGCCGAGCCGCTCGGCCCGCTTCACGCGCATCATCGCCACTTCGGGCTTGGGGGTTTTCCAGGCCTTGGCAGTGGCGCGGCGCCACACCCAGGCCTCCCATGACATGTCGAAGGTCGGCCCGTTGTTGTGGCCGATGCCGGGCCTGCGCAGCAGGGCCTCGACATTGGCATGCCGTACCCCTAGACGGTCGAAACGATCACCCATAACGGTATTCTAGCTCCGTTTTCGGGGCTGTGCAGGCAAGAGGAGTGCCAAGTGGACGATTTCCAGGTCGATGTGCTGGTGGTGGGCGCGGGCAACGCGGCAGCCTGTGCAGCCCTTGCGGCACGCGAAACGGGCGCCTCGGTCGCCATGCTCGAGGCCGCTCCCGAAGAGGAACGCGGCGGTAACAGCACCTACACCGCAGGCGCCATGCGCGTGGTTTTCCACGGCGTCGAGGACCTGGTGCAGCTCTACGACCTCACCGAGGATGAGAAGCGCGACGTCGACTTCGGCAAGTACACCGCCGACGAGTATCTCGACGACATGGGCCGCGTGACCAACTACCGCTGCGACCCCGAGCTCACCGACATCCTGATCGGCCGAAGCTTCGAGACGCTCAAGTGGATGCGCACCAAGGGGGTGCGTTTCCAACCGTCCTATGGCCGCCAGGCCTTCAAGGTGAACGGCAAGTACAAGTTCTGGGGCGGGCTCGCGGTCGAGGCGTGGGGCGGCGGCCCGGGCCTGGTCGATCTCGAGCACAAGGCCGCGGTCAAGGCCGGCATCCCCATCCATTACCAGACGGCGGCGGTCTCGCTGATCGAAGAGGACGGCGTCGTGCGCGGCGTCATCGCCCGCCACAAGGGCCGCAAGGTCCGGATCGGCGCCAAGGCCGTGGTGCTGGCCTGCGGCGGCTTCGAGAGCAATGCCGAGATGCGCACGCGCTATCTCGGGCCGACCTGGGACCTCGCCAAGGTGCGCGGCACGCGCTTCAACACCGGCGCCGGCATCAACATGGCGCTGGCGATCGGCGCCAAGGCACACGGCAACTGGTCGGGCGGCCACGCCGTCGGCTGGGACATGAACGCGCCGGAGTTCGGCGACCTCGAGGTCGGCGATAACTTCCAGAAGCACTCCTACCCGCTCGGCATCATGGTCAACGCCAATGGCGTGCGCTTCGTCGACGAGGGTGCGGACTTCCGCAACTACACCTACGCCAAATACGGCGCGGTGATCCTCTCCCAGCCGCAGCAGTTCGCGTGGCAGATCTTCGATTCCAAGGTGCTCGACCGCCTGCGCGACGAGTACCGCATCAAGCGCATGACCAAGGTGCGCGCCGACACGATCGAGGAGCTGGCCAAGAAGCTCGAAGGCGTGAACGAGGAGCAGTTCCTCAAGACCATCAAGGAATGGAACGCCGCGGTCATGACCGAGGTGCCGTTCAATCCGGCGGTCAAGGACGGCCGCTCGACGCGTGGGCTCGCCGTGCCGAAGAGCAACTGGGCCAACACGATCGATGAGCCGCCGTTCGAGGCCTATGCCGTGACCTGCGGCCTCACCTTCACGTTCGGCGGGCTGAAAATCACCAACCAGGGCGAGGTCGAGAGCACCGACGGCCCGCCGATCCCCGGCCTGTTTGCCGCGGGCGAGCTGGTGGGCGGTTTGTTCTATCACAACTACCCCGGCGGCACGGGCCTGGTGTCGGGTGCGGTGCTGGGCAAGCTGGCCGGTGACGGCGCCGGACGGTACGTCAAGGACAGGAACTAGGACGGCGCCTGCCCGATCAGCGGCCCTTCCAGTTCGGCTGCCGCTTCTCGGCGAAGGCGCGCGGCCCTTCCTGGGCGTCCTCGCTGAGATAGACCGGCTCGAAGAGATGGCGGCCAGCGCGCAAGGCAGCCGAGCGGCCCATCTCGGTCGACAGGTAGACCAGCTCGCGGGCGGCGCGCACGGTGAGCGGGGCGTTGCGCACGATGGTTTCAGCCAGCTCCAGCGCGGTCGCCCGCAGCCTGTCGGGCGGGACCACCGCATTGACGTAACCGAGCTCATAGGCGCGTTGCGCACCGAGCGGCCTCGCCGTCAGCAGTAGCTCCATGACGATTCGCTGCGGCAGCATGTGGATGAGCGGCGTCGCCCACGGCACGCCGCGGCCAACCTTGGGCTCGGTGATCGCGAAGGTAGCGTTCTCGCTGGCGACGCACAGGTCGCACATCTGTGCGAACAGCCAGCCGCCGGCATAGGCGACGCCGTTGACCGCGGCGATCACCGGCTTGGTGACGTGGATGTTGTCGCCGAGCACCGGGATAAACTCGCGCGGCGGCGCCTTGAGCCCCGTGGCGGCCGCCTCCATGAGATCCATGCCGGCGCAGAAGGCTTTCTCCCCGCTGCCCGTCAGGATCGCGACTTTCAGGGCGTCGTCCTGCTCGAAGCGCTTCCAGGCGTCGGCAAGGCCGTGCCGGATCCCGGAATTGATGGCGTTGAGCTGGGCGGGACGGTTCAGGGTCACGATCGCGATCGGCCCCTCGATCTCGAACAGCACGTCGGACACGTTTCAGGCTCCCATCGCGAGCACCCGCCATGACGTCCCCGCGCCTCATGTCAGGGAGATGCCCAGCGCACCGATCAGCTCGGCGTAGCGATCGTTCTGCATCTTCATCATCTCGAAGAACTCAGCCGCCGACACGTCGAGCGGCGAGACGCCCCCCTGGCGTAGCTGCGAGATGAACTCCGGATCCCGGATCGCCTTCTGGCCGGCGTTCCGCAACTCGTCGAGATAGCCGGCCGCCGCTTTGACCGGGGCAAGGAGGCCGCAGAAGATCGTCAACGGATTGGGCTCTCCGAACCCGGCTTCGTCCGCCGTCGGCGTATCGGGGAAGGCCTCCTCCCGTCGCAACCCGAAGACGGCCAGCGGCCGCAGCTGTCCCGCCTGCACGCGCGGCGCAGCGGCGAATGGCGTGTCGATGGCGATGTCGACCTCGCCCCCCATCACCGCCATGCTTCCTTCGGGCAGGCTGCGGTACGGCACGTGCGTCAGGTCCACGCCGTAGCGCTTCTTGAACCGCTCCATCTGCAGATGCGAGTAAGTACCAACGCCGTTCGTCGCATAGGTGAGCTTGCCCGGATGGGCTTTGGCGTAGCTGACGAGGTCCTTCAACGTCTTGAACGGATGGTCCTTGCGGACCACCCACACCGCCGACGTCGTGAACAGCGGCGTCACCGGGGCGAAGTCCCTGATCGGGTCGTAGCCGGGATTCTTGTAGACATGGGCGGCGATGAGGAAGGTGTTGCTCACGACCAGCAGCGACAGCTCGGGACCGCCGCGCAGGACGGTCTGCGCGGCAATCAGCCCGCCGGCGCCGGGCTTGTTGCCGACGATGACAGTGCGCTTCAGCAGCGGCGCCACCTTGTTCGCATACATGCGGGCTACGATGTCGTTGAGGCCGCCCGCGCCGAACGGGCCGACGATCGTGAGCAGGTTGTCCTGCTGGGCCCGCAGGTCGCGGGTGACGCCGAGAGCCATGCCGACGGCAGCGCCGATTACGACTTTTCTTCTTTTCACGGTACCTCCCTGAGACCGGCCGACCTCGACCCAACGCATTCCTCCGATCGGGCGGCGGCTTGTTGTTCTTGCCCGGACGATCCAGGCACAGGTTGCCGCTGCGTCAGGCCACCGCTTCGACAGCGTGTCGCGATGGCGCCAGCGCGGCTGGCGCCGCCTCCGCGTCGCCCACGCCGCGCACCGTGCCGCCAATGACGGTCGCGCGGAGCATTCGGCGCACCGCCGGATAGTAGTCCTGCACCGCGTAATGTTGCGTCGCGCGATTGTCCCAGAAGGCGATCGTGTTCGGCTTCCAGCGCAGCCTCACCTGGAATTCCGGCTGCGCGGCCTGGGCGAACAGGTAGTCCATCAGCCTGTTCGCCTCGAGCGCGAAGTCCGCACCGATGCTGCGCTCGCGCTTCTGCGTGTAGTTGCTGAAGTGCGTGGTGAAGCCCTGGTTGACGAACAGGATTTTCTCACCGGTTTCGGAATGAATCGCGACGACGGGATGCTCCTGCCTCGGAAACTCGCGGCCGAGCTGCCGCCGCTTCTCCGGCGAGTAGTCCCCGCCGAACGAGTGCGCGATGTCGTGCATGGCGTACAGGCCCTCGCACATCGCCTTCACGCGGTCGGGCAGCCGCTCGTAGGCAAGCACCATGTTCGACCAGATCGTGTCGCCGCCCACGGGCGGACATTCGACGCAGCGCAGGATCGAAGCCATCGAGGGCCGCTCGCGCCACGTCGTGTCGGCATGGAAGATGTTCTCGTTGGCCGGGCGGTGGCTTCCGCGATCGAGCACGACGAGCTCGGCGTGCTCCGGGTGGCGACGCAGCACGGGATGGACCTCGAGCTCGCCGAAGGAGCGCGCGAAGGCGACCTGCGCCGCGGCCGAAATGTCCTGGTCCCTGAAGAAAATCACCTTGTGCCTCAGCAAGGCCTGCCGGATCGCGGCGATCAACGCCGGATCCGCGGCCGCCGTTTCGAGATCCACGCCGTGAATCTCCGCTCCAAGCGCGGGAGAGACGGGTTCAACGCTCAATGTCCGTGGCATGTCTGCGGTCACCCCTCGTTTCGACAAGCCGAGGATAAATCACCTGACTTAAAAGGAGTCAAGCATGTGTCTTAATTTTCTAAGTCACTTGCCCTAATCCTCTCTGCAAGCTAGCCTTCGGCGGACATGGCAAAATCCGGAACGACAAACCGCGCGTCCGCCCCGGACGCAAAGGCGGCGGCGCGTCATGAGCGTGCGGCCTCCAGCAGTTCCGACGTGCTTCTGCTGACGGCCGAGCGGCTATATGCCGAGCGCGGGCTGGACGGCGTCTCCCTGCGGGAGATCGCCCGGGAGGCGGAGCAGAAGAACAACTCCGCCCTGCACTATCACTTCGGATCGAAGGAAGCCCTGCTCGACGCCATCGTCCGGCTCCGCATGCGCGAAGTGGATACGCTGCGCAACGACTACCTCGACGAGTGCGAGGCGCAGGGGCGTACCGACCTGCGCGCCATCGTGGAGGCGCTGGTGAGGCCGCTGGCGCACGGCCTGCTCTCGGCGCGGCCGAACCACTACAACCGCTTTCTCGCCGCCGCCCAGATACACCCCGACATCGACCTGACGGCACACGCCAGCGAGGGGGCGCAAAGAGGGTTCCGCCGAGTCTACGCCAAGCTCGAGCGGGCACTGCCGCAAATGCCGCCGGCTGTGCTGCGCCAGCGCTATCTCACCGGCATCGCGCTGATCACCTTCAGCCTGGCGGATTTCGAACGCATCAAGGCCCGCAAGGTCCGGGAAAGCCGCGGCTTCGACATGTCACGCGCGATCGAGAACCTGATCGACATGATCGCAGGGGCGCTCGCCGCGCCCGTCTCGAAGCAGGTGCGGGCCCGCCTGAACGCCGCCGGGGTGGCTTCCCGCTAGGCACGGACTCTCCAGAAGCATCGTCCGCATGCCATTGGCCTTGGGGCTGCGGGAGGTGCTATTGGGCGATATGATCCGTCGCCAACCTGGCATTGCAAGCTACAGCCGTCCGGAGGAAACGATGAAGACCCTAACGCGCCGCAGCACCGTGGGCCTTGGCGCTACGGCCTTGCTACTCCCCGGCTTGGCGCGCGCCCAGGCCACCTGGCCCAATGGGCCCGTCACCTTCGTGGTCGGCTATGCCGCGGGCGGCGGTGCCGACATCAACGCGCGCGAGCTCGCCAACATCGAATCGCCGATGATCGGCCAGCAGATCGTGGTCGACAACAAGGGCGGCGCCGCCGGCAGCGTCGGGGCGCGCGTCGTCGCCGCCGCCAAGCCCGACGGCCAGACGCTATTCTATGCCGTGGGCACCAACGTCATCATCAATCCGTGGGTGCAGAAGGGCATGATCGACACCCTCGCCACCCTGGCGCCGATCTGCCAGACCACGGATTATCAGTACGTGCTGGTGGTGAACCCCAAGGTGCCGGTCAAGACCGCCGCCGAGCTGGTGGCGCTGGCCAAGAAGGATCCGGAAAAGCTCACTTACTCGTCGTCGGGGGTCGGCGGCAACAATCACCTCGCGGGCGCGCTGTTCGCCGACGCGGCCGGCATCAAGATCACGCACGTGCCCTACAAGGGCACCGGCCCGGCGCTGGCCGACGTGATCAGCGGTGTCATCACCATGAACTTCTCCTCGCTGCCGCCGGCCGTCGGCCAGGTCAAGGGCGGCAACCTCAAGGCGCTGGCGGTGACCGGCGAGAAGCGCATCAAGTCGATGCCCGACGTGCCGACGCTCAAGGAACAGGGCATCGACGTGGTGGTGAACGGCTGGCACGGCCTGTTCGCGCCCGGCAAGACGCCCGACGCGATCCTCGACAAGATCGCCGCCGACACCAAGGCCGCGATGAAAGACCCGCGCTGGGACCAGGCGCTCGCCAAGGACGGCCTGGAGATGCCGCCCGACCGCACGCGCGCCCAGTTCGCCAAGTTCGTCGCCGACGAGCACAAGTTCTGGGGCGCGAAGCTCAAGGAGCTCAAGGTCGAGATGGAGTGAGCGGCGGATTGATGAGGTCCGCTTTCCGCCAGCACGCACGAGGGCGCATGGGCTAAGCAGAGCCCATGACCAACAAACACTACGGCGTTGTCAGTTCCACAGATCAGGCCAAGCTGGGCGGACTCGAATTCGTCCAGGGGCTGGTGAGCGGTGCGCTGCCGCTGAACAGCATGGCCCGCACGCTGGGCTACGACATCGTCGAAGCCTCTCCCGGCAGGGTCGTTGTCGCCGCCACACCGACCGACGCGCTGCTCAACCCCGCGGGCACCGTACATGGCGGCTTCGCGGCGACGCTGCTCGACAGCTGCATGGGCCTCGCCGTCTGGTCGGCCACCGAAAAGGGCTCCGGATCGACGACGCTCGAATTCAAGATCTCCTTCGTGCGGCCGATCACGCCTGACACCGGCCCCGTGCGGGCCGAGGGCAGCGTGCTGACGTTGGGCCGCCGCGTCGGCACGGCCGAAGGACGGCTGACCGACGCCGCTGGCCGGCTGCTGGTGCACGCGACGACGACCTGCCTGATATTCGAGCGTTAGGCTTTACAGGACAGCACGCCGTACGAGCGTCGGCCCGCGATCGGCTCGCTGCTCACGGCGCCGTTCCTGGTCGCGTCGTTCCAGGCATGGAACAACGGGCTGTCGAGCGATCGCGAATCGAAGAACACGCAGGCGTTCTTCGCGCCCAAGACCTTGGCGATCCAAGCGTCGAGGTCGGCCTTCGTCCAGATGAGGCTGCGCGGCGAGGTGATGCCCGACACCGAGCGGAAGCCGCCGAAGAAGTAGAGCAGCTCGGGATCGTTCATCGGATCGTCGGGCGTGGGCAGCACCAGCTCGACGGGACGACCCTTCAGCTTGTCGTGCAGCAGCCCTGCGAGCTCGTCCAGGTCGGCGAAGGACGGCATGTTGCGGAACGCCGCCTGGTAGCGCGGGATCGGCGAGTAGCGCGCAGCGGCATCGATTGGCTGGCTGTCGGCGGCATTGAGCGCGCGATAAATCTCGCGCGCCGCCAGGGAGTCCTTCCAGGCAGTACCGGCGGCCTCGGCGTGACGGACGAGATCCGATCGGCCGGCGATCGCGGCTTCGGCGATCAGCGCCACCGACACCAGCAGCAGCAGCAGGCCGCGCCCGAGGCCCGGCCGCAGGCAGCGCCAGGCGAAGACCGGCAGCGCCAGCAGGAACAACGGGAGGAGAAAGGACGGTCCCGCGAGATGCGAGAGGTCGGAACGCAGCAAGGCGAAGAGATGCAGCACATAGGCGCCAACGGCGACGCCGGCGAACTTCCAGACGAACTGCCGTTGTTCCCCGTTCGCCGTCCGCCAGGAGCGGCCGAGATAGCCGGCCAGCAGGCCGATCACGACCATGAGCAGGATGGCAAAGCCGTAGACCTGCAGCACTGGGCGCATGGCACCGTGGGTCTTGAGCGACTCCACCCACCAGCCGTTCACGATCTCGAGGGTCATGGTCAGTCCGATATTGTCCGACCATACGGAGTTGGACACGCCCGCCATCACCAGGGCCGACTGCGCGCTCGCCCGATGCAGGACGTCGAGCGTGTGGCCGATGCCGATCGTACCGGTGATCAGCAGCACGAAGACGACCGCACCGCTTGCGACGAACAGCCCGGCAAACCGCGCCAGGCTCGCCAGGGACTGGCCGCACACCGGCCCATAGAGGGCGAGCGAGAAGATCAGCACCAGCAAGCCACCGGAGAGATTCTCCTGGCTCATGAAGCCGCCGGCGCCCCAGATCACGCCGGCAGCCACCGGCGCGATCGACGAGACGGCGCCCGGTCCCGCGGCCAGCAGCCAGCGCGCCAGCAGCAGCGCCAGGATCGGCACGGCGAGCCAGCGCGTCAGGATCGCCCAGCCGGCGAGGTCCAGGACAGCGGCGGGGCTCGGCCACAACACCCAGCCCAACAGGCCGGCCAGGGCCCAGCCCAGTCCCAGGACCTGCTGCACGACGACGAAGAAGGCAACGATACAGATGACATCGATCAGCAGGACGCCGGCATAGAAGCCGTGATTGCTGAAGCCGAACGCCTTGGTGAGGACGTACGCCACGAGCTGGTTGCCAAGCCCGTATTGCGTCTGGGCCTCGACATAGGGTGTCGCGCCGAGGCGGATCTGCTCCAAGGCGCCGAGATGCACCAGCGAGTGGTACTCGTAAAACTTCGCCAGCGTCACCTCGCCGGCCGGCACGACCTCGCGCAAGGCTTCTACGCCCAGCCAGCCATAGGCCAACACGGCCACGACGACGGCGCCGGCGAGCCGCGCCAGCCACCAACGGCGCGGCAGCGTCGCCGCCTCGCGCCATCCATAGGCCGGGGCGAAGAACAGGCCCACCATCGCCCGGTGGAACAGGACGAAGGCGACGATGACCAGATAGGCGAAGACCATCTGGCGCTTGTCGAGCAGTCCCCACACCACGACCACGTCGTCGCGCTTGATGCCCGTCTCGGTCAGCGCCAGCCAGGCGTAGCCGCCGGCGGCGCCGAGGATGCCCGCACAATAGAGCAGCACGGCGAAGAGGCTGGGCGTGCCGCCGGTTCGGATCGTGAGCCCGATGCCGCCAGCGAAATGGCCGATCGCCTCGTCGAGGCGCAACGGCCCGGCCCGTGCAACGGCATGGATGACGATCAGCGCCGCGATCGTCGTCGGCGCCGCCAGAAGGATGAACGTCGCCCTTGCCGGAAAGATCGCCGCCTCGACGATCAGCAGGGCCGCCGCAACGAGCGCTACGAGGCCACACAGGTAGAGGTTGCTCGCCGGCCCCTGCAGGGCCCATTGCAGGCGCCGCGAGATCCCTGGCGGCACTATCGCGCCCTTCCCAGGACGGACGAGCGGCCCCAGATCAGCCGGTTCGACACCACGAACCGCCAGATGACGTCGATGACCAGGCCGGTCGTGGCAGCGATGAAGGTATGGCCGTGCAGCTGCAGATAAGCGATCTGGGCGGTGCTGACGTTGGCCACGATGCCGATCGAGGCGATCAGGCTGTAGAGCAGCAGTCCCTTGTAGAAGGTGGCGCCGCGCAGCCGGTCGTCCGAATAGGTCAGGACGTTGTTGATCGTGAAGTTGAAGACCATCGCCACCACCGTGGCGATCGCCTGGGACAGCCAGAACACGGCGCCGAGGTCCATGCTGGCGTAGAGGATGGTGAAGTGGAAGATCGAGCCGATCAGCCCGACCCCGACGAAGCTGATCAGCCGCGGCGGCAGCATGCCGCGAGACAGCTTGGAGGCGATGTCGCAGGCCAGCAGCCACAGCACGTAGAGATCGAGCTTCGATTCGCCATGCTGGCGGCGCTGGAACTCGAAGGGCAGCTCGCGGATCGTCACATGCCGGTTGTGATAGACCAGGTCGAAGAACACCTTGAAGCCGTCGGCCTGCATCTGCGGGATGGAGTCCAGGAACAGCCGGCGCGAGGTGGCGAAGAAACCCGTAAGGGGATCGCTGAGCGTCGTGCCGAGGAAACGATTCGTCAGCCGGTTGCCCCAGTCCGAAAGACGACGACGACGCTGCGACAGGCCCTTTTCGGCGCCACCTTCGAGGAAGCGCGAGCCCGAGACGATGTCGTGCCCGGCCTGCAGGGCCTCGAGCATCTTGGGGATCAGCGCGGGCTCGTGCTGCAGGTCGCCGTCCATGACGACGATCACCTCGCCGTGGGCGGCCTGCACCCCCCAGTGCACCGCCGAGGCGAGGCCGCGCTCCTGGACGCGCTGGATGCACCTGACATTGTCGTGTTGCCGAGCCAGCGCGCGCACCGCATCGGCCGTGCCGTCGGGCGAATCGTCGTCGACGACCACGAGCTCCCAGGCGCGGCCGGCCAGCGCCTGCGCCAGGCCGTCGTAGGTCATCGCGATGTTGCCCGCCTCGTTATAGGTCGGCACGACGACCGAGATCTGCGGCACCGTCATGGCCGGGCGACCGCAACCAGAAGGTTGCCACAACCAAGGTGACCGACGCTGCGCTCGACGGCGTCGAGCCATTGCGCCGGACCTCGGCCGAACACAGCGGCGAAAGGCGCGAGGCCGACGGCCGTGCCGACCTCGACCTTGGCGTAGCCGGCCTGAGCAAGATCCGCGGCGAGCCGCCCTCGCCAATACTTGTTGATGTGCTGCTGCTCGTAGCTGACGCGCGAGACGCGGTTCACGCCCCATTCGATCAATGGCCACAGCGAGCGATAGTTGGGGGTCGTCACGACCAGGCGTCCTTGCGGCGACAGCAGCCCGCGCGCCTCGGCCAGCAGACGGCGGGCATCGGCCGGCGGCAGATGCTCCAAAAGCTCGATCATGGTGATGGCGTCGAAGCGCTCACCGAGGCTGGCGAGCATTTGGGTCGAGAAACGATGCTCGGCCGTCCCGTACCGCCGGTTCGCGTAGTCGATCTGCGAGGCGCTGAAGTCGATGCCCAGGCACTCGACGCCGCCGAGGTAGTTGCCGATGAAGGTGCCGGGCCCGCAGCCGACATCCAGGACCTTGCCGACCCCGTCCAGGCGCTTGGCGACCGCGCGGAACTTCAGGTCGTGCCAGAAGAACCGTACGCCCGCCTTGCACTGATGGATCTCGTCATAAAAGCCCGCCGGGATGTCTCTGTCGTAGTCGTAACCAGGAGTCGCCATCGCCTCTTCTCGGGCCATGGCGATCATTCTACACGGATTCGCGCGTGAGCGCTCATTGTTGGAGCGCGGACCTCCAGGTCCGCGCGCCGGCAAGATTCACTTTGCCGCCGGTTTCTTCGGCACCATGCAGAAGCCCTGCGCCTCGATGCCGAGCGGTGGATTGAACTTCGAGCGGAAGTTCTCCATGGCAATGGCCGCCGTCAGCTCGACGATCTCGGCCTCGGTAAAATGCTTCTGCAGCTCAGCGAACAGCGTGTCGTCGACCTTCTGGCCGGTCGTCGTGATGCGTTCGGCATATTCCAGCGCGGCTCGCTCCAGGGGGCTGAAGAGCTTGCTGGTGCGCCACTCGAGCACCTCGCTGAGTTTCTCGGCGCCGCCTTCACTTTCCGCCGCACGGGCGGAATTGATGTCGACTCAAAACGGGCAGCCGTTGATGGTGGCGACGCGCAGATAGACCAGCGGCAGCAGCGCCTTGGGCAACAGCCCCGACTGCTCGATCGACTGGCCGAGGATGGCGGCGGCGCGCAGGATCGGCGGGCAGTGCGCCATCACCTTCGCGGGATTGAGCAGGCCGCCGTAGATCTCGCGCTGCCTGTCGAAACTTGCCTTCAGGATCGGATCACCGCCGTCTTCTTCGATTTCGCTGACGCGAGGCATGATGCTCCTCCGTTAGTGGGGGCTGCCAAGCTACCCGCGTCGCTTGTGAGGGAGCGACCGAGCTTTTCTCATGCGGCTCCGAAGGTGATCGACGATAC
This sequence comes from Reyranella soli, assembly GCF_007992495.1. Lineage (GTDB taxonomy): Bacteria > Pseudomonadota > Alphaproteobacteria > Reyranellales > Reyranellaceae > Reyranella > Reyranella soli. The sequence continues at coordinate 35,106 of NZ_BKAJ01000030.1, forward strand.
CATCAAGAGAAGAACAACACCGCGCGGGACGGAGACCGACATGACACGGGCAAACGGCTCGGCCTATGGCTGGGTGATCGTCGCGGCAGGTGCGCTCATGACCTGCGTCAGCATGGGCGCGATGTTCTCGCTCGCGGTCTTCCTGCAACCGATCTCGGTCGACACCGGCTGGTCGCGCACCGGCATCTCGACGGCCATGACCATCGACTTCCTGGTGATGGGCTTTGCCGCCTTCGCCTGGGGCGCCATGAGCGACCGCTTCGGCCCGAAGATCGTCGTGCTGTCGGGCAGCCTGATGCTGGGGCTCGGCCTGGTGCTGGGCAGCCGCGCCACGAGCCTGGTCGAGTTCCAGCTGGTGTTCGGCATCCTGGTCGGCGCGGCGGCGGGCGCCTTCTACGCGCCGATGATGGCGCTGGCCTCGGGCTGGATCGAGAACAACCGCAGCCTCGCCGTCGCCCTGGTGTCGGCCGGCGCCGGCACCGCGCCGCTCACCGTGGCGCCGTTCGCGCGCTGGCTGATCGACAATTACGACTGGCGGCCGGCCATGCTGGTGGTGGGCATCGTCGCCTGGATCCTGCTGATCCCCGCCTCCTTCCTGGTGCGCCGCCCGCCGGTCGTGCTGGAGACCAACCCGCCCGCGCCGGGCGTCGCCACCCCGGTCGCGGCAGTCGTCGAGACGCGCATGAGCGCTGGCGAGGCGTTGCGCACGCCGCAGTTCGCCGTGCTGGCGCTGGCCCACTTCGCCTGCTGTGCCGCCCATTCCGGCCCGATCTTCCACATGGTGACCTACGCCATCGGCTGCGGCATCCCGGCGATGGTGGCGGTCAGCGTCTACAGCCTGGCTGGCCTCTCGGGCCTCGGCGGGCGCGTGCTGCTCGGCGTGCTGGCCGACCGGCTGGGCGCCAAGCCGGTGCTGGTCGGCGGGCTGATGGTGCAGGCCTTGGGCGCCGGCGCCTATCTGTTCGCCCGCGAGCTCGGCGAGCTCTATGCCCTGTCGGTCGTGTTCGGCATCGCCTATGGCGGCGTGATGCCGCTCTACGCCATCCTGGCGCGCGATTATTTCGGCCCGCACATCATGGGCACGGTGTTCGGCGCCATCTCGGCCATGGCGAGCCTGGGCATGGCGTTCGGACCATGGGCCGGCGGCTGGGTGTTCGACACCTACGCGAGCTACTCGTGGCTCTACATCGGCTCGTTCACCGTCGGACTCGCGGCCGTTGCCGTGGCGTTCACCTTCAAGCCGGCACCGGCTGCAAGCAAGCTCACCGTATCGGTGTCATAGCCGTGCCGCGCATGCATCGCCGTCAGCGGCGCTGAAGCTTGCGAAGTCCTGGCGCGCGGAGGGGTTAGCGCAGTTCCCGCAGTTTGCGCTACCCCTCTGCACCTCTGATCGCGACGGCAGCACCGGTCCCAGTTGCCTCATTTTTGAGCCCGCGGGGTTTTCCGCATCTCGCGCATTTTGCGCTACCCCCCCTGGGCACCGTACGCGATCAACTGACCCGCGCTGTGACGCGCGAGCACAGTCGGCCCTCGCCGGGAAGTCCCACGCGTAATTGAGTCTGATCAACGATGCAAAGAGCGATAGCCGAGCCAAAGTGTAGGACAACACTGTAGTGCTTGTCAATAACTATGGTATTTTTGCGCTCCATATGGGGCCCAGCAGCGCACTAAGTCGATGCCGCCGCCTGCTAGCAGTGCTAGCGCCCACGCCGAAAACGCCTAACTGCGAAAGAACCGCGCGAAGGGCCCGACGGGGTAGTTCGCTGGCCATATGGCGGTGGCCGAGACATAGCCGGGCGCGCCGGCAGTGTTATAATTGGCTTGGCCGTAGATTGCGCGTGTACACGCCCGTGTGGAGGTTGACAGGTAGATGGATGACAAGAAGCCGATGCTGGAGGCCACTGCAAACGTAGAGCCCCGGGATTTCATTCGCGACATGGTCCAGGCTGACCTCGCCCGCGGCCAAATTCAGGGCATCGTCACGCGCTTTCCACCGGAGCCGAACGGCTATCTGCATCTCGGTCACGCAAAGTCGATCTGCCTGAATTTCGGACTTAGCGCCGAATTCGGCGGCCGCTGCCACCTTCGTTTCGACGATACCAATCCCGTGAAGGAGGAGCAGGAATACATCGACGCCATCAAGCGGGACGTACACTGGCTTGGCTTCGACTGGGGCGAGCATCTGTACCATGCATCGGACAATTTCCAGACGTTGTACGACTGGGCAGAGCACCTCATTCGCGCCGGCCTCGCCTATGTCGACGACACGCCCCCCGAAGAGATGCGGGCGATGCGTGGCACGCTGACCGAACCGGGCCGTGCGTCGGCCGATCGCGACCGTTCGGTGGAAACAAATCTCAGCCTGTTTCGCGATATGCGCGCCGGCAAGTTTCCGAATGGTGCCTGCGTGCTGCGGGCGAAGATCGACCTTGCTTCCGGCAACATGAACCTGCGGGACCCCGTCCTCTATCGCATCCTGCATGCGCCTCACCCGCGCACCGGCACGCAGTGGTGCATCTACCCGACCTACGACTTTGCTCATGGCCAGTCCGACGCCATAGAGCATGTCACACACTCGCTCTGTACCCTGGAATTCGCGGACCACCGTCCTCTCTACGACTGGTTCCTCGACCACCTGCCGGTCCCGTCGCGGCCCCGCCAGACCGAATTCGCCCGCCTCAATCTCGGATACACCGTACTTTCCAAGCGCTACCTGACGGATCTGGTACGGCGCGGCATCGTAAGTGGCTGGGATGATCCGCGCATGCCGACCCTGGCAGGCCTGCGCCGCCGCGGCGTGCCGCCGGAGGCGATCCGCGACTTCGTTCGGCGCGTCGGCATGTCCAAAGCCAACAGCGTCGTCGATCTCGCCATGTTCGATCACGCGATCCGAGACCGTCTCAACCAGGCGGCCCAGCGGCGCATGGCGGTCCTGCGGCCTCTCAAGCTCGTGATCGAAAATTTTCCCGAGGACCAAGTCGAAGAGCTGGAGGCCGTCAACCACCCGGGGGACCCGGCCGCCGGCACGCGCACCCTTCGCTTCGGCAGGGAAATCTTCGTCGAGCGTGACGACTTCATGGAGAACCCGCCGAACAAATTCTTCCGGCTGGCGGTGGGCCGAGAGGTCAGGTTGCGCTACGCCTATCTCGTCACCTGCCGACAGGTGGTGAAGGACGCCGATGGCAACGTGGTGGAACTGCGTTGCACCTACGATCCGGCCAGCCGCGGCGGCAATGCACCGGACGGTCGAAAGGTGAAGGCCACCCTGCACTGGGTGTCGGGCCGGGACGCACGCCCCGCCGAGGTCCGTTTGTACGGTACGCTCTTCAACCGCCCCGACCCGGGAGCCGATGGCGATCTCGACGCCGACTTGAATCCAGGCTCGCTCGAAGTCCTGTCGGGCGCGCTGCTGGAGCCCTCGTTGGCGGAGATGCCCGTGGGCGAAGCCGTGCAATTCGAGCGGCAGGGCTATTTCTGCCAGGACCCGACGAGCGGCTCGGACGCCCTGGTGTTCAACCGCACGATCGAGCTACGCGACACCTGGGCAAAGTTGCAGGTCGGTGGGTAATTCTTCCTGTACCGGTACAGGATACGTGCCGGGTTGGTTTGACGGAGGACATCGTGGCAAAACGAATCGTTCAGAGCCCGCAGGCGATGAAGGCGCTGGTCGGTCAGGAGCTCGGGGTCAGCGACTGGCTGGTCATGACGCAGGAACGCATCAACACATTTGCCGAAGCAAGCGGCGACCATCAATGGATCCATGTTGATGTCGAGCGCTGCAAGACGGACATGCCGGATGGGAAGACCATCGCGCACGGCAATCTTACCCTGGCCGTGATCGCTACCTTCGGCCGGGATGTACTCAAGATCGACAATGTGCGGAACGGCATAAACTACGGCTCGAACAAAGTGCGTTTCACCAACCCCGTGCAGGTTGGTGCGCGCATCCGCGGCCGCCAGAAGCTGCTCGCCGCCGACGACATGCCAAACGGCGGCATTCGCATGACATACCAATGGACCGTCGAGATCGAGGGCAAGGAACGTCCGGCCTGTGTTGCCGAGACCATGAGCATCGCCTACGCCAAGACATAAGCGATCGCGCTACGTGAAGCGATCCATCTGTTACGGCCGATCTGGTTGGGGCGGGCAGGTCAGCGCAATCAATCTACTGACGTCTCTTGCGTGATCCATCTGCCGACATTCGGCAACCAGCTCCGCGTACTGCTGTTCGCCGACGGGGACCACCGCGCCGATCGGTGACAGCCTTTTCGCCAGCTGGTCGAAACTCATGATGAACTCACGGCCCGTTGCCTCCAAGGTGTGGGCGATGCCGTCGCGCGTGTGAATTGTCACGCGAGGGGCGAAGAGCGGTTGGGTGTGGGAAGGAATGAGACGGACGCGCCGCATCATGTCGTCGATGCCTTGCGGATCGGCTGCGCCGACCTGTTGCTGCACGTTCTTGGTGACTGGGAATGACCCGGTGAGGATGGCATGGGCGGCGTAATACTGGGGCTGCTCGCGTCCCGGCTCGATGTCGGTACGACGTGACGGGAAGTCCGGGCTCGGGTACTGGGTCTCGAGCCAGTTCACGACGCACTCGACCCGATCGACGTCGTCGGCCCGAATGTGGTCGCGCTTGCACAGCGCCGCAGTGACGTCGACATGGGCGATGTTGTAGCCGGGCGTCGAATAGATGCGATAGAGAGTCTCGAGGAACACCCAGTGCTCGCCGAGCTTCTCGGTGATGGCAGCGAAGTCCGCGTTTCGTTGGCCCGCGAAGCTGTGGCTCAAACGCCCTTCCTTGTTTCCGGCATAGGCGAAATAGAAGCCGGCCTCGCCTTCGAAGGCCGTCTCTCCACCCGGTATTCCTTGCCGTGCCAGGCCGACAGCCAGCAGCGCATTTCGTACGGCCGCACCTTCACGCACGGAGCGACCGCCGCTGCGACCGCCTTCGAGGTTACCCGCAGCCAGGTTCACGCATTGCGCGAGTGCGCCGTGAACCTGTCCTGCATCGAGGCCCATGATCTTGGCGGCAGCAACCGCGGCCCCGAAGATGCTGAGCACGGCACCGGCATGAAATCCCCGCGCCAAGATGGTAGGGACGAAATCCGCCCCCAATCGTTCCATGACCTCGTAGCCGGCCACTACTCCGGTCAGGAACTCGCGGCCGGAGCAGCGCGTTACCTCGGCAGCCATGAGCGCCGCGGGCAGGACGGCGCAACTCGGGTGAACCACCATTCGGAAGGTGTCCCACTTGCCCCCGGCAAACATCATCTCCGAATTGATGAACGCGGCTCCAGCTCGGGTGAAGCGCCGCCCGTCGACGAGTGCCGTGGTCGTGCCGCCGCAACCGAGCTCTTCCTCCTCGACCAGGCGGATGGCCTGCATTGTTTCCGGAAAATCATGGCCGAGCAGGCATGAGGACACGCCTTGCAGTGTGACGCCGCGAGCGCGGTCGAGGACCTCCGACGGAAGATCCGAGTATGCAAGCGCCGCCACCCAACGTGAAAGGCGTCGGCTGATGCTCGACGTCGACATGCGGTCTCCCTGCGATGGATAACCTGGAGCATACTACGAGCGGTATCAACAGCTCGAGCACTTCGATCGCGAAGTCGAGCCGGCCCGTGCACTCCCGAACGTCAGTCCTCGTGTTGTGCGAACTGATCGCGGCGCCATTTGAGGGCAGCCCGCAAACCCTCCTTCTGTCGGATCTCCGTGAATTTGACGCCGACGTCCGTTCTTGCCGCATAGAGCGGCGCCAGCACATCGAGCCCGGCATGCATGGCATTGGTGAAGCCCATGGCGTCGGCGCCGCGATTTATGGCCAGCTTGGTATGGGCGAGCGCTTCCGGTGAAATCAGCGCCATGCGCTTGGCGAACCGGAGTGTTTTTTCCTGGAGCTCGGCGAGGGGCACGATCCGATTGATCATGCCGAGCTGCATAGCCGATTCCGCGTCGATCATGTCCCCGAAATAGAGAAGCTCGCGGGCCTTCTTGAAGCCAATCATCCAGGGCATGACGATGGCCGGTCCGACGTTCGAGAAATGGATTTCCGGCTCGCCGAAGACCGCGTTCTCGGCCGCGATGGTGATGTCGCAAAACATGGCAAGTTCGCAGCCGCCGCCGAGCGCGTGGCCCTGCACCGAGGCGATCACGGGTTTGCGCATGTACCACGGGATCATCTCGAAGCGCAGGTCCTCGGTCAGCGACTCGCGCCATTTGAGCGCGTCGAAACGGCGTGCGGCACGCTCAGGGGTGTCGTTGTCGATATCGTAGCCGACGCAGAAGGACCGCCCGTTGGATCGCAGGATGACTACGTGGATCGACTTGTCTTCATCCGCCCGGATCAGCGCCTCGGAGACGCCGGCCCGCAGCTCATGATTGACGGCGTTGAGTTTCTCGGGCCGGTTCATCGTGATGATGGCGACATTGCCGTCCGTCTCGTGCTGTACGAGATTGTCGGTCATGCTTCATCTCCTGCTGGCGATCGGCGTAGTGGCCATAATCAACGAGCGCATCATCCGCAGATGACCATTTAGCCAAAGCCTAGGGGCGGCGGCTGCAGTCAGACAAAACCGAGTTCGTCCCCTATCTTGTATTCGGTAGCGAGCGCGCGCAACTTGTCCCAAGTTGCGTCCTCAATCTCGATTCCGTTCTTGCGACGCTGCTGCTCGCGCAAATATTCGATCTCGCCCGGATAAAACACCTCGTTCGATCCTTCGGACGGTGGTGTCGATTTAAGATAGCGCGCGAACTCGGCAACTTCCTTTTTGAAATCCTGCAATGGCCGGAACGCGGCGACATTGAACACGGCCATGAAGCAGCCGTCATTGTGGCGGCCGGTCGGCTCGACGCCAAAGCCCAGGCCCGTCAACAATCCACACAGCACCTCCACCATCGCGGCGAGACCGCTTCCTTTATAGCCCTCGCTGCCCCCAAGCGGCAGCAGAGCGCCACCTTTGCGAAAATCCTTGGGGTCCGTTGTGTGACGACCAGCAGCATCGATGATCCAGCCTTTTGGGATTTGTTCGCTGCGCGCGACAGCGAGCGAAATCTTTCCGGCCGCAACCGCCGAGGTCGCCATATCGAGACAAAAGGGGCCCTCGAGGTCCGAGGGTACCGCGATCGAAATTGGATTGGTGCCGAGCCGCGGCTCTCGTCCTCCGAACGGCGCGACGTGCTTGGGCGACCGGCCGGAATCAGCGGTGGCAAGCCCGATCATACCCTCGCGCATTGCCATCATCGGGTAGGCCGCGAGCCGGCCGACATGGCTTTGGCGGAACACCGTGCAGGCTGCGACATTCGCAGTCTTGGCCTTCTCAATCGTGAGGGCCATCGCCTTTGCGTTGACGTGGAAGCCAAAGCCCCAGTGACCATCGATCACCGTCGTCGTGGGTGACTCCCGCACGATGGTCCACTTCGCGCCAGGCACAATGTGGCCCGCCTTCACGCGATCGATGTAGGTCGGGATTGCGATGACACCGTGTGAATCGTGGCCGGCGAGGTTGGCGTTGACGCAACCGACCGCGACCGCGCCCGCTTCTTCATCAGAGGCGCCGGCAGCCTTCAACAATGCGGCGCCGATACGGGAGAGACGATCAGGTTGAACGATCGGCATGGAATCTCCTCAGGACTACCGCATACAGTCCTGAACCAAATAAAGGGCGGACAACCGACGGCAAGGGTTCCAATGTGGAGAGATTGTACGAGCGGGAGCATCCAATGTCCCTCTTGGCAGCATCTGGAATCGGTGGCTGATTGATTCTGCCATCGGGAGGGTCGAGGTATGGACTACGGCATCAATCTCGCCACCTCGGCAGACTCCTGGAAGGTGGTGAGGCGCGCCGAAGAGCTGGGCTTCACCCGCGCCTGGTTCTACGACACGCAATTGCTGAACGCGGACATCTTCGTCGCCATGGGCGCGGCGGCGGTGAAAACTTCCAAGATCCGCCTTGGAACCGGTGTGCTGATCCCTTCGAATCGTATCGCACCAGTCGCCGCCAGTGCTCTCATGTCGCTGAATGCGCTCGCGCCGGGGCGTATCGACTTCGGTATCTCCACCGGCTTCACCGCCCGGCGCACCATGGGCGTTGGTCCAGTCCGGCTCGTCGACATGCAGCGCTACATCGAGCAGGTGCAGCGCCTGATCGCCGGCGAGACGGTGGAATGGGAGTTTGAGGGCGCCTCGCGGAAGATGCGGTTCCTGAGCCTCGATATCGGAGTCGTCAACAACCGAGACCCGATCCCTCTGCACATTTCGGCGCAGGGCCCGCGTGCCCGGAGGCTGACGGCTGAACTCGGCGCCCACTGGATCAACGGCGTCGGCTACATCGAAGCGGCGAAGGCTTCGATCGCCGCCATGCAAGCGGCATGGCGTTCAGCTGGCATCGAGCCGGCAACGCGCGTCGCCACGGCGTTCTGCGGCGGCTGCGTGCTTGCCGAGGGTGAGCCGTTCGACAGCCCGCGCGCCCGCGCGCAGGCCGGCCCTCACGCGACCATCGTCTTGCACAACCTGGTCGAGCTGGAACAGTTCGGCAATCTCGGTCGCGGCATTCCGCCGGCACTCTCGCCTCTGGTGGAGCAATACCGCAAGATCTACGAGCGCTATGAGCCGGCCGATGCGCGCTACCTGGAGAATCACCGTGGGCACTTGATGTTCCTGCGCCCGGAGGAGCATCAGGTTTGCACGGCCGAGTTGATCCGCGCCGTGACCGTCACCGGCACCAGGTCGGCGCTTCGCGAACGGCTGCGCGAGCTGCAAGGTGCAGGCTATACCGACTTTTCCATTCATATTCGTCACGGCCATCCGGCGATGCTGGAGGAATGGGCCGACGTAATCGCCGGTGTCTGAGGCGCGATTCCCCCGGCAGCAGGCTGGGGTCGAGGACGTGGTTAGACCAGCGCCATCGGGCGAACCGGGCAGCCGGTCGCGCCCTTGAACTTCGCCGCCAGCAAGATGAAGCAGGCCAAGTCCTGACTGCGATCCCGGCCAGGGTCTTCTGGCGGTCCGTGATCTCGACCGTCGTCAGGCGCTACTGCACCGGTGACCGCGACGTCGGCACGAGGCGCTGGATGTGCATCTTTTCGCGGTCCAGGCAATCGGGCACGCGCGGCGCAATCTTGGTCTTCCAGTGATCCGTCTCGTACACCGCCTTGTACTGCGCCTCGCGCTCAGTCTCGCTGTTGAAGCGGCGGATCCAGATATAGGCCGAGTCGTCCGTCTCACCGCGGAAGCTGCCGCAGATCACCATGCCCTTCGAGACCTGGAACGGGATGATCTCCTCCTCCATGATCTTCACCCACTCGTCCATCTTGCCAGGCCGCACGAAGTACTGGCGAAGTTCGTAGAACGCCATGCTGTCGTCTCCTCTCGGTTTTGCCGTCAGAGCATAGACGGCGGCTCGCCACATGATCAACGCGTCGCAACGACGGCGGGGCTCCGTTACTATGTCGGCTCGTTCGCCGTCGGCCTCGCGGCTGTCGCCGTGGTGCTCATTTTCATGCCGGTACCGGCCGCAACCAGACTCGCGGCGCGGCGTAACTGTCGATACGATGCCCAGTCCAACATACAAGCTGTTCGCTCAGGCCATCAGGCAGCGCAAACAGATCGTCTGTCTCTATGGCGGCCATCGGCGCGAGCTCTGCCCGATCATCCTGGGGCACAGGAAAGGCGGCGGGGAAGCCGCACTGACCTTCCAATTCGCTGGCGAGAGCAGCAGCAAGCTGCCGCACGGCGGCCAATGGCGATGTCTTCTGCTGTCCGGCGCCAGCAATGTCGAGCTCCGCGATGGACCATGGCGCACAGGGTCCAGCCATGAACAGCCGCAGTCCTGCGTCGACATCGTCGATCTCGATGTCAATCCGAAGAGTCCTTACGAGCCCCGGCGGAGTAGCAAGCCCACACGTCGAGCATAGAAGAAGGGCTTGACGCGCCGTTGGCTGAACGGAAAATCAGCCTTCAGCAACCAGCCTGACCCCTTCCGCGAAGGAACATCGACCCATGCGCATCCGGATACTGACGACAATAGGATTGGGCTTGGTCGTGGTCGGCTGCCAACCACCTGATCGCAAGGACGTGTCCGCCGCTGGCCTGCCCCCAAGCGCGACATGCGCCGGCTACGGCATAGGCACCGACACGGCGACCTATACCACTTGCGTCGCCTACCAGGAGTCTCGGGCGCAACCCTCTCCCAACGAGTCGGTTCCGCCCTTCCGGCTGGACCAGTACAACAACAGGGTCGACGCCCATGGCTATCGCGTCGATGGCACGGGCCGCCGCTTCGCCGTCCAGAGCCCCTATTCTCGCCCTTAGGGACGAGGCTCTTCCAGCAACGCCACCGTCAGGAATAGTAGGCCCATACGTCGAGCGTGGCGCCGGCCCATTCGGTCGTGCCTTCGGGCACGGCGCCGAGCTTGCGGGCAACGCGGACCGAGGCGGTGTTGCGAGGATCGATGTTGCTGCCGATGCGCCGAGGGCCGTGGGTCGCCATCATCCAGTCCAGTGCCAACCGGGCCCCTTCGGAGGCGTATCCCCTGCCCCAGGCGCGAGCGACGATGGCGTAGACCAGAAGCGGGTCGTCCGTACTATAGGGATGGAAGCGACCGGCGAAGCCTTCCCCGTCCTCGACGACCATGACGCTGTAGCCGCGCGGCGCCCATTGGCCCAGGGCGCTGGCCATGCGGTTCCAGACGTCGCTGGCCGTGGGCGGCGGCCCTTCGGATGGCGCGCAGCGTCAATCGCGCCGTGCGCAGCACGGGAACGGCCGTCATCCATGCGGAGCGCGGACATCCAGGTCCGCATTATGGCTGGGGGCGCGCGACTCCAGTCGCGCGACTTCGTCGAGGCAAGAGATGATCGCGCCACTGGAGTGGCGCGCCCCCAGCAAAGAACATGAGCAGGCCTGGAGGCCCGCGATCCGGCAAGAGATCAGAAGCTCAGCAGCTTGCCCAGCACGGACGGCAGCCCGCAGCGCACAAGGACGACTCGGCCAGAGGTGCGCAATTCAATCGCGCAACAGGACGCTCAACAGGGAACTGTGAACCTCGAGGTGCCCATTGTAGGCAATGAAGCCCAATTTCCTGAACTTGTTCATGAAGTGGCTGACACGCGGTCGCGTCGTGCCGATGATCTCGGCCAGCGTCTCCTGGCTGATCCGCGTCGTGATCGGCTGCGGACCGCCCTCCTTGCCGAAATTCGCCAACAGCAGGAGCGTCCGCGCCAGCCGCTTCTCACTCGAGTTGAAGAGCTGGTCGACGAGATCCTCCTCGATCCTGCTGTTGCGCGTCAGCAGATGCGTCATGAACAGCTCGGCAAAGGTCGGCTCGGCATGAAGGACGCGCAACATTTCGGCCTTGCCCACGCGCACGACCTGGCTTTCGATCATGGCCTTGGCGGTGGCGAGCCGCAGCGGCTGGCCGATCAGGCAGCCCTCGCCGAAGAACTCGCCGACCCCCAGGATGCCGACGACCGCCTCCTTGCCCTGCTTGGAGGTGACCACGATCTTGATCTTGCCCTTCTGGATGTAGAAGACGGCGTCCGCCGCAACCGATTGCCGGAAGACAACCTCGTCCCGGCGCAGGTCGGACACAGTGTGTCGGCGATTCAGAGTGGCAAGAAACATCGTGGGATCGAAGGCGGGTTGATCGGCCGTGGCCGTCTTCTGCCCAGTTCCGTTGGCTCGGGCCGGTCGACGGCCGTCAGCAGGTTGCCCATGTGCGTGAACGTCCGTCGGCTTGCGCCTAGCCGCCATTTCTTTGCTCCTTCGCGCGGCCTTCGGCGACGCCAGCATCCTGCCTACGCCTGCCGTCAGCGAGTAGCTTGCGATCTGTCTCGCATTTCCCGAGGTCGACGAACGCTCCCATTGCGCCGCCCTACCGGCACAAAAGCCATGGACAACCTGCGCTCGCCGGCAGGAGTTGTCGAGCCGGTTCCGCTGTTACGCGCGCAGAATAGTGTCCGGTACCCGACATTGGATCGATCGACCAGCATCGCGCGGCAGCCGGCCGGTCCCGCGCGCCCCAACGGACCCGAAGAAATGGCACTCGCAGTGTATCGGTTTGACCATCTTCAACCTTGCAAAGCGCCTAGAACTCCTGATGCGCCCGAAAGGGAGCTACCCGCCCATGGCCAAAGCGCGATCAGCCCATGCGCAAGCGACGACACGCAAGTGGTGGAGGCCAACACACCCAAGGAGACAGATCATGCTCAAGCCACGAATAGCCATCTTCGGCGCCGCCCTGCTGCTGGGCGCGTGCGATTCGCAACCCCAGGCCCTGACCGCGCCACCGCCGCCAGCGCCATCGATGGCCCAGTCGTCCGCGTACCTGGTGTTCTTCGACTGGGACAAGTCGAACCTGTCACCCCAGGCGATGGCCACGATCGGCCAGGCGGCCGCGGCCTACAAAACCTCCGGCATCGCCCGGCTCGCGAATGTCGGCAACGCCGACACTTCAGGTGCGCCGGACTACAACATGGCGCTGTCGCTGCGTCGCGCAGACGCGGTCAGGCAGGCTCTCATCCAGAACGGCGTGCCGGCCGCTTCAATCGACACTACAGGCCGCGGCGAAACGAACCTGCTGGTTCCGACGGCCGACAATGTGCGCGAGCCGCAAAACCGCCGCGTCGAGCTTGCCGGCCTGCAAGTCCAGGCTCGCACGGACATCTTCAGGGATCCCCGCGCCTACTGCCAGGCCCTGATGGACAAGTGGCGTCAGTACCGCAACTCGCAGGTCGACATGGTGGAGGCGGCAGCCATCGCCAAGTGCGAGGCGGGCAACTACGAGGCCGGCATACCCGTCCTCGAGGACGCGCTGATCACGGCCAAGATGCCGCTCCCGGCGCCCGGATATCGCTGGCCCGGCAGGACCTATTCGGCGGGCTGAACGATCGCAGATCTCGACCGACCGGCGGCAGGGGCCGCTTACCTCGCGGGAAACGACACCGCGACACACGTGCCTCTGCCAGCGGTCGGGGACCGGACCGAGAGCTGGCCCTTGAGCTGATCGGCGAGGGCGCGCACTACCTTCATGCCGATCCCCTTCCCGGTTGGCTCGGTCACCGAGAATCCCCTCTCCAGGCCTTCTCCCTGGTCGGTCACGGCGAGCTCATGCAGGCCGCCGTTCCAGCCGAACGAAACCGTGATCAAGCCGGCCCCGTGCTTGCGCGCATTGACAGCGAGCTCGTTGACGATCAGCCCGATGGCGAGGACCTGATCCCTGGGAACGCTGGTCTCGATGGCGCCGACGACGCCGATCTCGGCACCGAGAATGCCGGCCAGCTCGCTGCAGAGCTCGCGGAGATGGGACACGATCGGAAGGCGCTCGCGCGTTTCGTTGACGGAGAACAGACGGTGCGCCCGGGCGACTGCCGCGACGCGATGAGCTGCTGTCAGCAGCTGTTGACGAGTCTCCGTCGAAGCGGCGCTGCGACCCTGCAACTGCAGCATGCTGGAAACGAGCTGCAGGCTGTTCATGACGCGGTGATCGACTTCGCTCTTCATGATATCCGCCTGATCGGACGCCGTCCGCGCGGCGAGGCGCATCGCCAGCTCGTCGGTGACGACGCCCGCCAGAGAGCGCAGCCGACGCATGTGCTGCTCCTCGATCCGCCGCGGGCGGCGGTCGATCACCGAGAGCGTGCCGATCGCATAGCCGTCGGGGCTGTCCAGCGGCACGCCAGCGTGGAAGCCGTACTTGTACTTGTCGCGGATCCACGGTTCGAGCACAGAGCGCGACGGGTCCGTGCCACGCCTTGCCTCGGTCTCAGCGGTGCCGTGATGCGACTTGAAGAAGACGCGATCACTGCCGATGAAGCCGATGATCGCCACCGGCGCCTGGAAGAGATCCGCGGTCAGCGCCGTGATCCGGTCGAAGGCCGGTTCCGGCACCGTGTCGAGCACCGCATAGCGCTCGGCGGCGGCAAGACGCGTCGCCTCAAGTCGGGCGCGCGCCACCTCATCTTCCGGTCGCACCACGGGCAAGGACGCCGGCCGATAGGAGTCGGTGCCCAGAGTCGGTGTGACAAGTCGCAGCATGATGTTCGCCCCCCGGCCAATGCCGCAGGAAGAGTCTCCTGACCGCGGCAGGTCGCAGCCTAGGGCGGGGCAGCCAAGGGAGTCTGTTCAATATTGACCGCGAACGAATGTCCGCGGGGTGGGCTCACGCAGAGCTGCATCCTGCGTCGTGAGCCAGGTGGTCAGAAACTGAGCAGCTTCGCCTGCACCACGCTCTCCAGCGCGCCGATCTTGCCCAGAAGCTCGGGCGAGATGGGCTGGTCGACCTGCACGAGTGCGATCGCCGAACCGCCGGGTGCGTCGCGGCCGAGGTGGAAGGTCGCGATGTTGACCTTGCTCTCGCCCAGCAGCGTGCCGAGGCGGCCGATGAAGCCCGGCTTGTCGTCGTTGGTGATGTAGAGCATGTGCGGGGCGAACTCGGCCTCGATCTCGATGCCCTTGATGTCGACGATGCGCGGATGCTTGCCGCCGAACAGCGTGCCGGTGACGGCGCGGGTGTACTTCTCGCCGGTGACGGTGAGCCGGATCATCGAATGGTAGTCGCCGGCGCGCTCGTGCTTGACCTCGGCCATCTCGATGCCGCGTTCGCGGGCGACGACCGGGGCGTTCACCATGTTCACCGAGGTGAGCTGCGGGCGCAGCACGCCCATCAGCGCCACCTGGGAGAGCGGCTTGACGTTGAGGGCGGACACGTCGCCCTCGTACTCGATCGACACGGCCTTGATGTCGGTGTCGGTCAGCTGGCCCGCGAACGAGCCCAGCTTCTCGGCGAGGTCGAGATAGGGCGCGAGCCGGGGCGCCTCCTCGGCCGTGACGTTGGGCATGTTGAGCGAGTTCACGACGGCGCCGGTTAGCAGGTAGTCCGCCATCTGCTCGGCGACCTGCAGGGCCACGTTCTCCTGCGCCTCCAGAGTCGAGGCGCCGAGATGCGGCGTGCTGACGAGGTTGGGGGCGCCGAACAGGACGTTGGTCTTGGCCGGCTCCTCGGTGAAGACGTCGAAGCCCGCGCCGGCGATATGGCCGGACACCAGCAGGTCGCGCACCGCCAGCTCGTCGACCAGGCCGCCACGGGCGCAGTTGATGATGCGCACGCCCTTCTTGGTCTTCATCAGGTTGGCGCGGCTGAGGATGTTCTTGGTCTGCTCGGTGAGCGGCGTGTGCACCGTGATGAAGTCGGCACGCGCCAGCACCTGGTCGAGCGTCACCTTCTCGACGCCGAGCTCCTGGGCGCGCTGGTCGGACAGGAAGGGATCGTAGGCGATGACGCGCATCTTCAGGCCGATGGCGCGCTCGGCGACGATCGAGCCGATGTTGCCGCAGCCGATCAGGCCCAGCGTCTTGAAGCTGAGCTCGGTGCCCATGAAGCGGTTCTTCTCCCACTTGCCGGCCTGGGTCGAGGCGTTGGCGTCAGGGATCTGGCGGGCCACCGCGAACATCAGGGCAATGGCGTGCTCGGCCGTGGTGATGGCGTTGCCGTAGGGCGTGTTCATGACCACGACGCCGTGCGCAGTGGCCGACTTGATGTCGACATTGTCGACGCCGATGCCGGCGCGGCCGACGACCCTGAGCTTCTTGGCTTCGGCCAGCACCTCGGCCGTGACCTTGGTCGCCGAGCGGATCGCCAGGCCCTCGTAGTTGCCGACGATGGCGCGCAGCTCGGCGGGCTTCAGGCCGGGCTTGAAATCGACGTCGCAGCCGCGCTCGGAAAAGATCTCCACCGCGCGGGGAGAAAGCTCATCGGAGATGAGGACCTTGGGTTTTGCCATTTACGTCACTCCATTCATTCATGCCTCCTCTCCCCCGCTAGGGGGAGAGGTTGGGTGAGGGGTTTGCGCACAGCCTTCGAAGCCCCCTCACCCAGCCTCTCCCCCCTAGCGGGGGAGAGGAATTTGAGGGATTTCGGGTCAGGCCGCTTTGGCGCCAAACTCCCGCTCGATCTCTCCGTAGGCCCAGTCGAGCCAGGGCAGCAGGGCCAAAAGGTCGCTCTGCTCGACCGTCGCGCCGCACCAGATGCGCAGGCCCGGCGGGGCGTCGCGGTAGGAGCCGACGTCGTAGCCCGCCTTCTCGCTCTCGAGCAGGTCGGCCATCTTCTTGGCCGCCGCGGCCTGCTTGTCGGCCGCGAGCGCGGTGAACCACGGCGCGGTGATGTTGAGGCACACCGAGGTGTTCGAGCGGATCGCCTTGTCGCCCGCCAGGAAGCCGATCCACTTGCGCTCGGCCACGAACTTTTCCAGCACGCCGAGGTTGGCCTCCGAACGCGCCATCAGCGCCTTCAGCCCGCCGAGGCCCTCGCCCCAGCGCAGGCCGTCGATCGCATCTTCGACGCAGAGCAGCGAGGGCGTGTTGATGGTGTCGCCCTTGAAGATCGCCTCGGAGAACTTGCCGCCCGAGGTCAGGCGGAAGAGCTTCGGCAACGGCCACGGCGGCGAATAGCTTTCCAGCCGCTGCACGGCGCGCGGCGACAGGACGAGCACGCCATGTGCGCCCTCCCCGCCCATTACCTTCTGCCAGGACCAGGTCACGACATCGAGCTTGGGCCACGGCAGGTCCATGGCGAACACGGCCGAGGTGGCGTCGCAGATCGCCAGGCCCCCGCGGTCGTCGGCGATCCAGTCGCCGTTCGGCACTTTTACGCCCGAGGTCGTGCCGTTCCAGGTGAAGACGACATCGTGCGTCCAGTCGACCGCCTTCAGGTCGGCGATCTGGCCGTACGGCGCCTTGAGCACACGGGCATCCTTGAGCTTGAGCTGCTTCGCCACGTCGGTGACCCAGCCTTCGCCGAAGCTCTCCCAGGTCAGCATGTCGACCGGCCGGGCGCCGAGCAGCGACCACAGCGCCATCTCGACGGCACCTGTGTCCGACGCGGGGACGATGCCGACGCGATAGTCGGCTGGTATGCCCAGCAGAGCGCGCGTGCGGTCGACCGCCTCGACGATCTTCTTCTTGCCAAGTTTTGATCGGTGGGACCGCCCGATGGCGGCATCCTTGAGGACTTCAGGCGTCCATCCCGGACGCTTGGCGCAGGGTCCTGACGAAAAGTCAGGACGCGCCGGACGCATGTTCGGCTTCATCAAACCTCTCCCTTACAGAAGAGCTGCACTCCGGTGGGGGAGCGTGGCCCGCCGCCGATATACGGGCGGTCGCGGCTGCCGTCAATGTTCGACGACGCAAGAAGCGCGCGGGTGCGGCAAAGTTTACAGAACTTTACGCACCCGAGACGACAGCGAAACAGGGACGCTTCATAGCCATCGCGAGCCAGCCAGAGCCTCGAATGCGCATCCTGATCGTCCTGTTCGTTCTATTCACGACTGCCGCCCGTGCCGAGGGATTGCTCCAAGGATTGGTCAGCGAGCCGCTGTCAGTGCCGGTGACCATCGCCGGCAGCGAGCTGTCGCTGGATGGCTATGTCATTCGTCCCGACCGGCCCGGCCGATTTCCGCTGGTGATCATGGTGCATGGAACGCCGAGCGTGGATGGCGAGGCGTTTTTCCGCGAGGCCGCGCGGCGCTCTCCCGTCACCTTCAACAACGCGGCCGTCGCCTTCGCCCAGCGCGGCTATGCAGCAGTTGCAATCATGCGCCGCGGTTTTGGCCGGTCCGGCGGAACTTATGCCGAAGACCTGCCACGGCCCTGCGACTTCCTCCCCGGCGTGCGGACTTCGGCCGAGGACGTGCTTGCGGCAATCACGTCGTTGCGGCAGGAACCTTGGGTGGACGGCGACCACGTCGTGCTGCTCGGCCACTCCACTGGCAGCCTTGCTGTCACTGCCGCTGCGGCAGAAAATCCGGCCGGCGTGGTCGCGATCCTGAACTTCGATGGCGGCCGACACGGCCGCTCGGGGACAGGCCAGGCCTGTAAACCCGACAGCCTCGTAGACGCCGTCGCAGCACTCGGGCGCACCGCTCGTGTGCCGACTCTCTGGCTCTACGCCGAAAACGACCGCGTCTACGGCCCTGCGCTGGCCCGCCAGATGTTCGATGCCTACAGCGCTGCCGGTGCTCCAGCTCAGTTGCGAATGCTGCCGCCATTCGGATCAAACGGGCACGACCTCGTGACCCTGGCTCCGGCGGACGTCTGGTTTCCCACCGTCGAGCCCTTTCTCGCGGGTCTGGGTTTGCCGATCGTCCCGATCATCGCGCTGCCGCCAACGTCCACGCTGCCGGCGCCGCCGAACGCCCTTCCGGCGTGCCAGGAAGCCTTCGCCCGCTATCTGATTCGCCGCAGCGACGCCAAGGCCTTTGCAATTGCTTCCCAAGGCAGCTGCAGCTCGGCCCTAGGCCGCACAGTCGACGAGGCGCAGCAAAAGGCGATGGCTGACTGCAAAGCCCAACCTCACGGTGAGGGCTGTCATCTGTACGCAATCGGCCAGGACCTCGTCGACAAATAGCCGACCAACTAGAGCGAAGTCCGGCCTGCCAGAATCATCCTCCCCATCGTTCATACGATGGGGAGGTGCCCGCGAAGCGGGCGGAGGGGTCATGAGCCATAGGTGTTAGCACCGGTGACCCCTCCGTCGCCGTATGACGGCGACACCTCCCCAGCTTCGCTGGGGAGGAATGAACCAAGCAGCATGGACCTTGCTCTAGGCCAAGGTGTCGGCGAGCTCGGCGAAATCGGCCAGGATGAGGTCGGGCTGGTGCGGCGTCTCGCCGAACGGCCGCTTGCGCCGGTCGATGAAGGCCGTGCGCATGCCGTAGGACTTGGCGCCGATACAGTCGAAGGCGTGGTTGGCGACGAACAGGATGCCGGACCGATCCTCGCCGATGATCTCCTCGGCCTTGGCGTAGGTCTTCCAGTGCGGCTTGAAGTAGCCCGCTTCCTGCACCGAGATCACATGGTCGAAGGCAAAGCCGATGTGCGGGCCTGCCGCTTCCAGCATGTCGCGATCGCCGTTCGACAGGATCGCGAGCTTGTAACCGGCCGACCGCAGCCTGCCGAGGGCCGCAACCACGTCGGGAAACGGTTTCAGCCTTTCGATCTCGCTGACCAGCGCCTTCACCTCGTCCTGCGTGTAGGCGATGCCGCAGCGATCCATGACGAAGGACAGGGCGCGATGGCCGATCTGCCGGTATGGCGTGTGGCCACGGTCGCACAGCGCATCGATCATCGAGTTCTCGTAGTGGGTGCGTCGCCACCAGGTGACGAAGCTGTTGGGCTTGCCGTCCCAGCCCTTCGCTTTCAGGAAAGGCGTCGCCGCCTCGGTGAGACCCTTCTGCATGTCGACGATCGTGCCGTACTGGTCGAACGCCAGCGCCTTGATCTCTCGCTTCAGGATCTCGCGTATGGGCGTCATGTCTTTCTCCGTGTGCGTCAACGTCGGCGCAGCTCGTAGTAGTTGCCGGCCACGGGATCGCGGAAGGCCGGCTCGGCGCGATAGTTGTCGTGCAGCATGCGCCAGATGGCCGACGCGCGATTGGCGGCCGACAGGGCGCCGAGCTGGCCGGTGAGCTCGGCCTCGCTCCAGGTCCAGACGTCGGAGATGACGACGCGATGGCCGCGGTCGAAGGCCAGGTCGATGTCGCGCTTCAGCACCTCGGCATTGTGCTCGGCCGTCCAGTCGGGATGGCGGATGGCGCCGGCGTCGACGGCGATCCATTTGAACTTCGCGTCCGACGGCTTGCCGTCCCAGTCCCAGGTGCGGCTCCACAGCGCGTACTGCCACATGGTGATGGGCTCGAAGCCCCAGTACACGAAGACCGTCGAGGCCGGCGGAAAGCGCTGCTCGAGCGCGGCCATGGCCTTGAGCGCGGCCTCGTCGCCGCCACGGAAACGCGCGAGTGCTCCGACGTTCCAGGCCAGCGGCAGGACCGACAGCACGGCGAGTGCGATCACGATGCCGCGCGAGCGCAGCGACAGCGCCCCCAGCAGCAGCGCCCAGGCCACCGTCAGCCACGGCATGACGTTGATCTGCATCTGCGGATCCTGAGGCTGCGAATAAAAGTTCAGCACCTGCCCCGCCCCCAAGGTGCCGAGGAACACGATCGCGACCGCGCGTATTCGAGGCTCATGTCGCCGTGGCCACAGGGCGATGACGGCGGCGAGGAAGATCGCGGCCTGCAGCGCCACCGAGACCAGGAGCGGCAGCGCGGCATGCCTTGCCGACAATGGATCGACCCAGCCACCGACGATCAGGAAGTAGTTGCCGACGCCCGACAGCATCATCCAGGCCTTGTCCCACGACAGGCCGGCCCAGCCGGTGGCCACGCCCTTGCCGGTCCACAGGATGTCGTGCAGCCCGACCGCGCCCGGATAGCGCTCGGACCAGAGCTGGACGATGCCGGCCACGACCACGATGGAAACGATCAGCGTGCTGATCAGCGCCGCGCGTCGCGCCAGCCGTTCCGGCGCCAGGGCCAGCGCCACGACAAGCGCGGGCAACAGCGGGAACAGCAGACGCCATTCGATCAGCCAGCCGAACGTGAACAGCACGCCGACCAGCGCCACGCGAAGATGCGTCGGCCGATCGAACCACAGGCCGGCCAGCGCCATCGCGCCCAGGACCAGCGCGTAGCCCGGCATGATGTCCTCGCTGATCACCGAGAGCAGCAGAACGAAGCCGCAGCCGAAGTGGAAGCACGCCGCCAGCGCGGCCGCACGGATGCTACCAGTGAGGCGATGGACGAAGGCATAGACGATCGTGGTGGTGAGGCTGGCGAAAAAGGCGTTGAGCCAGGCGAACTGCCGCCATGGCACGCCACGGTCGATGCCCAGCCAGTCGAGCAGCCGGCAGAGTGCGCCATAGAGAGGGAAATAGAGATAGTTCGACGGATCGAGCCGTGCGCGCGTGAGATCGGCGATCCAAGGCTCGGCCTGGATGCTCTTGTACATGCCGTTGGCGGTGATGATGTGGACGTTCTGCAGCCAGGCGATCAAGCCGCAGAGCGCCGCGAGGCTGAGCGCGAAGGCCAGCAGCAGCTGCCAGCCCGGCGCATTCTTCTCTTCGTTCAGGATCGCTACATCTTCCGGCCGAACAGGACGACCGCGCCTTCCGGCCCGTAGCTCTCCGAATGGAGGCAGCCGCGCGCGAGATCCCAGGTATCGCCCTGCTTGTAGGTCACGGTCTCGCTGCCCGAGGTGATGGTGATCGCGCCCTGCACAACCATCGCCCGCACGTCGAACGGATGGCTGTGCTCGGGGTTCACCTTGACGCCCGGCGTCGTGTTGGTGGCAACCTCATAGCCGTCGCGCTTCAGCTCGGCCTCGAAGGTCTGTCGGTCCATCCCGTTTCTCCTTAGGCGGCCTTGCGCGCCGCCACGACATATTGCGCTCCCAGGGGGAGCCACGCCAGCGTCCGGTCGATGGGTGCCAAGAAGGCAAGGCCGGGTGGCATGAACATCAGGTAGTCGGTCTCGAGGTCGTAGCGCGCCGTGTCGAGCAGCCCGTAGCGGACCTCGCGCGCATCGAGCAGGATGGCGTTCTCGTCGATCGGCGTGCGGGCGATGACGTAGCGCACCAGCGGATTGCGCGGATTGTGCTCGAAGACGTAGATCCGGCCGCCTGGATTCAGCACGCGGCCGAGCTCACGGTAGACTGCCTGCCGCTCCTCGATCGGCACGTGGTGCAGGACGGCGCTGATGGTGACGATGTCGAACTGCCGATCGGCAAAGGGCGTTTTGGCCCCCTCCTGCGCCGCCAGCGTCGGCACCGGCCCGAGCCCCGACGGCCAGCGCTTGCCGACCTCGGCCAGCATGCCGCTCGAGACGTCACAGCCGGTGAAATTGGCGCGCGCACCCAACTCTGCGAGAACACGCATGAGATCGCCGGCGCCGCAGCCATAGTCGAGCACCGCAAGCGCGCCCTCCTTCAGGCCGGGCTCGCGGCGCAGCAGCCAGCGTGCCTTCACGGCGATGAACTGGTCGGCCGAATCACCCATCATGCGCTTGATGGGATTGTCGAGACCGCCGTCATAGGTCCCGGCGTGGCGATCGAACTCCGCCGGACTCACTTCGGACCGCCGACGATGTCGCGGATCATGAACAGCGGCCGGCCCTTGCTCTGGTCGTAGAGCCGGCCGAGGTACGCGCCGATGATGCCCAGCATCAGGAACTGCATGCCGCCCAAAAGGCCGACGGCGGCCATAAGCGACGTCCAGCCGGGCAGCGTGTGGCCGAACGCCCAGCCGACGATGGAATAGACGAAGAAGGCGAAGCCGACCGCGGCCATCACCCAGCCGATGGTCATCGAGGCCATCAGCGGCACGATCGAGAAGGCGGTGATGGCGTCGGCGGCGAAGCGCAGCATCTTGGACAAGGGATACTTGCTCTCGCCCGCCACCCGCGCCTTGCGATCGTAGGGCAGCGGCACCTGCTTGCCACCGATCCAGGCGACCATGCCGCGCACGAAGCGGTGGCGCTCGGGCATCGCGGTCAAGAGATCGAGCACGTGGCGCGTGATCAGGCGGAAGTCGCCGGCATCGAGCGGGATCTCGACGTCGGTCATGCGGCCGATCAGGCGATAGAAGGCGGCGGCCGTGGCGCGCTTGAACAGAGTCTCGCCATCGCGCTGTCGGCGCTGGCCGTAGACCACGTCGGCGCCCCCCTTCCCATCAACACCGTCCATCAGCGCGATCATGTCGGGCAGCAGCTCAGGCGGGTCCTGCAGATCGGCGTCAATGATCAGGATGCGCTCGCCGCGGCACACGGTGAGGCCGGCCGTGAGCGCGAGCTGATGACCATGGTTGCGCATCAGCCGGACGGCGACGACACGCGGGTCGCGGCCGGCCGCCTCGGTCATGACCTGCCAGGTACGGTCGTACGAGCCGTCGTCGACAAGCACTATCTCGCTGGTCCCGCCGACGCTATCCAGCACCGCGCCGACGCGGCGCAGGAATTCAGGCAGAGCGTCCTGTTCGTTGTAGCAAGGGGCCACCACGGACAGCGCCGGGCGGTTGGCGAGGGTCATGCCGGAGCAATAAACGATACCGGAGCCGAGGCCAAGACGACACCCGCCGGGTCTCCAGGGCTATCGCATTTGACCCGTTTTCCCGTCATTCCGAGCGGTGACGCTCTAGTCTTCCTTGGAGGTCCGCGTTCCGATGGGATCAGCCCTGACGATCGGGCTCATTGCTGCGCGCCTGCGCCTGGGTGATGTAGCTGTTGGGCGGCACGCCATGCGTCAGCCACACGCCGCCGCCGATCGTCGAGCCGCGTCCCACGGTGATGCGGCCGAGGATGGTGGCGCCGGCATAGACGACGACGTCGTCCTCGACGATGGGATGGCGCAGCCGGCCCTTGATCAGCGCCCCGGTATCGTCGGCCGGGAAGCTGCGCGCGCCCAGAGTCACGTGCTGGTAGAGCCGCACACGCTCGCCGATCACGGCGGTCTCGCCGACAACGACGCCAGTGCCGTGATCGATGAAGAAGCTGCCGCCGATCTGCGCACCGGGATGGATGTCGATGCCGGTGAGCGAATGCGCAATCTCGCTGATGTAGCGCGCGAGGAACCGCGCGCCCAACTTGTACAGCACATGCGCCAGCCGATGGTGGATGATCGCGGTCATCCCCGGATAGACCAGCAGGACCTCGGAAAATCCGGTCGCCGCCGGATCGCCGGCATAGGCAGCGCGCAGGTCGCTCACCAGCAGGCCGCGAATCTCCGGCAGCGCGCCGGCGAGCGCGGCGGTCATGGCGCGGGCCTCGCGCGACGTCGCCTCGTCCGACGGCACGCCTTCGGCGGCGAACGGCAGCGTGCCGCGCAGATGCTCGTACAGGGCCGGCAGCGCCCGCTTCAACGCGCCGGCGACGAAGTCGTCGATCATGTCGGGCGTCACCGGGTCGTGGCCGTTGCCGAGCTTGCCGTAGTGGGCGGGAAACAGCGCCATGGTGAACTGGGCCAGCATCTCGACGATGGCCTCACGCGACGGTGGCGGCCGCACCGGCCCGCGGTAGCGGACGTTGTGCAGCACGTCGCGCGACTGTCGCAGCCCGGCGACGATCGAACCGACCTCGAAATCCGCCGTATCTGTGATCGGAGAGTCTGGCATCGCTTCCTCACGTCCGTGCAAGCTGCGTCGCATGATGTGGGGGCCGATTCAATCGCCACAAGGATCGTCCGCAGCGTCTTGGCAAGATCTGCTCCGGTTGAAGCACACAAGGAAAAATCTATTCCCTGCACCCTCAAGCGAAGCGCCGATTTATTTGGGCCGACTGCGCCGCCGACGCTAACGAGATTCCTTGCCGCTCGGATGAGCTTCGTTTCCGCGACCGCCCCTCATAATTCATGAGCGCGCAGGATACGCGCGGTCCGAAGACTAAAAGTCAGCCGTCATCGACAGCCGGAAGGTACGCGGCGTGCCCTGGACCAGGTAGCTGTTCGTGACCGTGGCCCAGTAGTTCGTGTTGAGCAGGTTGTCGACGTTGAAGCGGAAGACCAGGGGCTGGCCGGTCGGGCTCCCGGCGCTTTCGACGACATAGCGTGCGCCGACGTCGATGCGCGCCCAGTCGGGAATGGTGCGGCGCGGCCAGGTCGTGTCGACGTATTGCGAGCCCGTGTAGATCACCCGGCTGTTCAGGGTCAGGTGCCGCACGAACGGCGTGTCCCATTCGCCGCCGAGATTGAGCTGCACGCCCGGCACACCGGGCGCCACCCAGCCGTCGGTCAGGCCGCCCGCCGTCTTCGCGAGCACGGCATTGATCAGCATGATGCCGCCCAGCAGGCGCACGCCCTGGGTCGGCTCTCCGAACAGGTTGAGCTCGAGGCCCTGGTTGCGCTGCTCGCCGTTGGCCGAGAGGATGTTCGTGGTGGTGTTGACGATGGTGCTCGGCTGCGTGATCTGGAAGGCGCTCATGGTCGTGCCGAACTTGCCCCAATCGACCTTCACGCCGACCTCGAACTGGGTCGACTTGTAGGGCGGCAGTATCTGCCCGGCATTGGCGAAGGCGTTACCGACGATCGCGCCCTGCTGCAGTCCCTGGATGAAGTTGCCGTAGAGCGAGACATTGCTCCAGGGCTTGAACACCAGGGCCGCGGACGGGCTGAACGCGCTTTGCGAGTAGTTGGAGGTCTGCGCACCGGTCGTGGTGTTGAAGTTGGCGGCCTCGATGCCTTGAAAGCGGCCGCCCACCGTCAATTGGATGCGCTTCGCCGCCGCCGACAGCGTATCGGCGAAGACGATGCCGGACAGCGTCCCGGTGCTGCTTTTCCGCGCGGCAGGATCGCCGAGGTTCGGGCGCGCGACGAAGGTCGGATTGTAGATGTTGGACGCGAACGCGGTGCCGGTGACCGAGCCGAAGCCCTGGGCCTGCTGGAACGTCGTCGCGCTCAGCGCGAACTCGTGATTGATCGGGCCGGTGTCGGCCAGGGCACGCAAGCCGACTTCGCTCGTCCAGGCGTCGTAGTAGTTGTTCTCGACGTTCGGCGTCTGCGTGGTGTTGCCGTTGACGTTGACGATCGTGGGGAAGCCGCCGGTCAGATACCGGGCGCGGCTGTCGATGATGCCGAATGCGGCGTAGGCCGTGACGCCTTCGACGACGTCGATCTCGCCGCGCACGACTCCGAACCACTCGTCGCGCTGGTTGAACCCCCACGGCTGGCCGAAGTTGTTGCTGAGCGTGGGTACGCCGGGAATGGGCACGCCCGTCGCCACGATCGGCATGCCAACCAGCCCGCCGACATATTGATACTGGTAACCGAAGTCGCCCGACACGCGCACGCGCTCGCCGCGAAAGTCGAGACCCAGCGATGCCAGCGCCAGTTCGTCGGTGTTGTTCGCAATGGCCGTCTGCCCACCGCGATAGACGCCGTTGAAGCGCAAGCCGAACTGCTTGTCCGCGCCGAAGCGTCGGCCGACATCCGCGTGCGCGCCGAACTGCGCCGCGGAAACGTAGCTTGCCGTGAGCTGCGTCAGCGGCTCGTCGGGCGCCCGCTTTGGCACGAGGTTCACGGTGCCGCCGATCGAACCGTTCGGCGCCATGCCGTTCAGCATGGCGCTCGGCCCCTTGAGGACTTCGACCCGCTCGGGCAACTCCGCCGGGACGGTGATGCGCGGCAGGATGCCGTAGAGACCGCCGAACATGTAATCGCCGCTGTTCACCCTGAAGCCACGTATGGTGAGGTCGTCGCGCGAGCCGTTGCTGGGACCCCACACGCCGCGAACGGACGGGTCGTCGATCAGCACGTCCTTGACCGACCGCGCCTGCTGGTCCTGCGCCTTCTTCGCCGTGTAGCTCATCTGGTTGAACGGCGTGTCCATGACATCGCGGTTGCCGAGGACGCCGAGCTGGCCGCCTGTCGCGACCTGACCGCCGGCATAAGGCGGCGGCAGGTTGTCGATCATGGCCTGCGGCGGCACGGGATATCCCTGCACCTGCACCGGGTCGAGCTGCAAAGCGCCCGAGCCGGCATCGACAGCCTTCGCCAGGGTGATCGTATTGGCGCCGGTGAATGTGAAGGTGACGCCTGTTCCCGCAAGCAGGCGGGTCAACGCCTCACGCGGCGTCAGCGTGCCGCTGACCCCGGGCGAATTGAGTGTCGAGAGATCTCCCGTGCGATAGGCGAAGGAAATGCCGGCTTGGTCGGCGAAGCGCTCGAGCGCCGACGGCAGAGGTTGTGACGGAATGGCGAAGCCGCGCGGCCGGTCGGCCTGCGCGATGACGTGTTGCTGCTCCTGCGCATGGCCGGGCTCCTGCACGAGAAGCGCCAACCCAGCCAGGACCGAACCGACAATCCGCCGTGTACGCATGACGCTCTTCCCACTCGTTGTCCCCACGGAGCGCCGGATACAACCGCCTCCATCATTAGACCGAGCAAGGCGCGTACGATCGGTGCCGATCCCGCTGTTTTTGTCAGCGTACGATCAACAGGAAGTCGGTGATGCGCGTGACGGTGAGGCCGTGTGTGGCGGCCAAGGCGTCGATGCCGCCATCGATGTCGGTCAGCGACAGACGTGCGGTGACGGGCGCTTGTCGCGTGCCATCGCCCAGGAGCACGATCCGTCCCGGGTGGTAACGGCCGATCTCCGCCAGGGCATCGGCGAGCGGGAGATTCCGGATGGCGATGGCGCCCTGCCGCCACGACGTCGCGGCGTCAGCGTCGAGCGTGCGTACCGCCTGGGGCGCCTCACCCCGCCGATAGCTCACCTGCTGGCCTGCCGTCAGCGTCGATGGTCCGTCGAACGAGCCGTCGGGCGACGTCACCCGCACGATGCCTTCGGTGACCGTCACGGTCGCCCGCTCATCGGCGATACCGACGGCGTAGGCGGTGCCGACTGCCGTCGCCTTGCCGTCGAGCGCCAGCACGTCGAACGGCCGTGCCGCGTCCTTGCTCACCTCGAACAACGCTTCGCCGTGCAGGAGCTTTACGACGCGCCGTCGTTCGGAGAATGACACGTCGATCGCCGTGTCCGTGTTCAGGTAGGCGATTGATCCATCCGGCAAGGCGACGGTCTGCTGCTGCCCGATCGCGGTGCTGTGGTCGGCCAGCAGGCGCGTCGGCAGGCGCATCATCGCCGGCGCGAAGACGAAGATCAGCACACAAGCGGCGACAAGGCCTGCGATTGCCGAGCCCCAGCGCCAGCGCATGGACAGGCCGCGACGATGCGAGACCGTTGACGGCGCCGGCTGCGGCCGGCCGCGCGGCGCAAAGGCGGGTTCGAGATCGTCGATCTGCGACCACATCGCCCGCACCTCGTCATAGGCCGCTGCGTGGCGTGGGTCGGCTTCGCACCAGGCACGAAAGCGTTCGCGATCCGCGGCCGACGCGCCAGGCGCGCCCAGTCGCAGGAACCAGTCCTGCGCGGCGTCGCTGATATCGTCGGGGATCTGGTCTCGGTCGCCTGGCTGGGTCACAACGGCTGGGTCACGGGCAACTTTGCGGGGTAGTCCTCGTCCTATAGACGAGTGAGCCGCCTACTTCTCGTGCTCCCCGACTTCGTCGGCGGCCAGCCGGAAACGCCGTCGCGCTTTCAGCAGCGTATCCATGACGAGCTTCAGGTCCTTGTAGACGGTGGTCGCGCCGAGCCCGAGGATGGCGGCGATTTCCGCCTGCGATTTGCCCTCATAGCGGCTGAGATGGAACACCTGTCGGCTGCGCTCCGTCAGCCCGGCGATCACCTTTTGAAGGTGATTGAGTTCGGCCCGCGCCATGATGTAGCGCTCGGGCGTGAGCTCGTCGGTCTGCCGCCAGACCGAGCCGGCCTGCTCCGCCAGTATCTGCCCTCGCCGACCCTCGACGCGCAGATGATCGGTGGCGAGGTTGGCGGCCATGCTGAACAGGTAGGCCTTGCGGTCTCGGATATCGGGATGGTCGGCCGCACCCAGCAGCTTCAAATAGAGGTCGTGGGCGATGTCGGACGCAAGATGCGCCGAACCGAGACGACGCGCGAGGAAGCGCAGCAGCTCCCATTCGTGCTCGCGGTACGCCTGCAGCAGCTTCGATTCGCGCATCATCCCCCATCCGACCGGTCGGACCGATCGGCAGTCTAGGTCAAATGCGACTTATTCTCAATTGCGATCATTAGCGCGATCGGGCAAACAGCTTCAGGCTGTAGTCGACAAGGTTGTAGCCAAGCTTTCGCGCCTCCTGCTCGAGCAGCGACTCCAGGCCGACATCGTCGATCTCGACGATCGTGCCGGTCGCCACGTCGATCAGATGCGGATGCGAAGGCCGCCCGGCGCGCTCGTAGTGCGCCTTGCCGTCCGGAAACGCCTGGCGCTTCACCAGCCCCGCCTCGACCAGGGTGTTGAGCGTGCGATAGACGGTGGCGATGCCGATGCGATGGCCGTCGGCGGCGCGGCGATGGATCTCGCGCACGCACGGGTGATCGTCCGCCGCCTCCAGCACCTCCAGGACGATGCGCCGATGCTCGGTGAGCCGCAGGCCGCGCTGCACGCAGAGCGCTTCGAGCGACGTCATGCTCACCGCTTGAGATAGAACTGGATGGGCACCAGCAGCTCGAGGCTTTCGCCCGGCTGGTCCGACGGCAGAGGCGGCAACGGCTGCGCCCGCTGCAGCAGCTCGAGCCCCTCCTGGTCGAGCGAGACCACGCCCGAGGCGCGCTCGATGCGCGCTGCGAGCACGCGGCCGTCGCGGCTCATGGTGAAGCGCACATAGGTCACGCCCTCCTGGCGCGCGCGCTGCGCCTCGCCGGGATAGCGCTTGTGGCGCTCGAGATGGCGCAGCAGCAGGCCCTTCCAGGTCGGCAGCGAGGCCGACGGCGGCTCGGGCGTGGCGCCCGGCGCCGGCGCGGCGGCGCGCTCGGTCTGGTCGGGCGCCGCCTGCGGCGCGGCCGCGACGGCTTTGGGCTTGGGCTGCGGCGGCTTGGGCTTTTCGACGGGCTTGGGCTTCTCCGGCGGCTTCAGGTCGAGCGGCGGCGGCGGTTCGGGTGCGGGCAGCACGACCTCGGCCTTGGGGATCTCGACCGGCGGCGGCGGCTCGGCCACCTCGACCTCGATCTTGGGCGGCTTGAGGTCGACCGGCGGCGGCTCCTGCGGCTCGGGCACCGCTTCGCTGAGCTCCGGCGCCGGCGGCGCCTCGGTCGGCGTCGCCTGCGGTGCCGCGGGCAGCGGCGCCATCTCCAGCATCACGGCGGCGGGCGGCGGCGAGTACGGCGCCTCGGCATGGGTCCAACCGAGCGCCAGCCCGACCGCGCCGGCATGCAGCCCCAGCACGACGACGAAGCTGCCGGACCAGCGGACCCAGTCCTTCATTGCTCCAACCCGACCAGTGCGACCTTGAGGTAGCCCGCCGAGCGCAGCAGGTTCATGCCCTGCATCAGCTCGCCATAGGGCACGCTCTTGTCGGCGCGCAGGAACACGCGCTCGTCCTTCTTGCCGCCGGTCGCCTCGTCGAGCGCCTTGGCAAGATCGCCGCGCGTCACCGGCTTGTCCTTGAGCACGAACGACAGGTCGCTCTTCAGCGTGAGATAGAGCGGCGTCTCCGGCTTGGTCTGGCGCTCGGCCGTCGACGTCGGCAACTCGACCGGCACGTCGACGGTGGCAAGCGGTGCGGCCACCATGAAGATGATCAGCAGCACCAGCATCACGTCGATGAACGGCGTGACGTTGATCTCATGGTTCTCGGCGAGCTCGTCGTCGCCGTGGTCGAGCTTTACCGACATTTGCCGATGTCCCGTGAAACCAGCCGCAGCACGGCGGCCGAGGTGTCGCCGACCAGCGCCCGGTAGGCGGCGATGCGGCGGGAGAAATGGTTGTAGATCACGACGGCCGGAATGGCCGCGGCCAGGCCGAGCGCAGTGGCCAGCAGCGCCTCGGCGATGCCCGGCGCCACGACCGCAAGGTTGGTGGTCTGCGAGCGCGAGATGCCGATGAACGAATTCATGATGCCCCACACCGTGCCGAACAGGCCGACGAACGGTGCCGTCGCGCCGATGGTCGCGAGCACGCCCGTCCCCTTCAGCATGCTGCGGCCGGCCGCCGATTCGAGCCGCTCGAGCCGCGAGGCGACGCGTTCCTTCAGGCCCTCGCGGTCGCCCACCGCATCGGCCGACAGCCTGCGCTCGGCCTGCGCTGCCGCCACCAGCGGGCTGGCGGGGGCGTCATCGAGCGACGCCGCGCCATCGACCGCCAGCAGGACAGCGCCCTGGCGTCGGAATGCCATCGCGAGTTCGAGGCTCTTGGCGACGAACACCGTCCAGGTGATCACGGAAGCGACGGCCAGTCCCGCCATCACCGCCTGCACCAGCCAGTCCGCAGCCGCGAACATGCCCCACACGGACAGGTCCTTGGGCAGGATGGACGGGCTTACCGGCGCAGCACCGGACGACGGCGCGGCCGGCGAAGGCTGGGCCACCGCCTCCGGTGGCGGCGCGGCGGCCGGCACCGCCGCCGTCGCGGCGGGCGTCTCCACGCTCGAGCCGTTGGCCTGGGCGAAGGCCTGCACCGGCGATAACAGAAGCAGGAAGATCACAAGAACAAGACGCATGAAAATCCGACCTCAGCCGAGATGTTGAAGGAGACGTGCCGCCGGACGCAGCCAGTGCGCCCGCCACGACAGGGTGGCGACGACAGAGAGAGCACCGACGGTGATGACCGTGGCCCAGAGCAACGAGCCGAAGCCCGCGCCATCGCGCATGAGCGCCAGCACCAATGAGGCAAGCAGGAGTGCCCAGCCGGCGCAACGCAGCGCCATGCAGGCGCGGCGCGGGCAATGCCGGGCGCCACCGAGATGATGCCAGTGGCGGTCCTGGCTCATGGCCAGGGCGGCAAAGCCGAGATAGGCGCCGGCAAAAATGCCGAGCAGCAGCAGCGCGTCAGGCATGACGCACCCGTGCGACCCGCGACGGCCGGCTGAGGCGCAGTGCCGAAACGGCGGCGATCGCCGAGCCTGCCAGCAGGAGGATGTCCATGCCGGCGATCGGCCAGAGATGGCGGTACGACAGGCTGCGCACCAGATGATCGCCGGTCGTGATCCAGTTCAGCAGCGCCGCAGCGCAGGCCAGTGCGGCAACGGTCCAGCACTGCTCCATCCAGGCGCGCTGCGGCCGCGCCCAGGCGTGGGCGAAGGTCGCCAGCCAGACGAGGTAGAAGGTCCAGACCTCCAACGCCGCGCGATCCAGACCGAATGCCTCGGCGCCGAGCGGCAGCAGACGATTGGCGACGAAGAACGCGGCTGTGGCGATCAGCATGCCGGTCACCGAACCGACGGCCAGTCCCTCGACGATGCGTACGCCCTTCAGCCCGAGCTGCGCGTGTTTCTTGCGGCGCGATTCCAGCCAGAACAGGTAGCCGGTCGCGATCAGAACGCAGCCTGTCAGTCCCAGGCCGAAATAGATCCAGCGCAGGCTCCAGTGGCGGAACTGGATGAAGTGAAAGCCTGCCAGGAAGCGCTGCACGCTCATGACAGGCGCCGTGCCGCTCTTGTAGCTGATCAGCGCGCCGGTCGGCCCGTCGAAATAGGCCGCGTCGTAGGTGCTGCTGACGATCCCCTCGTCGAGTCGGCCGATCTGCACGATCGACTTTGCATCGCCGGGATTGCGGACGAAAACATAGCGCAGCGCCGAGCCCTCCCACACACGCCGCGCTTCGGAAGCCATGGCGTCGAACGAGGCCATGCCGCCCGATTCGCCCGACCGGCCCTTGGGGACGACGTTGCCGTAAGCGTCGGCGAAGAACGCCAACCGGTCGCCGTTGTAGGTGAGCTGCCAGGCGCTGGGGAAATAGGTCGACCAGAAGATGACCAGCCCCGACAGGGTGATCAGGAAATGGAACGGCCATCCGAGTACGCCGGTGACGTTGTGCAGGTCGAGGACCAGGCGGCGCGGCTTCCTGTCGGGACGGAAGGTGAAGAAGTCGGTGAAGATCTTGCGATGGATGATCACGCCGGAGACACACAGCGCCATCATCGCCATGGCGGCCAGTCCGACCAGCCAGTAGCCGATGTTCTCGGCGCGGATATGCAGCATGTAATGAAACGGAAAGATGAAGCGCGTGCCGGCGAGCGTGCCGGGGTCGGGCAGCACTGCGCCGGTGTTGGGATCGATGAAGCGATGCGTCTGACCGGACTGGTCGCTCCACAGGACGCGGATCGCCGCGTCACGATCGGTCGGCAGCCCGACACTGAAAAACGGAGACTTGGCGGCCGCCGCCGTCTCGTACAGCGGGCGCAGCGATTCGAGCGAGAACGGCTTCTCCGCCGCCGGCAGCCGGATCATCGGCGCCATCCAGCGGTCGATCTCGCGATCGAACACCGCAAGGGTGCCCATCCAGAAGATTGCGAACAGCAACCCGCCGAGCACGACGCCGGCCCAGGTATGCAGCCAGTTCATGGAGGCGCGGAAGCCCTGCTCCACGTCAGCCCCCGCTCGCCAGGCGCACGAGGCCAAAGGCTCCGCCCCAGGAAACGACCCCAACGGCGGTGAGGATGAGACAAAGGCGAACCAGGCTCGGCTCGGCAAATCCCCAGATCAGCAGGCCGAGATAGACGAGGAAGGCCAGCATCGATGCCAGAACGACGGCCTCGCTCGGAGGCATCGCCGCCGCCACCGGCAGGACGCGCGCAGCCAGGGCAGCCAAGCCGGCGGACGCGGCATAGCCGCCGCCAATGGCCGCTATCAGACGCACGATCACCGAGATCGCCTTTCTGGCGCCCGGCCGCTGCAAAATACGCTGCAACTCGATCAGCTCCCCTGATGCTCGCTGTTCGCCCGTTTCGGTCCTGAAGTGTCCAAAAGGGGCCAGACCGACCCGTCGCCCCTAACTCCTATGACGAGCGAGGCGCCTGAACCCTCACCCCTATGACGAACGAGAGGGCTGTTTTTTCATAATTTTCCCCGCCCAGCTGCGAGCGATTTTCGCCCCAGATTCCCTAGAAATCGGCCAGAGCCACCTGACTGTCCGGAGGCCGATAGGCTAAAAGCACCTCCCCATGACTTCCAACGACAACGACCATCGCGGCCTCCTGCCGGCCGGCCTCGCCGATCTGCTGCCGCCCGACGCCGCCCGCGAGGCCCGCGCCATCGACATCGCCATCGAGCGCTTCGCCGCCTTCGGCTACGAGCGCGTCAAGCCGCCGCTGGTCGAGTTCGAGGAATCGCTGCTGGGCGGGCCGGGCGCGGCGCTGGCGCCGCAGACCTTCCGGCTGATGGATCCGGTGTCGCAGCGCATGATGGGCGTGCGGCCGGACATGACCGTGCAGGTCGCCCGCATCGCCGTCACGCGGCTGAAACACGAGCCGCGGCCGTTGCGCCTGTCCTACGGCGGCAACGTCATCCGCGTGCGCGGCGGCGCGCTCAAGCCCGAACGGCAGTTCGCCCAGGTCGGCACCGAGCTGATCGGCGTCGATTCGGCGGAGGCCGATGCCGAGGCGGTGCTGCTGGCGGTCGATGCGCTGCGCGCCATTGGCGTGGCCGAACTCTCGGTTGATCTCAACCTGCCGACCTTGGTGGCGGCCGTCGGCGCCGGCCTGAAGCTGCCCGCCGACACGCTGCGTCGCGTGCGTCGTGCTCTCGACCGCAAGGACGAAGGCGGCATCGCCAAGGCGCTGGGCGACGCCAAGAGGGCCATCGACGTGTTCACCGGCCTGCTGCGCGCAGCCGGGCCCGCCGAGCGCGGCATCGCCGGGTTGACGAGCCTCAAGCTGCCGGCGGCCGCAGCGGCAGAGGCAGCCCGGCTCAGCGAGGTCGTGAAGCTGATCCACGCCGCCGACGAGGACCTGCCGCTCACCCTCGATCCCGTCGAGTATCGCGGCCTCGAATACCAGACCGGCGTGTCGTTTTCGGTGTTCGCGCTCAGGGGCCGCCACGAGCTCGCCCGCGGCGGTCGCTATTCGGCGGGCTACCCGGAGGACGGCGTCAGCGAGCCCGCCACCGGCTTCACGCTCTACATGGACGCGGTGCTGCAGGCGTCAGAGGCGCCGGCCGCGCGGCCGCGGCTGTTCCTGCCGCCGGGCACGCCATGGCGCGATGCCGGGCCATGGCAGACCAAGGGCTATGCCGTGGTGCGCGGCGTCATCGCGGCAGACGACCCGCGCGCCGAAGCCAAGCGCCTGCTGTGCAGCCACGCGCTGATCGACAAAGAGGCCGTGCCGCTCTGAGACTGCGTGTCCTGCCGGAGGGCGGACCCCCAAGGTCCGCGCTCCGACAAGATCTGAGTTAGTGCGCGTGGGCCGTGTCGGCCGCGACCACCATCGCGGAGCGGCCACCGCCCAGCAGGGCGATCCGCTCCTCGACCAGCAGTTCCATCATGCCGACC
Source organism: Reyranella soli (assembly GCF_007992495.1). Taxonomy (GTDB): domain Bacteria; phylum Pseudomonadota; class Alphaproteobacteria; order Reyranellales; family Reyranellaceae; genus Reyranella; species Reyranella soli. Next base: position 69,763 of record NZ_BKAJ01000030.1, read on the forward strand.
AGCAGGACGAGCTCGCCGTCCTTCATCTGCTCGGCTTCGCCCTTAATGTCCTGAAGGTTGTGCCAGAAGTGGAACAGCGTTGACGACTTCTGCTTCGCCGAAAGGCGGCGCTTCCTTGGCTTGTCAGTCATTCCCTACCCCCATGCTGCCGCCTAGGTGCGGCAACATGGGAAGAAGACCTCATGCGGCATTCCCGCTCTGTGGCAAAAAGCACAGAGCGATTGAAAAGACAGGTCTAAGCCAGTCACAGCGCGGGCGAAGTTTCCCTTCGCACTCCTCCCTTCCCGTGCTATCCAAACTTACGCCTCTCCGGCACCGACCCCGGGGAGGCGTTTTTCGTGTTTGGACGTCGGATTTCGGGAACAGGCAATGGCCAACGTGGCAGTGATCGGCGCCCAGTGGGGCGACGAGGGCAAGGGCAAGATCGTCGACTGGCTGAGCGAGCGCGCCGAGGTCGTGGTGCGTTTCCAGGGCGGCCATAATGCCGGCCATACGCTGGTGATCGGCAACGAGACCTACAAGCTCGCCCTGCTGCCGTCCGGCGTGGTGCGCAAGGGCAAGCTTTCCATCATCGGCAACGGCGTGGTGGTCGATCCCTGGCACTTCCTCGAGGAAGTGAAGAAGGTGTCGGGCCAGGGCGTCTCGGTGACGCCCGAGACGTTGAAGATCGCCAATCACGCCGTGCTGATCCTGCCGCTGCACCGCGACCTCGACGGCTGGCGCGAGGACGTGCCGGGCACCATCAAGATCGGCACGACGCGGCGCGGCATCGGACCCGCCTACGAGGACAAGGTCGGCCGCCGCGCCATCCGCGTCGGCGACCTGGCCGAGCCCGATATGCTGGCGCTCAAGGTCAACACGCTGCTGGCCCATCACAATCCGCTGCGCACAGGCCTCGGCAAGCCGCTGATCGATGCCGGCAAGCTCACCGCCGACCTGCTCGAGCTTGCCCCCAAGATCCTGCCCTTCGCCGAAGACGTGTGGGAGCGGCTGGACGGGCTTCGAGCCGCGGGCAAGCGCATCCTGTTCGAGGGTGCACAGGCCACCATGCTCGACATCGACCACGGCACCTATCCGTTCGTCACCTCGTCCAACACCGTGGCGGCGCAGGCGATGATCGGCAGTGGCCTCGGCAACGGTGCGGTGGGCTACGTGCTGGGCATCGCCAAGGCCTACACCACGCGCGTCGGCGATGGCCCCTTCCCGACCGAGCTCAAGGACGAGATCGGCCAGCTCCTGGGCGATCGCGGCAACGAGTTCGGCACCAACACCGGCCGGCGCCGGCGCTGCGGCTGGTTCGATGCCATCATGGTGCGCCAGGCGGTGAAGCTGAACGGGATCGACGGCATCGCGCTCACCAAGCTCGACGTGCTGGACGGTTTGAGCGAGATCAAGGTCTGCGTCGGCTACGAGCTCGACGGCAAGACGATCGAACGCTTCCCCTTCACCATGGGCGCGCAGGCCAAGCTCAAGCCGGTATGGGAGACTTTCGACGGCTGGAACGAAAGCACCAAGGGTGCGCGCTCCTTCGCCGAGTTGCCGGCGACCTGCATCAAGTACGTGCGCCGCGTCGAGGAGCTCGTCGGCTGCCCGGTGGCGCTGCTCAGCACCAGCCCGGAGCGCGAAGACACGATCCTGATGACGGATCCGTTCCGCGATTGAAAACGCGACGCCCCGGGACCGCGAGGTCCCGGGGCGCCGACGACGATCGATTCGTATGGTGCTAGCGGATGACGGTCGCCTTGATCGCCGTCTGCTGGCTCCACACGGTGATGACCTGGTCGCCGACCTTGACCGACTTCGCGGCAGCCTGGCCATTCGCGGTCTGCGCCGTCGGCAGCTGGATGACCTCGCCGCTGTCCGGCGCCGGCTCGTCGGGCTTGCCGCCCGAAGCGTTGATCAGGAAGATCGTGGCGCCGTCGACCTTGGTGACCATGCCGTCCATGCGCCACAGCTTGATCGGCTCCTGCATGCCCGGGATGCCCTGCAGGCGCGCGCCCTTGGCCAGCATCGCCTTGGCCTGGGCGTCGTTCTGCGCCGTCTTCGGGGCGATCATGAAGTCCAGGTAGTCGTACCACTGGGTGTCGACGATGTTGCCGACCTTGAGCGACGGATAGTTGGTGACGAGGTCCGCAGCGCGCATCTTCACGCGGCCGAGGTCTTCCCACACGATATTGAAGATGCGGCGCTCCGGATGGAGGCTGTGGATCGTGCCGCGCTTGAAGTTCTGGTAGGTGTTCGGCACCACCAGATCTTCGCCCTGGGCTGCCACCGGCAGCGGCAGGGTCGTCGCCGCGAGGGCGGCGCCACCCAGGAACTTCAGTGTCGTACGGCGATTAGTGTTCAGCATGACTGCTTCCCCTTTCGGATCAAGCTTCGACGTCCATGGCGGACCAAGCCACGTCAGCGGCAGGCCGCGCCTGCTTGAAGTGACGGCCGTTGGTTTACCTCTCGGCCGTATCACCGCCATGTTGCGCTTTGGCGAAATTGTGTCGTCTGTGTCGCGGGTGGGCTGATCGTGGATTATCTCAAGGAACTGGCCAACCGGGCTGATTTCAGCGCCTGGCAGTCGTGGAGCATGCAGTACCGCGTGCTTGCCGTGGTCGTGGGCCTGCTGGTCGCCTGGCTGGCGCTGCGGTCGGTCCTGCCGGCGATGCTGCAGCTGCTGCGGCCCGCCCTTTTCATCGTCGTCGTCCTGATTGCCGTGTGGGCGCTCTTCCCGGCCGAGACCTGCTCGATCGAGATCCTGGCCCGGCTGCCGAAGCTCTGCGCCCGCTGAGGGGGGTCAGATGCTGAGGTCGAGCAGGTTGTAGTCCTTGATGTCGGCCCTGGCCGTGGCGTCCCACCGATAGGCGAGCCCTTCATCGGCGTGCGGCCGGTAGACGTAAGGCGTCTCGTCCGGGAAGCGCTGCCGCCGGGCATCGATGCCGTAGCCGATCAGCCGGGCCCGCTCGCGGATGCGGGCCGCGTCATAGACGGCTTCCTTGTTGTGCACGCCGCCGCCCTTCACCCCCAGCACCGACCGGCGCCGGTGGAAGCCCATGTTCACCGTGACGCGCCAGTCCTTGCTGGTGTTGGCGAAGGAGCCGTGCAGCGCCTGGCGGTTGGTGATGGCAACGTCGCCCGGCTGGGCAATGATGGGCACGGCGTCGGGCAGGCGTTCGCTGCCGGCCTCGGCCACCAGCTTCCTGATGTCGACCTTGCCCTGCTTGTGCGAGCCCGGCACGACCCACACGCCGTTGGCCGCGGTGCAGCCGTAGAGCTGGCCCATGAAGTTGAAGCCGTGGATGCCCTGGTCCCAGTCGGCGCTGTTCCAGTGCGTGACACCGTCCTGATGCCAGGCCACCGAGGCGCCGCGGCCCGGCTCCTTGATGAACAGCGCCTCGTTGAACGGCGTGAAGTCCGGCCCGTTGATCGCGGCGGCGACGGCGAGAAGGTCGGGATGACCGTAGATGCGCAGCGCCGCCTCGGAGAACTGCAGCGAGCCCAGGATGAGGTAGACGACTTCCTTGGGCGCGTCGGCGGCGGCCTGCGGCTCGTACATCTTCACCGGATGGCGGCCGTTGGCGAGTTCGGTGCCGCCGAACGGATCGCCGAGCGGCTTGGACCACAGCAGGTTCGGCCCCTTGCAGTCCGCCGCCAGCGCCGGCCGGCCCTTGGCGTCGACCGCCGCGCCGCGCTCGACCGGCAGGCGGTCGAGGATGTTGCGAAAATCGCCCTCGAGGTCGGCCAGTTCCTCGGGCCTGAGCACGCCTTCGAAGACGTAGAAGCCGCAGCGCCAATAGGCGTCGAGGATGTCGGGATGCAGCTCGCCCGAAGCGGTGAAGCGGATCGGCCCGCGATTGCCCAGCGTCGCCGCGCGGCGCTCGCCGTCGGCGAGATAGGCCTTCATCGCCGCTTCCTCGGAGCCGTAGTCGACGCGTGCCGTCGTCGAGCCGTCCATGAGCACATCCTCCAAATCTTGATCTTTGACCGGAGGATAGAGGCCTTCGCTGTCGCCTTAAAGGTCCCTCGGGCTTCGCCCTCGGGGTGACAGGGGTGCGCTGATCACACAGCACACTGTCATCCCGAGCGTAGCGCCTGCCCTGAGCGAAGCCGAAGGGAGGGACCTTTACTGCAGATCGACCAGCGTCAGATCGACGAACCACGATTGCGGTGAGACGAACCCTTTCACCTTCTTGCTGAAGGCGCGCGGGTTGAGGTCGTGGACGATGAAGAGCCAGGGCGGGTTGTCGACCAGCCGCTCGTGCGCCATCGCGAAGTACTTCTGGATGGTCGCCTCGTCGGTCGCTTCCGACAGGGTCTTCATCACGTCCTCGAACTTGTCGTCCTTCCACTGCTCCCAGTTCGAGCCCGTCGGCGAGGAGTTGGCGTAGGCGAAGTAGCGGAACATCATGCCGACATCGCTCGACGGCGAGCTGACATTGAGCGCCATGGCGCCCTTCAGCGACGGATCGTCGGGCACGGCGCGCGCGGCGTTCAACAGCACCTGCCATTCGACCGCCTCGACCTGCACGTCGACGCCGCAGGCCTGCTTCAGGTTCTCCTGCAGCGCCTCGTTCATCGGCAGCGGCAGCATCTGGCCTGAACCCGAGGTCGAGATCATGACCTTGAAGGACAACGGCTTCTTGTCAGTGAAGCCGGCCTCGGCCAGCAGCTTCTTGCCCTTGGCCGGATCGAACGTGTAGCGGTTCTCGGGCTTGCCGAAGGCCGGGTCGTTGGGCTTCAGCCAGCCGACCGACGGCTCGGCCGTGCCATTCAGCAAGGTGACGATGGCGCTGCGGTCGATGCAGTAGTTCAGCGCCTGGCGCACGCGCACGTCGGCCAGCGGGCTGTTCTTGGCCGCCATGTTGTAGAACCACGGCCAGACGTGCGGATACGAACCCGTCGAGATGACGAAGCCCGCCTGCTTCAGCGAGGGGATGCCGTCGGGCGGCGGCACCTCGATCCAGTCGACACGGCCCGAGCGCAGGGCGGCGAGCCGCGTGTTGGGCTCGGGGATGGGTAGCAGCACGATCTGGTCGACCTTGGCCTTCTTGGCCGGGTCCCAGTAGGCATCGTTGCGCGCCAGGGTCACCGACTGGCGCGGCACCACGCCGGTGATGCGGAACGGCCCGGTGCCGGCCGGCGGCAGCATCGCCACCTTGGCCCAGTCCTTCCCGCCTTTCTCCCATGACGCGGGCGAAGCATTTAGGATGTAAGGCACCATCCACGGGAAGTACGACGCCACGATCGATGTCGTCATCGACACGGTGGAATCGTCGATCTTCTTGTACGAGGCGAGGATCGGCACGCGCGAGCGCATGATGCCGACAGCGCCCGCCTCGAACTGTGCGCTGTCCTTGTTGAAGATGCGCTCGAGGTTCCAGATCACGGCGTCGGCGTTGAAGTCGGTGCCGTCGTGGAACTTCACGCCTTTGCGCAGATGGAAGATCCAGGTCTTCTTGTCGTCGGGCGCCTGCTCCCACTTCTCGGCCAGTCCCGGCCGCAGGGTCGCGAGCTGGTCGGTCTTGGTGAGATCGAACAGGATCAGGCCCTCGAAGATCGGGAAGCCCAGGAAGCGCATGCCCTCGAAGCCGTTGTTGGGCATGCCCGTGGTGGTCGGGATGTCCGACGCCGTCATGCCGATGCGCAGCACCTTCTCCTGCGCCGAGGCGGGAGCGAGCGACAGCGCCGAGACGACGGCCAATGCAGCAAGGGATAGACGTTTCTTCATGGCATGAGCTCCCTGATTGGTGGAGGTCATGCAAGGAGCGGGCCGCTGCTCAGGCAGGCATCAGTTTCTCGAACCGCGCGAGATAGTCCCCGGCGTGCGCCTTGTAGTCGACGCCCGGCGTCTTCAGATGGACGTCGGACACCATCGCCCACAGCGCCTCGCGCAGCGCGCTGGCTGCCTTCATGGCGGCAAACGAACGGCGCAAGGCGTCGTCGGCCTTGCCCGCAAAATAGGCAGTGAGCAACGCATCGTCGTCAGCCGGCTCGTACGAACCGTTCGCCGACAGGTTGGCGAGATCGAACATTGCCGTGCCAAAGGCGCCATATTCCCAATCGATCAACCAGAGGCGCTTGCCGTCGTCCATCAGGTTGCCCGGCAGGAGGTCGTGATGGCCGAACACGATCGGCAAGGGCACCTGCATCTGCTCGAGACGGTCGGCGACGGCAAGGTAGCGCTGGTCGGCATCGATCAAGCGGACATAGTCCCGAATGACGTGGAACACCCAGAAGATATTGGCCGGTCCGCGCACGTGGCGACCGACCTTGGTGTGGCAATCCTTCAGGAGCGCCGCCAGGCGGCCGACATTGGCACGCAGGTCGGCCTCGGCGAAGGTGCGACCATCGATGAAGCGCAAGACGGTAATCCCCGTCTCGGCATGGATGATCTCGGGCGACAGGCCCGCCTCGAAGGCCGCTATCGACGCCGCTCGCTCGCGGTCACGGAACACGTGATGGACCGGGATGTCCTCGCCGCAGCGCGCGACGAACTTCTCGCCGCGATGAGTGACGATGAACGAGATGTTGGTAAGCCCGCCCTTCAATGGCGCCAGCTCGACGGGTTCCGTCCAGCAGGCGAGCCGTGCGACTTTGTCTCGAAGAGTTTCTGTAGTGTCTTGTCCAGTCAAAGGAAATCCTGTCGTCCTGAGCGTAGCGAAGGACCTCATCGCCGCTTGCCAAGGGCATGAGATCCTTCGCTACGCTCAGGATGACAGAGAACACTGGCTTTCGCAGCGCGGCGCAGACTCATTTCATGCCGCGCCCGCCCGCGCTACCTTGGCGCCGCCCTGGGAGGAATCGATGCCTGACGCACGCGTATCCAACACCATCACCGGCCGCGACGCCTTTCTTCGCGTGCTGAGCGACGAAGGCGTCACCAAGATGTTCGGCAATCCCGGCACGACCGAGCTGCCGATCATGCATGCGCTCTCCTCGGCGCCCGAGATGGGCTATGTGCTGGGCCTCCAGGAAGCTGTCATCATCTGCATGGCCGACGGCTACGCCCGCGCCTCGGGCAAGCTGGTGTCGTGCAACGTCCATGTCGCGCCCGGCCTCGGCAACGCCATCGGCTCGATCTACACCTCGCTGATGTCGGGCACGCCGATGATCGTCACGGCCGGCCAGCAGGAGCAAGGCCACGGCCTCACCGAGCCGCTGCTCTATGCCCCGCTGGTGCCGATCGCCCAGCCGGTCGTCAAATGGGCGACCGAGGTCAGTCGCATCGAAGACCTGCCGCGCATCCTGCGCCGCGCCGCCAAGGTCGCGACCACCGCGCCGACCGGGCCGGTGTTCATCTCGCTCCCCGGCGACATTTTGAACAACGAAGCGGCCATCGACATGGCGTCGGCAACACGCGTCGACACCGCCGTGCGGCCAAGCGATGCCGCGCTCGAGCATCTGGCGAAGCGTCTGCTCAGCGCCAAGAAGCCGGTGATCCTGGCCGGCCACGAAATCGCAACGTCCGACGCCTTCGCTGAGGCGACAGCGCTCGCCGAAACGCTGGGGGCGCCGGTGCTGCAGCAGACCGTGGCGTGGGGCGCGCATTTCCCGTCGGAGCATGCGGCCTATCTCGGCGCGCTCAATCGCGACCAGAAGTACGTGCGCCGCGTCCTGAGCGACTACGACCTGATGTTCTGCGTCGGCGCCGATGTCCTGAAAATGTCGGTGTGGAGCGAGACCGAGCCGCTGCCCGAGACCACGGCGGTGGCGATGGTGGGCCTGCGCGACTGGGAGATGGGCAAGAACTTCCCAGCCGAGATCGCCTTGCGCGCCGATGTGAAGGAGACGCTGAAGGCGCTTGTGCCGCTCCTCAAGAAGCTCGGCGGTGCGGCCCTTGCCGACAAGGCCAAGGCGTCACTCGCCGAGATCGCGACCCGCAACTGGAGCGCCCAGCGCGCCGCGCGCAAGGCCAAGCTCACCCAGCCTGCCAGCGAGAAGCCGTTGCACGCCGAATGGGCGATGATGCGGCTCGTCGACAAGATGCCCAAGGACGCCATCCTGGTCGAAGAAGGGCTCACCAGCACGACGACGCTGTTCAACTATTTCCCCTTCCGCGATCGCAACAGCTACTTCGGCAATGTCAGCGGCGGCATCGGCTGGGGCATCGCCGCCGCGATCGGCGTGCAGATCGCCCATCCGGCGCGCCGCGTCGTGGCGGTGATCGGCGACGGCAGCGCCATGTACTCGATCACGGCGCTGTGGAGTGCCGCGAACCAGAAGCTGCCGGTGGTGTTCATCATCGCCAACAATGCCGGCTACCAGATCCTCAAGAACCGCCTAAAACTGTTCCACGGCAACGACACCCCGATCGGCATGGACTTCAACGACCCCCCGATGGACATCGCCGCCATCGCCCGCGGCTTCGGCGTCGCCGCCGAGCGCGTCGATACGGCGACAGGCTTCGACGATGCGCTCGACAAGGCGTTGGCCAAGACCGACGGCCCCAGCCTGATCGAGGTGATGATCAAGAGCTGAAGCGGCGAAACCGTTTCGCACACCGTGCGTTGTCTCCGTGCCGCACCGCCATGGAGGCAGCGATGACCGAATGCGAAAGCATGCTGAAGGAACTCGAAGAGAAGGCCACCAGGCTCGCAAGCGCGGCCAAGGCCGCCAAGGCACCGGGCGCCAGCGAGCGCGAGATTTCCGACTGCAAGATGATCGAGCAGGAGTACATGGGTCTGCACAAGCGCACCAAGGCCATGATCGACGAGCGCGGCTCGGACAACGACAAGAAGAAGCTCTCACGGCTTGAAGAGCCGACGGTGCATTGAGCATTCTTGCCGGACCGCGGGCCTCCAGGCCCGCTCATAATCTTCCGGACCGCGCGCATCCTGCGCGCACATGAGCCATGAGCGAGCCAGAGGCTCGCGGTCCGGCAAGACGCGCTAGCGAAACAACCTTCGGAAACCGCTAGGAGCCGTACAGGACGGGCCGCTAAGCTTGGCGGTCCAATGACCTCATCCCTTCCCTCCCTGGCCGCCCCATGGCGCATCGGCGTCGATGTTGGCGGCACCTTCACCGACATGGTGCTGCGCGATGCCACGGGCGCCGTGCGCATCTTCAAGTCGCCGTCCGTGCCGGCCGATCCCAGCGAAGGCGTCTTGGGCGTGCTGCGGCTCGCCGCCCAGCAGCTCGACCTGCCGCTTTCCGCCCTGCTGCGCGACTGCGCGCTGTTCGTGCACGGCTCGACCGTCGCTACCAACACCATTCTCGAGAAGAAGGGCGCAAAGGTCGGCCTGCTGACCAGCGCGGGCTTCCGCGATTCGCTCGAGATCCGCCGGGGCATCCGCGAGAACCAGTGGGACCACCGCGCGCCCTTCCCGCCCGTGCTGGCGCCGCGCTACCTGCGCCTGCCGGTGCGCGGGCGCATCGGCGCCGACGGCCATGAACTCGCGCCACTCGTCTCGGAAGACGTCGACGCGGCGGCCAAGATGTTCACCGACGAAGGCGTCGAATCGGTCGCCGTCTGCCTGTTCAACTCGTTCCTCGACGGCGGGCACGAACGCGCGGCCGGCGCGCGCCTATCCAAGAGCTGGGCTGGCCAATGGATCTCGCTGTCCAGCGAGGTCATGCCGACCATGGGCGAGTACGAGCGCAGCTCGACCGCCGTGGTCAACGCCTACATTGCCCCCAAGGTCACGAGCTACCTCAAGGCGCTCGACCAGCAACTGCGCCAGCTCGGCCTGCCGCGCTCGCTGCTGCTGCTGCAGAGCAACGGCGGCGCGGTGTCGGTCGACCAGGTCGCGAGCCGGCCCGTCATGCTGGTGCTGTCCGGCCCCGCTGCCGGCGTCGGCGCGCTAAAGGGCTGCGCCGCACCGGGCGAAGCGGCCAACCTGATCTCGATGGAGATCGGCGGCACCAGTTGCGACGTCATGGTGATGGCCAAGGGCGAGGTGCCGGTGGCCGACGAGCTGGTGATCGACGGCTACCACCTGACCACGCCTTCGGTGGAGATCCACACCGTCGGCGCGGGCGGCGGCGCCATCGCCTGGGTCGACGACGCGGGACTGCTGCATGTCGGCCCGCAGGGCGCCGGGGCACGGCCCGGTCCTGCCGCCTACGGATTGGGCGGCGAGAACCCGACCGTCACCGATGCCCAGCTCGTGCTGGGCCGACTGCGTCCCGGCCCCTTGGCCGGCGGCGTCACGCTCGACGGCAGGCTGGCGCGCCAGGCAGTCGAGACCAAGCTCGCCAAGCCGCTCGGGCTTTCGGTCGAGGATGCCGCGTCCGGCGTGATCCGGCTGCTGGAGCAGAACCTGCTGCACGCGGTCGAGCGGCTCAGCATCGAGCGCGGCCACGATCCCGCGACCTTCACGCTGGTAGCGGCGGGCGGCGCGGGACCGATGCACGGCGCTGCCGTCGCCCGCGCCCTCGGTGCCAAGCGCGCATTGCTGCCGCGCGCGGCGGGCGCGTTCTGCGCCATGGGCATGCTGCAATCGGACGTGCGCCAGGATTACATGCACGTCTTCCTGGCCGATCTCGACACGGTCGACCAGGCCGAGCTCGAAGCGGGATTTTCCGAACTCGAGACGCGCGCCCGCGAGGCGCTTGGCCGCGAAGGCTTCGCCAACGGCACGGCCGTGCTCTCGCGCGAAGTCGACCTGCGCTACGACGGCCAGCAATGGCCAGTGCGCGTCGCCTTGGGCGCCACCTTCGACGCGGCCGCTTCGCGCCGCACCTTCGAGGCGGAGCATCAGCGCCTGTTCGGGCACATCCAGCCTGGTGGGCGGCTCTCGATCACCGCGCTGCGCGTCATCGCCCGCGGCGTTTTGGACTGGACGCCGCCGATCGCCCGCTCGCCGCAGGCCGCCGCGCCCAAGCCGCGCGAACAGCGCAAGGTCTGGATCGACCCGGCGCACGGCTGGCACGACGTACCGATCTACGACGGTGCTGAACTGCGGCCGGGCTGCACGCTCGACGGCCCGTTGCTGATCGAGGAGCGCACCACTACCGCCTTCGTCGGGCCGCGTGATCGACTGGAAGTCGACCAGCGCGACGACTTCCTGGTCCATGTCGGAGCCATCGCATGACCGAACTCGATCCCGTCACCTTGGCGCTGGTGCAGAACCGGCTGGACCACATCTCGCACCAGATGGGCTGGGTGATGACGCGCACGGCGCGCTCGCCGATCTTCAGCCAGAGCCACGACTTCTCCTGCTTCCTGGCCGATTCGCGCGGCACCCTGATCAGCCAGGCCGACGGCATCCCGATCCATACCGGCGGCGGCGGCTTCGCCGTCCGCGCCATCCTGCGCGACTTCAAGGATGCGATCGAACCCGAGGACGTCTTCCTGCTGAACGACCCCTACACCGCCGGCGGCAACCATCTGCCGGACTGGGTGATCGCGCGGCCGGTGTTCGTCGCGGGCAAGCTGATCGCCTTCGCCTGCAACCGCGCCCACCAGGCCGACATCGGCGGCGGTGCTGCCGGCACCTACAACTCGGCCGCCACCGAGATCTTCCACGAGGGCATTCGGCTGCCCGTGCTGAAGCTGATCGAGCGCGGCCGCATGCGCGACGACCTGTGGCGGCTCCTGATGCTCAACACGCGGCTGCCCGAGGCGCAGGACGGCGACCTGCGCGCCATGATCGGCTCGACGCGCATCGGCGCCGAACGGCTGGCTGCTCTGGTCGAGGAGTTGGGCGTCGAGCGCGCGCCCGACTTCTTCGAAGGCGTATTGGCCCATGCCGACCGCCGCTTCCGCGGCTGCATCGCCCGGTTGGCCAAGGGTGTATGGCGCGCTGAGGAGGCGGTCGACAACGACTGCTTCGAACCGATCGACGGCAAGGTCGCCGTGACGCTGACGGTGAAGGACGACGGCCTGATCGTCGACTTCGCCGGCACCTCGCCGCAGCTCAAGGGCTTCAAGAACAGCTCCATCGCCAACTCGACGTCGGCGGTGTTCATGGCGCTGTCGTCGTTCTTCGAGCCCGACCTGCCCAAGAACGAAGGCGCCTTCCGTGGCGTAGAAATCCGCCTGCCCGAAGGCACCATGGTCAATGCGCGGCCGCCAGCGCCGATGACCATGAACACGGTGTTCATCGCCCACGAGATCATCCATGCGCTGTGGAAGGCCCTCGACCAGGCGCTGCCCGAACGGGCCTCGGCCGGCTGGTCGAAGGCGGTCCATGCCGTCACCGCCGGCGTCAAGGACGACGGCAGCCGTTACGTCATGTACCAGTGGGCCGGCGCGCCGGCCGGTGGCGGCGTCGAGGGCCGCGACGGCTTCCACCTGATCGGCCATCTCATCACCCTGGGCGGCCTCACCCTGCCCAACCTTGAAACCTACGAGCAGCTCTATCCGGTGCGTTTCCATCGCCAGGAGTTGCGCTGCGACAGCGCCGGCCCCGGCCGCTTCCGCGGCGGCGCCGGCTGCGACTACGAGGTCGAGATCTTCACCCCGGCCGACTACGCCTTCCGCGGCGAAGGCGTCGGCGCTCCCTCGAGCTTCGGCGCGGCGGGCGGTCGCGCCGGCGTGGGCGGCGAGGTCACCCTCACCCTGGCCGACGGCGGCAAGGTCAACGCGCCCAAGTACGGCGTGCAGCGCCACGGCCCCGGCACCTATCGCGCGCTGTCGCCGGGCGGCGGCGGCTTCGGCGACCCGCGGACCCGCGATCCGGCCCGCGTGCTGCGCGACGTACGCGACGGCGTGGTGAGCGCGGCCGCTGCCGAGCGCGACTATGCGGTGGCGATCAGCCAGGACGGACGCAGCATCGACGAAGCGCACACGGCATCGCTCAGGGCGGCGGCCGAGTAGCCGTCAGGCCGCTAGTGGGGGTCCTGCTGTGCAGCGACAGCCAGTCGCCATCGAATTGGACCTTGAGCCGGCATGTGCCTTGGGTGTTTGTCCAACGGAAGTGGTTTTGAGGCGTCGGCTACTGCTTCACATCCGCACCCGCGGCATCGATAGATGCCAGATCGGACGGGCGTTTCTCCGGCATCATACTCCTTGTCGAACTCCGGACTGATGCTGACTTCTATGTCGTTGCTACGCTTGAAGAGTGTCATGGATCACCCTCGTTCGTAGTCGAGCTCAAGGCTCGTACGAAATCTCAACGCAGGTGATAGCGCCGCCTCCTGCCGACATCGGTGGGATTCCGCACAGACGATCTGCATACCATCTGCGCATTAGAGAGCCTAGCGCATCAGTGGAAAGCGACCATGAATTGGGATGCAGTCCAGAACGACGCCAAGGCGAAAGGTCACCTCGTCTTCGCAATCGACCAAGCCCAGACCGCGGTGTTGACACAGCCAGGCCCGTGGGGCTCGGCCTTCGACGGTTACTGCATCGGTCTCTGCGCGCAGTGGACGGCAATGCAATACCAGGGAACCCACTTTCCGGTTGCCGCCGACAAGACCTGCGATAACCCGCCGTGGCAGTCGACGCAGGCGCAGAACCTGTCCGACGCGAGCAAGAGCGCCGACTGGACGGGTTGGTGGAAGGTGGCGATGGCGCCCTTCAACTGCACTCTTTCGGACGGGCTGCGTGCGTCGCGCGCGACCAAGCCCACCGCCGATTTCCTCTGGTCCATCATGGCGCAGGCATATGGGTGCTACGGCGTGTACCTGAGCGGTCCCGGCGGGGCGCACGCCATCGCGCTTCGGCACGGCAGGGACAACCGCTACCACCTGTTCGATCCGAACTACTTCCACATCGTGCTCAAGGACAAGGCCACCTTCAAGACCTACGTCGCCTGGTACCTGTCGCAGTCCAACTATGACACCCAGTACACGAATAAGACCGGCGTCGTCGGCATCAGGCCGCCCATGTAACCGTCACCGCGCGAGCAATCGGCGGATGTGTCTTTCCAGAGTCCGATGATCGTACGGCTTGCGCCGCGTCGGTCCGTGCTCGCAGAGATCGCCGGCTTCGGCCGCCGCGCGCGGCACGCCGGCGGCCAGCACGACCCGCACCTCGGGGCGGTGCTTGCGTATGGTCTGGGCCAACTGGAAGCCCGCGCCGTCGTCTCCCTCGACATCGAGGAAGGCGAGGTCGAACTTCATGTCCAGGCGAAGCGCCTGCGTAGCCTCCTCGGTCGTGCCAGCTTCGACGACGTCGTAGCCGCACTCGCGCAGATAGGCGGCGAGCGCGCTGCGCACGAGGATATCCCCGTGAACGAGCAACAAAGTGGGAGGTTCCGGCGTTCGTAGTCTCGTGGCCCGTGTCATGGCCCGGCTAACGGCTCGGCCGGGTGCTTTGTTCCATCCCCTCCGATGGGGAGAATCAGTAGGCGTAGTGATGTCGCATGGCAGAAAATCAACGGCGTGGCGCTCCAACGCCTTCGATGGAGCGCGGATGACCGCGGCCAACGACTCGACCACACCAAGCCGCATCATGATCGTGCAGGACGACTTCCTGCTGCGCATGGAGACATCAGCCGACCTGCGCGGCTGGGTTACGATGTCGTCGAGGCGTTCAACGAAGCCGAAGCCCGCCGGGCCCTGCAGGCCGATCGGCGGATTGCGCTGGTCCTGCTCGACGTGAACGTCGGCGGCGCCAAGCGCGGCCTCGAGCTGGCGCACTGGATCACGGCGCATCATCCGGAAACGAAGGTGTTGCTCGCGGCGGCCGTCGCGCCGGAGGCCGACGGCATCCTTGTGCTCGACAAACCTTATCGGCCGCTCAACCTTCTCCAGCACATCGACGCGCTGTTGAAGGCGTAGGACTTCAGTCCGCGCCTTCGTCGCGGCGGGTGCGCTCGAGGCGCTCATGGCGCTCCTGCGCCTCGACCGACAGGGTGGCGATCGGACGGGCTTCCAGGCGCTTCAGCGAGATCGGCTCGCCGGTCTCCTCGCAATAGCCGTAGGTGCCTTCGTCGATCGACTTCATCGCGCTGTCGATCTTGGAGATCAGCTTGCGGAAGCGGTCGCGGGTGCGCAGCTCGAGGGAGCGGTCGGTCTCGGCGGTGGCGCGATCGGCAAGATCGGGCTGCGCCAGGCTCTCCTCCTGCATGTTCTGCAATGTCTGGTTGGATTCCTCGATGAGCTCGTTCTTCCACTTCAGCAGCTTCTGACGGAAGTATTCCTGCTGCATCGGGTTCATGAAGCTTTCGCGTTCAGTCGGTCGATAATTCTGCGGCAACGTGATCGACATCGTCGGCAACTCCACTCGCAGCGACTACAACGTCCGCCTCGGGGGGAAGGCGGCTCTTGAGGCGCGCGGAGTATAGGGATGGTCGATGACACCGCAACATGGTTCGCTGTTGCTAACCACGACTTGTCGTGCAGTGCAGCAAAACCCCACGCGGCAAATCCTCACGAACCGCGCGCAATTATGGTGCCAAAATGGCAATCCTATTGCACTGCAGCAAGAACGCCCAAACCCAGCAGCCGGGCGAAGGCGGCGCTGAGGTCAAAGCCGGAAGCGCCCCGTCCCGCCGCATCTTCCAGAGACAAGCCCTCGGCGATACCGCGGGCGAAGGCAGCCTCCCCGGCCGACAGGGCCACGAACACGGCATCGTCCGGCCGGCGCAGCACCAGCAGGTGGACGCCACCGCTTGCCAGATCGACCGGGTCGGCCGGCGCGCCCGGTTGTGAAGCCCTCCAAATGCGGTCCAGGGGATAGGGCGAGCCGACCAGGGCCGTGCCCGGCGCCAGCGCCAGCCGCAACGCCGGCAGCCGATCGGCCGGAACGGTGGCCAGGTCCGCCGCCACCAACCGGTCACCGGCGGGGGCGTGGAAGGCGAGGTTCAACGCCCAATCGAGGCGAGCGACATCGGCCAGGTACGGCAGACCGCGGCTGACGTCGTGACCGGCGACGAAGGCCGGGAAGTCCGCGCCGTACTCGGCGAGCACCGGCTGCACAGGCAATGAGCCGCCGATGAAGGCGCGCGCCAGGCCACGGAAATAGTCGGCGCCGACCACCGCCTGCACCGTGGGAAAGGTCGCCGCCAGGGCCGAGGCAAGGCTGTCGAGGACATGGTGGCGATGAATACCTAGCCGTGCGGCGCCGGGACGAACCTCCGCGGCCAAGGCGGGCTGGTCGTCGCCGGCGAGATGGGCGGCGAAGGCCCTCTGAAGATCACGCAGCGCGAGCGGCACCGCGGCCTCCGACCGATGCGGCGCGCGCCGCCTCCTCCAGCAACACCGGCAAGGCCGGCAAGTCGGTGTCCCATTCGACCAGCGTCGGCCGCCGACCGAAGCGCTCGACGACCTCGGCGAACAGCGACCACACGCCGTCGCTGACGCGGCTGCCGTGATCGTCGATCAGGATCCGCTCGCCGTCGGCGTCGTTCGCGGCATGGCCGGCCAGGTGATACTGGGTGATCGCCTCACCGGGCAGATCGAGCCAGTCGTTCGCGACCAGGCCGAGATTGTGCGCCGTCACGGCGATGTTGTTGACGTCGAGCAACAGCCCGCAGCCGCTGCGCCGCGACAGCTCGGCCAGAAATTCCGGTTCGCTGATCGTCGACTGCGCGAAGGCGAGATAGCAGGAGGGATTCTCGACCGAGATCGTACGGCCGAGCGCTTCCTGCACGTGCTGCACGTTGCGCACGACCACGGCCAGCGACTCTTCAGTGTAGGGCAGCGGCAACAGGTCGTTGAAGTAGCGGCCGTCGACGCTGCTCCACGAAAGATGATCCGACACCAGCGCCGGCTCGACGCGCTTCACCAGGGCGGCGACGCGCGCCAGATGCGCCTCGTCGAGGCCCTCGACCGATCCCAGCGACAGGCCGACGGCATGGATGGAAAGCGCGTAGTCGGAACGCAGGCTTTCCAAGGCCTGCAGCGCCGGCGATCCGGCGAGATAATTCTCGGCGTGGATTTCAAGGAAGCCGGTCGCCGGCCGTTCGCGCACGATCTCCGCAAGATGCGGCGCGCGCAATCCGATGCCCGCGACCGGCTGCCCCACGATCAGCTGCCCCGCCACCGGCTGCACGGCAATCAGCCGGCGGTCGTCTTGCCGCCGACCAGCTTGTCGCACACGCCCTTCGGCACCGAGATCCAGGCATCGGTCTGGGAATCCGTCTTCGAGGTGCCGGCGCAGGACGACTTCGCGGTCTGGCAGTCGTTCTTGCCGGCCTTGGCGACGCCGTAGCACTTCTCCATGTTGCCCTGCGCCTGCGTGGCGGCCGGCAGCACCAGGGCGGCAGCCAGGGCCGAGGCAATGGCGAAGCGGGTGGTGGTCATCGGTATCCTCCTTGGGTGAAGATGGGGGTCATATACCTCACGAGGGAGTCACTAAAGCTTGTTCGACAAGCCTGGCAATGCGCTGCTCTCGCCCGGCGACTTCGTGCGTCACCCGGGGCGGCCCGACTGGGGCCTGGGGCAGGTCCAGTCGATGATCGGCCATCGCATCACCGTCAATTTCGAGAATGCAGGCAAGCTCGTCATCGACGGGAACGTGGTCGAGCTGGAGCCCGCCCCCTCTTCCTCAGCTGATCGGCTGCGACGCTAAGGTCCGCCGGTGTGTTGACGTTGAGGAACGGCGCACTGCCGCCCGGCCAGACGAGTTCCTCCAGCACGTAACGCTCGGCGAAGGCATCGACGCGCCGCAGTCCCTCCTCCAGCAGCGCCCGCCTGAGATCGCCGGCGAGCTTCACCGACCACACAGCCAGTGCATGCTCACGACGCCTGCCGTGGCGCACCATCAGCACGTCGGGCTCGGGCACATGCATGAGGCCGCACAGGCGCACCGTGAGATCGAGCGGCAGGAACGGCGTGTCGGCCGGCGCGGTCAGGATCCAGCCGGCATGCGGATGATGCTTCAGCGCCCATTCCATGCCGGCCAGCACGCCGGCGAGCGGGCCGAGCCGCCGACCCTCGCGCGCCGCGGCACGCCGCACGTCGGGCGGATCGGGGATCACCGGCACCTTGAGCGAGCGCACACCGGGAAGCGGATCGTTGGCGACGACGACGAGGTCCATGACCTGCGGCCGCAATCGCTCCACGACATGCGCCACCATGGGCCGGCCGCCCAGTGGTCTGAGCGGCTTCAGCACGCCCGGCCCCATGCGCCGGCCCTCGCCGCCCGCCAGCACGACGCCGACCAATGCGCCGGCCCGCACGGGTCCGAGGCTTGGCCCGAAATGTTGCACCGATTTCCCCGCCATGATGGCACTATGCGAACCACAGGATCACACGCAAGGGGAGGAAATCATGGCGTTCAGCATCGCCAAGGCCGCGAACTGGCTGCATCAGGTCCATCGGTCGCGCGCCGTCGTCGGCTGGTGGCCCGAGCAGTTCGCGATCGAGGACGAGCGCACCGCCTACAAGGTGCAGGATGCGCTCCTGAAGAAGCTGGTGCCCAAGCAGGGACCGCTGGTCGGCTACAAGATCGCGCTGACCTCGCCGCAGATCTGGGAGCAGACCGGCATACGCGGCCCCGCCTACGGGCCGATCCGCAGGAAGCGCGTGTTCGAGCACAAGGCCTCGGTGCGCGCCGACCAGTGGGCAAGGCTTGGAGTCGAGCTCGAGGTCATCCTCACCGTCAACGCCGACGTGCCGCGGCCCAAGGACAAGCCGTACGACAAGGAGTCGATCGAACCCTATATCGGCGAGGCGCGTGCCGGCTTCGAATTGATCGAGGATCGCGGCGCCGACTACAGCCGCCTCAGCCTGACCTGGCTGGTGATGGATGTCGGCTGGAACGGCGGCTCGCTGCTCGCCAAGCCCAACAAGAACTGGAAGAACCTCGACATCGGCAACCTGAACGGCTCGATCGCCTTCGACGGCAAGGTCGTGCGCACCGGCAACTCGGGCGACGTGCTGGGCCATTGCTACAATGCGCTGGCCTGGCTCGCCAACAAGCTCGGCGAGCACGGCAAGACCTTGAAGAAGGGCATGATCGTCTCGACCGGCAGCATGGTCGCCTGCCAGTTCGTGCCGCCGGGCAGCACCGCTGTCGGCAAGATCGAGGGCCTGGGCGAGGTGACACTGAAGTACGAACTGCCGCGCTAGTGGCGGGAATCGGCCGCCTCCTCGATGATGGCCTGGCGGCTCGAGCAACGCGGCGGGCGCGACAGCCTCGACGTTCTGTTCGACGGCCGCGCGCTGCTCGACGCCATCGAGAGCAGCCTCGCCGTGCTGGTCGTCTTCGCCGTGACGGTCGCTGTCCTGTCGTGCCTGCGCCCGTCGACTCGCCCAGGTCAGTAGAACGACAGCGGATAGAAGACGCCACCCGCGTTCCACAGTGCATTGACGCCGCGCGAGAACTTGAGCGGCGACTGGCTGCCGATGTTGCGGTCGTAGATCTCGCCATAGTTGCCGACGGCACGGATGGCGTCGAACGCCCAGCGTTCTTCCAGCCCCAGCTTCTTGCCGAAACCCGGAATCCCCCCGAGCAGCCGCCGTTCGACAGGCGCGCCGTTGTCGCGAAGGTTGGCCACGTTGGCCTGCGTGATGCCCTGCTCCTCCGCTTCGAGCAACGCATTGTGCGTCCAGCGCACGATGTCCAGCCATTGATCGTCGCCGGCCCGGACATGCAGCCCGAGCGGATCCTTGGCAACGATGTCGGGCAGCACGGCGTACTCGGCGGCGCGGCCGCTGGCGAGGATGGTCGGCGAAAGAGCAGACACGTCCTGTGTCACGGCCGGGCATTGCCCGTCGAACAGCGCGCGGTAGAGGGCGTCCTGAGTGTCGAACAGCCGCGCCGTCACCGTGAGCTTCCGGTCGCTCATCCACTCCTGCAGGCGCGCTTCGTAGGGCGTGTCGCGCAGCGTGCAAACCGTCTGCTTGTCGAGGTTGGAGACCGACGCAACATTCGTCGACTTGGGGACAACGACGCGCTGGGCGTCGATGAAGATCACCGCCGCCGGGCGCACGCCCGTGCCCACCGTTCGATCGAGGCTGATCGTCGTGTTACGCACCAGCACGTCGATGTGGCCGTTGCGCAGGGCGTCGAAGCGGTTGGACGTGGTCAGGGGCACGAACTCGACTTTCGTGGCGTCACCCAGGCTGGCGGCGGCGATGGCACGACAGTAGTCGACCTCGAAGCCGGTCCACGCCTTCTGGGCGTTTTGCGCCGAGAAGCCCGGGAGCTGGCCATTGACGCCGCACAGAAGCTTGCCCCGCTTCTTGATGACCGACAGGGTCGGGTCGACCGCTGACGCAGGCGTCGCCAGCGGCAGCATGCCGAACGTCAACAGGGTGCAAATGACCAAGCGCATCACGTACACGACAGTCTCCCCTTCGCTTTTCTACATTGTCGTCGACGATGCCATCATTCGAGGGGTCAGCGCGAGTCTGCGTCGCGCTCCCAGGCCAGCGACCAATCCGGCCTGAGCTGTCGCCACGACAGGCGCCGCACCGCATCGCGGCCGACCACCAGCGCGTCGTAATCGTCAGGGAAGAGCTGGGCGATCGCCGGATCGAGGGCGTTCAGTCCGCCTGCATAGGTGCCGAAGGCCGGCAGGATCAGACGATCGCCGTCGGTCAGGAAGCAGCGCCGCCGCATGCCGCGGCCGCGCACGGTGAGCGCCGCCACGGGATGGAAATGACCCGAGACCTCGCCGCGCGCCGGGCCAAAGCGAGCCTCGTGACGAAAAATCAGCGGCCCGTCGTCGATCTCCTCGGCGACCTCGCCCCAACCGGCGGGCGGCGGCGCCGGATCGTGGTTGCCGGCAATCCAGACGAACCGCGCGCGGCGCGCCAGCCCCTCGATCATGCGGCGGTCGACCTCGGTTAGCCGCTCGCTTGCCGTGCGGTCGTGGAAGGAATCGCCCAGGCAGACGACGGTCTCCGGCTGCAGCACGTCGATCAGGGCGGTCAGCATCGCCAGCGTCTGGCGCGTGTCGTGGCGCGGCAGGAGCTTGCGCGCATTGACGGCGTAGGACGAGCCCTTCTCCAGATGCAGGTCGGCCACCGCCAGCAGCCGCCGCGCCGGCCAGTGCAGGGCGCCTGCCGGCAATGCCTGCAGTTTCTCCCCGGCGCAGTCGAACTCGAAAGGCATCATGGATGAGGTGACCGCCGGAATACCGCCACGATGTCGCGCAAACTCATGGCGCGCACGATTGACCCGATGGCGGGCGATGCGCAAGGTGGTGCGATGCGTCGTCTGGTGGGTTTCGTTCTTGCAGGGGCCGTGCTCGCGCCTGGCCTCGCTTTGGCGCAGGTCCAGCCGCACCGCGCCGAGTATGCGTTGCGCCTCGGCATGACGCCCAACGCGCCGCGCATCGGCACGGCCATCCACGATCTTTCGCTGGATTGCACCGGCTGGCATCTCAAACGCGACATCAAGACCGAGATCGCCCTCACGGCCTCGTGGAAGATGAGTCTCGCCTCCAAGCTCGACCGCCAGGAGCCCAAGGGCGGCAACGCCTTCCGCTTCAGCACCATCCAGGTCCAGAACGGCAGCGAGCGCGAGTTCAAGGGCCGGGTGCAGCGCCAGGGCGGCGAGCTCAAGGCCGAGGTCATCCAGCCCGGCGCTCCGCCCAACCAGTTCGTGCTGCCGCCGCCCACCCTGATGCCGGTTGCCGCCATCGATCACATGATCGAGAGATTGCAGGCCAATGCCGCCAACTTCCCCGCGCTGATGTTCGACGCCGAGGTGATGGGCGATGCCTTCCTGATCGAGGTCACCGAGCAGCCGCGCGACCAGCTGCGCGCCGGCCGGTCGGTCGACAAGCCAGCGACGGCGCCAACCGGTAGGTCCTGGCCGGTCTTCATGACTTTCACCCGCGGTCGCCAGCAGGATACGCGGCCCTTGTTCAGCGTCGGCGCCCTGGTGTTCGACAACGGCGTGCTCGACCGGCTGACCATCGAGACCGGCCTGGTCACGGTGACCGCCGACCTGCAGAGCCTGGAGATGCGCCCCGTCCCCAACTGCCCGAGGTCTTAACGGGAGCGCGGGCCTCCGGCCCGCTCATGATCATGATGCGGACCTGGAGGTCCGCGCTCCGCTAAGAGTGGGCCAGAGGCCCGCGCTCCCATGATCCGATCTGGCCTCACCGGCGTACCTAGGCGGTATCCGGTAGCGGGGTCAGAGGATGAAAGTTGCCGTCATCGGCGCCGGCGTTGCAGGTCTCGGCGCGGCGTGGCTGTTGAGCCGCCAGCACGATGTCGTGATCTACGAGCGCGAGAGCCGGTTCGGCGGCCATGCCTGCACGGTCGACGCGCCGGGGGCGGGCCGCAGCCAGCCGGTCGATGTCGGCTTCATCGTCTTCAACGAGCGCAACTATCCCAACCTCGTCGCCCTGTTCGACCATCTCGGCGTGCCGACCAAGCCGTCGGACATGTCGTTCGCGGTCAGCCTCGACGGCGGGCGCTTCGAGTACGGCAGCACCTTCGCCGGCTTCCTGGCGCAGCGGCGCAACATGGTGCGACCCTCCTTCCTGCGCATGACGCACGACATCCTGCGCTTCAATCGCCTGGCGCCGCGCCTGCTCGACAAGTGCGAGGACCTCGACTTCACGATCGGCGACTTCGTCGACGATGCCGGGCTCGGCGCCGCCTTCCGCGACCGCTACCTGGTGCCGATGGCGGCCTGCATCTGGTCGACGCCGCTCGGCCGCATGCTCGACTATCCGGCACAGACCTTCGTGCGCTTCTTCAACAATCACGGCCTGCTCACCGTCGGCCCGCAGCTCGCCTGGCGCACGGTGCAGGGTGGCAGCCGCTCCTACGTCGAGCGCATCGTGGCGCCGCTGCGCCAGCGCGCGCGGCTCGCCACGCCGGCCGGCGCAATCCGCCGCGGCCACGACGGGGTGCATGTCCGCGACGCCGCCGGCCACTGGGACCGCTTCGACAAGGCGATCCTCGCCTGCCATGCCGACCAGGCGCTGGCCCTGCTGACCGACGCCGACGCGCGCGAGCGCGACCTGCTCGGCCGCTTCGCCTATTCCTCGAACGAGGTCTGGCTGCATGCCGACGCAACATTGATGCCGCGCCGCCGTTCGACATGGTCGAGCTGGAACTACGTGGCCGACAGCGAGGATCGCGACAGCCCGGTGAGCGTGACCTACTGGATGAACCGCCTGCAGGCCCTCCCCGACAGCACACCGCTGTTCGTGTCGGTCAATCCCGGCCGCACGCCGGCAGGCGCGCTGCAGCGCTTCACCTTCGAGCATCCGATGTACGACGCCGCCGCGATCCGCGCCCAGCGTACCCTGCATGCCATCCAGGGCATGCGCGACACCTTCTTCTGCGGCAGCTACTGCGGCTACGGCTTCCACGAGGACGCGCTGTCGGCCGGCCTCGACGTCGCCGAGCAGCTGGGCGTGCGCCGACCCTGGCGCAGGCCCGACGAGCATCGCCGCATCGGCGATCCGCCGCGTGTGGTGGCCGATGCGCCGCCGATCGGTCCCTTCCCCGTGCCGGTCGTGCCGTGAGCGGCCCCTCCCCCACACCCGTCCATACCATCGTCGACGCCACCGTGGTGCATCGCCGGCTGCGGCCGCGCGACAATGCCTTCCGCTACCGCGTCGCCTATCTCTGCCTCGGCCTCGGTGCCCTTGAGAGCGCGGCCGGACGGTGGCTACGGCTCGACCGGCGCGGCCTGGTGTCGTTCCGCCGCGCCGACCATGGCGCGCGCGACGATTCGGACCTCGGGGCTTGGCTCAGGCGCATCCTGGCCGGACACGGCCTGGACGGGATCTGCGACGGCGAGGTCGTGCTGATGACCCTGCCGCGCATGCTGGGCTACGTCTTCAATCCGGTGAGCTTCTGGTTCTGCCGCGACCGCTCGGGGTCGCTGCGCGCCGTGCTGTGCGAGGTCAACAACACCTTCGGCGAGAGCCACTGCTACTTGGTCCATCATGACGACCAGCGCCCGATCGAGCCCGACGCCTGGCTGGAGGGTCGTAAAGCCTTCCACGTCTCGCCCTTCCTGCCGGTCGAGGGCGGCTACCGCTTCCGTTTCCGGCTGGACGACGGGCGGGCCCATGTCGACGTGAATTACCACGACGCCCAGGGCCTGATGCTGGCGACCTCCGTGGGGGGCCGGCGGGAGGCCCTGACCGACGCCAGCGTGTTGCGGCGCTTCCTCGGCAATCCGACCATGACCCTGGCGGTCATCGTCCGAATCCACTGGCAGGCCTTGCATCTGATCTGCAAGCGGGCGAGATTTCACCGCAAGCCCGCTCCACCAGCGGAGCTGGTGACGCGCTGAGACTGCATGACGATCGCCTCCCGATTTGTTCTGAAAGCCCTCGAACGCCTCTCGGTCGGGCGGCTCACCCTCCATCTCCCAGATGGCACGACGCACCGCTTCGGCAGCGAAGGCGCCACGCCCCACGCCGAATTGCACGTCAGGGATTGGCTGTTCTTCCGCCGCGTCGTGCTCGACGGCGATATCGGCTTCGCCGAGGCCTACATGGAAGGCTTCTGCGATTCGCCCGATCTGCCCGGCCTGATCGCGCTCCTGGCGGAGAACGAGAAGTCGCTGGGCCGTATGGCCCATACAAATGTCCTGCACGACCTGGCGCTCAAGTTCCTCCACTGGCAGCGCCGCAACTCGCGCAAGGGCTCGCGCAAGAACATCCACGCCCACTACGACCTCGGCAACGACTTCTATCGGCTGTGGCTCGACCCCACGATGACCTACTCGTCCGCCCTGTACGAAGGCACGAACGGCCAGCCGCTCGAGGCTGCACAGACCGCCAAGTACGAGCGCATCCTCGAGCAGATCGGCGCCAAGCAGGGCGACAGCATCCTGGAGATCGGCTGCGGCTGGGGCGGCTTCGCCGAGACGGCCGCGCGCCGCGGCATGCGCGTCACCGGCGTGACGATCTCCCAGCAGCAGCTCGACTATGCCCGCGAGCGGCTGGAGCGCGCCGGCCTCAGCGACCGGGTCGACCTGCGCTTCTGCGACTATCGCGACATGGAAGGCAGCTACGACCACATCGTGTCGATCGAGATGATCGAGGCGGTGGGCGAGCGCTACTGGCCCGACTACTTTGCCGCCCTCAAGCGCCATGTCGTGCCGGGCGGGTCGATCCTGGTGCAGGCGATCGTCATCGCCGACGACTTCTTCGACAGCTACCGCCGCCATCCGGATTTCATACAGACCTACGTCTTCCCGGGCGGCATGCTGCTATCGCCCACCAGCCTGCGCGAGCAGTGTCGCCAGGCCGGCCTGAAGGTCGCCGAACTCTACAGTTTCGGCCGGGACTATGCGCGTACCCTGGAGACCTGGTTGGGCCGCTTCGACCGGGTCGCCGACCAGGTGGCGAAAATGGGCTTCGATGACCGGTTTCGCCGCATGTGGCGGTACTATCTCGCCTATTGCGCGGCCGGCTTCTCGACCGGGCGCACGGACGTATTGCAGGCCCACTTCCGACATATATAACTGTCATCAAGCAAGGCGCTGAAAGCGGCGCGAACCAGGAAGGCTATATTCG
Organism: Reyranella soli; assembly: GCF_007992495.1. GTDB lineage: Bacteria > Pseudomonadota > Alphaproteobacteria > Reyranellales > Reyranellaceae > Reyranella > Reyranella soli. Next base: position 95,031 of record NZ_BKAJ01000030.1, read on the forward strand.
CGTGCATGCGCCTATGACCAGGACCGGATCGGCCGCCGCGTCCGTTCGGCTGACATTCGGGCGTCTGATCGCCTACTCCACCAACCAGCTGCCGCTGAACATGGCGGCCCTGCCGGTGGTGCTGAATGTCAGCCACTTCTACGGCGAGGTCCTCAAGGTGCCGCTCGGCATCATGGGCCTGATCTTCATCGCCGCGCGCGTCATCGACGCCATCCAGGATCCCGTCATCGGCCTGATCAGCGACAAGTTCACCCACAGGGGCCCGCGCGGCCGGCTCACCTTCGTGGCGCTGATGCTGCCGCTGATGATCGGCGGCTTCTACATGCTGTTCCACCCGCCGGAGCCACTGTTCGTGCAGCCGACGCTGCTCGCGCTCTGGCTGTTCGTGGCGCTGTTCATCGTCCATCTCGGCTACGCCGGCGTGTCGATCAGCTATCACGCGCACGGTGCGGAGCTCAGCGACGACTACAACGAGCGCACCCGCATCACGGTCGGCCGCGAGGTCTTCGGCCTGATGGGCATGACGCTGGCCGTCGTGCTGCCCACCATCTTCACGGCCAAGTTCGGCGACCATGCCGGCTACGTCTACATGGGCCTGATCTTCATTCCGGTGGCGCTGGCCTTCGCCCTGCCGACTCTGCTCTGGTCGCCGGCCTCGGTGCATCCGCCGGTCGTGCGCGAGCATCCGGAGATCCACGTCCGCTATTTCCGCGACTGGCTGGTGAGCCTGGCGCCCTCGCTGGCGCGGCCGACGCGCAACATGGAGCACAGCACCTCGCTCAAGACGCTGGTGCCGTTCTTCGCGCCGATGAAGAACCGGCTGTTCCGGCGCCTGCTGCTGGTCTTCATCATCAACGGCTCGGCGCTGGGCGTCGCCGTGTCGGTGATGCTGTTCTATGTCGAGCACGTGCTCAAAGGGAACAAGACGCAGGCCGGCATCATCCTGCTGGTCTACTTTGGCGCTGCCGCCTTGAGCGTGCCGATGTGGCTGCTGCTGTCGCGCCGCTACACCAAGACCGTGGCCTGGTTCTTTGCCATGGTGATGACCGTGATCGCCATGTCGCTCGCGGTCTTCCTGGGCGCCGGCGATTTTGCGTGGTTCCTGCCCATCGCCGTCATCACCGGGCTCGGCATCGGCGCCGACTACGGCCTGCCGCCGTCGGTGCTGGCCGACATCATCAACTCGCCGGAGGGCAAGGACACGCAGGGCGACACGGGCGCCTACTTCGGCCTGTGGGCGCTCTCGACCAAGCTCGCCACCGCGATTGGCGCGGCGGGCTCGCTGCCTGTGGCGGCGCTTCTCGGCTTCAATCCAAGCCGCGGCCAGTACGGCAGCACGGCGCTGGTCTTCGTCTATATCGCCCTTCCGGTGGCCATCAAGATCGCGGCAGCGCTCCTGATCTGGTCCATCCGCATCGAAGCCGAACGCGGCTCAGTGCGCGACGAGCTGATGGGGCGGGCTTAGCTCGCGCCATCGCGGCAACCGATGGAAGCAAGCGACGTCGCATCAGGACAATGTGACGTTCGCCACAGACCACGTTTTATCTACCGATTATGCATGAGTTGATTGCTCGCATCGGTAGATTTGCGGCGGGTCCGCCTGCACATGCGGATGGAGCATGAAACGGCCTTCTTGGGAGGCACCTTGTCATGAAACCGGCTCGGTCGTTCACTCTTGCCGCGGTAGCGGCGCTCCTCTTCCTCCCTGCGTTCGAGGATCAAGCCGCCGCCCAGACGCCATCGCTGACGGAAAAGATCAACGCCTACGTCGGTTGCATCAACCGCCTCTCGGAGCGCTCCTACGACTCGCGCCGGCGCTATTTCGAATGGGTCGGCAAGACCGGCCCGACCGGCAAGGAGCGGATCATCTACGGCACTTACACGATCTACGACACATCCGGCTGCCGGAAAGCCGTCGAGAAGGCCAACACACTCGAGCCGCGCGACGCCGGCCTCGAAGCCGCGGCCTCAGCCTACGCGGACGCTGTAAGCAAGCTCGAACCACTGCTCAAGGAGGCAGACGACTACTACGAGCGGCAGGATTACAAGGACGACGGGATGGCCAAGGGCAAGGCCATGCATCCACGTCTGATCGCTGCGTGGGATGCGTTCGCGGCCGCCGACACGGCGCTACGCAACGGCGTCGAAGCGATCAACGACCGTCGCGCGGCCGAGCAACTCGCCGAGATCGAGCAGAAGGAAGGCCGCAAGGCCGCCTATTATGTCCAGGCGCTGATGATCCACGCCAAGCGCGTGCTGCGCGTCGAGACTTCCGAGACGCGTGACGTCGCAACGATCACGAAGGCGGTCAGCGAATTTGAAGATCTCGTCAAGGGAGCCGAAGAGTTCTCCGGCGACGGCAGCGGCAAGATCAGCTCTTCGTTGATGAGCAATGCGAAATCCTTCCTCGTCACCTCCAAGCAGCTGATGCGCCGCATCCGCGACAAGGTACCCTACAGCTCCGGCGACCAGATGATGATGGGTGGCGCAGGCGCCTGGATGGTCGAAGGCTCTCCCGCGCGGCTCCTACGCGACTACAACCAGATGATCGATAGCTACAACCGCGACGGCAGTTTTAGAGGACGCCCATAAATCGCCGCCCGATCTGCGTGGCTTAAAGAAGACTCAGTCGCTGCGGCTGCCGCAGCCCGAAGTCGCGCTGCTGGCCCCAGCAACCTTGCGCCATGGTCGCGAAGACGCTGCGGAAGTCGACGGTGTGTCTTAGGTCGCCGTCGGTGAGATCGCCGAGCGATGGATAGGCGCCGTGCAGGCCGCCCTTCACGCCGCCCCCCATCACGAACAGGGGCGCCGCCGTGCCATGGTCGGTGCCGGCGCTGGCGTTCTGGCGCACCCGGCGTCCGAACTCCGAGTAGGTCATCACCACCACATCGTTCCACAGGTTGGCGGCAATCAGGTTCTTGCGCAGCGTCGCCAGGTTGCTGGCGAGGAAGCCCAGCAGCCGCTCGTGCGGCTGCACCTGGTTGGCATGGGTGTCGAAGCCGCCCAGCGCCGCCTTGATCGCCACCACGGGCACGCGCGCCGTGACGATGCGCGTGGCGAGGTCGAGCTGGCGGCCGAGCAGCACCTCCTGCGGATAGGCCTCCTTGGGCGCCGCAGCATCGCGCAGCTTGTCGGCCAGGCCCTTGGCCGCCGCGTTGATCTCCTGGCGCACCGCCAGCAGATGGCGCAGCGCCGGATTGCCGCCGTCCTTCATGCCGCCGGTGTCCCGGAGCGCATGCGCCTGGCGCAGGAAGTTCTCGGCGTCCTGCATGACGATGGTGCGCAGCTCGGGCCCGGTGCTGGGCAGCGCATTGGTGTCGACGACGATGCTGTCGACGCCCACGCCCTTGGGCGGCGTCGCGCCCCTGAAGGCCTGGGCGATCCAGCCCTCGCTCAGGGTCTGGTTCGAGGCTGACGCCGTGTCCCAGATCTCGATCGAGCGGAAGTGCGAACGGTTGGGATAGGGATAGCCGACGCCCTGCACGATCGCGAGGTCGCCCGCCTTCCACGATTCCATCAAGGGTTCGAGCTTGTTGTGCAGCCCGACCTTCTCGTCGAGCTGGATCGTATGATCGCGCGCCACGCCGATGCCTGGACGAAACTCGCGATACTTGGGATCGGCATAGGGAATGACGGTGTTCAGCCCGTCATTGCCGCCCTTCAGTTCGATCAGCAGGAGGATGCGGCCCATGGCAACCTCACTTCAGCTGGTAGGCGGTGTCGAGCAGCGCCGATGCCACCGTGGCGCCCGGCGTGTGCGAAGGATCGACCGTGTCGATCGGCGCGCGCGGCAGCAGCGTTCGCAGCAAGGTCGCGGAGTCGACGCCGGCAAGCGTCGGCCCCAGCTTTGCTTCGTCGCCGGCATAGCGCAGGCTGCGTCCCTCGATCGGCCGCGGCTCCGCCATCTGCATGGTGCCCTCGTCCGACCGCATCGGCAGCTGCTCGCGGCGCTCGATGCGCCGATTGCGCGGGCTCGACATCATCGCCCCTTCCATCGAGGCCACCGTCGTCGCCTCGACGATGCGGCGCAGGAATTGCTGACGTAGCAGCAGCGTGTAGGTGCTGATCCAGCTCTCGCCGCCCGGCCAGCCTTTGACGTTGGGCGGATCGAACGGCATCTGGCCGAGCCCGATCATCATGCGCACCAGCTGGGTCTTCTCCGGCACCGGCAGGCCAAGCAGGTGGACCGTGCCCACGATCAGCTCGACCGGCGACTTGATCAGCGCGCCGCGGTTGGCGGGATCGCGGAACTGGGCCGACAGCAGGATCGCGCGCATCAGCGGCTTCAGCTCGTAGTTGGCGCGGAACCCGGCGGCGAGCTTCTTGACCTCGGCGGGATCGGGCTTCAGCGACACGAACTCGCGCCACAGCTTCTCGACGATGGTCTCGGCGGTGCGCGGGTGATTCAGCAGGATGGCGATGATGGCATCGCCGTCGAAGCGCCCGGTCTGGCCCAGAAAGGTCTTCTCGCCGCCGTCATGCTCGTTGTCGCGCGTCTTGAAGTGGCCGGTCTGGCGGTCGACCGTCCAGCCGGTGAAGGCGCGCGCGGCGGCCTTGATGTCGGCCTCGCTGTAGTGGCCCTCGCCCAGAGTGAAGAGCTCCAGAAGCTCGCGGGCGAAGTTCTCGTTGGGCTGGCGCGCCACGCTGCGCATGCCGTCAAGATAGATCAGCATGGCAGGATCGCGCGCCACTTCCTTCAGGAGCGTGGCGAAGTTGCCCAGCGCCTCACGGCGGAACAATGCGTTCTGGCGGAACAGCGATGGCGGGAACCGCACCTTCATCAACGACGAGGTGAAGTGGTTGTGCCAGAACAGCACCATGCGTTCGGTGAGCGGCTGGTCGGTGGCCAGCATCTCCTCGATCCACCAGTTGCGCAGCTCGCGGCTCTGCTCCTGCAAGGGCCGCTCGGGCTGCAATGGCTTGCCGTCGACACCGACCTTCCCCTTTGCCTCGGCAGCCTCGGCCCGCGCGACCTGCACTTGCCGTTGCAGCTCGGCAGGCCCTTCGTGCAGCCAGCCCGGCGGCGACGTGACGGCGTCGCGGCGCACGCCGGCGAGCAGGCGATCGACGGTGGCGACATAGTCCTGGGATTCCAGCGCTCGGATCTCCGCCGGCGTCGCGCCGAAAGTGGTACGCGATAGGAGATGCCGCGCCTCGTCGAAATCCATCGTCGCGGCGGCATGGCCCGGCCGCAGCGGCCACAGGCCGGCGGACAATGCCGCTGTACCGACCACAAATCCTCGCCGACCAATTGGCGCGACCATGGCGATTTCTCCTACTGCGAGGGACGCGGCGGCGGCTGCCCCGGCTGGCGCTGCATCGGCGGCGGGCCCGACAGGCGGTCGACCAGGACCTGATGCAGGCGCTGGCGTTGTTCGGGTGTCAGCTTGGCCTCGAGCTGGGCCAGGGCGCGCACGGTCTCTTTCTGCTGATCGGCGCGCAGGTCGGTCAGACGATCGATCAACGGAGCAAGTTTCTCCGGATCGATTGGCGTGCGCTTGTATTCGTTGATGATCTGCTCGCGCGTCTTCTGGATTTCCCGGAACCGGTCGCGACGGGCCTGAGTGTGCTGCTCGAAGACGCCGCGCATCGCCTCGCGCTGGCTGCCGTCCAGGCTGACGTCGTTCGCCACCATCTCGAGCACGCCGGGGCGCGGACCGGGCGGTGGAGGCGGCATGCGCTGTTCGAACGTCACGGGAGCGATCCAGCCGCGGAACACGAAGCCCGCGACGAAGAACCCATTCAGCAGCAGTGAAAGGGCCAGTGCCACCGTGATCAGGCGCGGCATGTCAGATGCCGTCCGAGACCAGGAATTCGGTCAGGTCGTTCGACGTGTCGCTCTGCGTGGTTGTGTAGCGTTCCTGGGCCATCGATTCGCCGAGGCCGCCGCCCAGCATGAAGCCGGAGATGGCGACGATCACCGCGGCAGTCAGCGTCGCTAGGCGCGGCAAGGCGAAGCGCCGGTCCTTGGCGAACAGCCAGTCGAAAAAGCCGACGCGCGGCGCGCGCCGCTCGACCTCGAAGCCGACCAATGCCTTGGCCCGCACCTCGAGGCGCTCCGGCGCCGCCGGCAACGGCATGCTCAACACTTCCGACAGTTCCAAGGCGGCGCGGCGCATCTCCGGGTCGGTCGCCACGGCAGCCTCGATGCGCGCGGCATCCGCCTCGGACAGGCGGCCTTCCAGCCAAGCGGCGAAATCGAGGTCCGACACGAGACCCGTTGCGGGGCGATCCGTGACAAGGCTCCGCCACAGCTCCCTGTCGCTCTGGGTAGGACGTTCGGTACTCATCGTGCTCTCCTGCTGCAGATTACGTCAGAAACCCGCCCGGCATCCCCTGCAAATGGCGATTCTATTGGGATTCCTTCTGAAAATGTGCCCGCAACCGCAGCAACGCCTTATGGTGTGTGCTGCGAACGGTTTGGGCATCGATCTTCAGAAGTTGCGCAACTTCCGACACGTCCTTCTCCTCGTCATAAAGGCATTTCAGCACCAGCATCTGGCGATCGGTCAGAAGCCCTTGAGGAATCTTGAGTTTTTCCACATGGCGATCTTCGACCCCCAGGTTGGCCTCGGGAACGTCGTCCAGCGGCGTGGTGGCCTGCCGCCGCCGGCGGGCGTGATCCACGGCGGCCGACCGGGAGACCACGGCGAGCCAAGTCGACAGGCCGGCGCGCGCCGGATCGTAGGTTTTCAACAGCCGATAGTCATTGGCACAGAGACGTACGAACACATCCTGAGCGGCATCCATGACATCCTCTTCGCTCAGCCGGTATGAAGCGAGCGTGCGGCGCACAACGGTATTGATCAGAGGCGCGGCCGCGGTGACGAAGCCATCCCATGCACGCTTGTTGCCCGTCAGGAGCGTCCGCAGGTCGATCTGGTTGAGTTCCGCCACGCCCGCGTTCTTTCTCGGCCCGTCCGCCCTGCAGTGTAACAGGGTTTGTGGCTAAATCAGGCCTTCATCCCGAGCGAAGCCACCCGTAGGGTGGCGTAGTCGAGGGACCTTTTGGTCGTCGCAGGAAGAAAGGTCCCTCCACTTCGCTTCGCTACGCGAGGCTCCGGTCGGGATGACGGCAATGGGTATGGGGAGTGTTGATGAGTGAGTCTCTGACAAGTCAATGGAAAGTCACCAAGCAGGCGGTGCGCGGCAAGGGCGTCGTCGTCGCGCAGAACTGCAGGGCCGCTGAGGTCGGCGCAGAGATCCTGCGCAAGGGCGGCAATGCGATCGACGCCGCCGTCGCCACCGGCATGGCGATCGGCGCGCTGGAGCCGTGGATGAGCGGCATCGGCGGTGTCGGCTTCATGACGATCTGGAGCGCCAAGGAGCAGCGCGCCTGGACGATCGACTACGGGCCGATCTCGGCCAAGAAGCTCGATCCCTCGAACTACAAGATCGTCGGCCCCGGCCCCGCCAATCCCTTCGCCTGGCCCGACATCCTCGAGCAGAGGAACGAGGTCGGCTACCACTCGATCGCCGTGCCCGGCATGGTCGCCGGGTTGGCCAAGGCGCTGGAGCGCTTCGGCAGCCTGAAATGGCAGGACGTGATGGCGCCGGGTACCGCGCTCGCCAAGCGCGGCATGGAGCTCGACTGGTACATGCAGGTCATGCTGGCCAACGGCGCGGAGCACCTGTCGAAGTTCCCCGCGTCGAAGGCCAATTACCTGCCCGACAATGGCCGCGTGCCGACGCTCGATTGGCAGGCCAACGTCCGCTACCTCAAGCTCGGCAATCTCGGCGAGACCTATCAACGGCTGTCCGACGGCGGCCCGCGCGAATACTACGAAGGCAACCTGGCCCGTGACATCGCGGCCGACCTGCAGGCCGGCGGATCCGCCATCTCCTATGACGATCTCGCCTCCTACGAGGCGCGCATCGTCGAGCCGCTGTCGTTCCAGCATGGCGATGCCGTCATCAACGTCGCGGGTGGCCTCACCGCAGGACCGACGCTTCGCCGCACCATCGAGCTCGCCGGCGCGAAGACCAAGGGCAAGGGTGCGCCCGATGCCGATTTCTTCGTCGCCATCGCCGAGGGCATGCACAAGGCCTACGAGGAGCGGCTGAAGACCATGGGCGACAAGCCCACCAACACCTGCACCACCCATTTCTGTGCCGCCGATTCGGAAGGCAACATGGTGGCGCTGACCCAGACCTTGATGTCGCTGTTCGGCTCGTGCGTGATGCTGCCCAAGACCGGCATCACCATGAACAACGGCATGCTGTGGTTCGATCCCGAGCCCAACCGGCCGAACTCGATCGCGCCGGGCAAGCGGCCGTTGTGCAATATCTGCCCGGTGGTCGTGACCAAGGACGGCAAGCCGTGGTTCTGCATCGGCGCCTCGGGCGGCCGGCGCATCGTGCCGGCGGTGACGCAGCTGTCGCTGATGCTGATCGATCGCGGCATGGACGTCGAAGCGGCCTTCCACCAGCCGCGCATCGACGTCTCCGGCGTGGGGCCAATCCGCGCCAACCGCGACCTGCCCGACGCCGTGAAGAAGGCGATTGCGGCCAAGCTGGCGATCGTCGAAGTTGGCAATCAGGTTTCGCCCCTTGGCTTTGCCAACCCGTCGTGCATCGTGCGCGACCCCGCGAGCGGAGAGCTGACCGGCATGAATGAGGTGATGTCGCCATGGGCTGGCGGCGCAGCGCAGTAGCAGCGCTCGCCGCGCACGTCGCACTACCCGCGGCGGCGCAGGACCTGCGCTTGCCCGTGCTGGTGCCGCTGACCGGCTTCGTCGCGCTCGAAGGCACCAGCCAGAGGAACGGCGCGCTGCTGGCGGCGAGCCAGCTCAAGGACGTCACGTTGAAGCCCGACGTGCTCGACACGCAGGCGACACCCGAGGCCGCTGTTACGGCCTGGGAGCGCGTCATGGGCGGCGCGCCCTCGCCCGCCGTCGTCGGGCCGATCCTCGGCACGCAGATGCTGGCGCTGCTGCCGCTGGCGCAGGACCGTGGCGTGCCGCTGCTCACGATCTCGGGGACAGCGCGACTGGGCGAGCTCGGCAATCCCTGGTTCTTCCGCTTCTTCCCCAGCGACGCCACGGTGAAGGTGGCGCATGCGCGCTACGTCGTGGAGACGCTTTCAGCCAAGCGGCCGGCGGTGATCTACCAGAGCACCGCCTACGGCCAGTCCGGACGCGAGCAGCTCGCCAAGACGTTGATCGAGCTCAAGGCACCGCCGGTGCTGGAAGAGAGCATCGCGCCCACGGTCAACGATCTCTCACCGGCGCTGTTGCGCGCCAAGAACGCCAACGCCGACGTGATCGTGTTGCACCTGCACGCCGCCTCGACGGTGCTGGCCGTGCGCCAGGCGCGCCAGCTGCTGCCCGACGTGCCGATCGTGGCGGGCTCCGCCATGCACCAACCTGCGACGGCGGCGTTGCTCGAGCCCGCCGAGTTGAAGGGTGTTTGTGCAGAGACGGCGGCGTCCCCGATCTCGGCGACGTCGGGACCGATGCGCGCCTTCCTCGACGCCTATCGTGCTGCCTACAAGAGCGAGCCGGACGCTTTCGCCGCCGCCCAGTTCGATGCCGTGGGCATGCTGGGCCAGATCATCGCCGAGTTGCGCAAGGCGGGGCAGCCGGTCACGCCCAAGGCGGTTCGCGACCGCCTGGCAAGCGACATCTATCACGGCGTCGTGACCACCTATCGCTCGGACGGCAAGGGCAACATGGCCCACGAGGCCGAAATCGTCTGTTTCGGCGGCACGGACCGCATTCCCAAGCCGGCCGCCCGCTACTCGATACCGCCGCGTTCCTGACGGCAACTTTCGGTCGATTTCGGCGTTTTGCTTGTGGGGCAGGTTGTCCTCAAGGAGCCGACCATGCGTTCAGCCCGCGTACTGGGCCTGTTGCTGGCAGTCTGCGCAGCCGCCCCGGCCGATGCCCGGGAATTCCGTTCCTCCGACATCCATCCCTTCGACTATCCGACGGTCCAAGCCGTCGTCCAGGTCGATAAAGTCATGCGCGAGCGCAGCGGCGGCAAGCTCGGCATCACTGTGCTTGGTTACGACGACCGCGATTCGGAGAACTACACCGCGGCCCAGGTGCGCAACGGCCAGCTCGACATGGCGCGGATCAATCTCGGGGTATTGAACAACATTGCTCCGCTGACGTCGGTGCTCGCCCTTCCCTATCTCTTCAAATCGAAGGAACACACGCGGCGCATCCTCGACGGGCCGATCGGTGAGGAGATCCTCGCCAGCCTCGAGGCGCAGGGACTGATCGGCCTGTGCTTCTACGATGGTGGCCCGCGCCACATGTACAGCAACAAGAAGCCGATCCGCACGCCGGCCGACATGTACGGGCTGCGCGTGCGCGTGCAGCAGGCCGACGCCTGGGCCGCCATGTTCCGCGCCGTCGGCGCAAGTCCGGTCGCCGTGCCGACCGATCGCGTCTACGTCCACCTGCAGTCGGGTCTGATCGACGCCGCGGAACACAACTGGCCGTCCTACGTCTCGCAGCGCCATTATCAGGTCGCGCCCTACTTCAGCATGACCGGCCATTCGATGGCGCCGGCCGTCCTGGTGTTTTCAAAGCGCGTTTGGGACACGCTGAAACCCGATGAGCAGGCGATCATCCGCAGCGCCGCGAAGGAGTCCGTTCCCTTCATGCGCCGGCTGTGGGACGACTACGAGGCGGCGGGGCGACGGACCGTCGAAGCGGCCGGTGGCGTCATCGTGACCGATGTCGACAAGAAGGCGTTTACCGACAGGCTCGTGCCGCTCTATTCGACCGTCGTCGACAACGATCAGTTGCTCTCCCTGGTGCGCCGCATCCAGGCGGACGAGCCGCTGGAGCTGCAATCCGAACGTCCGAAGGACTAGCGTCAGCCGCCGCCGAGCGAGACGCGCGCAACCGGCAGGGCCAGGCCGGCGACCTCGACGCGCAGGCGGAAGATGCTGCCGCAGTTCTCATGCGGACCGCCGCGCGAGCCGGTGACGATGTAGAGATCCTTGAGGTCGTCGCCGCCGAAGCAGAGGCTGGTGACCATCGGCAGGGGTACAGCGATGTCCTGACGATGGGTGCCGTCGGCATTGAAAACGGCGACGCGGCCGCCGTGGGCATCGGCAACCCAGACCGAGCCGTCTCTTGCCACCTTCAGTCCATCCGGCACGCCCGCCTCGCCTAGGGACGCGAACTTGCGCCACGGGCCGACCGAACCGTCAGGCGCGACGTCGTAGATGCGCACCAGCGGGCCGCGCGCATCGCTGTGATAGAGCCGCTTGCCGTCCGGCGAGAAGCCGAGGCCGTTGGTGAGCAGGATGCCGTCCGACAGCGTGCGCATGCCGCCATCGAGGTCGATGACATGCAGATGGCCGGGCTTGGGCGTCTCGCCGCCGAACACGCGGAAGGCCAGCGAGCCGACATAGATGCGGCCCGCGGCATCGGTCGTGAGGTCGTTGAAGCCGGTTGCGCCGGGGATGGCGTCGAGCGACAGCAGCGAGCGCGTCGTGCCGTTGGCCAGGGACACGCAAGCGATGTCGCGGCCACCGACGACCAGGCCGCCCGCGTCGTGCAATGCCATGCCGCCGATGCCGCGACGCTTGGGGACGGCCAGCGTGATCTGGCCGGCGCGATCGAGCAGATGCACGCCGCCGTTGATGACGTCGCTGAAATAGAGGCCATGGTTGGGATCCCATACCGGGCCTTCGATCAGGCCATAGCCAGTTGCAACGCGCTGCACGGCGTCCTCCCTTATGCTCTCGCGGACCGCTAGGTTAGCGCCGATGAAGATCGCCACCTACAACATCAACAATGTCAACCGTCGCCTGTCGAACCTGCTCGCCTGGCTGAAGCGCGCGCGGCCGGACATCGTCTGCCTGCAGGAACTGAAAGCAGCCGACGAGGCCTTCCCGCAGGCCGCCCTGCGCGAGGCCGGCTACCACGCCCTGTGGCGCGGCCAGAAGACCTGGAACGGCGTCGCTATCCTGAGCCGCAAGCCGTCGATCCTGACCCGCAAGGCGTTGCCCGGCGACTCTGGCGACACGCAGAGCCGCTACATCGAGGCGGCGATCGACGGCCTGCTGGTCGGCTGCCTCTATCTGCCCAACGGCAATCCGCAGCCCGGACCGAAGTTCAAGTACAAGCTCGACTGGTTCCACCGCCTGCAGGCTCATGCCCGCAAGCTGTTGAAGAGCGGCGCGCCGGTCGTGCTGGCCGGCGACTACAATGCCGTACCGACCGACTTCGACATCTATTCCATGAACTCCTGGAAGGACGATGCGCTGGTGCAGCCCGAGACGCGGGCGGCTTACGCCAAGCTGGTCGCCCAGGGCTGGACCGATTCGCTGCGGACGCTCTTTCCCGACAAGCCGATGTACAGCTTCTGGGATTACAAACGGCGGCGCTGGGAGCGCGACGCCGGCCTGCGCATCGACCATCTGCTGCTGTCGCCCTCGCTCGCCGGGCGGCTGAAGAAGGGCGGCGTCGACCGCGACGAACGCGGCCGCGACGGCGCCAGCGACCACGCCCCGGCCTGGATCGAGTTGCGCTGATTGTCATCCCGAGCGGAGCGAGGGATCTTTGAAGCGACAGGAAAGATCCCTCGCTCCGCTCGGGATGACAGCGTAATTAGTCTACGAGCGTTCCTGGTCCTCGTCAGGCGACGGCCGCTCTTCACCGAACACGCTCCGTCCGCCATACGCTGGCGACATCCGCCGTTCCCTGGCGATCAGTTCCTCGACGCCGGGGCCGCGGGCGCGGCGTTCGAGGCGGCGGGCCTGCTCGTCCAGCCGCCGGATGGCGCCGAGTTCCTCGTCGCGGCCGAGCTTGGCCTGCTGCACCGCCGACTTCAGGACGCCGATGGTCTCGTCATAGACGCGGATCGGCACGGGAAACGGATGGCGATCCTTGCCGCCATGCGCCAGCGAGAAGCGTGCGGGATCGGCGAAGCAATAAGGCGCGCCGTGGATCACCTCGGACACCATGGCCAGCGCCTGCACGGTGCGCGCACCGACGCCCGGTACCAGCAGCAGCTCGGCGAAGTCGCTGGGCCCGCGATCGGCGGCGGCCGCGAGGTTGCCGTGCAGGCGCCGCAGGTTCACGTCCGCCGGCCGCACATCGTGATGCCCCGGCATTTCCAGATGGGGCAAGGCGAGCTGCTGTTGGACAACCGGCTCACGCTCGCTCTCGGCAAGCTTCGCTAACTCGCCCGCGATGCCATCCGGTCCCAGCGAATGAAGAAGATCGAGCTGGCCCAAGCGTGAGGCCTCGGCGCGGTGGTCGGTCAAGTTGACGATCTCGCCCTCGCCTCTGCCCTCGATCGCGGCATGCGGCTGGTCGACAAAGCTGGTGAGCCCTTCCGACAGCCAGTGATAGCGCCGCGCCTGGCGGTTCGCGCCGTTCATGCCCTGCTGCACAACCACCCATTTGCCGTCGTCAGCTACGATGAAACCGTGCAAGTAGAGATCGTAGCCGTCCTGGACGGCAGCACTGTCGACCTTGGCAACCAGCCGGCTCGACCGCGCCAGCGCCTGGCCATCGAGGCCGACGCGGTCGCCGATCGCCACAAGCTCCTGCGGCGTCAGACGCGAATGGCGGCCGCGGCCGCCGCAGACATGCAGCCCAAGCTCGCCACTCAGCGGCTGCAGGCCGCGCTTGAGCGCCCCCAGCACGCTGGTCGTGATGCCGGAGGAATGCCAGTCCATGCCCATCACCGCGCCGAACGACTGGAACCAGAACGGATGCGCCAGCCGGCGTAAGAGCTCGTCGCGGCCATAGTGATGGACGATCGCCTGGCTGATCACCGTGCCGAGCCGCGTCATTCGCTCGGCGAGCCACGGCGGAACCCGTCCCGTATGCAGCGGCAGGTTGGCGCTACCGGTTCTTTGAGCCATGGCCCGCTATCGCCCGCCTTTGAGGCAGCACGATGGATCGAGGCGGATGTCGGAAATGACAGGCAGATGGTCCGATATCGCGCGCGCCGCGGGATCGGTGTGGCTGGCCACCAGCGCCGCGCGTGGCCAGAGGTAGACGCGGTCGAGATGGAACAGCGGGCAGCGCGACGGAAAGGTGCGATGGCGCGTATAGCCCGGCAGCACTCGCCCGAGGCTGCGCCGGACGGAGCCCGCCCACAGCCAGTCGTTGAAGTCGCCCAGCGCGACCGTGGTCGTGCGCAGGTTGTTCAACATCTTCAAGAGAGCGACGGCCTGGCTGTGGCGCTCGCGGAAGCTCAGCCCGAGATGCGTGGCGATCACGCGCAACGGACCGGCCGGCGTCTGGATGTCGCTGCAGATGGCCCGCCGCGGCTCGCGCTCGGGGAATGACAGGTCGTGGATCTCGGTATTGGCCATCGGCCAGCGGCTGATCAGCGCCTGGCCGTACTCGCCGTCGGCCGTCGTCACGCTTTTGGCGCCGACGCCGTGATTGCCGAGGGTCTCCTGCAGGATCTTGAACGGGTCGTCGACATGGCCCTCGCGGGCCCGGCGCGAATCGATCTCCTGCAGGGCGACGATATCGGGGTGATGTCGCTGCACCAGGGCGACGACGCGCTCGAGGTCGAAGCGCGGATTGCGGCCGACCGCGCCGTGGATGTTCCAGGTCATGACGCGGACCAGCTGGCCAGCGGGCGCGCTCACACACGGCCCCCACGTCGCACCAGGAACGCCTGCGCCGCAACGGCGAGCCCGATCAGGCAGGCGACGCACAGGACCAGGATGGCGATGTCGCCGGCGCTGGGGTCGGCCAGGATCCGGACGATGCGATCGCCCATCACCGACATCAGCACCAGGCCCGGCAGCATGCCGATCACGGTGCCGACCAGGAAATCGACGAAGCGGATGCCGCTCGCACCGGCCGCGAGGTTGACAAAAGTGAACGGGGCGATCGGCAGCAGGCGGAAGGTCACCACGGCCAGCAGGCCGCGCTTGCGCACCCCCTCGAGGCCGTGCCGCCAGCGCTTGCCCAGCATGCGGTAGAGCGCCTCGCGGCCGAGCCGGCCGCCGATGAAGAACATGACCAGGGCACTGCTCACCGTGCCGGCGCCGCCATAGAGGATGCCGAGCCACGGCCCGAAGACAGCGGCCGTCGTCAGGATCAGAAGGTTGAGCGGAAAGACGATCGCACTTGCCAGCACGAACACCGTCACGACAACGAGGATCGCCCAGGGCTCGCCGCGCACGCTCTTCAAGACCGCACGCACATTGTCACTCGTCACAAGCCCGGAGAGCGGCGTATAGCGCCATGCCAACGCGATACCAAGAATGACCAGGGCGCAGGCGAGCGCCACCAGCAGCGGTCGCAGGCGAGCCGTCAAATGGCGCGCCAATCGTGCCGGCCGGATCGGCCGCGGCGGGTCGGCGAGGCGTTCGACGACGTCGGACAGGGCGCCTTCGTCGGGCTCGCCATCATCGATCGCGCGCAAACGATGGCCATTGGCGCTGAGTTCGTCGGCGGCGCGTACCAGGGAACCATGCCGCGCCAGGGACGCTGCCACATCGTCGGCTTTGACGCCGCAATGCTCACCCAGCAGCCGGTTTCGAATGTCCCGGATAGCCGCGCGCTCCCGGTCGGTGCGGCCCTCGATCGCAAGGTCGCATTCGGTGTCCGCGCCCATGGAGCGGTTGTTCATGTTGGCCGAGCCGACGCGCAGGAAGCGATCGTCGACCATCATGACCTTGGAATGGATCATGGTGTTGGTTGCCTGGCCACCCTGCTCCACCGCGGGATAGAGCAGGCGCACGCGTTCGCCGCCCGCGGCGCGGACCCGTCGCCAAAAGCGGATGCGGCCGTTGCGCATGGTATGCCGCTCGACCCACGAATCATGGCTGCGCGGCGCCACGATCACGACTTCGAGCTCGGGTTGGCCGCGCAGGCGATCGGCCAACCGATCGGCGATGAGCGCCGAACTGAGAAACTGGTTTTCGATGTAGATCTCGCGCTCGGCCAAGTCGATCGAGTCGACGAACAGCGTCTCGGCTTCGCGTATCTCGCCCTCGCTGTCATAGCGCGGCTGGGTGCGGGCGATGCCGACTTCGACGTCGGTGAAGTCCGCGCGCACCGCCTCGGGCCATGGATCGCCACGCGGCTCGACCTGCGGCTTGCCGCCATTGGCGCGACACCAGCGCTCGCGGGCCAGCTGCGCCAGCGCCTGCGCCGCCGCGCCATCGACCATCATCTGCACGTCGTGGAACGGCCGGTAGGGATGGCCCGAGGGATCGACGCGATGGCTGTTGTCGGCCGAATGGGACGTCGTGTCCCATCGCCGGATGGTGAGGTCGAGGCCGCCGGAGAACGCTAACGCATCGTCAACCACCACGATCTTCTGATGCTGCGAGCTGCCGAACGGCACCGAGTTGTCGATGCAGAGCGTCACGCGCTCGGGGGTGCGCCAGCCCAGCGACAGCCGCGGCAGCAGCTCGCGCTCGCCGGCATAGAGCAACGAATAGTCCCACAGCAGGAGATGGACATGCAGCTCAGGCCGGACCCGCACCAGGTCGCTCAGGAAGTCGCCGAAGCCGCTGGCAAAGCCGTCGACCGGATTGCCGTCGGCGCCGACCAGCTGCATGCGGCTGTCGATGTCCCAGCCGACCACCAGGATGCTGCGCTCGGCCTTCAGGCAGGCGCCGCGCACGGCCTCGAAGAAGGCGGCGGCGTCGATCAGGACGGCGGCCCTGGCGGCCCGCTCGATCCGCCAGACATTGTGGTTGGGCCGCAGGAAATTCATCGCCCCTCAACGTGCGGGCAGGCAAATGGTTGTGCAATGCAATTGACGCCCCCTCGCCAGCCGGGAGAAGCTATAGTGCCGGCGCGCTGAGAAATCGTGAAGGGAGACGGGCAAATGGCTTACAAGATCCTGCTGCTGGGGGCGTCCTACGGCTCCCTGCTGGCGTCGAAAATGCTGTTCGGCGGCCATTCGATCCATCTCATCTGCCTGCCGGCCGAAGCCGACCTGATCAACCAGGAGGGCTTTAAAGTCCGCCTGCCGATCCGCGGCCGCAAGGACCCTGTCCTGCTCGATTCGAAAAAACTGCCGGGCAAGGTGACGGCCGGCGGCGTGGCAGGCGTCAATCCGGCCGACTATGACCTGATCGGGCTCGCCATGCAGGAGCCGCAATATCGCGTCGACGGCGTGCGCCAGCTGCTGGACGCGGTCGGCAAGTCGAAGGTGCCGTGCATGTCGATCATGAACATGCCGCCGCTCGCCTACCTGCGGCGCATCCCCGGCCTCGATTGCGACAAGCTCAAGCCCGCCTACACCGACGCGTCCGTCTGGGACAGCTTCGACCCCGAGCGCATCACGCTGAACAGCCCCGATCCGCAGGCGATCCGGCCGCCGGAGGAGAAGATCAACTTCCTGCAGGTGACGCTGCCCACCAACTTCAAGGTCGCCCGCTTCAAGGACGACAAGCTGACAGCCATTCTGAGCCAGCTCGAGAAGGACGTCGAGGCGGCGCGCTTCGATACGCCCGAGGGCAAGATCGAGCTGCCGGTCAAGCTCAAGGTCTACGATTCGGTGTTCGTGCCGCTCGCCAAGTGGGCGATGCTGCTGGCCGGCAACTACCGCTGCGTCACCGAGGACGGCATGCGCACCGCGCAAGAGGCCGTGCACAGCGACATCGAGACCTCGCGGTCGGTCTACAACTTCGTGCTCGACCTCTGCGTCAAGCTCGGCGCTGACCCCAAGGACCTCGTTCCGTTCGAGAAGTACGCGGCGGCCGCCCAGAGCCTGGTGCGACCGGCCTCGGCGGCGCGCGCCTTGAACAACGGCGTGCCCTTCATCGAGCGCGCCGACAAGCTGGTTCAGCTCATCGCCCGCGAGAAAGGTCTCAGCCATCCCGAGATCGACCGCGGCGTGGCACTGGTCGACCGACGGCTGGAAGCCAACCGCAAGAAGGCAGCGGCGGCCTGAACGGGTCACGCAACGCCTTTCGCTCCGCGCCGGTGTGTGATGCTCGATGAACCGGCGTTGAGGACGGTGATGCAACCGGCCACGGTCAGATGTTGTCGGCTTCCGTGGAGCCGCCTCCTCCGGAAGCCGCTTCCTGGCCCCATTTCCAGCCGGTGATCTCGGGCATGTCGTCGCCATGCCGGGCGATGAACTCCCTGTGGTCGATCAGCTTGTCGCGGATCGCCTGCTTGGCGTAGGCGGCGCGCGCACCAAGCTTGGGCACGCGATCGATCACGTCGACCACCAGATAGAAGCGGTCGAGACCGTTCAGCACGCACATGTCGAACGGCGTCGTGGTGGTGCCCTCTTCCTTGTATCCACGCACGTGGATGTTCTGGTGGCCTGTTCGCCGGTACGTCAGCCGATGCACCAGCGTGGGGTAGCCGTGGAACGCGAAGATGATCGGCTTGTCGACGGTGAACAGTGCATCGAAATCGTGATCCGACAAGCCGTGCGGATGCTCGCTCGCCGGCTGCAGCTTCATCAGATTGACGACATTGATGACCCGCACCTTCAGGTCGGGGGCGTGCCGGCGAAGGAGATCGACAGCGGCCAGCGTCTCCAGCGTCGGAACGTCGCCACAGCAGGCCATGACGACATCGGGCTCGCCGCCGCGATCGTTGCTGGCCCACTCCCAGATGCCAAGGCCGGCCTCGCAGTGCTTCACGGCCTCGTCCATCGTCAGCCATTGCGGTGCTGGCTGCTTGCCGGCAACGACGACGTTGACGTAGTTCCGGCTGCGCAGGCAGTGATCGGTGACCGAGAGCAGGCAGTTGGCATCCGGCGGCAAGTAGACGCGGACGACCTCGGCCTTCTTGTTGACGACGTGATCGATGAACCCCGGATCCTGATGGCTGAAGCCATTGTGATCCTGCCGCCAGACATGGCTCGACAGGAGGTAGTTCAGCGAACCGATCGGCCGCCGCCAGGGAATGTGATTGCACACCTTCAGCCACTTGGCGTGCTGGTTGAACATCGAATCGACGATGTGGATGAACGCCTCGTAGCACGAGAAGAAG
Source organism: Reyranella soli (assembly GCF_007992495.1). Classification (GTDB taxonomy): domain Bacteria; phylum Pseudomonadota; class Alphaproteobacteria; order Reyranellales; family Reyranellaceae; genus Reyranella; species Reyranella soli. The sequence continues at coordinate 113,939 of NZ_BKAJ01000030.1, forward strand.
CCGTGCCGGCCGGTCAGCAGATAGCCCTCGAGCCAGCCCTGACATTGATGTTCGCTCAGCATCTCCATCACCCGCCCATCGGGCGCGAGATGGTCGTCCCAGGCATGGCGTTCCGCCGCCCAGGCGCGGTTGGTCACCTCGAGCACATCCTGCCAGCGGTTCGAGTTGTTCTCGTCCGGACTGAAGAGCCGGAAATTTCGTTCCTCCGCGCTCAATTTCATAACGTCCCGAAGGAACCGGCCCATGACTCGTGTGGCTTCGGCAATGGCGGCACCGGGCGCCGGCACATCGACGGCGTAGTCACGGAAATCCGGCAGCCGCAAGGCGCGGAGAAGCGAGCCGCCATTGGTGTGCGGGTTCGCGCTCATGCGACGCGTGCCTTTGGGGGCGAGCTCGACCAACTCGGGGCGGAGGCCGCCGTTGCTGTCGAAAAGCTCCGCTGGTCTGTAGCTCTTCATCCAGTCTTCGAGGATGCGCACATGGGCCGGGTTCTCGTGCATCTCGCCCATCGGCACCTGATGCGCGCGCCAGTAGTCCTCGGTGCGCCTGCCATCGATCTCCTTCGGGCACGTCCAGCCTTTGGGGGTGCGAAGCACGATCATCGGCCAACGGGGCCGCTCGCTGAAGCCGTTCTTAGCAGCGTCAGCCTTGATGCGCTGAATCTCGCCAGTAACGGTGTCGAGGGTGGCGGCCATCAGCTCGTGCATCGTCTCCGGGTCATGTCCCTCGACAAAATGCGGCGTGTAGCCATAGCCGCGGAACAGGTGGTCCAGCTCGTCATGGCTGATGCGGGCGAGAACGGTGGGATTGGCGATCTTGTAGCCATTGAGATGAAGGATCGGCAGAACCACGCCATCGGTGACCGGGTTCAGGAACTTGTTGGAGTGCCAGCTCGTCGCCATGGGCCCGGTTTCGGCCTCACCATCACCGACGACACAGGCAACGACGAGGCCAGGATTGTCGAAGGCGGCGCCGTAGGCATGCGAGAGGGCGTAGCCGAGCTCGCCACCCTCGTGGATCGAACCGGGCGTCTCGGGTGCGACGTGGCTGGGGATACCGCCGGGAAACGAGAATTGGGTGAACAGGCGCTTCAGGCCGTCCTCGTCGCGTGAAATGTTCGGATAGACCTCGCTGTAAGTGCCCTCGAGATAGGCGTTCGCGACCAGGCCCGGCCCGCCATGCCCGGGGCCGGTGACGTAGATCATGTCGAGGTCGTGCTTCCTGATCAGGCGATTGAGATGAACGTAGATGAAGTTCAGGCCTGGTGTCGTTCCCCAGTGGCCAAGGAGCCGTGGCTTGATGTGCTCCTTTGTGAGCGATTGCTTGAGCAGCGGATTGTCATAGAGATAGATCTGGCCGACGGAGAGGTAGTTGGCGGCCCGCCAATACGCATCCATCAACGCCCGTTCCTTGTCGGACAACGCATTTGCCATCATTGCCTCCAGATCCCGTACTAGTAAGTCGCCTCCATGGTCCAGGTTGCGACCTCCTATCTGGCCGCAGCTGCAGGATTGAGAGGCGGTAGGACGGCCGATGCCGGCTCCAGGCCGAAAAGACACGATAGTCCACCGCGCGCGTCGCCATTGTGACAGGCCGCCTACCGATCGCGAAAGGCCTTGGCTTTGAGCCGCAAAAGGCCGCGGCCTGAAGGGCGCCTGCTGGCACCAGCGACTACCGCCGGCAAGTGCCGGAATAGTAGGCGTCGGCATCACAAGCCTTGCCACCGGGCAAGGCGCAGGAGCCCTGCTCGTCGGCGGTGCCGCTCTTGGCCACGACCGTGTAGCGCCCGCCGGTGATGGCGCAGTAGCGCGCCGCTGGCGTGATGTAGCCGGTGACGCGGAGCCCGCCGGCCGGACACTCGCCCCGGAACAGCGCCCATTCCTCGCACTGGTAGTTGTCGACGAAAACGCAGACGCCGTATTGTCCGCCGTCGGGGCGACGCTCGATGCGCAGCGTGCCCCCTTTCTCGATGCAGCGCACCGAGGCCGGATTGGCGAGTTGCGGCGCCGGCTGGGTTTGGGCCAGCGCCTCGTGGGCAAACATGCACAAAGCCATCAAGCCGACGGCAAGCGGGACCTTCAGCCGCCTGATCATCAGCGCAGCTCGAACGGATAGATGACCTTCCAGTCATCCTTCATCGAGACGACCGTCCACTTGCGTCGCACGGCCTCGTCCCAGGCCTTGTCGAGGTGGCCGATCGGTGAGTTGCGGTCGTAGGCGTACTCGCGCACGGCGTCGGTGTGATGGACGAGCCCCATGAAGCGCAGGCCCTCGCCTGCCGCCGTCCATTCCAGCATCTGTTGGTCGCCGTCGGAGTTGCCGAAGGCGAGGTACGGGCGACGCCCGATGAATTGGTTGATGCCGACCGGCTTGCCCGGCCCGTCATCGATGAAGTCGACCTTGGCCTCCTTCATCAGCATCGGCTTGTCGGGCGCCGTCATGACGTACTTGGTGACGCCTGACGAGCCCACGACCTGCTCCGGCGGGATGCCGTAGGTGCGCTCGGTCCATGGCCGCATGAACTCGATGCCGCCGCCCGAGACGATGAAGGTCTTGAACTGGTTGGCGCGCAGGTAGGCCAGAAGCTCCAGCATCGGCTGGTAGATCAGGTCGGTGTAGGGCCGCTTGAAGCGCGGATGACGCGCCGTCGCCAACCAGTCGAGCACTGTCTTCCGGAACTCTTCGGTCGTGATGCCGGCATGCGTCGCCACGACGGCCTCGAGAAACCCCTTCTCGCTGAGAAGGGCGAGCTGATCACGATCGTCGGCCAGGATCGAGCGGAACGGCTCGGTCGTCCGCCATTCCGGATGGCGAGCGGCCAATGCCTTCACGCGGTCGAGCGCGAAGACGGTCTGGACATACATCGGCTGCTCGGTCCACAGCGTGCCGTCATTGTCGAAAGTGGCGATGCGCTCAGGGACAGGTACCCAGTCGCGGCCGCCCACCGTCGTCGTGCGCGTCACGAAGTCGACGATCGATTGCTTGGCCGGCCCTTCGTTCCACGACGGCAACGGATCGCCTTGCGGCCACGACGGTGCGGCGCGGAGCACAATCGCCGAAGCGACGACGCCGCCGATGAGTGATCGACGTTGCAAATCCCCCTCCTGAGGCTGCAAGCCTAGCAGGAAACAGCGCCGCACTGAACGCAATTGCCCCTGCGTCGACGCGTGGGCAGACTGCACCGACGATGGCCGCGACGACCGAACAGCCCGACGCTTCCGTGCAGCGCCTCCTGCCCTGGCTCGTAGCCGTCGCCTTCTTCATGCAGTCGCTCGACACAACGATCCTCAACACCGCGGTGCCGGCCATCGCCCAGGCGATGGACGTCAAACCGCTCAACGTGAAGTCGGTGCTCGCGAGCTATACGCTGAGCCTCGCGGTGTTCATCCCGATAAGCGGTTGGATGGCCGACCGCTACGGGACGCGCCGCGTCTTTGCCGGGGCAATCGGGCTCTTCACCCTGGGTTCGGTTCTGTGTGGCCTCGCGACCAGCCTGGAGATGCTGGTGGCGTGCCGCGTCGTACAGGGCATGGGCGGCGCCATGATGATGCCGGTCGGGCGCATGACGCTCGCCCGCACCTTCGGCAAGGCCGAGCTGGTGCGCGTCATGAGCTTCGTCGCCATCCCGAGCCTGATCGGCCCGATGGTCGGGCCGGTGGCCGGCGGCCTGATCGTCACCTATCTCGACTGGCGCGGCGTGTTCTACGTCAACGTACCGGTCGGCCTGCTCGGCCTCTACTTCGTGCAGCGCTACCTGCCCGACTATCGCGAGGCGAAGGTCCCTGCGCTCGACATGGCCGGGATGGTGCTGTTTGGCGGCGGCATTGCGCTCCTGTCCTACGTACTGGAGGTCTTTGGCGATCATACGCACGGCGCCGCCACGGTCGTGGTGATGCTGGCGATCGCGGCCGCGCTGCTCGCGGCCTATGGCGTGCGCGCCAGGTTGACGCCCCACCCCCTGCTCAATCTCGGCCTGTTCCGGTTGCGCACCTTCCGCGCGGCGGTGAGCGGCGGTTTCTTCACGCGGCTGGGATTGGGCGGCATCCCGTTCCTGTTCCCCCTGCTCTACCAGATCGGGCTCGGCTTCTCGCCGGTCGTGTCGGGCCTGCTGGTGCTGCCGCAGGCCGTGGCCTCGATCGGCTTGAAAGCCTTCATGCCGGCGATCCTGGCGCGGCTCGGCTATCGCAACGTGCTGGTCGGCAACACGGTCGTGGTCGGCCTGATGATCCTGTCGTTCGCGACCGTAGGCACGCACACGCCGGTCTGGCAGATCGTCGGCCAGGCCTTCATCCTGGGCTTCTTCACCTCCATGCAATACACCAGCATGAATACGCTGGTGTACGCCGACGTCTCGGCTCAGCAGACCAGCGCCGCCAGCACCATCGCCGCCACCGGCCAGCAGCTCGCCATAAGCTTCGGCGTGGCGGGCGCGGCGTTGGTCGCCGCCATCTTCGTGCCGCCCGAGCTCCATTCGCATCCCGCCGCGATCGTGCACGGCGTGCAGCAGGCCTTCCTGGCGCTGGGCGTGCTGACCGTCCTGTCGTCGGTCGTCTTCATGGAGCTCAAGGCCGACGACGGCGAGGGCATGAGCAACCACGATGCGAGCCATCGCCGCCACGACGAACACTAGGTCGTCGCATCAAGCCGTCGGGTTGAGACGCCAGATGGCGATGTTGAGCACCGTGGCGAAGGCCACCCAGGCGAGATAGGGAAGCATCAGCAGCCCCGCCCAGCGGTCGATGGGGCGGAAGGCGAGCGTGGTCACCGCCACGCCGACATCGAGCACTACGATGGTTGCGAGCGCGGCGCCGATCTTCTGCAGGCCGAAGAACACCACCGTCCAGCCGAGGGTGAGCGCGAGCTGCAGGGCGAACAGCGTCAGCGGCCCGCGCCTTGTGTCGCGATCGGCGGTGCGCCACACGCGCCAGGCCGCGATCGCCATCAGCACATAGAGCAACGTCCAGACCGGGCCGAACGCACCGTCGGGCGGCGTGAAGGCCGGCTTGGCGAGATCGGCGTACCAGGTATCGACGCTGGTCGCGACGACCCCGGCGCCGAGCGCGCCGACGCCGAGGCAGAGAGCCACGAAGAACGCGAGTCCGATCAGGTCGACGACGCGGTTGCGCGGCATGATCAGCTGAGCATGCTCGCGCCGACATTGATGGTCAGCGCGAGGATGGCGGTGTTGAAGGCGAAGGACACGATGCCGTGCACCATCGTCAGCTGGCGCATGGCGCGCGACTCGGTGGACACGTCGGCGGTCTGCGAGGCGCAGCCGATGACGAAGGAATAGTAGAGGAAGTCGCGATAGTCGGGCTCGCGATGGCCGGGGAAGTGCAATCCGCCCGGACCATCCTCGTCGGGCCGGTAGTAGACGTTAGCGTAGTGCAAGGTGAAGACAGTGTGGGTGAAGGTCCATGACAGGACGACCGTGAGCGCGGTGAGGAAGATCCCGAGCGCCAGCGAATGGTTGGGCGATTTCAGCGCCGGCATCTCGGCGGCGATGCAAATGAAACTGGCGACGACAGCAGAGACGACCAGGAGCAGGATCACCCAGTCGCCCTCGTCATTGAGCGCGGCATGGTCGTGGCAATCCTCGACCGTCGAGCCGTGGATCATCCACATGATGGCGCTGATATAGAGCAACGCCGTGAGGTCCCAGGCCATGATGAAGCGGGTCGTCAGCCGGATCTCGGCCGGCAGCAAGGCCAGCAGGACCAGGCCGGCAACCGTCGACGCCAACAGGCGCTTGCGGCCGATGATGAAGCGAAAGACCCGCTTGTCGCGATACGTGCCTGTGGCCATGCCCTCTCCCTCGCCGCACTCTGCCATGTCGGCACGTCGGTGCAATCGGTGTAGTCTTTTGGGCCATGTTGTTTGACGCGCTCGATCTCGGCGCCACCTTCGTCTTCGCCATCAGCGGCGCCACCCAGGGCGTGCGCAAGCGGCTCGATCTGTTCGGCGTGCTGGTCGTCGCCTGGGCCGCCGGCGTGGCAGGCGGCATCGCCCGCGATCTGCTGATCGGCGCCGTGCCACCGGCCGCAATCGCCCATTGGCGATACTTCGCCATCACCATCGCCGCCGGGCTGGTCGGCTTCTTCGCCTCCGCACAAATCGCCCGGCTGAAGACGCCGGTGCAGCTCTTCGATGCCGCGGGCCTTTGCCTGTTCGCCGTGACCGGCACCGAGAAGGCCCTGGCCTACGGCCTCAACCCCTTTGTGGCGGCCGTCCTGGGCATGATGACCTGCATCGGCGGCGGCGTGGCGCGGGACCTTCTGACGCTCGAGATCCCGACCGTGCTCAGGGCCGAGCTCTATGCCGTAGCGGCGCTGGCGGGCGCGGGGTCGATGGCGCTCGGCTTCACGCTCGGCCTACCGCACATCCCGGTCATGGTCTTCGGGGCCGGTCTCTGCCTCTTCCTGCGACTGATGTCGCTTTATCGGGGCTGGCGACTGCCTTCTAGTAAGTATTTCAAAGAAACTGATTAACTTCGAAGACCGGGAAGCACCGTCGCCCTTGCCGGTCCTCTGTATGAACGCTAAACACACGGCCGTCATTTTGTCGCAAGCCGATCGGGGGAAAGGCAGTCAATGGCGACGAAGAAGAAGAGCAAGACGCCGGCCGCTGAAACTCTGAACGGGTCGGCCAACAAGTTGAACGGCAAGGTAAATTCGGCTCGGGCCAGCGGCACGACCGAGGCGCGGGACACCGCGCGCCTGCTGCTGGAGATCGAGGCCATCCACTGCCGGCCCGAGAACCCGTACATCTTCACCTCGGGGCGGGCGAGCCCGGTCTATATCGACTGCCGAAAGCTGATCTCCTACCCCGAGGCGCGCTCCAAGATCATGAGCCATGCGCTCAGAGCGATCGATCGCGACATCGGCTGGAACAAGATCGACGTGGTGGCGGGCGGCGAAACCGCCGGCATCCCGTTCGCCGCCTTCCTGGCGGCGCTGGCCAAGAAGCCGATGATCTACGTGCGCAAGCAGCCCAAGGGCTTCGGCCGCATGGCGCAGATCGAGGGTGACCTCAAGCCCGGCAAGCGCGTGCTGCTGGTCGAGGACCTGGCCACCGACGGCGGCAGCAAGCTGGTCTTCATCGAGGCGCTGAAGAAGGCCGAGGCCAAGGTCACCGACTGCTTCGTGATCTTCCACTACGGCATCTTCCCGCAGAGCGTCGAGATGCTGGCGGCCGGCGGCGTCAAGCTGCATGCGCTCGCCACCTGGTGGGACGCGCTGGAGGCGGCCTCGAAGTACAAGTACTTCGACGAGAAGGGCCTCGCCGAGACCCGCGCCTTCCTCGAAGCGCCCGAGCAATGGTCGGCCAACCACGGCGGCCGTCCACCGGCGCCGCGCCCGACGCTGGGACGGTAAGAGTCATTGGACCGCGGGCCTCCAGGCCCGCTCATGAATCATGAGGCGGGCCTGGAGGCCCGCGGTCCCTTGAGGTTGCCTCACGCATCAACGAATGCGACGGTGCGCGGACATGATCCGTCGCATTCTTTTTGTACTCCTCGCGCTCGCAGCGCTGGCCAGCCCTGCCCGCGCCAAGGACGAGCTGGTGATCGGGATGACCCAGTCGCCGGGCACCTGGAATCCGTTGATCAGCTCGATGCTCGCCAAGTCGCTGATCAGCAACATGACCAGCCGGCCGCTGACGGCGTGGAACGCCGACTGGAAGCTGGTCTGCCTGGTCTGCACCGAGCTACCGACGATCGAGAATGGCAAGGCCCGCGTGATCGACCTTCCAGATGATGGCAAGGGGGGCGGCAAGAAGGGCATGGAAGTCGATCTCGAGCTGCGCGACCTGAAATGGGGCGACGGCACGCCGGTCACCGCCAAGGACGTCGCCTTCACGCTCGAGGTCGGCCGCCATCCGCTGTCGGGCGTGGCCTCGGCAGAGTTTTTTAAGCGCGTCATCAAGTTCGACGCCAAGGACGATCGTCGCTTCACCATGACGATCGATCGCGTCACCTTCGACTACAACAGCATGGGCCTGCTCCTGCTGCCGGCGCACATCGAGAAGCCGATCTTCGAGGCCAATCCTGCCGAGTATCGCAACAAGACGGCGTTCGACACCAACTCGACCAACCCTGGCCTGTTCTTCGGCCCCTTCCGCATCGTCGAGATCGTGCCGGGCAACCGCATCGTCCTCGAACAGAACCCGACCTGGACGGGGGAGAAGCCGTATTTCAAGCGCATCGTCGTCAAGATTATCGAGAACACGGCGGCGCTCGAAGCGAACCTTCTCTCCGGCAATGTCGACTACGTCTTCGGCGAACTCGGCCTGTCGCTCGACCAGGTGCTGGCCTTCGAGAAGCGCCACAAGGACAAGTACGACTTCATCTACAAGCCGGCGCTGATCTACGAGCACATCGACACCATGCTCGACAACAAGCTCCTCGAGGACCGCCGCGTGCGCCAGGCGATCCTGAGCGCGATCGATCGCAAGGCCATCTCCGAGAAGCTGTTCGAGGGCAAGAACCCGATCGCCGACGGGCCGATCAGCCCGCTCGACCCGATGTTCACCCCCAACACCAAACATTACGCCTACGATCCGGCCGCTGCGCGCAAGCTTTTGGACGAAGCGGGCTTCTCCGACATCAAGAACGGCGTGCGCCACAACGCCAAGGGCGAGCGGCTGTCGCTCGAGATCACCACCACCGCCGGCAATCGCGTGCGCGAGCTGGTGACGCAGGTGATCCAGAGCCAGCTCCGTCAGGTCGGCATCGAATTGCGCATCAAGGCCGAGCCGATGCGCGTCTTCTCCGAGGCGCTGAATCGCCGCCAGTTCTCGGCCCTCGCCATGTATGCCTGGGTGCAGTCGCCCGAGGGCGTGCCGCGCACGCTGCTCTATTCCACCGAGATCCCGACGGCCGAGAACGCCTGGAGCGGCCAGAACTACCCGGGCTACCGCAACCCCGCCATGGACGCCGCGCTCGACGGCGCCGAACGCGAGCTCAACTTCGACAAGCGCCGCGCCCTGTTCGCCGACATCCAGCGCATCCATGCCGAGGACCTGCCGGTGCTGCCGATGTTCTTCCGCGTCGATCCCTTCGTCATCCCCAAGCAGCTCAAGGGCGTCGTGCCGACAGGCCACATCAACAGCTCGACCCTGTGGATCGAGCAGTGGCGCTGGGAGAACTGAGTTGAGGCTGGGGGCGCGCCACTCCAGTGGCGCGATCATCTGTCGTTGCCGTCAAAGGCGCGCGACTGGAGTCGCGCGCCCCCAGCCATGAGCCGTTACCTCGCCAGCCGGGCCGTCCAGACCGTCGTCACGCTCGCGCTGATGAGCTTCGTGGTCTACCTGCTGATCGGCCTGATGCCGGGCGATCCCATCGACATGATGATCGCGGGCGATCCCAACATGCGGAGCGAGGACGCCGCCCGCCTGCGCGCCGTCTACGGCCTCGACAAGCCCCTGCTCGAACGCTACGCGGCGTGGGCCTGGCAGGCACTGCAGGGCAACTTCGGCTACTCGCGCACCTTCAGCCAGCCGGTGTTGACCGTGCTGTGGCCGCGCCTGGTCAACACCTTCGTCCTGGCGGGACTGGCCTTCGTCATCGCCGTCGCCATCGCCCTGCCGCTCGGCATCTGGGCGGCGTCGCGGCCGCGCAGCCGCATCGACTACCTGATCAACCTTCTATGCTTCGGCGGCATCTCCACCCCGCCCTTCTGGCTCGCCCTGCTGCTGATCACGCTGTTCGCCGTGAAGCTCGGCTGGCTGCCGGCCGGCGGCCAGGCCGACATCCGGCCGGGCACGTCGTGGCTCGCGGCCCTCGGCGATCGCTCGCGCTATCTCGTCCTACCCGTGACCACGCTCGTGCTGGTTCAGGTCGGCGGCTACACCCGCTTCATGCGGGGCGCCATGATCGAGGTATTGCGCCAGGACTATATTCGTACGGCACGCGCCAAGGGCCTGCCCGAGGGCCGCGTGCGCTGGGGCCATGCCTTCGGCAATGCGCTGGCGCCGGTGCTCACCATCCTGGCGCTGTCGTTCGGCGGACTCTTCTCCGGCGCGCTGATCACCGAGACCATGTTCGCCTGGCCCGGCATGGGCAAAGCGATCTACCAGGCCATCCTCGACAACGACTACAACCTCGCTTTGGTCGGTCTGCTGATCGCCACGCTGGCCACCATGCTGGGCAACCTTTTAGCCGACCTCGCCTACGCCTGGGTCGACCCGCGCGTGTCGATCGAGCAGAGCGCATGACCGACACCGCCTCCGGCCCGTCCTCGGGACCATCGGCCAGCCCGGGATGGCTGGTATGGACCCGCCTGATACGCCATCGCCTGGCGCTGGCTTCGCTGATCTTCCTGCTGGTGCTGCTCGTCCTGTCGCTCGCCGCCCCGTGGATCGCCGACTGGCGCGGCATCGACCCCACCGCGACCGACCTCTTCCGCCGCTTCGAGCCGCCCTCGGCCGAGCATTGGCTGGGCACCGACGATCTCGGCCGCGATCTCTTCCAGCGCCTGCTCGACGGCGGACGCGTGTCGCTGCTGGTCGGCGTTTCGGGTGCGCTCCTGTCGGCGGTCATCGGCGCCCTGATCGGCGTTCTAGCGGGCTATCTCGGCGGCCGGCTCGACGCGGTGCTGATGCGCGTCACCGACGGCGTGATCGCGCTCCCCATGCTGCCGTTGCTGATCGTCCTGGCCGCGGTCGATCCGCGCAAGATCGGCGTGCCGGTCGAGATCGCGCAGTCGGAGACCTTCTCGCTCTATCGCATCGTCTTCATCGTGTCGCTGACCGGCTGGACGACCGTGGCGCGCCTGGTGCGCGCCGAGACGCTGTCGCTGAAAGCCCGCGACTTCACCCGCGCCGCCAGGGCGCTGGGCGCGCGGCCCGAGCGCATCATGTTCCGCCACATCCTGCCCAACGCCGCGGGCTCGCTGGTGGTCGCCACGACACTGTCGATCGGCTCGCTCGTCCTGCTCGAATCGACGCTGTCCTTCCTCGGCCTCGGCACCCAGCCGCCGGCGGCGAGCTGGGGCAACATGCTGACCGGTGCGCAGGAGCTGCTGCAGCAGGCGCCCGTGCTGGCGCTGCTGCCGGGCCTCATGATCTTCGTCACCGTGATCGCCTTCAATTTCCTGGGCGACGGCCTGCAGGACGCCCTCGATCCTAGAAGCGAGAGACGTTTGTAGAGTCTTCTCTTCCGGACTGCGCGCATCTTGCGCGCTCAAGCTCATGAGGGCGCTGGAAGCGCGCGGTCCGGAAGACATGAGTCAGGCGATCTCCAGGATCGTCTTGCCCATGCCACGGCCGCTCTGCGCCCAGGCCATCGCCTCGGCGAAATCGGTGAAAGCGAACTTGCGACCCACGGCCGGGGAAAGCCGGCCCTCGCCTGCCCAGGCGATCAGCTCCTCCAGCTCGGCCGCCGCCTTGGTGCGTTCGAACAGAACGAACTGACGGACGTCGACGCCGACCAGGGCCGCTCCCTTCATCAGCGGGAGATTGACGCGCAGGCGCGGGATCTCGCCGCCGACGAAGCCGACGACGAGATGCCGTCCGCGCCAGGCGAGCGAGCGGAAGGCCGGCTCGAACAACGGCCCGCACAACGGGTCGAACACCACGTCCGGTCCGCCGCCGTTGCAGGCCTCCTTCAATCGCTCGCGCCATCCCTCGACGGCACTGTCGAGGACGCGATCGGCACCTCCTTCTCGCGCGAAGGCGCGCTTTTCCTCGGTCGAGGCCACGGCGATCACCTCGGCACCCAAAAACTTGCCGATCTGCACGGCGGCGATGCCGACGCCGCCGGCGGCCCCCAGCACGAGCAGGCGCTCGCCCTTCTGCAGGTTGGCGCGGTCGCGTAGCCCGTGCAGCGCCGTGAGGTAGTTGAGCCGCAGGCTCGCCGCACTCGCGAAGGGCAGCTTATCGGGGATGCGGAACACGCCCTCGCGCGGCGCCACGGCGTACTCGGCGAAGCCGCCTTGGGCGGCCGCCAGGACGCGATCGCCGACCGCAAGGCCCGTGACGCCGGCGCCGACCGCCGAGACCGTGCCGGCGATCTCCTGGCCGGGCGTATGGGGCAGCGCCGGCTTCACCTGGTAGCCGCCCAGCGCCACTAAAACATCAACGTAGCCGATGCCGCAGGCGGCGACCTTGATCTGGACCTGGCCAGGACCGGCCTGCGGCGCATCGCGTTCGGCAATCCGATAATCCGAAATCGTGTTCAGCGCAGTCCCGCGTACGTATCTCACCTGAAAACTCCGACCATGCGTACCGCACCGACCGTAGCAGGTGACGGCCCCCGAGGGCGCGCGGTAAAAAGCCTGGGGGAGACCATTCCATGATGAGCAAATTCCTGTGCGGCTTCGCCGTCGCGGCTTCGGCATTGATGGTGGCTGACCAAGCCGCCGGCCAGGACACGCCGCGCTGGTACGGCATCGATTGCAGCCACTCACGCATCACGGTGCCGGCTGGCCTGAAGTGCAGCACGACACAGAACTACGCCGGCGGCGAGCACAGCTGGGGTGGCGATGCCGGCGGCACCTTCCGCGGCTGGATGGCGAGCGGCGCCGGCGTCTTCTACTATCTGGTCGAGGCGACCAGCCTGGGCGCCGGCCTGATGGAAAGCGCCTCACTGAAGCAGGCGATCCGCTCCGAGATGCGCGACGGCAACAGCCTCGCCAACTTCTCATCGCTCGGCAATCGCGGCGGCGCCGACTACATGACTTTCACCGGTGGCTCGGGCGACGCCTGCGTCGGCATCCGACGCTACGGCCCCGCGCAGGGAGCCGGCTACCAGTGGATCCTTTATGGCGTGCGCTGCGAGCCGCGCGGCCGGCCGCTCACCGATGCCGAGATCGACGGTTTCATTGGCGGAGCGACCTACCGAGGCCCATCAGCGGCCGGCTGACTCATTGCTGGGGGCGCGTCATGTCTTCTGGACCGCGCGCTTCCAGCGCGCTCATGAGCTTGAGCGCGCAAGATGCGCGCGGTCCGGAAGAGCATGAGAAGACGCGCCACTTACGGCGGAGTTTACTCCGCCTCTAGTGGCGCGCCCCCAGCGAAGAGCTAGGCATAGGCGGGCGTGAACGGGTCGAGCGGGATGATCGACTCGCGATCTGTCGGCACTCCACCACGCTTCGTGCCGACCTCGATGTTGATCCACTTCTCCGCCATGTGCGGCGGCAGGATCCGGCCGTCGGGCAGTGATAGCCACATCCGTATCAGGTGGCGCTTCGGCCATCCCTCGGCACTGGGCCCGTCAGCGTATTCGGTGCGCGAGTGGAAGACGATGTGGTTCTGCAGGAACTGCATGTCGCCCGGCTCGAAGTGCAGCTTCAGGCAGAACCGCTCCTCCTCGCAGATATCGTAGTAGACATCAAGCGCCTCCCGCTGCGCGTTCGACATGCGCGGTGCGTCGGGGAAACGCGTCATCGACTCGATATACTGCCGGATCGGCGAATAGCCGGTGAACTGGCCGCGATGCCAGGAGAAGAGCGGCATGCCGAACCACGGCTGCTTGCCCGCCGGCACCTCGCCGCGGCGGTCCATGTAGATCGGCTTGTAGAGCTCGGGCAGCAGGTCGGGTCGCCTCCGCATCAATTCGTCGTGCACGGCGATGCCGCTCACGATCCTGCTCTCGCCGCCCGTCCTGGCGCGGTTGATGCAAAGCAGTCCCACGACATCGCAGGAATCGGTGTGGAAGCAGAGCTCGGCCGTGCTCTGGGTCAGCCGCCTGTCGTGATGCTGCTCGGTGTCGCCGACATCGATGACATGGCCCACGACATGACCGTTGCGGTTCTGGGTGATCGGGTCGCCGATGTGGCGGCTGAGCCCCCAGTAGATGCGGATCAGCGTCTCGCGGTCGTAGCGCTCGACCGGCAGCCCCTTGATGTAGCCGAAGCCGAGGCCTGAGCGGATCTGCGCCCTGAGCGCGCCGAGACGCGTCGTCAGCCGGTCGAGCGGAAAGTCGTCGCGCTCGATCTCCTGGATGCCGAGCCCGCGCTGGCGCGTCGCGCGCACGGCGGCGTCGATCTCGGCGACGTCGGACTCGCCCAGCCGGCAAACCCAGTCGTCGCGCAGCATGACCTGCGGCACGGTCCAGGCGGAGCTGCCGCCGATCGGTGTTTTGGGCATATCCATGCGGGACTCCTTGGTTTGCGGGGCCCTGAGGATCGCGCATCCAGGATCATTTCAGAAATTGTTGTTTCTGATTGAAATCATTTCTGAAACTATGAGGCCATGGCCCCTGCCCGCCGCCATCTCCCGAGCCTCGAGCGGCTTCGCGCCCTGCGCGAGGTCGCCCGCCTGGGAGGATTCTCGTCGGCCGCCAAGGCTCTCGGTCTCACCCAGCCCGCGGTCAGCAACCACATCCGCCTGCTCGAGCAGCAACTGGGCACGAAGCTCCTCGAACGCATCGGCAAGACGGCGCGGCCGACGCCGGAAGGCGACACCCTGATCGCGGCGAGCTCGCGCGCCTTCGCCGAGATCGATCGGGCGATGGACGAGATCGCCCGCGCCAAGGCCGCCGTTTCCGGTCCTCTCGTGCTGGCGACAGGCGCCACCGCGACCACGCACTTGCTGCCGCCGGTCATGGCCGACCTCCGTCTGCGCCATCCCGGCATCGACCTCAGGGTCATCACCGGCAATACCGTCGACCTGATCCCGGGCCTGCTCGACGGCTCGACCGATCTCGGCCTGGTCACCGCGCCGGTGCGCCATCGCCATCTGCGCACCAGGTTCTTCTTCCACGACCGGCTGGTGTGCATCGCACCGCCGGGCCAGGCGCCGGCCACCCGCACGATCCGGCCGCGCGACCTCGAGGGCCGCCAGCTCTTCCTCTACGACCGCGGCGGCACCATCCGGCGCGCCGCCGACACCTGGCTCGGCGCAACTGACCGCAAGCGCATCCGCGTCAGCGACATCGGCAGCGCCGAGGCGATGACGGCGTTCGTCGCCGCGGGTCTGGGCTGGGCGATCGTCTCGGAAGTCGCGGCACGCGAAGCGGCAGCTGCCGGCCGGATCGACCTCTTCGGGCTGGCGCCGCCGCTGTTCCGCGATCTCGTCCTGGTGTGGCGAGCCGACCGCGCGACACGGCCGGTCATCGCCGCGGCCCTTGCCGTCTTCACCAGCAACGCCCGTGTTCACGAATAAAGGCAAAAACTGGGCAGACGATAGGCTACGGAACCGTCTTGCATTGGAGTCTCAAGATCGAGCAATAAGGGATTGCCCCTCTTAAGGAAAAACAAAGATGCAGAAACAGTTGCTTCCGCTATTTGTCTTGTGCGCTTTGTCTCTTGCGGCCTGTGACCCGACCCCACCTGAGAAGAAGATCTCGGCCGACTATCAGGCACCCGTCACGGCTGTCGCCCCTCCCACCAACCTCCGCTCGGTCTGCTACAACGACACGGACCTCAGCGCCTTTCGCGTCCGCATGGTCCAGCAGCAGCTCGTCGTCGCCGCCCTCCAGTGCAAGGGCGCCAATGGCAAGATCTATCTCGACGACGAGTACGCCGCCTTCATCAAGAAGTTCAGTCCCGAGCTTTCGAGCAACGCCAACGAGCTGAAATCCCTGGTCAAGCGCAAGAAGGCCAACCTCGACGTCATGGTCACCGAGATCGCCAATCGAACGGCCCAGCGGCCGGTCCACGACCACGAATTCTGTTCGCGATATCAGCGCGCCTTCGACTGGGCACTGTTCGCCGAGGTGACGTCACTCACCCAGGTTCCGGCGCCCTACGATCTCGGACCCGAGATGAAGGTCTTTCCCTGCCCGAAGGGCTGAAAATCTTCCGGACCTACGCCGGCACCTGCTCGCGCGGCATCCAGCTGCGCGCTTCGCCCTCGTAGATCGCGCCCGGATTGCCGCGCACCGTCGTGCGCCACATCATGCGCTGCTCCGTGTCGCCGTCATACCATGTGGCGGCATGGACCAGGCAGCGATTGTCCCACACCACCAGGTCACCCACCGTCCATTCGTGGGCGTAGACGAACTCCGGCCGCGTGTAGTGCGCCATCAGCTCATCGAGCAGCGCGGCGCCCTCGCCGCGCGGGCCGGGCTCCATGCCGACGAACGGGCCGTCGACCCAGTCCATCTGGCCCCATTCGCAGACATAGAGCGCAGGCCTGCCGGTCACTGGATGGATGCGCACGACGGGCTGCGGCTGCGAGCGCGCAGTCGGCGCCTGCTCGATGTCGGTGCGGCCGGCCAGCGCGCCCTCGCGCGAGCGCGCCGTGCCCGGCTGGCAATGCAGGCCCTGCAGCCCGTGGACCTTCGCCTTCAGGTGAGCCGGCAGGGCGGCGTAGGCCGCCGTGCCGTCGGCGAACAGCGTTTGGCCGCGGTCGCGGGCGACCGGCGTCACGGCATAGAACAGCGAGATGTCGGGTGGCGGCCGGCGATAGCTCTGGTCGGTGTGCCAGCCCTTGCGATGCGGATACTGCACCGGCAGACGGCCGTCAGGTGTCGTTGGCGGATCGGGCCGCCGGGGCGGCTTCCGGTTCACCGGCGCCATGTTCGACACCAGGAAGATCTCGGGCACCGTCGTGTGCACCGAGCTGCGCTGCGTGAGCGTGTAGCGATAGTCCTCGACCTCCGAGCCGAAGGCACGGCTGAGCGCCACCAGCAGCTCCGGCTTGTCGGCGATCTCCTGCAGGCCCGGGATCAGCATCAGGCCGTTGGCATCCGCCAGCACCCCCGGCAGGCCTTTGGGAATGCCTTCCGACAAGGACTCCGCCAGCCGGACTGTCGCGCCGAACGAAGCGCCGGCCAGAGGTTTGGTGACGTCAAAAGCAACACTCATCGGACCACCTCCAGAGGGTCCATCCTAGAACAGAGTCAGGCACCGCCCCAACCCGGCAATCGACTGGCCTGCTTCACCCAGGCCGCGAAACGGGCTTCGTCGATGCGGTCGTCCTCGTGGATGTCGAGGTAGCGCACGTCCTTTTGCTTGGACTCGCCGGGCGGAACGGGATTGAGGGCGGCGCCGCGGAAGAAGCTGACCTTCACGTAGCGCGTGAAGCAGTGGAAGCTGAGAAACCAGCCCTGCCCTGCCATCCCGTAGAACGGCGAGTTCCATTTGACTGCTTTCTGCACGCCGGGAACGGCGCGGACGATGAGCGCGTCGAGGCGGCGGCCGACGTCGCGCTTCCAGCCCGGCATGGCGGCGATGTAGGCCTGCACGGCGGCGTCGCCGTCAGCCTTGGCGATCTGAGGATTGCCGCCTGAGAGGAGGATCGGCTTGGCACACTTCCTTGTCTTCATGGCCATTGCGTTCACCCGACTGATGGACGGATAACCGATCGACGATCTTAATCAATGAAGGGGTCTTGGGATGCAGCGTACGGATTTCACGGCCATGAGCCGCCTGTCGGCCGACATCGACCTTTTAGCCGAAGGCAAGGCGACCGGGTTCGTGCGCGTGCCGCATTCGGTGCATCGCTCGGCCTATGGCTGGATTCCCATCCCCATCGTGCGCATCAAGAACGGCGACGGCCCCAGCGTGCTGATGCAGGCCGGCAACCATGGCGACGAATGGGAAGGCCAGATCGGCCTCGGCAACCTGATCCGTGCGCTGCAGCCGAAGGACATCAAGGGCCGGCTGGTCATCCTGCCCTCGGCCAACTTTCCGGCGGCGATGGAAGGTCGCCGCACCTCGCCGATCGACGAGGGCAACCTCAACCGCTCCTTCCCCGGCGACGCCGACGGCACCATCACCCAGCAGATCGCCTATTTCATCGAACATGCCCTGCTGCCGGGCTTCGACTACAGCTTCGACTTCCATTCCGGCGGCAGCTCGCTCACCTACATCCCGAGTGCGCTCGCGCCCAAGCACGAGGATGAGGCGCGCCTGCAGAAGGTCATCGGCATGCTGAAAGCCTTCGGCGCCCCGGTGAGCTACCTCGCCTCGATGCCGCAGGGCGGCGGCAAGACCTTCACCTCGGCCTCGGCGCGCCAGGGCGTGATCTCCATGGGCACGGAGCTGGGCGGCGGCGGGCTGGTGACGCCGGGCTCGCTGAAAGTCGCCGAGGACGGCATGCGTCGCGTGCTGGCGCATATTGGCCTGCTGCAGGGGCCTGTGCCGGCGCCGACCAAGACGCGGCTGACCGAGATCGGCGGCGACGACTACTACGTCTATGCCACCGACGGCGGCCTGTTCGAGCCGCTGGTCGACCTCGGCGCCGAAGTGAAAGCAGGACAGCCCGCGGCGCGCATCCATTTCCATCACACACCGTGGCGCGAGCCCGAGGTCGTGCCCTTCAAGCGCGACGGCCTGGTGCTGTGCAAGCGCGTGCCGGCGCGCTGCGAGCGCGGCGACTGCCTGTTCCATCTGGCGACGGATGTTGCGGGATAGAGAAACTCCAGCGCAAGGCCATGCCTGAGCCCGTGATCGAGCCCATCCGCCGCGCCTTCGCGGTGCTGCAGGCGCTCAATCGCCGGCGCTCGACGACGCTTGCGGTGCTGGCCGCCGAGACTGGCCTGCCAGGCCCGACCGTGGTGCGGCTGCTCCATACCCTGATCGCGCTGGGCTACGCCTCGCGCGTATCGCGCGAGGCGGGCTACCGGCTGACCGACCAGGTGCTGTCGCTGGCCGGAGGCGTGCGCTTCATCGATCACCTGGTCGACGCCGCCATCCCGCACATGAGCCGCTTCACGCGCGAACAGGGCTGGCCGCTTTATCTCGCCACGCTGAGCGCCGGCGGCATGGCGATCCGCCATTCGACCGCGCCGGAGAGCCCGATGTCGTTCGAGGCGGCCGGCTACGATCGCAAAAGCCCGGTGCTGGTGGGCGCACTCGGCCGCGCCTGGATCGCCTTCTGTCCCGACGACGAGCGGCGCCGCATCCTGCGCAGCCTCGGCGTCCGCCAGGGTCCCACGCTGAATGCCGCGCTCGAGCGCATCCGCCGCGACGGCTTTGCCTTCACCCAGCCGCTGCGTCCGATGCGCATGCACGGCATGGCCGTGCCGATTCTCGACAAGGACCGCGTGGCCGGCTGCATTTCCATGCGCTTCCCGCGCTCGGCGATGAGCGAGACGGAAGCCGGCGCCCGCTATGGCAGACTTTTAGCCAGGATGACGGCAGCGATCGCGGCCGATCTGACGGACCGGCGCGATGGGGCGAGCGGGAGCGGCTCCGGGTTGTGAACAGCTGCGGCATATTGCGCAGATGTACCGCTCGCCTCGGCCGTGCAAGGCTGAGGTCCCATCAATTTCGAAAGGAGGTGATTACGTGAAGTTCACCAATGCGACACCGTTGACCTTCTCTGTAACCGCCACCGGGATCGTTCCTGCGCTGGCGAATTGCTAAAAGTCGACGGTCGTCGGCGCAAAGCCGCCTTCGGGCGGCTTTGTTGTTTTTGGGCGCAGGGTCGCGCGCACGACGCGCCAACCCGCCCCCTTCACGCTGCTCTGTAGAAGGGCTTGTCGCCGCACACCGTCACGCGATGGCCGTAGCGGCGGTGCGGGAAGTAATCGAACATCGCATGGTGCTGGGCGCAGCGATTGTCCCAGAACGCCACCGAGTTCGCCTGCCACTTGAAGCGGCACTGGAACTCCGGCGTCTCGATGTGCCGGTAGAGCATCTCGAGCAGCGCGTCGCTTTCGTTGCGCTTGAGCTGCGGGATGCGCAGGGTGAAGCCGCGATTGACGTAGAGCCCCTGCTTGCCCGTCACCGGATGGGTGCGCACCACGGGATGCTCGGCGTTGGGGAACTTGATGTCGTCGCGGTCTTTGGCCTTCACGCGGTAATAGTGCGCCTTGGAGCTGTCGTGCAGCGCCGTCAGCTCCTGCAGCATCCGCTTGATCGGCTCTGACAGCGTCTCGTAGGCGCGGTACATGTTGGCGAACAGTGTGTCACCGCCGCTGGGCGGCACCTCGGTGAGGTAGAGGATCGAGCCCATCGGCGGCTCCACGTCACAGCTCACGTCGGAGTGCCATTCCTCGCCGGCGACGTGCTTGGACTTCTCGTCGGCCTTGATCACCAGGATCTCAGGATGGTCCTTGAACTCGATCGGCGCGTTGGGATGGGTGTGCAACGGCCCGAAGCGGCGGCCGAAATCCTTGTGCTGGTCGATCGTCATCTTCTGGTCGCGGAAGAAGACCACCAGGTTGTCCATCAGCGCATCGTGCACTTCCTGGAACTGCTGGTTGCCGAGCGGCTTCGCAAGGTCGACGCCGAAGATCTCCGCGCCAATGGTGGGCGTGAGCTTGCGCACCTCGATCGACTGATAGGCCATAGCTTCCTCCGTTGGCTTCAAGCTCGTTTGCAGCGTTCTAGGCCCACCTGCCTGCAGCCGCACGGTCAGAGTGGGCAAAGTCCGTATTACGGAGTGCCGTGCCGCGGCAGTACCGCCCGAAGCGGTATGGAAAGTCGGCTTCTGTGATAGGATTGAAATTGAGTCGTCCAGGACAATGGAGACGGGACCATGACGACCTACACCGTAACCTACAACGTGACCCTGACGATTGAAGTGCAGGCGGACAGCACCGACGAGGCGGAATGGCTCGCGGACCGTGAGTTGCCATTGCATTGCGACGTCAATCGCGCCGTGAGTTGCCACCGCATTGCGGCGTCACCGACGCGGACGCACGAGGACCACGGGACCGCCGCAGGCTAACCAGAGCGCGTTTCACTTCTTTTTGCTCTTGGGCGCCTTCTTCTTCGCTTTGCTCTGATTGAACTCGATCGCGGCACGGACGAGGGCCTTCAGGGCGCGCTCGTTGACCTTGTCGCCCTCGAACAAATCGATCGCCCGGCGCTGGTTGCCTTCCAGGCCCGCGTTGAAGAGCTTGTCGGGATCCGCCAGGCGCGCGCCATATTCAAAGGTGACCTTCACCTTGCCTTTGTGCGGGTTGGCGACGGCAATGATGCCGTCGCGCGACCACACCGGGCTGCCCATCCACTTCCATTCCTCGACGATCTCGCGGTCGGCCGTGAGGATGGCCTTGCGGACGGTGACGAAGGTCGCAGCCCTCCAGTCCGTGAGTTCTGCGATCATCCGGTCGATGCGTTCCGAAGGAGTCATGGGCTCTTAATGCCTGATCACCCCGGCCGCGCCAAGACCTGCTCCAGGCTGGCAAAGAACCGCGCCCATCCGACCTTGGCGCCGCCATAGGCCTGCTGCTGGTCCGGCCGGAAGCCCGACTGTTCCATGCGCAGATGGGTACCGGTGGATATCGGCGTGAGCGTCCAGGTCACGACGCTCTCGAGGCCATAAGCGCCCCACGTGTAGGACAGCGTCCTGTTCGGCTCGACGGTCACGACCTGGCAGTCGACGGAACCCCAGTCGGCGCTGAACTTGAAGTCGTGCCCGACGACGGGCTTGAAGTCGCTCTTCATCAGCCACTCCTGGATCAGATGCGGCTGGGTGAGCGCACGCCAGATCTTTTCCGGCGGATGGGCAATCTCGCGTTCGACGACGACGGAGCGCACTTGGGTGGCGGGGGCAGCAGCAGTGTTGCTCATTGGTCCATCCTCTTGAGGAGATCTTCGAGATCGTCGAACCGGCCTTGCCAGAAGCGGGTCATCTGGCTCGTCCAGTCGATCAGCGGGGCGAGCGCGCTGAGTTGCGCGCTGTAGTGCGTCTGTCGGCCTTCGTGGCGGTCGCGCACCAGCCCGGCCTGCTTCAGGACTCCAAGATGCTTGGACACGGCCGGTTGCGAGACTCCGGCCCGGGCCGTCAGCGCCCCGACCGTCTTCTCCCCTTCGCGGCACAGTCGTTCGAAGATCGCCCGCCGCGTGGGATCGGCGAGCGTCCTGAAGAGCACATCGTGAGCGTTCGGCATCCTGGATCAATAACCCGTTGGCTATTGATCAACGTATAACCGGCGAGATATGCGTTGGTCAAGCCGCCAGGAGGGAGACTTTCGGTACGGCGCTCACTGCATCCTGATGGCGGCCTTCTTCGCGAGATCGATGTTGTCCCGTATCTCCCACTTGATGATCCGCTCGAACTCCTGCGACGTGGTGGGCGAAGGGTCGGTGCCGAGTTCCAGCAGCCGCTCGCGGACCTCGGGTGACTCGAGCGCCCTTTTCGCCTCGGCGTTCAGCCGGTCGATCACCGTGCGCGGCGTGCTGGCGGGCGCGAACAGGCCAATCCAGAAGGTGTAGCCGCTGTCGGGGAAGCCCTGCTCCTCGGTGGTCGCAAGATCGGGCAGTGCCGGGGAGCGCCGCGGGCTGCCGTTAGCCAGCGCCACGATACGGCCCTGCTTGATCATCGGCAGGGCGGCGACGATCGGACAGAAGCAGAGGTCGGTCTCGCCGTTCATGGTGTCGCGCAGCGCCTCCGGCGTACCGCGATAGGGCACGTGCACGACGCCGATCTGCGCCGAGAGCCGGAACTTCTCGGCGTTCATGTGCGTGCCGCTGCCCGTGCCGGCGGTGGCGTAGGTGAGCTTGCCCGGTTCCGCGGCCGCCGCCTGTGCGTAGTCGGCCGCGGTCTTCCAGCCTTTCGACGGCGCAGCGACCAGGATGTTGGGCTGCTGGGCAAGCATCGTGATGGCGCGCAGGTCCACCCGCGTGTCGAAGGTCAGGTCGGGATAGATCGCGGGATTGACCGTGTGGGCCGAGGAGTTGACGAGCAGCGTGTAGCCGCTGGGCTCCGCGCGAGCGACCTGGCCGGCGCCGATGGTGCCGCCGGCGCCCGGCCGGTTGTCGATGATGATGGGTTGGCCGAGATTCCGGCTCATTTCCGCCGCCACGATGCGAGCCACGACGTCGGTGGCACTGCCCGGCGTGAAGGGCACGACGATGTGGATCGGCTGATCGGGCCAGGTCTCCGCCATTGCGCGCTGCAAGAACGGAATGTCGGCCAACACGGACAGGATGGCCAATAAGACAAAGCGATTCATGACGGGCTCCTCAGAGCGCGAGGCTGATGCCGGAGACGACGAGCAGCAGGTGACGGCAACCTCGAACTGCCGACCCGAGAGCCGCGGCGATGACAAGGTTGAGCGCTGGTTGAAGGGTGATCTTCCCGCCCTTCCGTCATCCCGACCGGAGCCGAGCGAAGCGAGGCGAAGCGGAGGGACCTGTTCTTATGGCTGCATCGCAAAGAAAAGGTCCCTCGACTGCGCCGTCCTCCGGACGGCTTCGCTCGGGATGACGGTTGACCATCAATGCGCGTGCTCACAGGTGACATTGGGGTTCATGTCGGCGAAGGCGCCGCGTGGGTTGCTCTTCCAGGCCCAGACATGCAGCTCGTAGAACGGCCCCAGCCCGTAGCGGTTGGGCGCGTTCATGAAGTTGAAGAGCTGGCCTTGCAGCTGGGCGGGCCCCTTCGAGGTGATGTACTCCACCGCAATCAACGCCATCTTGCCGTCGGGTCCCGGCTCGTACATCACCGCCTGCGGATGGGCGATGTCGACGGCGTCGGCCTTCAAAAGCTGCTCGCTGACATAGTGGACACCCATCGCACCGCCATCGATGCCGCTGGCGCAGGGGATCGGCGCGTAGCCCTCGGATACGGCGACCGACACGTCCTTGAAGCGGTCGTTGGCCATGCGCACCTTGTCCACCAGCGTGTGGCCGCGCTGCTGGGCGAGGACGGCCGTCGCAAGCGATATCAAAGCCGCGACCGTCAGAAACTTGAGGCAGTAGGCAACAGTCATTTGCTTTCCTTCTTCACTGACAAACAGAGAGAGGCGCGGTCCGGCATTGCCGAACCCGTGGCCAAGACATCGAGAGATGGAGAAGCGGGTTACGCGCGAGCGTTCAGCGGATCAGGATTTCCGCAGCGCCAGTGTGTTGAGTTGATATGCGTACGGGCACGCTTTTCCTTTCCTCGGTGAGGGGTCTTCATCGAGCGGCCCCCAAATGCCCGAACTCGCGCTGCAAGACTTTGACGGATGATTGATTTGTCCTTGAGAAGCTCTTGATTGATGTTCCCAGCCCCGTGTGCATCGTGAGGCATTCCCGCGTGCAATTCGTCTTTGACAATCATGTGCTCGATGCCGACCGACGCGAGCTACATCGCGGCCGCATGTCGGTTGCAGTCGAGCCGCAGGTATTCGACCTACTGCTCCACCTGGTCCGGAATCGCGACCGTGTCGTCAGCAAGGACGACCTCATAGCGTCGGTGTGGCGCGGTCGGATCGTGTCGGATTCGACCTTGGCGAGCCGCATCAACGCCGCCCGGCGGGCGATCGGCGACAACGGCGATGCGCAAAGGCTGATCCGGACCGTCGCCCGGCGCGGCATCCGCTTCGTCGGATCGGTGGACACAAGCAGCGCCAGCCCGTCACCGGCATCATCCCCTGCGCCCACGTTGCGCGCAGAGCGCCCCGCCATCGCGGTGCTGCCCTTCGTGAACGCCAATGGCGAGCCGGAGCAGGACTACTTCGCCGATGGCATCTCCGAGGACATCATCACGGAACTCTCCCGGCTGCGCTGGTTCCTGGTCATCGCCCGCAATTCCTCCTTCACCTACAAGGGCAAGCCGGTGCCGATGAGGCAGATCGGCGAGGAGCTGGGCGTCGGCTACCTGGTCGAGGGCAGCGTGCGCAAGAGCGGCGATCGCGTGCGCATCACCGCGCAGCTCAACGAGGTCACAACGGGCAAGCAGCTGTGGGCGGAGCGCTACGACCGCCTGCTCTCCGACGTGTTCGCCATCCAGGACGAGATCACCGCGGCGGTGGTGGCCGCCATCGAGCCGCAGGTCTGGGCCAACGAGAGCTTCCGCGCCCAGCGCAAGGCGCCGGAGAGGCTCGACGCCTGGGACCTGGTGATGCGCGCGCTATCGCACTACTGGCGCGTGACCAAGGCGGACAATCTGCTGGCCCTGCAGCTCCTCGAGCAGGCGATCGTCCTCTCGCCGGACTACGCTCAGGCGCTGGCGGTATATGCGGTCAGCACCATGTTCGGCGCCCACATGGGCTGGCAGGATCCGGCTGTCGCCGTGCCGGTCGCCGAGCGCGCCGCTCTCGAGGCGGTCCGCGCCGACAGTGAGGATCCCTGGGCGCACCTGGCGCTGGCGACCATCCATCTGCACCGCGGGCGCTTCGACGATTCGCTGGCCGCGTTCGAGCGGGCGCTGCGCCTCAATCCGAACTTCTCATTGGCGCTGGGCTACTACGGCCTGGTGCTGCCCGGCGTTGGACGCTGGCGCGAGGGCGCCGACGCCGCCCGGCGAGCGCTCCGGCTCAGCCCACGCGATCCGTTTTCGGCCATCTTCAGCGGCGTCGCGGCCTACGCCGAGTTCGTCGGTCGCAACTATGCAGAGGCCGTGCGCCTCGCCCGCGAGGGGATCCGCCAGCGCCCGGAATTCGTCGGCGGCTACCGCATCCTCACTGCAGCCGCCGCCATGGCGGGCGACCACGACCTCGCCCAGTCCGCCCTGCAGGAGCTGCGCCGCACGCAGCCCAACATCTCGCTGGCCTGGGTCGAGAGTCAGATGCTGGTGAGAGACCCGGTCGAACGGGCGCACTACCTGGAAGCGTTCCGCCGCGCTGGTCTGGAGTAGGCCCCAAGGACCAAAAGTGTTGCTATTCAGCAACACCCGGCATGCCCACCTGTGTCCTTCCAGTGCCATGGAAACTAAGCCCTCGCGCCCGACGTTCGTGCGACGGGTGTGTGGGAAAGGACGTGGGTCAAATGCCGTCAACGAACTGGGAGACTTCGAACAACCGCGTGCTGCTCGTCGACGATGACGAGCTCTATCTCGAAACCATGATGGCCGAGCTAGAGGACCGAGGCTTCGCGACGCGCGGCTACCTCGACGGTCCTTCGCTCTTCAAGGAACTGGACAGGGCGTCCGAAGCGGACGCCCTGCTGCTCGACTGGACGCTGCCCAGCATGTCAGGAATCGACGTGCTGTCGGCAATGCGGGATCGCGGCATCGACGTGCCTGTTGCCTTCCTGACCGGCCGCGCCCTGGTCGATTACGAGCACCTCGCACTGAATCGCGGCGCCATCGATTTCATCGACAAGATGCGCGGCATCGACATCATTGCCCAGCGACTGAACCGCATGGTCGTCGGCAGCCGCCGGCGGCCTGCTGTCGCCCCGGCCGAGCGCGAAACGCCGGTGGTCTGCGGCGCGCTCAGCCTGTGGCATCGCAACCCGCGCATCGAATGGCGCGGAGCCGATACCGGGCTGACGCTCACCGAGTACAAGGTGATCAGCCTGCTGGTCGCCAACGCCGGCAAGCCGCTGACCTACCGGGCGATCTACGACACCATGCACTACGCAGGCTTCATGGCCGGCTTCGGCACCGACGGCTATCTTGTCAATGTCAGGTCGGCGATGAAGCGCATCCGCAAGAAGTTCCTGGCGCTCGACCCAGCCTTTGCCGAGATCGAGAACTTCGCGGGTGTCGGATATTCCTGGCGCAAGCCTGAGCAGGGCTAACTCAGAACCTTCCAGACCGCCGGCGAGACCTGCCTGCGCGAAGCCGAAGCGGCTTCGCTTCGGCGGAGGCAGGCGTCGGCGGTCCGGAAGAGAGCTACTTCGGGGTGCAACTCGCGCACGAAAGCTTCTTCGCCGTCGTGCGCCCATCCTTGCGCGGCCGCGTCTCGGCGTGGCCGCAGACCGAGCAGCCGTCGATCTCGAAATGCACCCAGTGGGTCGGCTTGCCGCAATCCTCGCACGGCAGGCCGCGGCGGTTGCCGCTCGAGCCGAAGCCCGGCGTGTCGCATTTCGGGCAGAGCCGCTCCAGGCGCTTGGCGAGCTTCCAGGACAGCGCGCGCAGCACGCGCATGCGCAAGGGGTTGCGATGGGCGCGCATGTCAGCGATCAACACGGCCATGCCGTCCTCCGACCGCCTGGCCTCCTGGTTCATCGCCGAGACGACGTCGTCCAGGGTATCCAGCCCCGTCTTGATCGGATGGTCCATGTCGCTGCTGCACAGCACGAACACGCCGAAGCGCGGGAAGCCGATCGCCTTCACCGCGGCGGGAATGTTGGGATCGCCCGCCTTGAAGCGCAGCAGGCGCCAGTTGGTGCGATGCGTCGGCAGGGTCTCGATCAGTTTGATGCCGCGCTTGCGGTCGATGAAGGCCATGATCTCCACGCCGCTCGGCACCAGCGGCACGGTGTTGATCGGCCCGTAGCTGCCCTCGTTGGCGATGGCGCAGTCGACGTCGAGCGAACGGAAGGCGAGCTCGGCCTTGATGGCGCAGGTCTCGACCAGGGCGTCGGGCCGCGGTACCTCGCCCGAGAAGGTGCCGAGCTCGTCGGTGTCGAGTTGCGGCGCCACCACGATCTCGGCATCGAGCAGCCGGCGGAACGGCGGCGCCACCGCCAGCTCCTTGGCGTGCATGGTCGCAAGACCGATGCGCTGGCCGGCGTAAGGATGATGTCCTGTCAGAGCCACGGCACCACGGTCGACGACCGAATCGATGGGACTTACTCCAGCAGAATTACTCGGCCGCTTGCGGCATGGCCTGTCGGGCGAGCTGCTGCTCGACCAGCGTCGCCCAGTAGGAGGCGCCGATCGGCAGGATCTCGTCGTTGAAGTCGTAGCCCGGGTTGTGGACCATGCAGCTGCCCGCGCCGTCGCCGTTGCCGATCCAGATGTAGCAGCCGGGCCGCTTCAGCAGCATCCAGGCGAAGTCCTCGCTGCCCATGGCCGGCGTCGGATTGCGGTTGACGTTCTCGAGGCCGACCAGGGCCGAGGCCGCCTTGGCCGCGAACTCGGTCTCCTGCTCGCTGTTCACGGTCGCGGGATAGCGCCGCTCGTAGCGCCACTTGGTGACTTCGGCGCCGAAGCCCGCGGCGACGTTGCGCGCGATATGCTCGATGCGCCGCTCGATCATGTCCTGCACCGGCTTCTTGAAGGTGCGGACGGTGCCGCGCAGCACGCATTCCTGCGGGATCACGTTCCACGTGTCGCCGGCATGGATCTGGGTGGTCGAGACCACGGCGGTGTCCATCGGGTCGATGTTGCGCGCCACGATCGACTGCAGCGCCGTCACGATGTGGCTGCCCACCACCACCGGATCGATGCCGTGATGCGGCATGGCGCCGTGGGCGCCGACGCCCTTCACCACCACCTCGAAGATGTCGTACGCCGCCATCATCGGGCCGGGCCGGACGGCGAAGCGGCCGATCGGGATGCCCGGGATGTTGTGCATGCCGTAGACGCCCTCGACCGGGAACTTGTCGAACAGCCCCTCCTCCACCATGACGCGGCCGCCGCCCTCGTTCTCCTCGGCCGGCTGGAAGATGAAGTAGACGGTGCCGTCGAAGTTCTTGGTCTCGCTGAGGTACTTGGCGGCGCCCAGCAGCATCACGGTGTGGCCGTCGTGGCCGCAGGCATGCATCTTGCCGGGGATGGTCGACTTGTGATCGAACTCGTTGGTCTCGTGCACATCGAGCGCATCCATGTCGGCGCGCAGTCCGATCGCCCGCTTGGAGGAGCCCGAGCGCAATACGCCCACCACGCCGGTCTTGGCGAGGCCGCGATGCACCTCGATACCGAAGGATTTCAGTTTTTCAGCGACGACGTCGGCGGTCCGTACTTCCTCGAAGGCCGTCTCTGGATGACTGTGAATGTCATGGCGCCAAGCGGTCATGTCCTTGTGAAACGAGGCGATACGATTAATGACCGGCATTCCGCTATTTCTCCCAAATATGGGTGCGGATCGTAAGGATGCCCGGCGACGGGTCAAGCGCGCCGAGCATGCGCCCGCGCACATCAGGCATAGTGCAGGAAGTTCGGTCCCGCGCCGGATGGCACGATTGCCTCCTGCGATGGCCAATGCAACCATGTGTAGAACGAGCCGGCTCAGCCGCAGGAGGCATTCCATCCAATGAAGCGCGCGATGCTCCGGCAGGGCTCGATGGTGCGGCTCACGGCAGCATGTGTGACGCTCGCCGCTGCCCTGGCGTACCTGATGCCGGCGCGTGCCGAACCGCAAGACAAGGAGGGGCCGGCCGCGAAGAGCGAGACGGACGCCAAGGATCGGCGCCCCTCCGTCGACGACATCTGCCGCACGCTGGCGCAGGCGGCTGCCGACAACGAGCTTCCCGAGGAGTTCTTCACGCGCCTGATCTGGCAGGAGAGCCGGTTCGACCCGACGGCGGTCAGCCCGGCCGGGGCGCGGGGCATCGCGCAGTTCATGCCGCAGACCGCCGCGATGCGCGGGCTCATCAATGCATTCGAGCCGCTGGAAGCGCTGCGCGAATCGGCGAGCTATTTGCGCGAGCTGCGCACGACCTTCCGCGGCAGCCTCGGCCTCGCCGCGGCGGCCTACAATGCCGGCCCCGCCCAGGTCGAAGCATGGCTCTCCGGCCGCCGCGGGCTGCCTTTCGAGACACAGGCCTATGTCCGCATCATCACGGGTCATGCCGCGCAGGAGTGGGCGTCGTCGACACCGCCGCAACTGTCGTTCTCGAACACGCCGCCGACCGGCGAACGCTGCGTCGAGCTCGCCAAGCTGATGCTCGAGACGCCGCGGCGGCGGCGCGATCTCACCGCCGATCCGGCGTGGGGGCCGTGGGGCGTCCAGCTTGCCGGGACGTGGTCGGAAGGACGCGTGCTCGCCACCTACGAGCAGCTGCGGCGCAAATACGGCGCGGTCCTCGGTGACCGGCTGCCGCTCGTCGTGGAGGCGTACCGTCGCGCGCCGTCAAGGTTCATCGTGCGCGTCTCGGAAAGCAGCCGGGCATCGGCGGACTTGCTGTGTTCAAAACTGCGTGCCGCTGGCGGGGCCTGCGTCGTCCTGCGCAATCCGCGAAACCAGTAGCTCCGCAGTGATCATGACGGTTTGGCGCGGGGACGGTGTGATTGCCAGCACTGCTGGCACCGGTCCCGGCCCGGAGAAATTGCGCCGCTCTACCGCCTATGGGGCGCAATAATTAGAACCACAGTTGACTCGATAAAGCACTTCAGTTATATTGGCTTCGCGCTCGCCTCCCGGTGGCTCCGCTCTATGCATCGTTCATCCGATACCATCGCGCCCGGCGGCAACCCAGCCGGGTCCGACTTCCGTCATCCCAAGCGAAGCCAACCCGAAGCGACCCGGCACTGCCACAGCGTGGAAACCGCCTGCGGAAATGGCGCAAATTCAAAAAGGCGGAAGATTCAATGGCTTCGTCGGTGCTTCCGGGTCTCGCGGAAACTAGCGGGAATTCACCCGACCAGCGGTCGAGCCGAGGCGCACGAAATGTCGTTTTTGTCCCCTTTTAGGGGACAGCAGTTAGCCGCCGGCAGGGCCGAAAAACGCAGCGCGCCAATGGCTTGCGAATATTAGCCACGGAGTCGCACGAACACGATGCCGTTTGCGCTTCAGCCCGTCAAAACCACGGTGCAGAGCGCCTAGGCCGCGCTTGCAGCGTACGACCGTTCCTCGACGCCAAGCCGGCCTTCTTCGATCGCATGACATGCCACAGTGCCGCCCTCGATCGGCAGCGCCTTCGGCCGCTCGACCTTGCAGCGTTCGTTGGCGAAGGGGCAGCGCGGATGGAAGGTGCAGCCCGAAGGCGGGTTGATCGGGCTCGGCACTTCGCCCGCCACCGGCGCGCGCTGGCGCCCGGTCATGTCGAGGTCGGGGATCGTGTCCAGCAGCATCCGCGTATACGGGTGCTTGGGCCGCCGGAACAGCGTGTCGGTCGGCGCCACCTCGACCAGGCGGCCGAGGTACATCACGCCGACGCGCGTCGAGATGTGATAGACGACCGCGAGATTGTGGCTGATGAAGAGATAGGTGAGCTGCAGCCGGCGCTGCAGGTCGACCATCAGGTTCAGGATCTGCGCCTGCACCGAGACGTCGAGCGCCGAGGTCGGCTCGTCGCACACCAGGAACTCGGGATGGCTCGCGAGCGCGCGGGCGATCGAGATGCGCTGGCGCTGGCCGCCGGAGAATTCGTGCGGATACTTGCGGCCGTCGGCCGGCGTCAGCCGCACCTGGCGCAGGCGCTCGCCGACCTGGTTCTCGAGATCGGCCTTGTCCTTGGCGAGCCCGAAGGCGCGGATCGGTTCGGCGACGATGTCGAACACGCGCCAGCGCGGATTGAGGCTGGCGTACGGGTCCTGGAAGATCATCTGCATACGCCGGCGGAGTGCCGCCATGTCGGCGCGGCTGCGCGAGCCAGCCATGTCGTTGCCGTCGAACTCGATCGAGCCCGCCGTCGGCGGATAGAGGCCGACCACGAGGCGGGCGACCGTCGACTTGCCGCAGCCCGATTCGCCTACCAGCGAGAAGGTCTCGCCCTTAGCGATCTCGATGTCGATGCCGTCGACTGCCTGCACGATCTGGCGCGGCCGGCCTTCCAGCGTGCGCACCAGCCAGGGGGCGGAGACATCGAAGTAGCGCTTCAGCCCTTCGATCTTGACGAACTGGTTCATGCTCGCGCCGTCAGGCATCGACCAGCTCCTTGGCGCCGTCACTGGGAATTGGCGCGCCGACGCCGCCGCGATCGTGCAGCCAGCAGGCGGCGCGGCTCGCGCCAGCGCTCATCAGATCCGGCCGTTCGCTGAGGCAGCGGCTGCCGCGGAAGGTGCAGCGCGGGTTGAAGGCGCAGCCCGTCGGGATCTCGGTGAGCCGCGGCATGGCGCCGTCGATCTGCGTGAGCTTGTCGTGGCGCACGCCGAGGCTCGGGATCGAGCCCATCAGGCCCTTGGTGTAGGGGTGCTTCGCCTGCTTGACCACGTCGCGCACCGGGCCGATCTCGGCGATGCGGCCGGCATACATCACCGCCACGCGGTCGGCGGTCTCGGCGATCACGCCCATGTCGTGGGTCACCAGCATCACCGCCGTCTGGTGCTCGCGGCAGAGCTTTTTCAGCAGCGCGATGATCTGCGCCTGGATCGAGACGTCGAGCGCCGTCGTCGGCTCATCGGCCACGATCAGGCGCGGACCGGCGCACAGCGCCAGGGCGATCACGACGCGCTGGCGCATGCCGCCGGAGAACTGGTGGGGATAGTGATCGATGCGGTTCTCGGCGCCGGGAATGCCGACCTCCTTCAGGAGATCGAGAGCGCGCTTGCGCGCCTGGCTGGCGGAGAGCGGCAGATGGGTCTGGATGGTCTCGACCAGCTGGCGGCCGATCGAATAAAGCGGGTTCAGGCTGGTCAGCGGATCCTGGAAGATGGCGCCGATCCTGTGGCCGCGGATCTTGCGCATCTCCTCATAGGGCAGGTTGTCGATGCGCCGGCCTTCCAGCTTGACCTCGCCGCCGGCGATGCGGCCGGGCGGCTCGAGCAGGCCGATGATGGCGTTGCCGGTCAGCGACTTGCCGGCGCCCGATTCACCCACGACGCCCAACACCTCGCCGGGAGCGATGTCGAAGGAGACGTCGTCGACGGCTAAAAGCGTGCCGCGCCGTGTCGGGAACTCGACCCTGAGGTTCTTGACCTCGAGAAGCGGCGGATTGTTGGAGGGGCTGGCCATTAAACCCTCGGTGTCATCCCGAGCGTAGCGAGGGACCTTTCCTGGCCCCTTAAAGGTCCCTCGGGCTTCGCCCTCGGGATGACAGTTGTGGTGCGGCGGCTACCGTGCGTCATGATGCTCATCGCAGTTTCGGATTGAGGGCGTCGCGCAGCCAGTCGCCCAGCAGGTTCACGGCCAGCACCAGGGCGGCGAGCATGGCGCCGGGGAAGACGATCACCCACCATTCGCCCGACTGCAGGACCTCGTTGCCGAGGCGAATGAGCGTGCCGAGCGAGGGCTGGGTCGAGGGCAGGCCGACGCCCAGGAAGGAGAGCGTCGCCTCGGTGATGATGGCGAGGCCGAGATTGATGGTGGCGATCACCAGCACCGGGCCGGTGACGTTGGGCAGCACGTGGCGGACCATGATCAGCACCGGCGACAGGCCGATAACGCGGGCGGCCTGCACGTACTCCTTGTTCTTCTCGACCAGGACGGAGCCGCGCACGGTGCGGGCATACTGCACCCAGAAGGAAAGGCCGATGGCCCCGACGATGACGAAGATCGCGATCTCGTCGTGGCGCTGCACGGAGATGATGCCGCGCACCACGCCATCGATCAGCAGCGCCACCAGGATCGCCGGGAAGGTGAGCTGCACGTCGGCGATGCGCATGATCACCGTGTCGACCGCGCCGCCGACATAGCCGCTGACCAGGCCGAGCGCGATACCGATCACCATGGCCACGATCACCGAGGCAAAGCCCACGATCAGCGACAGCCGCGTGCCGTACATGATCGCGCTCAGCACGTCCCTGCCCTGGTCGTCGGTGCCCAATGGGAAGGTCCACTCGCCGTCGGGCGAGACCAGGACCGGCGGCTTCAGCCCGTCGCTGAGGCTGAGCGTGGCCGGGTCGAACGGCGTGTGCGGCGCGAGCAGTGGCGCGAAGAAGGCGATGACAAAGATGAAGAGCGTGACCGCTGCCGCCGCGACAGTGGTGGGCGACGACTTGAAGCTCCACCAGATGTCGCTGTCGGTCATGCGGTGCAGCCAGCTGGTGGTTGCGGGTTGCTGCATCGCCATGTCAGTGGCCCGCGACTTTGGCCGCGCCGCCCTGGCTGCGCAGGCGCGGATCGACGACGAAATAGAGGAGATCGACGACGAGGTTGATGACCACGAACAGCAGCGCAATCAGCAGCAGGTAGGCCGCCATCACCGGGATGTCGGAGAACTGCACCGACTGCAGGAAGAGCTGGCCGACACCCGGCCAGGCGAACACCGTCTCGGTGACGATGGCGAAGGCGATCAGGGTGCCGAGCTGAAGGCCCATCACGGTGATCACCGGCACCAAGGTGTTCTTGAGCGCGTGGCCGAAGTTGATGGCGCGGTTGGAGAGCCCGCGGGCGCGCGCGAACTTGATGTAGTCGGTGCGCATCACCTCGAGCATCTCCGAGCGCACCAAGCGCATGATCAGGGTGAGCTGGAACAGGCCAAGGGTGATCGAGGGCAGGATCAGGGCCTTCAGGCCTGAGAGGGTGAGGAAGTTAGTGGTCCACCAGCCGATCTGCACGGTCTCGCCGCGGCCGAACGACGGCAGCCAGTGCAGCATGACAGCAAAGACCAGGATCAGCAGGATGCCCAGCAGGAAGGGCGGCAACGACACGCCCAGCAGGGAGACGGTCTGCAGCAATCGGCTTGACCAGTGCTTGGGATAGAGCCCGGTATAGACGCCCATCGGCACGCCGACGAAGAGGACGAAGATCGCCGCACAGAAGGCGAGCTCGAGGGTCGCGGGTATGCGCTCGAAGATCATGCGGCTGACCGGCTCGGAGGTGCGGTAGGACAATCCGAAATTGCCGCGGGCCGCATTGGAGATGAATCGCAGGAACTGCACGGGTGGCGAATCATTCAGCCCCAGCTTTTCGCGCAGGGCCGCCCGGTCCTCCATCGAGGTGTCCTGGCCGACCATGGCGTTGATGGGGTCGCCGACGTAGCGGAACAGCGAGAAGGCGACCAAGCCCACCGCCACCAGAACGGCGATGGATTGCAGCATTCGTCGCAGGATAAAGGCAATCATGATGGATAAGGTCGGCCCGGCAGAGGCCTAGCAGGAAAGACGCCAGAACGGAATGTGCGTTTGGCCTCTTCCTCCTCCCCCGTCAAACGGGGGAGGCCGGGAGGGGGAAGGCCACGCAGGGAATTGGCGAAAATTGAAGATCTGATCTGAAACGAGAGAGGGCCGGACTGGGGCTCTCCCCCTCCGGCCCTTCGGGCCACCTCCCCCGTCAGACGGTGGAGGTGATCTCGTCGGTTGCTTACCGTTCCCTACTTCACGTTGACGAAGCGCAGCGGGAAGGAGTTGTCGGCCGGCTGCACCAGGTCGATGTTCTTGCGCGACGCCCACACCAGCGCCTGCTGGTGCAGCGGGATGTAGGCGAAGTCGTCGACATAGAGCTTGGTGGCCTTGGCGATCTCGTCATCGCGCTTGGCCTTGTCGGTCTCCTGCTCCATGGCGTCGGCCAGCTTGTCGAGCTCAGGGTTCGAGTAGCCGCCGGCGTTGAACTGGCCCTTCTTGGTCGTCTTGTTCGGCGTCTGGATCAGCGCCTCGAAGACGTTGTGCACGTCGTAGGTCTGGGCCGGCGACCAGCCGAGCATGTAGAAGCTCGTCTCACCCGGCGACAGGTCGTTCTTGCGCAGGATCTTGGCGAAGTAGAGGTTGCGGGTCTGCGCCTTGAGATTCACCTTCACGCCGATCTTGGCGAGCATCGCCACGACGGCCTGGCAGATCTTCTCGTCGTTGACGTAGCGGTCGTTCGGGCAGTCCATGCCGACCTCGAAGCCGTTGGGATAGCCGGCGTCGGCCAGCATCTTTTTGGCCTCGTCCGGCTTCAGCAGGGCCGGCCGCTTGTCGAGATCCTTCATGTAGCCGTTGATGCCCGGCGCCACCATCAGGTTGGTCGGGTAGGACTGGCCGCGCATCACGGTGCGCTTGATCGCCTCGACGTCGATCGAGCGGTGGATGGCCTCGCGGACCTTCTTGTCCTTGAAGGGGTTCTTGCCCTTGACGTTGGACTCGAGCAGCTCGGGCCGCTCCTGGTCCATGCCGAGATAGACGACGCGGGTCTCGGGGCCTTCCATGACCTTGATGCTGGCGTCCTTCTTCAGCGACTCGGTGTCGGCCGGCGGTACCTCGTAGGTCATGTCGATGTCGCCTGCCTTCAGCGCGGCGATGCGGGTCGCGGGGTTGGCGACCGGCGTGAAGATCACCTCGGTGAGGTTATGCTCGGGCTTGTCCCACCAGTTGGGATTGTTCACCAGCACCGTGCGCTCGCCGGCCTTGCGCTCCTTCAGCATGAAGGGGCCGGTGCCCATGGCGTTGCGGGTGGCGAAGTTCTCCTCGTTCTTGGTCATGTCCGCCGAGTTCACGGCGTTGTTCTTCTCGGCCCACGCCTTGGACATGATCGTGATCGCCGCCCATTTGTCGGCCAGCAGCGGGTCGGGATACTTGGTGGTGACGACGACGCGCATGTCGCCGTCCTTCTTGATCTCCTTCACCGACACGAAGTTGCTCTGCAGGTTCGAGCCCGGGCCATTGGCGCGGTTCAGCGAGAACACCACGTCGTCGGCGGTGAGCGGCGATCCGTCATGGAACTTCACGTTCGGACGGATGTCGAAGAACCAGGTCGTCGGATCGGTCTGCCCCCACTTGGTGGCCAGCGCCGGCTCGAGCTTGAGGTTCTTGTCGCGCCGGATCAGCGGATCGTAGATGTTCTGAGTGAAGGTCAGGAGGAAGGTCTCCTGACGGGCGTACGGGTCCATCGAGCTGACGTCGCCCGAATTGGACCACTTGAAGGTCTTGGCCTCGGCCATCGACGCCATGCCGAAACCGGCGCAGGCGACCGCCGCCAGCGCAACAGACTGCCGCAAACTGAAAATCATCGTGTTACCCCTTTGTGGCGCCCCACCTATGTTGCGCCGACGGTCTCCCCGACCCCTAGTGTGTTATGCGCTAACGCATACCTCCTTTACGTTGCACGGACAGTGTGATGGCGTCAATTGCCCAAATTTTTTGCATGGGTACATACGTTGGACATCCCCAGGCTGGGGCCGGTATCGTCACGGTCCGGTTATTTTTTCTCAGGGTGCGACCATGAATGACGTTCCACGCAGCTTTCGCGGCAATTCCAACGCGGCGCGGGATATTGCGCACCACCTGCACCCCTACACCAACTTCAAGAAGCACGAGGAAACCGGCCCGCTGACCATCGTGCGCGGCCGAGGCATCTACGTCACCGACGACGACGGCAAGGAATACATCGAGGGCATGGCCGGCCTGTGGTCGGCTGCGCTGGGCTTCAGCAACGAGCGCCTGGCCACGGTGGCCTACGAGCAGATGAAGCAGCTGCCGTTCTACCACGCCTTCAACCAGCGCTCCCACGAGCCCGCCATCAACCTCGCCGAGAAGCTGAAGCAGATGGCGCCGGTCGAGATGTCGAAGGTGTTCTTCGCCAACTCGGGCTCCGAGGCCAACGACACCGTCGTCAAGATGGTGTGGTACATGAACAATGCGCTCGATAGGCCAAAGAAGAAGAAGATCGTGTCGCGCCTCAAGGGCTACCACGGCATCACCGTTGCGTCGGGCAGCCTGACCGGCCTGCCGCACAATCATCGCTCCTTCGATCTGCCGATCCAGGGCGTCGTGCACACGCTGACGCCGCACTACTACCGCGGCGCCAAGGACGGCGAGACCGAGGACCAGTTCACGACGCGCTGCGCCGAGGAACTCGAGCAGCTCATCATCAAGGAAGGCGGCGCCGACGAGGTCGCAGCCATGATCTGCGAGCCGGTGATGGGCGCCGGCGGCGTCATCGTGCCGCCCAAGGGCTACTACGAGAAGATCCAGGCGGTGTGCCGCAAGTACGACATGCTGTTCGTCGCCGACGAGGTGATCTGCGGCTTCGGCCGCACCGGCAACGTCTGGGGCAGCCAGACCATGAACATCAAGCCGGACATCCTGACCTGCGCCAAGGCGCTGTCGGCCTCGTTCCTGCCGATCTCGGCGGTGATGGTGAACGAGAAGGTCTACCAGGCCCTGATGAGCGAGAGCGCCAAGATCGGCACCTGGGGCCACGGCTTCACCTACTCGGGCCATCCGGTGGCGGCCGCCGTCGCGCTCGAGGCACAAAAGATCTACGACGAGATCGACCTGTTCGGCCATGCCAAGCGCATGTCGCCGGTCTTCACCAAGCACATCCAGTCGTTTGCCGACCATCCGCTGGTCGGCGAGGCGATGAGCGTCGGCATGATGGGCGCGCTCGAGATCGTCGCCGACAAGAAGACCAAGACGCCGTTCGACCTGGTCGCGGTCGGCGCGGGCAACCGCGTCTACAACCACGCCGTGGCGCGCGGCCTCTTCATCCGCAACATGGGCGACCGCGTCGCGATCTGCCCGCCGCTGGTCATCAACGAGGCCGAGCTCGCCGACCTGTTCGGTCGCCTGCGCCAATCCTTCGACGCGACCCTCGCCGACCTCAAGTCGGAAGGCCTCTTCAAGGGCTGACGTGAGCGGGGCGGCACGGCCGCCCCGGCTCCCTCTTCTTCAGCGCCGCGCTCATCGCGGCGCTGTTCATTTGAAGGCGGGCGGAGGCGCACCGAACAAGGGGATGCGGTCAGCGCACCCCCGCCCTACCCGGCGGCGTGCGGCGCCGGGTTTCTCGTCTCACTTGCCCGACTGCTGGCGCAGGTAGGCGATGATGTCGGCGCGGTCCTGCGGCAGGGCCACACGGAAGTTCATGCGCTGGCCGGGGATCAGGCTCTGCGGATTGGTGAGCCAGGCGTCGAGCGTCTTCTCCTCACACACCACGGTCGAGCTCTTGACCGCGCTCGAGTAGTTGAAGTTCGGCGCCGAGCCCGCCTTGCGGCCGTAGACGCCGCGATGCGCCGGGCCGACGCGGTTGGCGTCGAGCGAGTGGCAGCCGCCGCAGCGCGATTCGTAGAGCTCCTGGCCGTGTGCCGCGTCGGCCGCGGCGGCATCCGCCGCCGCGGCCAGCGCGAGCATCGCCAGTGGCAACACCGGCAGACGCACCCTACGCTCCGAAGCTCAGCGCCTTGGCGGGCAGCGGGTCCTTCAGCGCCTGCGTCAGCACCGTCCAGTGCATGGCCTCGTCGGCGGCGAGCCGTGCCGAGACCTGCGCCAGGTTGCGATCGCCGAACGACGGGATGACGCCGATATAGGCGTTGGCCGCGCCCTTCTCGAGACGCTGCGCCAGGCGCAGCACGTCGGTCTGGGTCTTGAGCGCCGACGCATTCAAAGCCTGCGCCACCTCGGCGTCGCTCTTGGCTGCTACGGGCGTGCCGCCGAGCTTGCGGATAGTGGCGATCAGGGCGTCGCGATGCTCCTTGTGATGCGTCTGGAACAGCACGGCCACTTCCAGCACCGGCTTCTGCAGCAGGCCGCTCTGGGCGCCGAGCTGGTAGGCGCTGATCGCCTCGTTCTCCAGCGCCAGCGCGGTGTTGAGGATGCCGACGTCGTTGGCCGCGGCGCCACCGTTGGCCGACTGGGCCACGGCCTTCCGCTCGCAGCCGGCCAGCAGCGCCACCGCCGAGGCCGAGAGGACGGTGATGCCGGACCCGCGAAGCAATCCGCGGCGGCGAAGATCGATCATCTGAGTCACGCTAGGTCTCCTTGGGTTGAGCGAAGGAGCGGTCCGCTCCGTTCGTGCGTGACCTACGCGCCGCACCGCGCTGACGGATCGATCACCGTCCGTCACGGCTCGGTGAGACAATCGCGAGCGCCAGTTGCGAGCCATTCTCAAGTCGGGTCACGCGTTCGTGTCGGCGGCCGCGACCAAAATGCGTCTGCTGCAACCGGGCCAAGGCGATTAAGATCGGCGGCGGGAGAGAATGACGGGCAATGGACTACGAAGCTTTTTTCGCCAGCCATCTGCGGCGCCTGCACGACGAAGGACGCTATCGCGTCTTCGCCGAGCTGGAGCGCGTCGCCGGCGCCTTCCCGCGCGCCCGCTTCCACCAAGATGGCACGGTGCGCGACGTCACCGTCTGGTGCTCCAACGACTATCTCGCCATGGGCCAGCATCCCGTGGTGATCGAGGCCATGCAGGCGGCGATCGGCGCCCAGGGCTCGGGCGCCGGCGGCACGCGCAACATCTCCGGCACCAATACCCTGCATGTGGCGCTGGAGCGCGAGCTCGCCAAGCTGCACGACAAAGACGCGGCGCTGGTCTTCACCTCGGGCTACGTCGCCAACGAGACGACGCTGCAGACGCTCGGCGCCATGCTGCCCGGCTGCGAGCTCTATTCCGACGCTTTCAATCATGCCTCGATGATCGCGGGCATCCGCCATTCGGGCGCGGTGCGCAAGATCTTCCGCCACAACGACCTCGCCCATCTCGAGGAGCTCTTGAAGGTCGCCGATCCAGCGACACCCAAGATCGTGGCCTTCGAATCGGTCTACTCGATGGATGGCGACATCTCGCCGATCGAAGAGATCTGCGACCTCGCCCATCGCTACGGCGCCCTCGCCTATCTCGACGAGGTCCATGCCGTCGGCATGTACGGCGCCCGCGGCGCTGGCGTGGCCGAGCGCGACGGCGCGCTCGGCAAGGTCGACATCGTGCAGGGCACGCTCGCCAAGGCGTTCGGCGTGGTCGGCGGCTACATCGCCTCGACGGCAGCCACCGTCGACTTCGTGCGCTCCTGCGGCTCGGGCTTCATCTTCTCGACCTCGATGCCGCCCGCGATCGCCGGCGCGGCGCTGGCCAGCATCCGCCACGTCACCGCCCATCCCGAGCTCCGGGTGCGCCACCAGGAGCGCGCGGCGACGCTGAAGCGGAAGCTAGCCGCCGCCGGCCTGCCGATCATGCCGTCGGTGACGCACATCGTGCCAGTGTTCGTAGGCGACGCCGCGCTCGCCAAGCAGGCGACCGACCTCCTGATGGAGCGGCATTCGATCTACGTGCAGCCCATCAACTACCCGACCGTGCCGCGCGGCACCGAGCGCCTGCGTCTTACGCCGACGCCGCTGCACAGCGACGACCACATGGAGCGGCTGGTCGAGGCATTGCAGGATATCTGGCAGACCTTGGGCTTGAGCCTGCGCGCTGCTGCGGAATAACTCTTGCCGGACAGCGAGCCTGGAAGCCCGCGGTCCAATAAGCCCTACTCCACCGTGCGCATCGACCAGATGCGTGAGAACACCAGCACCGCGCCGATCAGCACCGTCATGGCGATCGCGGGCAGCACCATGGCGAGCTTCAGCCCCAGCACCGCAGCCAGCGAGCCCGCGATGAAGGCGCCGATCGGACCGCCACCGCCCAGGCCGAGCTGAAACAGCGCCATCACCCGTGCGCGATGCGTGGGCGGCGCCACGATCTGCAGAATGGTGCGGCCCTGGGTCAGCGTGATGCCGGCGCCCAGGCCCCAGATGAAGCAAAGCGCGTTGAAGGCGAGGAACGGCGGCTGCAACGCCATCAGGCCCAGGATCACCGCACCTACCGACACCGCACTCACCACCAGGCGGCCGCGCAGCGACAGCCGGCGGGCCAGGCCCGCAAAGGCGAAGGCGGCGACGATGGTACCGGCCCAGAAGGCCAGGTTGATGTAGGCGATCTCGGCCGCGCCGCCGTGATAGACGTCGCGCACGACGATCGGCAGCACGGCCATGAACGGGCCGACATAGAACACGCCAACGCCGAAATTGAGCAGCAGGACGGGCCACATCTGCTCCGAGCGAGCCGCCTCGGCAATGCCATCGCCGATGCTGCGCCAAAAACTTGGATGCACGACCGGCGGATGCGGCGACGGCTTGGGCAGGCGCCACACGGCGATCGCGCCGGCCGCCACGAGCGCGGACTGCGCGATCAGCAGCGGCACGGCGCCGATGCGGTCGGCCTCCGAGGCCGCGGCGATACCTAAAAGCTGGCCGATGAACTGCAGCGCCGTTGCCAGCGCCACGGCGCGTGGCAGGTTGGGACCCGCCACCATCGGCAGAAGCGCATCGCGGGTCGGCACCGCGAAGGCGCCGATCGAACCCGCCGCCAGGCCATAGGCAATAAGCAGCGGGTAGCTCAGCCCGCCCATCGACAGCACGCCGATCAGCACCAACGGCGGCACGGCATAGAGCAGGTGGTAGCGTAGCAGCAGGCGGCGTGCATCGCCGCGGTCGGCGACCAAGCCACCGAGCGGCAGGAACAGGATGCTGGGCGCCATCAGCGCCACCTGGGCGATGCCGACGGCGAAGGCATCCATGTGCAGCACGATCGCCGCCAGCCAGGCGAACAGCACCTGCTGGATGCCGAGCGGCACGAACCAGCTGCCCAATCCTGTCAAATATATGGCGAAGGGGGAAAAGCGCGGCACGGGTTGTAACTTGCCTCAGTCGTTTTTCAACTATATCTTGCAGGACGTTAGTGCCGCTTGCTCATCCAATAGTCAAAGAGCACAGGCCGCAGCCTCCGACCCCTCGGAAGCGCGGCGGTGACGGAGCGGGAGAGATGTCGACATTCAACCGCACCACACTGGTGAAGGTTTTGGAGATCCTCGACAGCAGCAACGCCGGGGAGGCGCTGGCTGCGGCCAAGCTTGCCTCTACCATGCTGCGCGAGGCGGGTCTCACCTGGGATGACGTCCTGGCGCCCGAAATCCACGGCCGCGCTGCCCAGGCGCCGGCAACGCGCGCGATCGGCGCCGGCCCGTTCGGCTATCGCCGCGACCGCGAGCTGTCGCCGCACGAGCAGTTCTTCATGGTGCTGCTGAGCCCGCGCACGCCGATCGAGATCAAGCGCAAGCTCCGCACCTGGGAAGCCCGCGTGCTCGACGGCGAGATCACGCCGCAGGAGACCCAGGACCTGCGCTTCATGTACCAGAGCTTCGTCGTCGGCTGATTCAGCGGCGAACGACGCAAGCGGCCATCACGACGAGCGGGATCGCAAGCGCGGCCCACGACAGGCCCCACCACACGCCGCCCTCACCCAGCAACGCCGACACCAGGCCGACCACCGTCAGCACGGCCATCAGCAACGGCCAGCGCCAGATCACGCTAGGCCTCATCGGCCACGCCCTCGAGCTCGGCCAATTGCGCTTCGATTGGCGAGCGGCGGCGCGACAGCCAGAGATAGAGGCCGCTTGCCAGGACAACGATGGTGATCAGGTCGAGCACGAACCAGATGACCTTGAGCGGCAGGCCGCCGTAATCGCCGAAATGGAGAGGCCGCGATACCTGGATCGCCCGCAGGTACCAGGGCAGGTCGACGACCATGGCAAGCTCGCCGCGCTCGGCATCGATCAGCACCGGCGTGAACAGCCGGCTGGTCAGCGGCGAGCTGCCCTTGGTCCACACCAGGTAATGATGCGGACTGCCGACGCGGTTGTTGGGGAACACGACGCTGGTCGGCGTCCGCCCCGGCAGCTCGCGCTGCACCAGCGTGTACGCGGCCTCGACCGACGACAGCCTGTCGAGCGGCGGCACCGGCCGTCCGCGGTGGGGCGCCAGCATGGCCTGCACGTCGGTCCGCTGATAGAGCAGGAACAGCGGCCGCGAGAGTTCGTTCAGCACGCCGGTGACGCCCACTACCAGCACCCAGGCCATTGTCGCGATGCCCATGAGGTTATGCAGGTCGAGCCAGCGCAGCCGCCTGCCCCGGCGCCATCGCACCGTGCCGAACTCGAGGCGCCGCATGAAGGGCGCGTAGAGCACGACGCCGGAGACGACGGACGCCGCGAACACCAACCCTATGGCGCCGAGGAACAGCTCGCCGGGCAGGCCGGCGAACAGATCGCGATGGAGCCGCAGCATGATGTCGAGGAAATCGGGACCGCTGGTCTCGGCAGGCTCGGTTTCCTTCAGGAGCTCACCGGTGCGCGCATCGAACTTGAGCAGCCGGGTCTGCGTCGGCAGCGCCGTCGGCGAGGGCAGCATGCCGACCGTGACCTTGGGCTCGTCGTCATCGACGAAGACGAACATCGGTACATGGTCGGGATGACGCCGGCGCGCCGCGGCGCCGATGGTGTCGAGGCTGGCCCGCGGCGTGTCGGCCGGCAGCGCCGCGTAAGGCGGGTCCTGGCTCAAAAGCTCGCGCAGCTCGTGCTTGAAGATCAGCGGCAGGCCGGTCAGGCAGAACAGCAGCAGGAAGACGGCGCAGACCAAGCTGGTCCATTTGTGGACCGCAGCCCAACGCCTGAGCGAGCGGACATTCATCAAAAGTCGGCGGAGAGCGACAGCAGGAAGGTGCGCGGCGCCCCCATGGCAAGGCCGAGCTCCGAGTTGGCCGACGCCCAGTAGTTCAGGTTGAACAGGTTCTCGACGTTGAAGCGCAGCGCAATCGGTTTGCCGTCCTTGCGCTCGAAGACGTAGCGCACGCCGGCATCGAAGCGCGTCCAGTTGGGGATGCTCTGGGTGTTGGCGGCGTCGAGATACTGCAGGCTGGTGTAGATCAGCCGCCCCGAGAAGGTGAGGCCGCGCAGGAACGAGGCGTCCCATTCGGCGCCGAGGTTGAGCTGCACATCGGGCACGCCGGTCGCCTTCAGGCCGTTGGTCAGGTTGGAGCCGGTGTCGAGCTGCCTGGCATTGAGCAGCGTGATGCCGCCCAGCGGACGAAATCCCTGGAACGGCTCGCCGAACATCATCCATTCCAGGCCTTGGTTACGCTGGGTGCCGCCGACGGCGAAGATCGCGGTCGACGGATTGGTGACGCCGAACGGCCGATCGATCTGGAACAGGCTGAAGGTCGTGGCGAACTTGCCGAGATCGAGCTTGGCGCCGATCTCGAGCTGCTGGGTCTTCTGCGGCGCAAAGACGGTGCCAGCGTTGAGCGTACCCGCCGGCGCTGTCGGCCCCTGCTGCAAACCCTGGATGAAATTGCCGTACACCGCGAGATTGCTCAACGGCTTGGCGATGAAACCGACAGCGGGCGAGAACGCGCTCTGGTCGTAGTACGAGGTCACCGCGCCCGTGGTCGGGCTGTAGTTGCCGACCTGGACGCGCTGCAGGCGGCCGCCAACGATGAACTGGATGCGCTCGTCGAACACCGAGATGATGTCGGCGATGCCGAACGTCGACAGCTCGACGGAGCTGGTCTTCGGTGGGTTGAGCGCCGCGACGTTGGGCTTGGCGATGAAGGTCGGCTGGTAGAGGTTTGACGAAATGGTCGCCACCACCGGGAAGAGCTGACCGCCCTCCAGCATGACGCGCGTGGCGTTGAGCGAGAGCGCGTGATGGATCGGGCCGGTGTCGGCGCGGCCGCGCACGCCGACCTCCTCGGTGTTGGCCTGCGACCAACCGGGGAAATTGAGCGGCGTTTCGGTCAGGTTGCCGTTGGCGCTGGTCACCGTAGCGAAGCCGGTCAGGGAGTTGAACTGCGACCAGCGCGCACCCGCCGCGCCATAGACCGTCCAATCGGGCATGACGTCGTACTCGACACGCGTGGCGCCGAAGAGGTCGTTGTTCTGCTGGTAGGTCCAGGGCTGGAACCAGTTGGCAGTGCCTCCGGGCGCCAACGGCACCGGCAGGCCTGCCGCAACGTAGGTGGCGCGCAGTGGCGAGTTGAAGGTCTGGCTCTGGTAACCGTAGTCGACCGCGGCGCGCAGGCGATCACCGCGATAGTCGAGGCCGAACACCGCCGCCCCCAACGCCTGGGTCTGGCGGTCGACCGGCGTGCTGCCGTTGCGATAGGTGCCGTTGAAGCGGACACC
Source organism: Reyranella soli (assembly GCF_007992495.1). Lineage (GTDB taxonomy): Bacteria > Pseudomonadota > Alphaproteobacteria > Reyranellales > Reyranellaceae > Reyranella > Reyranella soli. The sequence goes on from NZ_BKAJ01000030.1 coordinate 158,896, forward strand.
GAACGCCTGGTCATCGCCGAAGCGCCGTGAGATATCCGTCGTGCCACCGACCTGGCCGGCCGACGCATAGGTCGCCGTCACCCGGTTCAGCTCCTGCGCGGCCGCCCGCTTCGGGACAAGATTCACGGCGCCGCCGACGCTGCCGAAGGGCGGCATGCCGTTCATCATTGCGCTCGGTCCCTTCAGGATTTCCACACGCTCGAGGTAGTCGGGCGCGACCTGCAGCGTCGGCGCGATGCCGTAGAGGCCGCCGAAGGACATGTCGTAGTTGTTGAAGGAGAAGCCTCGGATCATCAGGGCCGAGTTGTAGCCGACGGCCGGCCAGGCGTTGCGCACCGAGGGGTCGTTGGCAGCGACGTCGGCGATGCTGCGCGCCTGCTGGTTCTGCATCAGCGTCGAGGTGTAGGCAGACTGGTTGAAGGGCGTATCCATGAAGTCGCGTTCGCCCAGGAAGCCGACCTGCGCCCCTTTCGCGACCTGCCCGCCGGCATAGGGCGGCGGCAGGTTGTCGATCACGGCCTGCGGCGGCACGCCGGCCTGCACGCGCACCGGATCGAGCTGCACTGCGCCGGACGTGCCGCTGCCCGTCGCCACCCGTTCGAGAACGACGGTGTTGGCCTCGCTGAACCGCCAGCTGACGCCCGATCCGGCGAGCAGGGCGTTCAGGGCCTGGGCGATGGTGTAGTTGCCGGAAAGGCCTGCGGTGCGCTTGCCGGCAAGATCGCCCGACGCGCCCATCAGGCGGATACCGGCCTGGTCGGCGAGCCGCGTCATTGCCGTGTCGAGATCCTGCGGCGGGATATCGAAGTGCACGGTGCGCGGCGCCTGCCCCTGCTCCGTCGTCGGCGACTGAGCCAGTGCCGACGAGCCGAAGCCCACACTCATCGCCGCTGCCAGCGCAACCCAAGCTCCCCGCCGTACCATCTCGCCCTCGATGTCTCGCACGATCCTGGGACGAATCGACGACGGCGGACTTGCAGTGACGGGAGCAAAAAAAAACTTGCGATCAGCGGATGATGGTGAACAACGGCATCTGGACGACCCGCGCCTTGGTCGTCTCCTCGATGGTGCGCAGGATGCGATCGGTGTCGTCGAGGTCGAACACGCCGGTGACTTCCAGCGTCTTGAGCCGGTCGCCAAGGATCACGATCCGGCCGGTACGGTAGCGCTCCAGCTCGGCGACGACGTTCTCCAGCGGACGACGGTTGAAGATGAGCTTGCCGCGCTGCCAGGCGGTCGCCGCGTCGACGTCGACCACGCGCAGCTTGAAGCCGTCGCTCTCGCTCACATCCAGCTGCTGGCCCGCCACGACCCTGATCGACGGGCGGTCGCCCATCTTCACCTCGACCGTTCCCTCGCTCACCGTGACGTTCTCGAAGACACGCTTGAGGCGCACGACGAAGGCCGTGCCGACGGCCCTCACCTCGACGTCGCCGGCGACGACGATGAAGGGACGAGCGGCATCCTTGGCGACCTCGAACAGCGCCTCGCCGTCATGCAGCACGAGGCGGCGCTCCTGGGCGGAATAGTCGACCGAGACGGCCGTCGCGGTGTTGAGGACGACGACCGAGCTGTCCGCCAGCGCCACCCGCTTGCGACCGCCGACGGCCGTCGCATGGTCGGCATAGAGTCCGGACAGGGGGCCGAGCGCCGGCAGGGCGACGGCCACGGCGGCAACCGACGCGGCCGCAGCGCCGGCGAACAAGACACGTCGCCCGACCGGATGGCGGCGCACCGATCCGGCAGACAGCGGCGTGCCTTGGCGGCGAAGCTCATCGGCCTGGCGGGTTTCGCCGACGGCATGCAACAGCACCTCGGCCTCGACGGCCGCCGCCTCGTGCGCCGTCGAGCTCTGGCGCCAGCGCTGGAAAGCCAGGCGATCCGTCGCGGTCGCGCGTCCCGAGCCCAGGCGGACCAGCCAGTCGATGGCCTCGTCGCTCAGCCGCCGGCCGGCGCCGTCCTCGGCCATCAGCGGCCCCTGCTTCTCTTCCGACATGCAACAACCTGAGCGATGGATGGCCTCGTCACAAAGACGATTCTGCTGCACCGGCCTTGCAGCGGCGACGATAAACTATTCGTTATCGCCGCGGTCCAGGCGGTCGCGGCAGTGCTGCAGAGCCTGGGCGATGTACTTGGCCACCATGCTTTCCGAGACGCCGAGCCGTCGCGCGATCTCGGCGAAGGTCCGGCCCTCCACCCGGTTGAGCAGCAGCGCCAGGCGCGGCCTGGGCGGCAGCTCGTCCAGCGCCGCTTCGAGGCGACGCAGCCGTTGCCGGGCGATCGCGTGCGTCTCCTGCGACGGCGTGGGATCGGCCACGGCGTCGGCCGCCTCGAGGTAGATGAAGTCGTTGGCGACCCGGCCGTCGCGCCGCAAGGTGTCGACCGCGAGGTTGCCGGCGACCCGGTAGACATAGGCCCGCGGATTGCGGATCTCGCCGCCGACAGGGCCGAGGGCGGCGAGCTTGACGTAGGTATCCTGGGCGAGGTCGGCGGCGCGCTCGGCATCACCACCGGTCCGCCGCGTCAGGAAACGCAGCAGATCCCGGTAATTGTCGCGAAAGCTCGCGAGCAGCGTCGATACGTCCTGTCGCCCCATCGTCCCTGCCGGTGTGGTCCGACAGGTCTATATCGATTGCGAATGCTTCGCAACCGCAATGCCGACCGTGGAGCCGCCGCCGGCATCAGGAGCGCTTACGGCTCAGCGGCCGAGATACGAGCGCAAGACTTCGTCATTGTCGACGAGACCTGCGGCTGGACCTGAGAAGGTAATCTCGCCGCCCTGCAGGATGTGCGCGCTCTCGGCGACCGCAGCAGCGACGCCGATGTTCTGTTCGACCAGGAGGATCGTGAGGCCGCGCCTGTTGAGCGCCAGGATCGTATCCACCATGTCGCCGACGATGGTCGGGGCGAGTCCCGCCGAAGGCTCGTCCATCAGGAGGCAGCGTGGCCGCGCCATCAGCGCGCGGCCGATGGCCACCATCTGCTGCTCGCCGCCGCTCAGGCTGCCGGCGCGGCGTTTCCTCACCGCCGCCAGCTTGGGAAACATCGCGTAGACCTCGTCCAGGTCGGCGCGCATCGCCCCCCAGTCCCGACGGGTGGCCGCACCCAGCTCCAGATTGTCCTGGACGGACATGCTGGGCCAGACCTCGCGCCCCTGCGGCACCTGGACGATGCCGCGGCGAACCATGTTGTCGGCCGAGAGGCCCGCGCATTCCTTGCCCTCGAACAGGATGGAGCCGCCGCTGCAGCGCACCACTCCGGACAGGGTGTTCAGCATCGTCGTCTTGCCCGAGCCGTTGCCGCCGAGCAGGGCGACGATCTTTCCGGCCGGCACCTCGAAGGTGACGTCGCGCAGGACCTGCGTGATCCCGTACGAGACCTTAAGATGCTGAATGGCGAGCACGAAGTTCCTTCCCGAGATAGGCTTCGATGACTCCGGGGTCGTTGCGCACCGCGTCCGGCGTTCCCTCGGCAATGCGCCGGCCGGAACTCAGCACCGTCACCTGATCGCAGACATCCATCACGAGGCGGATGACGTGCTCGATGAGGATGAGCGTGACGCCTTTTTCATCGCGAATCCGGCGCAGCAGAGTATCGAACTCGGCCAGCCGATTGAGGCTGAGGCCGACCGCCGGCTCGTCCAGCAGCACGACCTTCGGGTCGCTGATCAGGGTCCGGGCGATCTCAATGACGCGTTGCTGCCCGAAGGAAAGGGCCGACGCCGGCCGATCAGCGAACGCCGACATGCCGATGAATTCGAGGGCCTGGCGGGCGGCTTCCTCGGCGGCCTCCTCTTCCTCCCGGTAGCGGCGCAGATTGAGGCTGGCGGCGACGAAGCCGGCCGTGGTGCGGTGGTGCAGCCCCGTCATGAGGTTCTCCAGCACCGTCATGCCGCGAAACAGCTGCGACGTCTGGAAGGTTCGGCCAAGGCCGAGCCGCGCGATCGCGCTCGGCTTGCGCCCGACGATGGATACGCCGTCGAGCAGCACGTCGCCTTGATGCGGGGGGTGAATGCCGCAGATGACGTTGAGCATCGTCGTCTTGCCCGCACCGTTGGGGCCAATCAGGCCCCTGATCTCGCCGGGCTTGACGTCGAGGTCGATGCCGTCGAGCACCTTCACGCCGCCGAAGCTCACCGACACGCCGCGGACGGAAAGCAGCGCCTCGTTCACGGCCGAACCTCGCTGCTCTCCGACGTCGCAGCGACCGGCGGACGCCTGCTCGCCCGGGCGCGATGCAACGGCTCTTCCCAGCCGCGAACCTTCTCCTTGAGGTAGCCGATGATGCCGCCTGGCATGAAGAGAATGAAACCGACGAGGATCGCGCCGAAGGCGATCTCCTGGACGCCCTTCACCTTGCGCAGCGCCTCGAGAACGAAGACGAGCGTCCCCGCGCCCAGGACCGAGCCGACGATCGAGCCGAGGCCGCCGACGATGATCATCGCCTTGTGGATCACCATCTGGAACAGGTCGAAGCCTTCCGGCGACACGAAGTTCAGCATCGCCGAATAGAGGCCTCCGGCGATGCCCGCGTAGAAACCGCTGATCCCGAAGGCGAGCGCCTTGTAGCGCAGCAGGTCGACGCCGAGAGATTCGGCGGCGATCTCGCCGTCGCGGACCGCGACGAAGGCCCGGCCGATGCGGGAACGCACGAGATTCTGCGCCAGGGCGAAGAGCACCATCACCAGGATCAGGCTCAGGTAATACAGTCCCAGCGTCTTCGAGATCGGCAGCGGCGCGAAGGAAATGGGCGGCGTCTTGAAGCCGCCGGCGCCGAACGTCACCGGCTCCCAGTTCAGGAACACCCATTGCGTGAACTGGGCGAAGGCCAGGGTGGAGAGCGCGAGGTAGAGTCCGCTGAGCCGCAGCGCCGGCAGCGATATGGCAAGGCCGACCATGGTCGCGATCAATGCGCCGAGCGGGAACGCCAGCCAGAACGGCCAGCCGAAATGGACCTGGAGCAGGCCGGTGCCATAGGCGCCGATGCCGAACATCGCGGCATTGGCGAAGGCGAGCTGGCCCGCATAGCCCACCAGGATGTTGAGTCCGATCGCCAGCAGAACGTAGATGAGGATCGTGTTGGCAACGAACAGGTAATAGGCGTTGAGGAACGTCGGCGCCACGGCGGCGAACAGGAGCATCGCCACCAGCACGTTGCGTCTGCCGAACAGCGCCATGTCAGACCCGACGAAAGCGCGTGGAGCCGAGCAACCCGGTCGGGCGCACCACGAGCACGAACATGATGACGATGAAGGCCGAGACCTCGATGAAGCTCGAATGGAGGTAGCCGCCGGCCAGCGACTCGATGATGCCGATGGAAATGCCTCCGAGCACCGCGCCCGGCAGGCTGGTCAGGCCGCCCAGCACCGCCGCAGCGAATCCCTTGATGAAGAAGGAGAAACCCATGTCGGGATAGAGCAGCGTAAGCGGCGCCATCAGCGCGGCAGCCGCGCCCGCGATGGCGGCGCCCGTTCCGAAGGACAGCATGTAGATGCGATCGATACGGATGCCGGCGAGGGTCGCGGCCTTGGCATTGTCGGCGGTGGCCTGCATCATCTTGCCGGCGCGCGTCAGGCGAAAAAAAGCAGCGAAGGCCACCATGATGACGATCGAGCCGGCGAGCACGGCGAGCTGTTGCGGGATCACCATGATGCCGCCGATCATGATCGGTTCTGGAGACGTAATGGGCGGGAATGGCAGATAGTCGCCCTTCCCTCCCCAGATGACGCGAGCCGTGCCGCGCAGCATGAACGCGATGCCGATCGTGGCGAGGACGAGGCTGATGATGTTCGCATTCTTGAGCGGCCGGAAGGCGATCAGATCGGTCGCCGCCCCCAGCAGGAAACCGAAGGCAACCGCCGCCAGCAGCGACGGCAGATAGGGCACGCCCATCTGCACGTGCAACATCCAGGCGACGAAGCCCGAGAACATGAACAGCTCGCCGTGAGCGAAGTTGATCACGGCGGTGGCCTTGTTCACCACCACGATGCCGAGCGCGATTAGGGCGTAGAGAGAACCCGTCGTCAGTCCGCTCAGCAGTAGATAGACCAGCAGCTCCAAGAGGTTCTACTCGACCTTGGTGACGCCCAGCACGCGAACCGGCTTGCCGGGCTCCTTGGCGATCCAGGCCGGGTTCTTGTTGCAGCGATGGTCGGTTTCTACGCAGGTGATGCCGCCGGGATAGACATCTGTCTCGAAGTCCTTCAGACCGTTCAGCGCAGCCACCAGCTTCTCCCGAGTGAGATCGGGTCCGGCACGCTTGAGGCCTTCCACCATCACCTGGGCGCTGCCGATGCCGAACAGATTGAAGACCGACAGCCGGTCGCCGGGGAACTTCGCCTCGATCGCCTTGCGCCACTTGTCGACGGCCGGATCCTCGGGCGTATAACGCACCATCGAGATGGTCCGGAATGAGGCCGTGGCGCCCGGCGAGCCGACCTGGTCCTCGAAGGCGGCGGGATCGGCGATGCCGCTCTGGCCGACCGCGAGCGGCTTGAAGCCGAGCTTCTGGGCGTCCCGCATGAAGATCGCCGCTGGCTTGGGGTAGAGGACGACCAGGACGGCGTCGGCGTTGGCCCCCTTCAGGCGCAGCACCTGGGCGGTGGCGTCGTTGGCGTCGGGCGCCATCTCCTCGTCCAGGACGGGCTTGATGCCCTTCTTCTGGAAGGCCTCGATCAGCGGCGTGTAGCGCGAGCGCCCCCAGGCGTCGCGCATTGAGATGACGGCGATGCGCTTGGCGCCCTGGTCGAGGGCGAACTGAAGCATGGCCGCGCTCTCAAGGGACGAGGTGAGCGCCGTGCTGAAGATCGTCGGAGCGACCGGCGTCGTGATGCCGTCGTGCACCGACGCCATGATGATCACGGGTATCCTCGCTTCCGCCAGGGTTTCGCGGGCCGCAACCGTTGCATTGCTGCAGCCGCCGCCGATGATGGCGAAGACCTTGTCCTCGTGAATCAGCTTCTTGACGGCCCCGATGGCCGCCGCCGGGTCGCAACGATCGTCCTCGCGGACCAGCTCAAGCTTGCGGCCGTTGATGCCGCCGGCCGCATTGACCTGGTCGAAAACGACCTCGATGCCGTTCATCGGCAGCTTGCCGTAGAGATAGCCGGGGCCCGTCAGCGCGCCGAACGACCCGATCTTGATCGTATCTGCCGTGACGCCGGGCACCTGCGCCTGGCCGGGCTGCAGCGCCGCGACCGCCAGGAACAGGCCCGACAGGCCCGCCTTCACACACCTTTTCAATGTCATCATCCCCTCCGCCCTTCGCAAAGAACCCACGACGTTCGAAGCAACTTTCATTCCCTTTGCGCCGCGACATCTTGTATACAGTACACAAGATTGTCATGGGGAATTTCTTGTCCAGTCCTGCCGAGGAAATCGTCGTCACGGTGGCGGACGGCATCGTCACCGTCACGCTCAACCGGCCGGCCAAGCGCAACGCCGTGTCGCTCGCCATGTGGCGGCGGCTGGCAGAGATCTTCGCCGGTGTCGGACAACAGGACGGCGTACGGGCCGTCGTCCTGACCGGCGCCGGCGGCAATTTCTGCGCCGGCGCCGACATCTCCGAATTCGCGACCGTGCGTGCCGATTCCAAGATGGGCGAGGCCTACGAGGCCGTAGCCGACAGAGCGACCCGCGCTGTCCGGGACTGTGAGCTTCCCACCATCGCTGCGGTGTCGGGCTATGCCATGGGCGGAGGCTGCGGCCTCGCGCTGGCGTGCGACTTCCGGATCGGGGACGCCAGCACGCGGATGGGCATACCCGCCGCCCGCCTGGGCATCGTCTACGGGCCGCTCGACTGCTCGCTGCTGCTGCGGCAGGTGGGCCTCGCGAACGCCAAGCGCGTGCTCTACTCGGGGCGCGCCTTCGATCTTGCCGATTGCCGCCGCATGGGCCTCGCCGACATGGCAGCCGAACAGGGCAGCGCCCTCGAGGCGGCGCATGCCTTCGCCGCCGATCTGTCGAAGAACGCGCCTCTGTCGATCCGCGGCGCCAAGCTCGTGCTGGACGCGCTGGCGACGGGCACCGCCGACGCCCGCGCCGGGGAGATCGACGTCTTCATCGGTCGCGCCATGGACAGCGCGGATTACAAGGAAGGCGCAGCGGCCTTCGCCGCAAAGCGGCCGCCGCGCTTCGTCGGGCGTTGACCAGTAGCCGAAGGCAGGAGAATCGGGCGCATGAGTTGGTTGGGCGTTGACGTCGGGGGGACTTTTACCGACCTCGTTTTCCTGGACCGCGCGAGCGGACGGCTGCAGGTGCTCAAGACCCCGTCCACGCCCGGCGACCAGTCGGAAGGAATTCTGGTCGGCATCGGTCGCCTGTCGCTGGAGCCGGGAGATCTGGATCGCATCGTGCACGGGACCACCGTCGCCACAAACACGGCACTTGAAGGGGATGGGGCGCGGCTGGCCGTGCTCGCGACCGAGGGCCATCGCGATGTTCTCGTGGTCGGCCGCGGCAATCGCATGGCCATGTACAATATCAAGGCGCGGCCCAATCGGCCGCTGGTGCCGCGATCGCGCTGCTACGAAGTGCGCGAACGCCTGCGGCCCGACGGCGCCGTGTCTGCGCCGCTCGACGAGGAGGCCGTGTCGGCGATCGGTCGCCGGCTCGCCGAAGACCGGATCGAGGCGGTCGCGGTCTGCTTCCTTCATTCCTACGCCAACGCCGAGCACGAGCGCCGCGCCGCGGAGATTCTGGGCCGCCTGCTGCCCGACGCGGTCATCACGACCTCGTCCGAGGTCTTGCCGGAATATCGCGAGTACGAGCGCTTCTCGACGACGGCTCTCAATGCCTTCGTGGCGCCGCGCATGCGGCGGTATCTGAGGGAATTGCAGGCCCGCCTCACTTCGTCCTCCATCTCCGCGCCCCTGTCCATCATGACCTCGAACGGCGGCACCCTGCCGGCCAAGCGGGTCGAATCGATGCCGGTGCTGTCGATGCTCTCGGGGCCGGCGGCCGGTGTCATCGCCGCCAGTCACGTCGGCCACGCCGCCAATTTCCCCGACGTGATCACCTGCGACATGGGTGGAACCTCGACCGATGTGTGCCTGGTGCGCGGCGGCGAATTCACCATGACGACGGACGGACGGGTCGGCGCCTTCCCCGTCAAGATCCGGCAGATCGACATCAACACGGTCGGCGCCGGCGGCGGCAGCATCGCGGCCGTGACTTCGGGCTTCCTGACGGTCGGTCCACGCTCGGCGGGGGCATTTCCGGGCCCGGCCTGCTTTGGCCGGGGTGGCATCGAGCCGACGGTGACCGACGCCAATGTGGTGCTGGGTCGTCTCGGCACCGAGCAGCTTCTCGGCGGCGAGATCCGCCTGGACCGCGCCGCCGCGGCGGCGGCCGTAGGGCGACTCGGCAGCGAGATCGGGTTGTCGGCAGAGCAGATGGCCGAGGGCATCCTGCGCATCGCCGTGGTGTCGATGGCGGCCGCGATCAAGGAAGTATCGGTGCTGCGTGGCATCGATCCGCGCGATTTCACCCTCCTCTCCTATGGCGGCGCAGGTCCGCTGCAGGCCGCAGCGATCGCCGACGAGCTTGGCATGCGCACTGTCGTCGTCCCGCCAATGCCGGGCAATTTCTCGGCTTTCGGCTTGCTGGTAGCCGACGTCCGCCGCGATCTGGTGCGCACCAAGGTCGCGACGATCAGTGCGCTTTCGGCAGCCGATGTCCGGGCCATGCTTTCGGGCCTGCTCGAGGACGGCGAGCGGGAGCTGCAGGCTGCCGGCTTCCCGCCGGCCCGCCGGCGCTTCGCCGCTACCCTCGATATGCGCTACGCCGGCCAATCCTTCGAGCTGTCGGTCCCGGTCAACATGGATCTCTCCGACACGGCGGAGATCGTGCGGGCCTTCGAAAAGATCTACGAGATTCGCTACGGCGGCACGACGACGGCGCCGGTCGAGATCGTCAGCTATCGCATTGCTGCCTGGGGGCTGTCCGACAAGCCGGTCCTGCCGCCGGTAGAGGCAGCGGGACGCACGATGGCCGCGGCTGTCGTCAGCACGCGGACGACCATCTTCGACGGCGAGTCCTTCGCCGTGCCCGTTGTCGATCGCGAACGCATGCCGCCAGGAGAGACCGTGACAGGGCCGGCCATCATCGAAGAAGCCGGCTCTTCGACCATTGTGCCGCCGGGCTGGTCGGTCGCGCTCGACCGGATCGGCTGCCTCGCACTCCGCCGTCACGACGGGAGCCTTCAATGACCATCGATCCCATCACCCTGGAGGTCCTGACCCAGGGGCTGATTTCCATCGTCCGCGAGATGCGCGCCACCGTATGCCGCACGGCGAGCTCGGTAGCCATCTACGATGCGAAGGATTTCTCCTGCGGTCTCTTCGCGCCCGACAGCCAGGTCGTAGCGCAATCGGAGGATATCGGCTCCCACGTCGTTCCCCTGCCCTGGTCGGTGCGTTCGGCCATGGAGAAGTTCGGCCACGATCTCGCGCCCGGCGACGTCATCCTCTCGAACGACCCCTACACGGGCGGCACGCATCTCAACGACGTAACGGTGATATTCCCGGTCTTCCAGGACGGCCGTCTGATCTTCTTTCCGGCGGTACGCGCCCACTGGGCCGATGTCGGCGGCATGGTTCCCGGCAGCATGTCGGGCAAGGCGACCGAGATCTACCAGGAGGGCGTGCGCATCCCGCCAATCAAGATCCAGGAAGCCGGCCGCTTCAATCAGGGAGCGCTCGACATCCTCCTCTCCAACATGCGGGTGCCCGAGGAGCGGCTGGGCGATCTGCAGGCGAGCCTTGCCTCCTGCCGGGTCGCCGAAAGGCGCATCCATGAGATCTGCGCCCGCTACGGCGTCGACACGTTGCTCGAGGCTGTGCGCCTCGACCTGGACCGGTCGGAAGCGAGAATGCGCGCCTGCATTGCCGGCTTGCCGGACGGCACCTATCGCTTCGAGGACTATCTCGAGACCTACATCGGCGGCATCTTCGAGCCACTGCTGCTGCCGCTGGCGCTCACCGTTGCCGGCGACCGCATGATCGCCGACTTCGCCGGCGCCTCGCCACAAGTGCCTTTTCCTGTGAACTCGACAGCGGCGGTGACGGCCGCGTCGGTCTTCATTGCGGTCAAATCGGTCTTCGATCCCGCGGCGCCGCTCAACCAGGGTTCGTTCCGTCCGATCGAGGTCAATGCCCCGCCTGGGTCCATCGTCAACGTGCAGCGGCCCGCGCCTGCCGGCTCCCACGGCGAGATCCGCAAGCGCGTCATCGCGACGATGGTCGGCGCCCTGTCACAGGTCGTCCCCGATCTCGTGGCGGGCGATCTCTGCCGGACCTCCTTCCACAATCTGATCGGCGGCTACGACGCCCGGAGCGGCCGCGAGTGGGTGCACTACGAATGGTCGGCCGGCGGCAACGGCGCCTTCCGTGAGAGCGATGGCCCAAGCGCAATGGCCACGATCGACTGGGGTGACCTCGTCACGGTCCAGTCGACGGAGGTCATCGAGACGCGCATGCCGCTGGTCGTCGAGACGTCGCGCCTGGCCACCGACTCCGGCGGCGCCGGCACCACCCGGGGCGGGCTGTCGATGCAGCGCTCGATGCGGGTGTTGGCGCCGGACTCGCGCTATTCGCTGCTGTCCGACGGCGCCGTCGTGCCGGCCTTCGGCGTGATGGGTGGGCTGTCGGGCGTGCAGGTTGGCGCATGGATCGAGCGGGACGGCGCCGTCGAAGGGTTCGACACGCCGGGCAAGATCGCTGGACATCCGGTGGGCAACGGCAGCGTCGTCGTCGTGCGATCGGCCGGCGGCGGAGGCTACGGCGACCCGCTGCTGCGGGCGCCCGGGAGCGTCCAGCAGGATGTCGAGGAAGGGTATGTCTCGCGGCAGGCGGCACGCGATCTCTATGGCGTGGCGCTCGACGCCAAAGGTGCTGTGGATCCGGTCGCGACGGAAGCACTCCGTCGCCGTCTACGTGATTCTCGGTTCGCCCTGACGGCTGTCCTTGTCGACGATTCCTACGAGGCCGGTGCCGTAAGTCGTCGCCGCATCTGCCGCCTGCATCCAAGAGACGCCTCGGCTGCGGGCCTTCAGGAAGACGACCTTGTGGAGGTCGATGCCCGTCGGGCAGCGCCCCTCCGGGCGTGGCTGCGCATCGACCCGTCGATAGCGGTGGGTACCCTGCCGATCGATCAGGCAGGCCTGACGATCCTGCAGATATCGCCGGGGCAGAGGCTAGAGGTGAGGCGAATCGCGACCGTCGTGCTGCCGCAGCAGCGTCTCGCCGAGGCCGCCGAATGAACGACGGCACTGTTCTCGTCACCGGTGTCGGCGGGATGATCGGCGCTGCCGTGCTGCAGCAGCTCGTGGCCGACGGCATTCCGGTCGTGGCGGCCGATCGAGTGCGGCCGTCGGATCTGGATCTCGGCAAGTTGTCGGTCCCCTTCTTTGCCCACGACCTGCCGGATCCGAGCCGATGGCACGAAGCGATCGTGCGCTTCGGTGTCCGTCGTGTCGTGCACGCCGGTGGGATCTCGGGGCCGATGCTGCTCAGCGACAATCCGAGCCGCGTATGCGAGATCAATCTTGCGGGCCTGAGTGGCCTCCTCGAGGCCGCGCGCATTCATCGCCTCGGACGGATCGTCTGGTTCTCCTCGATCGTGGCCTATGGCAATCGACGGGACCTGATGCCCGTCAATGAAGACATGCCGCTTCGGCCGGACACGGTATATGGGGCCAGCAAGGCCGCGGGCGAAGCGCTGATCCATGCCTATCACGCGGAGCACGGGGTCGATGCCGTTGCGCTTCGCGTCGCTTCCTGCTACGGCGCCGGCCGGACGACATCCTGCATGATCCGCACGCTCATCGAAGACGGCTTGACGGGCCGCGTCAGCCGCATCCATCCGGCGGACGGTCGCACGCGCCAGCATGTCTTCATCGACGATGTCGTCGGCGCGGTTCGCGGGGCCCTCGATGCTCCCACCTTGCCGCAGCGTGCCTACAATGTCGGTCCGGGCCGCGCACAAAGCCTGTCGGAAATCGTCGAACAGGTCCGAAAGGCCGTTCCCGCGGCGGAGGCTGTCCTGGATCCGGAGGGCACTGCCTGGAATACGTTCGGCCTCGGGCCGCTCGTCATCGATGCCGCCCGGCGCGACCTCGGCTTCTCGCCGGCGACGTCGATCGCAGATGGTGCGGCTGCCACGCGCGACTGGGTGATCGGCCGAGGTGGTTCGTGAGCCTGGCGCACGACCTGTACTTCTCGGGCCGGCGCATCCTGGTAACCGGCGCGGCAAACGGCTTCGGCGAGGCCATGGCGGGCCTCTTCTACGCAGCTGGCGCGCAGCTGGTGCTGGCAGATATTGAAGAGCAGCCGCTTGCCGCCGTCGCGTCGCGGTACGGCGCCGCGGCTCATGTGTTCGATCAGGCTGATCCCGCGTCCGTTGAGGACCTCGCCAAGGCTGCAGGACCGGTCGACATCCTCATCAACAACGCCGGCGTGCTGGTCGCCAAGCCGCTGCTGGAAACCAGCCTCGAGGAGGTCCGGCGCACGGTCGACATCGACTTCGTCGGCGCCTTGCGGCTGATCCAGCTGATCGGCCGCGGCATGGTCGAGCGACGACGCGGCGTCATCCTGTCGATCGGTTCGCAGACGGCCTTTTCTGGCGGCGAGAATCGGGCGGTTTATGCCGCCGCCAAGGCCGCCATATCGCAGCTCACCAAGTCGGCCGCGGTGGAATGGGGGCCCTACGGTGTGCGTGTCGTCTGCCTGGCGCCGGGGCGCTCCCTCACCCGAATGACGCGACAGACGGCGAAGGAAGGGCAGTCGGGAGACCGGGGCCTGGCGCGCGTTCCGCTTGGCCGTTGGGGAACGGCGGAGGAAATTGCGAAGATGGCGATGTTTCTCGTCTCCGACGCCGCCTCCTACATGACGGGCGAGACCGTCATCGCCGACGGTGGCTATGTCCACGGCTAGAATGGCCCCGCGCCCGCCGCTGTTGTCGCAGGCGGACTTCGTCGCCCCGTCCGTGATCGCCACGGAGATCGCGCGGATCCTGTCCGACCGCATCGTCTTCCTGGAACTGGCGCCGGGCTCCCGCATCCACGAGGAGGAAGTCGGCGCCGCCTTCGGGGTGAGCCGTTCGCCGGTCCGCGAAGTCTTCCGGATGCTCGAAGCCGACGGCCTCGTGGTCCGTGCCGCCCGCAAGGGTGTCAGCGTCACGCCGATGAGCCGGCGCGACCTCGACGAGGTCTACGCCTGCCGTGTCGGCCTGGAGGGGCTCGCCGCGGCGGAGGCGGCCCGCCATCTCGACAAGAAGGCGCGCAAGACGATCGAGTCGCATCTCGCCGCGATGAACAAGGCGTTCAAGGCGAAGGATGTGCCGACGTTCTTCAAGCACAACGTCGCCCTGACTCGCGCGGTTCACGCGGCCTCGCAAAACCAGACGCTCATCCGCGTGGTCGCCGGCATCGAGAAGCAGGCGTTGCGCTATCGCTACCTTGCCCATCTGCAGACCCACGAGATGCTGTCGATGTCGCTCGAGGGCCACAGCGAAGTGGCTGAGGCTGTTCTTGCCGGCGAAGCGAGCCTTGCCCGGCGTCGCGCCGAGCAGCTCATGCGGCGCGCCCATGGTGTGATCGCAAAGGCACTGGCCGAATCGGCCTATGCCGTGCCTGGGGATGTCGGGGCGACCTTCGACGATCTCTGAAGCCGATCAGGCGTCGGGCAGCTTGTAGTTCACCTTGCTCGGGGCCACTTCGCGGAGCAGGTCGGGATAGAACAGGGTGTTCCAGGACACCGGCTTGGGAAGCCTGCCAATGCTCTTCAACTGAGCTTCGGCGATCTGAAAGTTGCCGATGGATTGCTGGTCCAGATGGACGTCGAAGCTCAACTTATCCATCAGCTGCTTGGTCAACGGCAGGTCGAGCTTCAGGAACTTGGCGACGTCGGCGGCGGCCTGGTCGCGCTTGGTGTTGATGACGTCCGTGGCCTCGACCATGCTGCGCATGAACGACACGGCGGCAGTACGGTTCTTCACCGCCCAATCCTTGTTCACGTAGATGAACACGCGGCCTTCGATGATGCCGACATTGTCCACGACCAGCCGCGCGCCCTTGACCGCTGCCGCGCCGCGCGTCAGCCACGGCTCCCAGGCGCTGTAGGCGTCGATGTCGCCGCGCTCGAGGGCCGCGACCATCTCCGGCGCCTCGACCTGGACGATCTTGTAGTCCTTGGGATCCAGCTTCAGCTTGTTGACCGCCGCCAGCCAGAACACTTCGCTGCCCGAACCGCGGGCAATTCCCAGGCGCTTGCCCTTGAGGGCGTCCATGCTGGCGATTTCCTTGCCGACGATGCCGTACCAGCGCGCCAGCATGGCGCCTTCGGCAGCCACCACGACGTTCGGATCGAGCGCGTGATTGAGCAGGCCGGCCTGCTCCGCGCCGAATGCCGATTGCACCTGGTTCTGGATCAGCAGCGCCACCATCGCCGAGCCGCTCGGTCCGGTGTTGAGCTGCACCTCCAGCCCGTTCTTGGTGAAGATGCCGGACTCCTTCGCGACGTAATATGCCGAGAACGAGGGATCCACGCCCGTCGCGATGGTGATCTTGGCAGGCTGCGCGCGCACCACCGATGGGACAACCGCAAGCCCGGCCGCCAGTTTCAGGGCGGATCGCCGTCCGATGTCAAACATTCATAACCCCCAATCCAAAGAGAAGAACCCACACTCGCGCAGCATCAGCTGGTCACGGCGTGACGTCATAGCGTCCGGCAAAACGGGCTACGCCGAAGCGGAACAGGCGGTCGGCCGTGAAACCCAGGATGCAGAGCGACACGAGCGCGACGAAGATGTCGCCGATCTGCATGTACATCCGCCCCTGCCACAGCATGACGCCGAGGCCGGCATTCGCAGCCACCAGCTCGGCAGCGACGATCGTGGTGAACGAATTGGCCATCGCGATGCGCATCCCCGTCAGGATGTAGGGGACGGTCGCGGGAAGGGCGACGAGGAAGAAGATCTGCCGCGAGTTCGCGCCGAGCGCCTGCGCCGCGCGGATCTTGTTGGCCGATATCGCACCCACGCCTGCCGCCGTGTTCAGGATCACGATGAAGACAGTCGTGTAGATGATCAGGAAGATCTTCGACGGCTCGCCGATGCCGAACCAGATGACCGCGATGGTGATCATCGCCACGGAAGGAATGAAGCGCAGGGATTCGGTCCATGGCTCCAGGATCTTCCGGGCCAGCGGAAAGCTGCCGATGATCAACCCGATCGGGATGCCGATGAGCGAGCCTGCGATGAAGCCGATGATGATGCGTTGCAGGCTGGCCCCGACATTCTCGACCAGGACCCCGTCCTGCAGCAGCTCGATGGCGCGCAGGAGCACGGCATAGGGCGGCGGGAACAGAACCGAGGCGACGACATAGACGGCGACGACGTGCCAAATGAAGAAAAGGCTGAAGAAGCCGAGAAAGTACGGGAACCCATTCTTGATCGCCTGCCAGATCGACGAAGCGGAGCTGCCCGCAGCGCCGCCGGTGTCCGATACGGGCAGCGTACGCGTGGCCTCGCTCATGCGGCCCTCCGTGCGTTTGCGCGCAGCACTTCTTCACGAACCAGTGCATGGATCTCTTCGTAAAGGGCGATGTATCGCGGGTCGCCCCGCGTGCGTTCGCCGGGAATGTCGATCGGCAGGTTCTTCTTCAGCGTGCCGCCGGGACCGGCCGTCATCACGCCCACGCGCGTCCCGAGGACGATTGCCTCATCGATATCGTGGGTGATGAAGACCACCGTGACCTTCATGCGTTCCCAGATGCGGCGCAATTCGACCTGCATGGCGCCGCGCGTCTGCGCATCCAGCGCGCCAAAGGGTTCATCCATCAGCAGAATCCGCGGCTCGTTGGCGAGCGCGCGTGCGATCTGCACGCGCTGCTTCATGCCGCCGGACAGCTCGGACGGGTGCTTGCCTTCCTGACCGCGCAGCCCGACCAGCTCGAGATACTGCATGGCACGGTCGCGGCGCTCTCTGCGGTCCACGCCGCGCAAGCGCAGGCCGAATTCGACATTCTCCACGGCGGTCAGCCAGGGATAGAGGGAATCGTCACCCTGAAAGACGACACCGCGATCCCGGGAAGCGCCTTTGATCGGCTTGCCGGATAGTTCCAGCCGGCCGGCGCTCGGAAGAGTGAAGCCCGCCAACAAGCTCAAGATCGTGCTCTTGCCGCAGCCGGAGGGGCCGAGCAGGCAATAGAACTCGCCGTCTTCGAGAGTGAGGTTGAAGTCGGCGACCGCCGACCAGGACCGTCCCTCTCGGGAGCGGAAGCTCTTGCCGACGTCGGCCAGTGAGATCAATGCCATGACGAAAGACGCGCAAGAACTGTGCCGCCGAAGCCGCCGACGAGCAGACCCGCTTCGCGCCTGACTATTTTTCCCTTCATGGACCCGCCTCCGCCGCGAGATTTGCATGCTTTCGTGTATATTGTATACACGAATTGGACACTGCAGGGCACCAACCGCGGCACCCGATTTGCTTCGCGTTCATGCGCTGACGAGTTGAATCCAGCCAGAGGGCACCGATGATGAATGCTCCGATTGCACACGACGATCCGATGATAGATGCGAGCCGGCGCTGGCCGCTCAGCGCCGTTCATCGCGATCCCCTGCCCCGTCGCACCGCCTGGCGCCGGAGCGACGTGTCGGAGTCTGATTGGCTGCTGCCCATTCCGGACGACTGCCTGTCGGAGATCGACGCGGTTGTCCGCTCGCTGCGTGAGCACCCCGTGCCGACCCTCGTTCTGTCACCGGACGAATTCGAGCTGACGGCGTGTCGGCGCCTGGCAGCTCGCCTGAAGGACATGCTCGACGCCGGGATCGGCTTCGCCGTCGTCGACCGACTGCCGGTCGATGCTTACAGCAAGGAGGAACTCCTCGCCGTTTATTGGCTGTTCAGCCAGATGCTGGCGCGTCCCGTCGCCCAGGCCTTCAAGGGCACGTTGCTCTATGACGTCCACGACACCGGAAAGAAGACCGATGTTCGCGTTCGCGCTGACCTGACCAACGAGGATCTGAGCTGGCACACCGACTATGGCTTCAACCATCCGCCGCCCTATATCGGCCTGCTGGTGATGCGGACGGCGTTGTCGGGCGGCGTTTCGTCCACCGGGAGCCTGCACACCGCACACGAAGTCCTGCGCGAGCGGGATGCCAGGCTGCTGCAGCGGCTCTACGAACCCTATATCTGGAACCGGCAGGGCGAGCATGCGGAAGGCATGCCGATCTGCACCAGCAACCCGATTTTTTCTGACCATGGCGGTGCGGTTCGCGCCCGCTTCAATCGCGCCCTGCAGCCTGTCGGCTATCGATTGGTCGGCCGCGAAATCGATCCGGACGGCATGGACGCGCTGAACGCCTTGCACGACATCCTTTCCGAGCCGGAACACCACGTCGACTTCGTGCTGGCGCCGGGCCAGATGGAATTTCTCAACAATTCGAGGATCGCACATCGCCGGACGGCGTTCATCGATCACGACGACCCTGCCCTCAAGCGGCATCTGTCGCGCATCTTCCTGCGCGACGAAGGCCGGCGGAGCTACATGGGGTAAAAGGCCGCCATATAAACAACAGTCGACATGACCTGGAGAAGACGATGCCGTTTGCCACGACCGACGATGGTGTGAAGCTCTACTACGAAGAGACCGGCTCCGGCGCACCGATCGTGTTCGTCCACGAATTCGCCGCCGATCACCGCTCGTGGGAAGGCCAGATGCGCCATTTTGGCCAGCGCTATCATTGCGTGACCTGGAGCGCGCGCGGATATCCACCCTCGGACGTGCCGGAAAATCCTTCAAGCTACAGCCAGGCCCGCGCCGCCGACGACATTCTGGCGATCCTCGATCACCTGAAGCTGCCGCAGGCCCACATCGTCGGCTTGTCGATGGGCGGCTTCGCCACGCTGCATTTCGGCTTCCGCCACCCCACGCGCGCGAAGTCGCTGGTCGTCGCGGGCTGCGGCTACGGCGCGGAGAAGCAGGAAGCGGCGAAGTTCAAGGGCGAGGCGGCGCTCGTCGCCAAATCCCTGTTGAACGAGGGCATGGTCAAGTTCGCGGAGAAATACGCCTATGGCCCGACGCGCGTTCAGTTCGAGAACAAGGATCCGCGCGGCTTCGCCCAGTTCAAGAAGGAGCTGGGCGAGCACTCCGCACTCGGCTCGGGCAACACCCAGATCGGCGTGCAGGGCGAGCGACCCTCGCTGTACGACCTGGTCGATCAGATGCGCGCGCTCACCGTGCCGACCCTGATCCTGACTGGCGACGAAGACTGGCCATGCCTGGCTCCAGGCATCCTGATGAAGCGCGAGATCCCGTCGGCGGCGCTGTCGGTGATGCCGAACTGCGGCCACACCATCAATCTCGAGGACCCCGACCAGTTCAATCGCATCGTCAGCGATTTCGTCGTCCAGGTCGAGGCCGGCCGCTGGCCCAAGCGCGATCCGCGCGCCATCAGCGGCTCGATCACCGGCATGAAGTAGAGGTCGACGGCCCGGTCTATGCGGCTACGAGGACGTTCTGCTCGCGCTCGAGCACGCGGCGCACGGCCGGGCGGGCCAGCATGCGGTCCTTCCAGGCGGTGTAGTGCTTGAGCTCCTCCACCGGCAGGCCGATGCGCTTGCCCCAGCCGTAGAACACCAGGGCGTAGCAGTCGACGACGCTGAACTGGTCGCCCAGGATCCACGGCTTGTCGCCGATGATGCCGTCGATCTCCTTGAGGCAGTTGTGGAAGTTCGAGCGGCCGACCTCCTTCAGATGGTCGAACACCTTGGTGTCCGTGGCGAAGCGCTCGGGCCGCGAGATGTGGGTGAAGGACGGATGGACGTTGTTGGAGAACCACGCCATCAGCGAGATCGCCCGGGCCCGCTGCACCGGATCCTTGGGCATGAGCTGCGGCGCATGCGTGGCGGCGATGAAGTCGAGGATCGCGGTGTTCTCCACGATCGTGCCCTCGTCGATCACCAGCGCCGGCACGCGGCCGCGCGGATTGACCTTGAGATACTCCGGCGTCTTCTGCTCGTTCTTGGCGAAGGCCAGCGGCTGCGAATCGAACTTGGCGCCGCTTTCCTCGAGCGCGAGATGCGACGCCGTCGAGCATGCGCCGGGCGCGTAGTAGAGCTTCAGCATGTCTTCCTCCCGATCTCGCTCAACGGTCTTCCTTCCTGTCCGACGCAGGTCCGCGCCGACGCAGTATCCGCATGACGACAATGAACAGCAATGCGGCGACCGGCCAGTGGAACCAGATCCTGTGCAGGCCGGTGAATACATTGATCAGGATCAGAAATCCCGCAATGGCGAGCAGCGTTGTGACGTCGCGCGGCAGGTTCGAGAGCCAATGCGAGACGACGCCCATCCACGTCGACGGCTCGTGCATGTCGCGAAGCCCCGAAGCGCCGACCTGTGGGGCTGCGTCCGCCCGGGACATGGTGCCACCGCCGGCCATGGCCACCCGATAGGTGGTCACGGGGGCGACGTTCTTCATCTGCTGCTGGCCGAGATGGTCGAAGCCGACGGACAACTTGTTGTGCACCTGTTCGTAAACGGAACCGGCGACCACGATGCCGCCGGGCTCGGCAAGCTCCTGTAACCGCGCCGCTATATTGACCCCGTCGCCATAGATGTCGGGCCCCTCGACCATCACATCTCCTAGGTTGATGCCAATGCGAAACTGCATGCGCTGCGCCTGGGTGGCGTCCAGCTCCTGGCTGGATACTTCCTGCTGAATCTCGACCGCGCACTGCACGGCCTCGACGACGCTCGCGAACTCGGCGATCACGGCATCGCCCCAGGTGTTGACGATCCGCCCGTCATGGCGTTCCACCAATCCCGCCATGGCGGTGCGATGGCGGCGCAGCGTCGCCATCGTTCCTGTTTCGTCTGCTTCCATGAGACGGGAATATCCGTGCACGTCGGCGCACAGGACAGTGGTCAACCGCCGTTTCACCTTGTCTGTCATCGCTCTGCGCTACCCGGGGTGCATGGGCGACAACCGCGCTTGGGGAGCTTCTGGGTCATCGAACCCTCCTCGGCGATAATCTTCCAAGTCGACGCCGATTGCATCACCTTCCGCGAGGCAGGCTCGATCCCGCTAGAGCGGCTTGGCAGCGCCGTTCGGCCGATTGCGGTGCAGGAACTCGCGGCCGATCTTGACCCGCTTCTGCCCGTCGTACTCGACGATGTCCGCCGTGGCGTAGGTCTCGGTCCAGTTGGACGGCAGGAACGACCCCGAGCCCACCACGTCGATAGGTGCCTTGGCCTCGGCCATGACGCGGCACTTGGCCGGGCCGAAGCCCGAGGAGGCCACGATCTTGACCTTGTCGAAGCCCGCGCGGTCGAGTTCGGCGCGCAGATGGAAGATCGCCGCCGCCGATACGCCGGTACCGACGAGGTAGCGCAATTCCTCTTCGCTGCGATAGCCGCGGATCGATTCGGGCGAGAAGCGCTCCAGCACCGCGTAGGACGACGCGGGATCGAGGCCTTCGATGTAGCGGCCGCCGGTCGTGTCCAGCCTGAACGACAGCATGCCCTTGGCGGCAAGTTCGGGAAAGCGCCGACAGACGTCCAGCGAATCCGAGATCTCGCGCGCGAAGTAGTCGACCAGCACGGTCATCGGCTCGCCGGCATAGGTCTCGTGGTACATCTCGGCCGCCCGCAAGGTCGAACCGGCATAGCCGATCAGGGCATGCGGCATGGTGCCGAGCCCCTGGTCGCGGCCGAAGAAGTGCGCGGTGGCGTGCGTGGCGTTGCCGATGAAGCCCACGGCGCCCACCTTGCGCTTGGCGCGCGCCGAGCCGACCGAGGCGGCATAGGCCATCATCTCGGCCATCTCCTGCCCCGCGCAATGACGCGCATCCATGGCAAGGAAGGCCGACTTCGGCATGTCGGCGCACATCGTCCAAGCGTTGTAGGCGGCGACGCAGGCCGGCCCCAGCTTCTGCAGGAAGATCGTCTCGAGATCGACGAGATGGAAGAACGAACCGGTGATGTACATCATCGGCTCGCCGGCACCGACCCACTTGCCCTCGCCATAGCGCAGGTCGAGATCGACCGACGTGTTGCGCGAACGGCCGAGCTCTTCCAGCCATTGCAACGCCAGCCGCGGCGCGAACACCACGGGGCGGCGCATGAAGATGGCGTAGGTCACGCGGGCATCGCCGAAGCGGCCGATCACCTGCTTCGTGCGATTGAAGTAGTGATCGGTATACCGCTCGATCTCACGGTCGCTTGGATGCGTCGTCATAGGCCCTCCCCTGGCCCCGACCGGCCGTCGTTAAACGGCCGGTCGTGCCCGGGCGACGGACAGGCGCTCGGCCTTGAGCTGCTCGGCGAGCAGGAAGGCCAGCTCCAGCGCCTGGCTGGCGTTGAGTCGCGGGTCGCATTGCGTCTCGTAGCGTTCGTTGAGATTGTCGACGGTGATATCGGTGGCGCCACCGATGCACTCGGTGACCTCCTGGCCGGTCATCTCGAAATGCACGCCGCCGGGATGGGTGCCCTCGGCGCGATGCACGGCGAAGAAGTCCTTCACCTCGCTCAGGATGGCGTCGAAGTGGCGGGTCTTCTTGCCGTTGGTTGCCGTCACGGTGTTGCCGTGCATGGGATCGCACGACCACACGACCGAGCGCCCCTCTTTCTTGGCAGCGCGCAGCAGCGCCGGCAGCTTGTCGCCGACCTTCCCGGCGCCCATGCGGCTGATGATGACGATGCGGCCGGGCTCGTTGGTCGGGTTCAGAGTCTCGTTCAGCCGCAGGAAGTCGTCGACCGAGAGCGACGGGCCGGCCTTGAAGCCGAGCGGGTTGCGCACGCCGCGGAAGAATTCGACATGCGCGCCGTCGGGCTGGCGCGTGCGATCACCGATCCACAGGAGATGGGCCGAACAGTCGTACCAGTCGCCCGAGGTCGAATCGACGCGGGTCAGCGCCTCCTCGTACTGCAGCAGTAGCCCCTCGTGGCAGGTGAAGAAGTCGGTCTCGGCGATCTGCGGCGTGGTCACCGAGTTGAGCCCGCAGGCGGCCATGAAATTCAGCGTCTCGTCGAGACGGGCGGCGAGGTCGTGATAGCGCTCCGACGCCGGCGAGTTGCGCACGAAGTCGAGGTTCCAGCGGTTTACTTCGTGGAGGTCGGCGTAGCCGCCCTGGGCGAAGGCGCGCAGCAGATTGAGAGTCGCGGCCGACTGGTTGTAGGCCTGCACCATGCGCTCGGGATCGGGCAGGCGCGCCTCGGGCGTGAACTCGAAACCGTTGACGTTGTCGCCGCGGTAGGACGGCAGCTGGACGTCGCCGATCTTCTCGACGTCGGACGAGCGCGGCTTGGCGAACTGGCCGGCCATGCGGCCGACCTTCACCACCGGCACGCCGGCACCATAAGTCAGCACGACGGCCATCTGCAGCAGCACGCGGAACGTGTCGCGGATGTTGTTGGCACTGAAATCGACGAAGCTCTCGGCGCAGTCGCCGCCTTGCAGCAGGAAGGCGTCGCCCGCGGCTACCTTGGCCAGCGCCGCCTTGAGCTTGCGCGCCTCGCCGGCGAACACTAGCGGCGGATAGCGGCGCAGCCGGGCCTCAGCGCTGGCCAGGACGGCGGCATCCGCATAGACCGGCATCTGCTGGGCCGGCCGGCCGCGCCAGCTCGTCGGCGTCCAGTCGGCGGCACTCGAACTGCGGGACTGCGCTTTCGCGGCCGTCTTGGACGGGCCCTGAATCGCGGTCATTTTTCCTTCCTCCTACAACCACCGGCGCGTTGGCCGCCGGGGCCGGTGAACCTATACGCGCTGTGGATAAAAGGCGAGCCCCCTTCAGGGGGCGAGCCCGCCGAAGCCTTGGCGAAGGCGGGCCCTATTCCGCCGCCTTCTGCCTCGGCGCCGGCTCGACACGGGCTGTGCGCATGGTCACGAACTCCTCGCCGGCCGTCGGATGGATGCCCACGGTGGCGTCGAATTGGGCCTTGGTGGCGCCGGCTTTCACAGCGACGGCCAGGCCCTGGACCAGCTCGGCGGCATCGTCGCCGACCATGTGCACGCCGACCACCTTGTCGGTCGCGGCCTCGACGATCAGCTTCATGAAGGTGCGCTGCTGCCGGCCCGACACGGTGTACTTCATCGGCCGGAAGGCCGAGGTGAAGACCTTGAGCTCGCCCAGCCGCATCCTCGCCTCTTCTTCCGTCAGCCCGACATTGGCGAGCTCGGGCTGGCAGAACACCGCCGACGCCACGTCGCGATGGTCGGCCTTGCGCGGCTTGTTGCCGAACTCGGTGTCGGCGAAACAGTGGCCCTCCATCAGCGCCACCGGCGTGAGGTTGATGCGGTCGGTGACATCGCCCACCGCCCAGATGTTGTCGACTGTGGTCTTCGACCATTCGTCGACGGCCACGGCACCAGCCTTGTCGAGCTGCACGCCGACCTTCTCGAGACCAATGCCCTTGGTGTTGGGCGCGCGGCCGGTGGCGTACATCACGAGATCGGTCTCGAACATGCCGCCGAGCTGGGTGTACACCGTGAACGGCGCCTTGCCGTCCTTGGACTCGATGCATTCGATTTGCATCTCGGTGCGCATCTTGATGCCGCTTTCCTTCAACGACTCGTGCACGGCGGTGCGGCACTCCTCGTCGAAGCCGCGCAGCACGCGATCACGGCGCAGCACGAGATCGACGTGCGCACCGAGCCCGTTGAAGATGCCGGCGAACTCGACCGCGATGTAGCCGCCGCCGACGATGGCGATGCGCTGGGGCAGCTCGGGCAGGTGGAAGGCCTCGTTGGAGGTGATGGCGAATTCCCGGCCGCGAATCTCCGGCACCACCGGTGCGCCGCCCGTGGCGATCAGGATCTTCTCCGCGGTGACCGTCTCCTCGCCGATCGCAATGGTATGACGGTCCATCAGCCGGCCGCGCCCCATGTGCAGCTTCACGCCGGCGCCGTCGAGCAGGCGGATGTAGACGCCGTTCAGGCGATCGACCTCCTTGGCGACGTTGTCGCGCAGCGTCGCCCAGGAGTGCGTGGGCGGCGCCAGCGTCCAGCCATAGGCCGCGGCGTCCTCGAAGTCGTGGGCGAACTTGGAGCCGTAGACCAGGAGCTTCTTGGGCACGCAGCCGCGGATCACGCAGGTCCCGCCGACGCGGAAATCTTCGCAGATGCCGACGCGCGCGCCATGGCCGGCGGCGATGCGCGAAGCGCGCACGCCGCCCGAACCGGCGCCAATCACGAACAAATCGTAGTCATAGGCCATGGGGATACCTTGAGAACAAAACCACAACACCGCCCAAATTCGGTCGTGGGTCGGACTATATCGGCGCTTAAACGGCGCGGTAAGGGAAATGGAGCGTGTGTAACCATCTCCCGATACAACTTCAAGGATATGTCCCCATGCTGAAACTCCTGGTCATCCCCGCCGCCGCCCTGCTCCTGGCCGCCCCCGCCCTTGCCGCTCCTGGCGATCCGCCGGCTCCCGCGCCCACCACCGACCGGCCGTCGCGCGGCAATGCCGGCATCATGCGCTACGACACCAACAAGGACGGCGTGGTCGACCGCGCCGAATGGAAGGCGGGCCAGGAGGCGCGCTTCAAGCGCCTCGACACCAACAACGACGGCAAGCTCACCGAGGCCGAGCTGTTCGCGCGCACGCCGGCGGTCGGCAACAGCGTGCTGCCCTCCGACCGCCAGGTCGAGCGCCAGTCGGCCTACTTCCAGCGCCTCGACACCAACAAGGACGGCGTCGTGACGCTCGAGGAGTTCATGGCCCAGGCCGACCGCAACTTCGCACGCTGCGATGTGAACAAGGACGGGAAGACGGATACGGCGGAGTGCCGCCAGGCGTTGCAGAGAACTCGGCAGTAGCCAGATCCTCCCCCGTCACACGGGGGAGGATACAGGAGGGGGAAGGCCCCAGGCGCGATCTCTGAAGTTTCAGATCTGAAAGCTCAGAAATCGCGACTGATGCTCTCCCCCTCCCCGCCTCCCCCGTAAGACGGGGGAGGTGAATGAGCGAGGCTCAGGCGCTTTCCGCGTGCATGACGTCGCCGAACAGCTCCCAGGTCTCGCCCTTGAAGCGCGAGAGCTGGACGGCCTGGATCGGGTAGAAGTCGGTCGGGCTGGTCGACACATTGATGCCGGGCAGCAGCAGCGGGATGCGCACGTTCTGGAAGTTGGCGGCCTGCTTCATGACGTTCTCGCGCGTCAGGTTGTCGCCGCACTTCTTCAGGGTCTCGCGCATCATCGTGGCGACGGCGTAGGCGAAGATGTAATTGGCGTCGGCCTGGTTGGCCTGCGGCATGGACTTGGTCATGTACTCGCGCCACATCTTCATCTCGTCATCGTTGTCCCACTGGTGATCGGTGGGATCCTTGAGATAGGCCGCGGTCAGGATGCCCTGGCCGTTCTCAAAGCCGGCCGGCTTCATGACGGCGGCCACCGAGGCCGAGACGTTGTTGAGGTACTGCACCGGCTTCCAGCCGATCTCGGTCGCCTTGCGGATCGACTGCGCCGCGAACTTCGGCGTCGAGATGTTGAAGAAGACGTTGGCGCCGGAATCCTTCATCTGGATGACCTGGCTGTCGACCGTGGGATCGGTCACCTCGTAGGTCACGTGCTTGACGATGCGGCCCGCCTCGCTGCCCAGCCCGGCCTTGAAGCCCTCGAAGTAGTCCTTGCCATAGTCGTCGTTCTGCATCAGCACGGCGACCTTGGCGTCGGGCGTGTTCTTCAGGGCGTGCTTGGCATAGATCACGCCCTCGGTGTGGTAGTCGGGCTGGAAGCCCATGGTCCACGGGAACTCCTTGGGCTTGCCCCACTTCGACGCGCCGGTCGACACGAAGAGGTGCGGCACCTTCTTCTGGTTGACGTACTTGTGGATCGCCGTGTTGGTCGGCGTGCCGAGCGTGTTGAACAGGCAGAGCACCTTCTCCTGCTCGACCAGCTGGCGCGTCACCTCGACCGACTTGGGCGGCGAGTAGCCGTCGTCGAGGGTGACGAACACGACCTTGCGGCCGTTGATGCCGCCGGCCTCGTTGACCATCTTCCAGAACACCTGATGGGCCTGGCCGATCACGCCATAGGCCGAGGCCGGCCCGCTGTAGGGGCAGAAATGCCCGATCTTGATCTCCTTGTCGGTCGCCCCGTCGTCGTACTTCCTCTGGGCGACCGCCGAACGCGTAGCGGTAAGCAAGGCCGCAGCCGACACGCCACCCACGAAACCACGCCTGCTGGTAATCAACGCTTCCTCCTTCGTTATCATTCACGGCCAAGGTTCACTCGAATTCCGAGGCTTGGAAACATGAAAAAGGCCGCCCTGCGGCGGCCTCTTCCACGATGCGAAGGAAAAAGGATCAGGTGCTCTCGGCGTGCATGACGTCGCCGAACAGCTCCCAGCTCTCACCCTTGAAGCGCTGCAGCTGGACCGCCTGGATCGGATAAAAGTCGGTCGGGCTGGTCGAGACGGTAATACCCGGCAGCGCCATCGGCAGCTTCCACTTCTGGAAGTTCGCCGCTTGGCGCATGAGGTTCTCACGAGTGAGGTCGTTGCCGCACTTCTTCAATGTCTCGTGCATCAGGCTGACGACCGAATAGGCGAAGACGTTGGACGCGTCCGACAGGCTGGCGCCCGCGTTGTACTTGTTCATCCAGGCGACCCACGCCTTCATGTCGGCGTTGTCGTCCCACTGCTTGTCGGTCGGATCCATCAGGTAGGCCGCCGTCAGCACGCCTTGCGTGTTCTCGAAGCCAGCGGGCTTCATCACCGAGGCGACGCTGCTCGACACGTTGTTGAGGTACTGTGCCGGCTTCCAGCCGATGTCGGCCGCCTTGCGCATCGCCTGGGCGGCGAATTTCGGCGTCGAGATGTTGAAGAAGACGTTGGCGCCGGAGTCCTTCAGCTGGATCACCTGGCTGTCGACGGTCGGATCGGTCACCTCGTAGGTGACGTGCTTGGCGATCTTGTTGACATCCTTGCCGAGACCTTCCTTCAGGCCCTCCCAGTAGTCCTTGCCGTAGTCGTCGTTCTGCATCAGCACGGCGATCTTCGGATCCTTGACGTTGGCCAGGATGTGCTTGGCATAGATGACAGCCTCGGTGTGGTAGTCGGGCTGGAAGCCCATCGTCCACGGGAACTCCTTGGGCTTGCCCCACTTCGACGCACCGGTGGCGACGAACAGCATCGGCACCTTCTTTTGGTTCATGTACTTGTGGATCGCCGTGTTGGTCGGCGTGCCGAGCGTATTGAAGGTGCACAGCACCTTGTCCTGCTCGACGAGCTGACGGACCAGCTCGACCGTCTTGGCCGGGTTGTAGCCGTCGTCGTAGGTGATGAAGTTGATCTTGCGGCCGTTCACGCCGCCCTGCGTCTCGTTGACGAATTTCCAGTACGCCTGGATCGTCTTGCCGATCACGCCGTAGGCCGAGGCCGGGCCGCTGTAAGGATTGGTGTGACCGATCTTGATCTCGGTATCGCTGGCGCCGTCCGAGTACTTCTTCGCGCCTTGCGCGAACGATACGCCCGACGCTGACAACACGGCGGCCGTGGAAACGCCGCCTAGAAACGTACGCCTATTGGTCCTCAACGCGTCCTCCTGTGTTTTATGGTTTGCAGTGCGAGAGTTGCCCGAAATACGTGCGCGGGAAAGGAAAAAACTCGCGAGGCGATATACAACTTTTCAATGTTGCAGCGCGGAAGCGCCAAAAGAAAAGGCCGCCGTAACCGGCGGCCTTTCATCCTCCTTCGCCAAGGCTTCGGAGGACGGGCTTGCCCTCCGAAGCTCCGCCAGGAGCGAAGGAGGGTCACATCGTCGCGAGGACGATGCAAAGCTTAGGCGCTTAAGTGCTCTCGGCGTGCATGACCTCGCCGAAAAGCTCCCAGGTCTCGCCCTTGAAACGCTGCAGCTGGACCGCCTGGATCGGATAGAAATCCGTCGGGCTGGTGCTGACGGTGATGCCAGGCAGCAGCAACGGCAGGCGGTACTTCTGGAAGCTCGCCGCCTGCTTCATCAGGTTGGCGCGCGTCATCTCATTGCCGCAGCGCTTCAGCGTCTCGGTCATCAGCGCGGCGACGGCATAGCCGTAGATGTGGTTGGCGTCGGCCTTGTTGGCGGATGGCATGTTCTTGTCCATCCAGGCTCGCCACTCCTTCATCTCGGCGTTATCGTCCCAGGCCTTGTCGGTGGCGTCCATGATGTAGGCCGCCGTGATGATGCCCTGGGCGTTGTCGAAGCCCGCGGGCTTCATGACCGCCGCGACCGAAGCCGACACGTTGTTGAGATAATGCACCGGCTTCCAGTCGATGTCGGCTGCCTTGCGGATGCCCTGCGCAGCGGCCTTGGGGCCCGAGACGTTGAAGAAGACGTTGGCGCCCGAATCCTTGAGCTGGATGATCTGGCTGTCGACCGTCGGATCGGTGGCCTCGAAGGTCACCACCTTGACGATGCGGTCCGTCTCCTTGCCCAGGCCCTCCTTGAAGCCGCCCAGATAGTCGCGACCGTAGTCGTCATTCTGGTGCAGCACGCCGATCTTCGCGTCCTTGATGTTGGCCAGGATGTGCTTGGCGTAGATCACCGCTTCGGTGTGGTAGTCGGGTTGGAAGCCCATCGTCCACGGGAAGTTCTTGGGGTCACCCCACTTCGACGCGCCAGTGGCGACGTAGAGCTGCGGCACCTTCTTCTGGTTCATGTACTTGTGGATCGCCGTGTTGCACGGCGTGCCGAGCGACTGGAACAGGGCGAAGATCTTGTCCTGCTCGACCAGCTGGCGGACCATCTCCACCGTCTTGGATGGATTGTAGCCGTCGTCCAGCGAGATGAACTTGATCTTGCGGCCGTTGACACCGCCGGCCTCGTTTACGACCTTGAAGTAGGTATCGATCGTCTTGGCGATCGCGGCATAGGCCGAGGCCGGGCCGCTATAGGGGTTGGTGTTGCCGATCTTGATCTCGGTGTCGGTCACCCCATCGTCGTACTTCTTCTGCGCAAATGCCGAAGTCGAACCCGAAGCCAGGGCCAGCGCCGATACGCCCCCCACGAAACCGCGCCTGCTTGTATGCACTTATTATTCCTCCCTGAGAAATGGTGCCGCAGCTAAGCCCAAAAGCGACCCAAAAAGAAGGCCGCCTTTCGGCGGCCTTCGCAACCAAGATGTCGCAGGATCTTAGGCCCCTTCCGCCGACATGACGTCGCCGAACAGCTCCCAGGTATCGTTCGAGAACTTGGCGAGCTTCACCGACTGGATCGGATAGTAGTCGGTCGGGCTGGTGTTGATGGTGATGCCCGGAATGAGCATCGGCAGCTTGTACTTCTGGAAGTTGGCCGCCTGCCTCATGACGTTGTCGCGCGTGAGATCGTCACCGCACTTCTTCAGCGTCTCGTGCATCAGGATGGCGACGGCGTAGCCGAACACGTGGTTGGCGTCGGCCTTGTTGCCGCCGGGCATCCACTTGTCCATCCAGGCGACCCAGCCCTTCATGTCGGCGTTGTCGGCCCACTGCTTGTCGGTCGGGTCCATCAGGTACTGCGCCGTGATGATGCCCTGGCTGTTCTCGAAGCCGGCCGGCTTCATCACCGAGCCGACCGAGGCCGAGACGTTGTTGAGGTACTGCGCGGGCTTCCAGCTGAGGTCGCCGGCCTTGCGGATCGCCTGGGCGGCGGCCTTGGGCGTGGCGATGTTGAAGAAGACGTTGGCGCCGGAGTCCTTGAGCTGGATCACCTGGCTGTCGACCGTCGGATCGGTGACCTCGAAGGTCACATGCTTGACGATCTTGTCCGCATCCTTGCCGAGGCCTTCCTTGAAGCCTTCGTAGTAATCCTTGCCGTAGTCGTCGTTCTGCATGAGGACGGCGATCTTGGGGTCCTTGACGTTGGCCAGGATGTGCTTGGCATAGATCACGCCCTCGGTGTGGTAGTCGGGCTGGAAGCCCATCGTCCACGGGAACTCCTTGGGCTTGCCCCACTTCGACGCACCGGTGGCGACGTAGAGCATCGGCACTTTCTTCTGGTTCATGTAGCGATGGATCGCCGTGTTGGTCGGCGTGCCGAGCGTATTGAAGGTGCACAGCACCTTCTCCTGCTCGACCAGCTGGCGCACCAGCTCGACCATCTTGGGCGGCGAGTAGCCGTCATCCAGCGTGATGAACTTGACCTTGCGGCCGTTGATGCCGCCCGCGTCGTTCACGCTCTTCCAGTAGGCCTCGATCGTCTTGCCGATCTGACCGTAGGACGAAGCCGGGCCGCTATAGGGGCCGGTATGACCGATCTTGATCTCGGTGTCGGTCGCACCGTCTGAGTACTTCTTCTGAGCGAACGCTGATGAAGAACCGGAAAGCAACGCCAACGCCGACGCCCCACCCACAAAAACACGCCTACTCGTAACCACTTAAATCCTCCCTGCTGTTAAGCGGCGCGGAGTTTCTTTTGAAATGACGCAAAAAAGAAGGCCGCTCGAAAGCGGCCTTCCGCGATACGGGAATGTTGCACCTCTTAGCTGCTTTCGGCGTGCATGATCTCGCCGAAGAGCTCCCACGACTCGCCCTTGAAGCGCTGCAATTGCACAGCCTGCACGGGGTAGAAATCGGTCGGGCTGGTCGAGACCGTGATGCCCGGCAGCAGGCCGGGAACCCGAAGCTTCTGGTGGTTGGCCGCCTGCTTCATCAGGTTCTCGTGCGTCAACTCATCGCCGCACTTCTTCAGTGTCTGCTCCATCAGGCAGGACACCGAGCACGCATAGTTGAAGTTCACGTCACCCAGGTTCGCGCCGGGCATGTACTTGGCCATCCAGTCGCGCCAGGCCTTCATTTCCTCGTCGTTGTCCCACTGGTGATCGGTGGGATCCTTGAGCCAGGCCGCGGTGATCACGCCCTGCACGTTTTCGAACCCGGCGGGCTTCATGGTCGTCGTCACCTGGGCCGCCACGTTGTTGAGGTAGATCGCGGGCTTCCAGCCGATGTCCGCCGCCTTACGCATGGATTGGGCCGCGAACTTCGGGATCGAGATGTTGAAGAAGACGTTGGCGCCGGAATCCTTCAGCTGGATGGTCTGGCTGTCGACCGTCGGATCGGTCACCTCGTAGGTCACGTGCTTGACGACGCGGCCGGCCTCCTTGCCGAGGCCTTCCCGGAAGCCTTCCCAGTAATCCTTGCCGTAGTCGTCGTTCTGCATGAGGACGGCGATCTTGGGATCCTTGACGTTGGCCAGGATGTGCTTTGCAAAGATGACGGCCTCGGTGTGATAGTCGGGCTGATAGCCCATCGTCCACGGGAACTCCTTGGGCTTGCCCCACTTCGACGCACCGGTGGCGACGAACAGCATCGGCACCTTCTTTTGGTTCATGTACTTGTGGATCGCCGTGTTGGTCGGCGTGCCGAGCGTATTGAAGGTGCACAGCACCTTGTCCTGTTCGACGAGCTGGCGGACGCACTCCACCGTCTTGGAGGGATTGTAGCCGTCGTCCAGCGTGATGAAGTTGATTCGGCGGCCGTTGATGCCGCCCCGGTCATTGACGCTCTTCCAATAAGCCTCAATGCACTTGCCGATGACACCGTAGGAAGACGCCGGCCCGCTGTAGGGGTTGGTGTGACCGATCTTGATCTCCTTGTCGGTCGCGCCGTCGGAATACTTCTTTTGAGCGAACGCTGATCGGGAACCCGAAAGCACCGCAGCGGCAGAAAGGCCGCCCACGAAAGTACGCCTGTTCGTCTTCATGATTCTTCTCCCTGTTGGGTTTACGCCATCAACTACTCCTCACTCGCTGTTGGTACGGTTGGTTCGAGACGCAGCCCGCTACCGGGCTGCCGGCTGTTTCTGTGCTGCCTGCTGCTGGGCGGCCCGACCGCCGCGCAGGCTGCCGCGCAGGCTCTGCACCAGGTAGTAGACGCCGCCGACGATGCCCATCGGCATCAGGTACATCAACACGATCAGCAGGATGCCGAACACGGTGTAGGCCGACAGGTCGAACTGCAGGCCGAGGTCGTTCTTGGCGAAGGTCGAGAGCGCCTGTGCCGAGTTGTCGACCAGCACGTAGAAGATGCCGCCGACCACCGAGCCGACCAGCGAGCCAATGCCGCCCACCACCAGGCCGATCAGGAACTTGATCGACAGGAAGATGTTGAAACTGTCGGGCGCCACGAAGGCGATGGCCGAGGCGGAAAGCGCGCCGGCGATGCCGGTGTAGGCGGCGCTGATGCCGAAGGTCACGGTCTTGTACAGCGAGGTGTCGATGCCCATCGTGCTGGCCGCGATGGTGTAGTCGCGGATCGCCATCATGGCCCGCCCGCTGCGGCTGTTCAGCATGTTGGCGGCCGCCCAGTAGAGCAGCACCATGACGATCAGGATGTAGTAGTAGAGCCACTGGTCTTCGGTCAGCGGCAGGTCGAACGGCACCTCGGGCTTGTTGAGCACGATGCCCTGGACGCCGCCGGTCAGGCCCTCCAGCCACTTGTATTTCAGGATCTGCGGAACCGCGAGCGCCAGCGCGAAGGTCGCGAGCGCGAGGTAATGGCCCTCGAGCTTGAGCGCCGGCAGGCCGAACAGGTAGCCGACCATGAAGCAGACGACCGCCGCGCACGGCAGGGTCAGCCAGTACGGCATGTTGAGATGGTCCATCAGGACCGCCGCCGTATAGGCGCCGACCGCATAGAACGCGCCGTGGCCGAGCGAGATCTGGCCGTTGAAGCCGGTCAGCAGGTTGAGGCCGAGCACCGCGATGGCCGCGATCATCATGGTGCTGACCAGGAACAGCCGGTAGTCGGAGACGAGGTCGGGCAGCACCGGCCGCAGCAGCGGCACCAGGAAGGCCAGTGCCAGCACCAGCCACAGCCACCACTTCTTGGTCGATGCGGTCATGTCAGACCCTCTTCACGACGACGCGGCCGAAGATGCCGGCCGGTCGCACGGTGAGCACGAAGATCACGATGATCAGGGCGACGGTGAGCTTCTCGCCGTTGCCGATGATGTAGATGCCGGTCGCCTTCTCGATCTGGTTGCCGGCGAAGGCCACCATGTTCTCGAGCACGCCGACGATGAAGCCGCCCAGCACCGCGCCGCCCGGATTGCCGATGCCGCCCACCAGGGCGCCGGCGAAGGCGTAGAGCAGGATGCCGGCCATCATGTTGGGGTCGAGATAGACGATGTGGGCGACCATGATGCCGGCCACCGCACCGACCGATGCCGCCAGGCCCCAGCCCAGCGCCAGCATCCAGTCAACACGCACGCCGACCAGGCGGGCCATCTGCGGGTTCTGCGCCGCGGCGCGCATGGCGAGCCCGAGCGGCGTGTAGCGGAAGAAGGCGAACAACAGGCCGAGCACGATCAGGGTGACGAGCACCACGCCGAGCTGGTGAGGCCCGATGACGCCCGCGATGCCGAAGCTGCTCTTGGGGAACGGCGAGGGATACTCCTTGATCAGGTAGCTCCAGATCGCGCCGGCGACCGAGTTGAAGATCGCCAGCAGGCCGATGAAGACCACGACGATCGAGAGCACCGGCGCGTTGTGCAGCGGTCTCAGGATCACCCGTTCGATGACCACGCCAAGTATGAAGGACAGCACCACCGCCAGGATGAAGGCGAACCAGAAGCTCAGGCCCCAGCTCATGAGCTGCCAGCTGATGTAGGTCGAGAACATCGCCATCTCGCCCTGGGCGAAATTGATGTGGTCTGTCGACACGTAGATCATGACCAGCGCCAGCGCCACGCAGGCGTAGATGGCGCCGTTGGCCAATCCGGAAGCGACCTGCTGGAGGAACTGTTCCATGTCTGCGCCTCAGTACCCTAGGTAGGATTTGCGGATGTTCTCGTCGTTCTTCACGACTGACGAGGGGCCGGACATCACGACGTGGCCAGTTTCAAGCACATAGGCGTGATCGGCGAGGTCGAGGGCGAGCGCCGCATTCTGCTCGACCAACAGGATGCTCACCTTCTCCTCCTCGTTGATGCGCCGCAGGATGCGGAAGATCTCGACCACGATCAGCGGGGCGAGGCCGAACGACGGCTCGTCGAGCAGCATCAGGCGCGGTCCCAGCATCAGGGCGCGGGCGATCGCCAGCATCTGCTGCTCGCCGCCCGACAGCGTGCCGGCCTGCTGCTGGACGCGCTCCTTGAGCCGCGGGAAATAGGCGAAGACCCGCTCGAGCTCGCGCGCGACGCCGGCCTTGTCCCTGCGGGTGTAGGCGGCGATGCGCAGGTTCTCGTCGACCGTGAGCGTGGTGAAGGTGCCGCGGCCCTCGGGCACGTGGGCAATGCGCTGCCGGACGATCTCCTCGGTCGGCAGCTTGGTCATGTCCTTGCCGTCGAACCGGATGACGCCCTCGCAGCGCACCATGTTGCAGATGGCACGGAGCGTGGTCGTCTTGCCGGCGCCGTTGGCGCCCAGCAGGGTGGTGATGCCGCCGGTCTCGATTTCGAATCCGACGTCATAGAGCGATTGAGTCTGGCCGTAGAACGCCTTCAGTCCCTTCACTTCCAGCAACGCGGCCATTACGAAGTCCCCAGATAGGCACGGATCACTTCGGGATCGCGCTGCACCTCGGCCGGGGTGCCATCGGCGATCTTCTTGCCGAAGTCGATGGCGACCACCTTGTCGGACACCGACATCACCAGGCTCATGTGATGCTCGACCAGCAGCACGGTGACGTGCTGGGTGTCGCGCACGCGCTTGATCTGGCCCTTCAGCACCTCGATCTCGTCGTGGTTCAGTCCGGCCGCCGGCTCGTCGAGCAGCAGAAGCTTGGGGCTGGAGGCGAGCGCGCGGGCGAGCTCGACGCGCTTGCGGATCGGGAACGGCAGGCCGCCGGCCATGGCGTTGGTGAAGGGCACGAGGTCCATGAAATCGATCAGCTCGATCGCGCGCGCCGCGATGTGCGCCTCCTCGGGCGCGACCTTGGGCAGGCGCAGCGCATTGTCGAGGAAGCTCGTGCTGCTGACGCTGTGGCAGCCGACCTTGACGTTGTCGAGCACCGACATGCGGTCGAACAGCGCCACGTTCTGGAAGGTGCGGCCGATGCCGATGCGCGGGATATCGTGGCGCGGCCGGCCGAGGATCGACGCGCCCTCGAACAGAATGTCGCCGCCGTTGGGCGTGTAGAGTCGACTGAGGCAGTTGAAGAGCGTCGTCTTGCCGGCACCGTTGGGGCCGATCAAGCCGGCGATCTGTCCAGGGGAGACGTCGAAGGTGACGCCATCGAGCGCCACGATGCCGCCGAAGCGGACCGAGACGTCGCGCACGCTAAGCAGCGGCGAGCCGCTGGAAGAAGTCGGTCCTGCCATGTTCACGCTGGTTTCGAAGGCCAGCCATTCAACGCGCCGGCTCCGCGAAATTACCCTTGCCTCCCAAACACTTGCGACCCTTCTGCGGAATCGTCGTCCGCAAAGACGATGGCCTATCCGCCTGGGGGACGCAACCCCATTGGCGGCACGCCATGCTTTGGGCGCGATTGCGCCGCAGGATTGATCCGCAGCGCGGACGTTGACACGTTGCGCGTTGCCGCCGATACGACAGCACCCCTCTCAATGCGGGTTTACCGCCGATGAAACGCATCTTCCGACCTCTCCTCTACACCGCCGCCATCATCAGCCTACCGGTCGCAGCCCAGACGCCGCCGACGCAAGGCTGGCCGGCCAACCGGCCGCCCGCCGCAGCGCCGCAGGCCACGCCGCCGCAGGCGGCCACGCCACCGGCAGCAGTAGGCGCGCCCGCCGCTCCCGCACCGGGCGGTCAGGCTCAGCAAGCCACGGGGGCGCCTCCGGCGATTCCGCTGCCGCAATGGTTCGTCGAAATTGACACTGCCAAGACGGGCGAGGTCTCGCGCGCCGACTTCCTGAAGTACCGCATGAAGTCGTTCGAAGAGCTCGACGCCAACAAGGACGGCAAGCTCTCGCTTGACGAGTTCCTCAAGGTCGCCGAGCCGCCGATGTCGACCGACGTGCCGGGCGGGCCGACTCTCGAGGAGCGCCGCAACCGCGCCAAGGCCGAGTTCGGCAACCTCGATACCAACCGCGACGGCTTCATCGAGCGTGCCGAAGCCGAGGCGCTCGTCCATTCCGAGTTCAACCAGTACGACACGGACCGCGACAACAAGGTGACCGAGCCCGAGGTACGCCTGATCGTGCAGCGCTCGCTGCAGCGCGAGGCCGCCGCACGCCAGGAAGTCGAGCAGCGCCGCCGCCAGGGCATGGCGGCGATCAACGACTTCATCGACATGCAGCTGCGCGAGGCCGACAAGCTCGACAAGAACAACGACGGCAAGATCAACCAGCAGGAATATCTCGTGCTGAGTGGTCCGGCCGACGGGCCACAGGCCAAGGGACTGCTGCCCTACGACATCCGCAAGCAGCTCGTGCTGCGCAAGTTCGCCGAGATCGACACCAACAAGGACGGCCAGCTCGATCGAGTCGAGCTGACGGGCGCCGCTGTCCGGCAGTTCCTCGAGATCGACGACAACAAGGACCGCTTCCTCACCGAGGAAGAGTTCAAAAAGGCGCAGGAGAACGAGACCAAGAAGATGCGCGCCATCATCCAGGCGATGCAGCCGGCGCAGCCCGCCCAGCCGCGCCCAGCCCCCGCGCCGGCTCAGCCGCGCGGTCCCCAGCCGCAGCAAGCGCCGCAGCAGCCGCAGGGCCTGGCCCCGGGGCTTCCGCAGGGAACGCGGTAGTATTGGGAGCGCAGGCCTCTGGCCCGCTCATGATCTGATGCGGGCCAGAGGCCCGCGCTCCCGCTATTCG
>NZ_BKAJ01000031.1 GCF_007992495.1 Reyranella soli
ACGGGGGAGGAAAGAGAGGACGCTGACTGATGCACGTCCTCGCCACTGAGCTCGCGACGCTGGAGGAGGCAGATGTCGCCGTCGACCTCGGCCAGTCGCCGGCCGACATCGTCGTGCTTTCCTTCTCCGACAGCGACCTTTCCGCCCTCGCCGCCGCCTGGCAGCAGGAGGCCGATCGGCTGCCGACGATGCGGCTCGCCAGCCTGAAGCGGCTGAAGCATCCGATGTCGGTCGACCTCTATGTCGAGAGCGTGGTGGCCCACGCACGCATGGTGATCGTGCGCTGCCTGGGTGGGCTCGATTACTGGCGCTACGGCCTGGAGCACATCGCCGATGTGGCGCGCGAGCGCGGCATCCTGTTCGCGGCCCTGCCGGGCGATGATCGCGCCGATCCGCGCCTCGCCTCGGTCTCGACCCTGGCTGCTGGACCCTTGGCGACGATCGACCGCTTCTTCCGCGAAGGCGGGCCTGACAACCTGCGGCAGGCGCTGCGCTATGTCGGCACGCTGCTCGGCCGCGATCTCGACTGGACGCCGCCGGCGCCGGTTGGCCCGGTCTCCGTCCTCGGCCGCGCCCAGCAAGGCCGCCCGGTGGCGCTGATCGTCTTCTATCGCGCCAACCTGATGGCAGCGGACATCGCGCCCATCACCGCGCTGATGGAGGCGCTCGAGCGCCAGGGCCTTGCGCCGCTCGCCGTGGCGGTGAACAGCCTGAAGGACCCGCTGGCCCGGCCCGAATTGAAAACACTGATCGCGGCGCACAGGCCCGCGGTCATCCTCAACACCACGGCCTTCTCGGCCAGAGCCGAGAACGATACGACGGTGCTCGACGATGCCGACGCACCGGTGCTGCAGGTCGTGCTGTCGGGCAGCCCGCGCGCGGCCTGGGAGGACTCCCAGCGCGGCCTGTCGCCGGCAGATCTCGCCATGAACGTCGTGCTGCCCGAGCTCGACGGCCGGCTGCTGACGCGCGCCATCTCGTTCAAGGCCGAGACGCCAGCCGATCCGCGTCTGGAATTCGCCAGCGTGAGCCACGAGCCGGTAGCCGATCGCATCGACTACGTGGCGCGGCTGGCGACGGCCTGGGCGAAACTGCGCCACACGGCACGGCAAGACAGACGCTTGGCGCTCGTGCTGTCGGACTATCCGGCGCGCGGCGGCCGCACCGGCTATGCCGTCGGTCTCGATACCGCCGCCAGCGCCGCCGAGATCCTGTCTTTGCTGAAGGCCGAAGGCTACGACACCGGTGGACGCGACTGGTCGGCGGCTGACATCGAGCGCCTGCTGATGGGTGATGTCGAGCACGTCGACGTTTCTGCGGCAGGCGACACCTTCGGCCTGCCTGTGCTCCGTTGCGGCAAGGTGCTGGTGCTGCTTCAGCCTGATCGCGGCGCAATTGGCGATCGCAAGTCCGGCTATCACGACACGAGCCGCCCACCCAGCCCCGCCTACGTTGCGGTCTATGCCTGGTTGCGCGAGCGCATCGATGCGCTCGTCCATCTCGGCACGCACGGCACGCTCGAATGGTTGCCCGGCAAGGCGCTGGCGCTGTCGGCCGAGTGCTGGCCCGAGGTCGTGCTGGGGCCGCTGCCCGTGATCTATCCCTTCATCGTCAACAATCCGGGCGAGGCGGTGCAGGCCAAGCGCCGGCTGGGCGCCATCACCATCGGCCATCTGACGCCGCCGCTCAGCACCGCCGGCCTGCACGGGCCGCTGGCCGAGCTGGAAGGCATCATCGAGGAGTACGCCGCAGCCGACGGCCTCGACCGCCGCCGACTCGCGTTCCTCGAGGACGAGATCGTCGAGCGCGCCTGGACCAACGGGCTGGCGGCCGACTGCGGCCTGGTGAAGGGCGAGCCCAACCGCC
Organism: Reyranella soli; assembly: GCF_007992495.1. Lineage (GTDB taxonomy): Bacteria > Pseudomonadota > Alphaproteobacteria > Reyranellales > Reyranellaceae > Reyranella > Reyranella soli. The sequence goes on from NZ_BKAJ01000031.1 coordinate 1,867, forward strand.
AGGCCATCGCCAAGCTCGACGCCCAGCTTTGCGACATCAAGGAGCTCAGCATCCGCGACGGCCTGCACATCTTCGGCCGCTCGCCCGACGAGGAGACGATGCGCCTGCTGGCCGCGGCGACCGGCGCCGAGGCCGCGGTGCGCGCCTCGGCCGACTGCGAGCGCGCGGCGCTGATTGCCGCCCTCGACGCGCGGCGCGTGGCGCCTGGACCGGCCGGCGCACCGAGCCGTGGCCGCGCCGACGTGCTGCCGACCGGCCGCAATCTCACCTCGATCGACCCGCGCGCCATCCCGACGCGCACCGCCGCCGCGATCGGCGTGCGCGCCGCCGACGAGGTGGTACGGCGCTACCTGCAGGATCACGGCGAGCCGCCGCGCGCTTTGGTGATCGATCTCTGGGCCTCGGCCTCGCTGCGCACCGGTGGCGACGATCTCGCCCAGGCGCTGTGGTACCTCGGCGTGAAACCGACCTGGGACAAGGCGTCGAGCCGCGTCACCGGCATCGAGATCATGCCGCTGGCCACTCTCGACCGGCCGCGCATCGACGTGACGCTGCGCATCTCCGGCCTGTTCCGCGACATCTTCGAGGCGCAGATCGCCCTCTTTGATATGGCGGTACGGCGCGTCGCGGCCCTCGATGAGCCCGCCGAGGACAACCCGCTGGCCGAGGCCCTTCGCAACGGCGCCGATCTCGCGCGCGTCTTCGGTGGCGCGCCCGGCAGCTATGGCGCGCAGGCTGCCGACACCGCCCTCGACGGCCAATGGCGCGACCGCGCCGCGCTCGGTGAGGTCTATCTCGCCGCTGTCACCCATGCCTACGGTGGCGTCGTGGCCGTGCAGCCGAGCGAAGGGTTCCGCGATCGCGTCTCCGAGGCCAACGTGCTGGTCCACCCGCAGGACGACCGCGAGCGCGATATCTTGGACGGCGACGGCGTTGCAGACTTCGCCGGCGGTTTTGCGGCCGCCGCCGCCCTGCTCGGCAACGAGCCCGAGCTCTACCATCTCGACACGAGCCAGACCGAGAATCCCAAGGCGCGGCGCATCGCCGAGGAGATCGCCCGAGTGGTGCGCGGCCGATTGACCAACCCGCGCTGGCTTTCGGGCATGCTGAACCATGGCCATCGCGGCGTCGCCGAGATCGCCCAGGCGGTCGATGCGCTCTATGCCTTCGCCGCGACCGCGGGCGTGCCCGGCCATCTGTTCGATGCCACGCACGCCGCGCTGATCGCCGACGATGCCGTGCGCTCGGCCATGTTGCAGAAGAACCCTGCCGCCGCCGCCGCCATCGCCGCGCGGCTGCACGATGCGCTTGGGCGCGGCCTCTGGGTGACGCGGCGCAATGCCGTCGACCACGACCTGCAGCGCCTGATGGCCGAGGCCGGCCGATGAACGCCGTGACCGACGTGAAGGGCTGGTGCCCGGGAATCCTGCGGCCGATGGCGAGCGGCGACGGCTTGATCGTGCGTGTCCGTCCGCGCTGCGGCGCCTTCAGTCTCGAGACGGCGACGGCGCTTGCCGATCTCGCCGAGCGCCTGGGCAATGGCCATATCGACCTGACGCGTCGCGCCAATCTGCAGATCCGCGGCCTGACCGATGACCGCCTGACCGAGCTGCAGATCGAATTGGCGAAGCTTGGCCTGCTCGATCCCGACGCTGCGACCGAGGCGGTGCGCAACGTCATGGTGGCGCCGCTGGCTGGCCTCGATCACAGCCAGCGTATCAATGTCCGTCCCATCGCGCTTGCGATCGACGATGCATTGACATCGGACAAACGGCTGCATGCCTTGCCGGGCAAGTTTGGGATGCTGGTCGATGGCGGCGGCGCGGTCTCGATCGCTTCCGAGCGTTCCGACATCTGCCTTGCCGCGGTCGGCGAAACGTTGGCGTTCGGTTTGGATACGGCCAAGGGAACTGAATGGCTGGGCACGTTGCCGCCGGCGCGGGCGGCCGAGGCTGCCATCGCGGCGGCACATGCCTTTCTCGCCGTCGCCACGCGCGGCCGCATGCGCGGTCTCAGCGAGGCGGCGTTCGCGCAAGTGCAGGCCGCTGTGGGCCTATCGCCGATGGCCGTACTGCCGGCCGCCGGCGGACGCCGGCTCGGCCTGCTAGATGGCGCGGTCGGTATCGCGGCACCGTTCGGCCGCCTGGAAGCGGGCCAGCTTCGCCAGCTCGTGAAGCTCGCGGCCGAAGCCGGTGCCGCCGACCTGCGGCTCTCGCCCTGGCGTGCCGTCTATTTCAGTGTGCGCGAGGAAGCGGGCGTGTTCCTGCTGGAAGAAGCACGCGACGCCGGGCTGATCGTGGAAGAGAACGATCCCGTGCTGCAGGTCGAAGCCTGTCCCGGCGCCCCCGACTGCAAGTCGAGCAGCGTCGATGCCCGTGGCGATGCGCGCCGGCTGGCGACCATCGCCGCGGTCCGCGGCTGGCAGGGCAGCATCCATGTCTCGGGCTGCGCCAAGGGATGTGCGCGCTCGCTGCCCTCGGACCTGGTGCTGGCCGGCAAGGCCGGCGCCTATCGCCTGATCCGCAACGCCACGACGCGCGGCCCGGTCGAACGCATCATCAGTGTCGAGGAGTTCGAGACCTTGTTCGGCGAGAGGCGTAATGACTGAGCGTGCCTATGTACGCGACGGGGCGGAGATCTATCGTCGGTCCTTCGCCATCATCCGCGCCGAGTCCGATCTTGCGCGTTTCAACGCGGCCGAGGAGCCGGTCGCGGTGCGCATCATCCATGCCTGCGGCATGCCCGAGATCGCGCGCGACATCGTCATGTCTAAAAGCTTCGCCGAACGCGCGCGTCAGGCGTTGAAGGATGGCGCGCCGATCTTCTGCGATTCCAAGATGGTGGCCAACGGCGTGACGCGAGCGCGGCTGCCGGCCGGCAACGACGTGCTGTGCACGCTGGACGATCCCTCGGTGCCGGAAATCGCCAAGCGTTTGGACAATACTCGCAGTGCAGCGGCGCTCGAGCTGTGGCGTGAGCGCCTGGCGGGCTCGGTCGTTGCCATCGGCAATGCGCCGACCGCTCTGTTCCGGCTGCTCGATATGCTCGACGAGGGCGCGCCATCGCCCGCCGTCGTGATCGGCCTGCCGGTCGGCTTCGTAGGCGCGATGGAATCCAAGGAGGCGCTGGCGGAGCACGGTGGTGTGCCGTTCCTGATCGTGCGCGGCCGCAAGGGCGGCAGCGCCATGGCGGCGGCGGCCATCAACGCGCTGGCGAGCGAGCGCGAATGAGCGTGCTCGACTCCCTGGCCGGAACGGCGACGGCAGGCACGCTCTACGGCATCGGCGTGGGCCCGGGCGACGCGCGTTATCTCACGCTGCGGGCTGCAGGCCTGGTGCAGGCGGTCGACGTCGTCGCTTACTTCGCCAAGATCGGTTCGCCCGGCAATGCGCGCCGCGTCGTAGCGCCGCTTCTGGTCGCGGGCCGGGCGGAGGTGCGCCTGGAATACCCGGTGACCGACGAAGTGCCGGCCGACAGCCTGGACTATCAGCAGAAGATCGGAGCCTTCTATCGCGAGACGGCGACCGCGCTCGCGGCCCTGCTGCGACAAGGTAAGTCGGTCGGCCTGCTGGCCGAGGGCGATCCCTTCTTCTATGGCTCGTTCATGCATATGTGGCGCCGGCTCAGCGCTGATTTCCCCGTCGAAGTCGTGCCGGGCGTGACCGGCATGTCGGGCTGCTGGACGCGCGCCAACCTGCCCATCACCTGGGGCAATGACGCGCTTGCCGTGCTGCCGGGCACCCTGGGCGAGAACGAGCTGGTCGAGCGCCTGCGGCTTGCCGATGCGGCGGTGATCATGAAGGTCGGCCGCAATCTTGCGAAGGTGCGGCGCGCCGTCGAGACGGCAGGCCTGCTGTCGCGCGCCGTCTATGTTGAGCGCGGCACCATGGCCGACGAGCGCATCCTGCCGCTGGCCGAATGCGGCACGACCGGCGCGTACTTCGCCATGGTGTTGATCCCGGGTGAAGGGAGGCGGCTGTGACCGGCTCTCTCGTGGTGGTCGGCACCGGCCCAGGCAAGGCCGAACTCATGACGCCGGCGACCGCGGCGGCACTCGCCCGCGCCACCGATCTCGTGGGCTACGGCCCGTACCTCGCGCGCGTTCCAGAACGTTCCGGCCAATGCCGTCATGCCTCCGACAATCGCGTCGAGCTCGACCGTGCGCGGCTGGCCTTGTCGCTGGCGGCCTCGGGTCGCCAGGTCGTCGTCGTCTCGGGTGGCGATCCCGGCGTGTTCGCCATGGCGGCGGCTGTGTTCGAAGCGGTCGAGGCCGGTGAGCCTGAATGGCGCGACCTCGACATCAAGGTCGAACCCGGCGTCACTGCCATGCTGGCGGCGGCGGCCGAGGTCGGCGCGCCGCTGGGCGGCGACTTCTGCGCCATCTCTCTGTCGGACAATCTCAAGGCCTGGAGCACGGTCGAGCGCCGCCTCAAGGCGGCCGCCGAGGGCGATTTCGCGATAGCCCTCTATAACCCTGCCTCCAAGGCGCGGCCGACGCAGCTCGGCAAGGCGTTCGATCTTTTGCGCGCGCTCAAGACCGCCGACACGCCGGTGCTGTTCGTGCGTGCGGCGGGAACGGCCGATGCCCAGGTCATCACGACGACGCTCGGCGGCGCCGATCCATCGCGCGCCGACATGCGCACGCTGGTGATCGTCGGCGCCAGCACGACTCGGCAGGTCGGGCGCTGGGTCTACACGCCGCGCAGCGAGGGGTTGGGGCGGTCATGAGTCAGCCACGCCATCGCCTCCTCGGCCGTCCGCACGATGTAGCCGGTGGGTTTCACGGGGCGTGTGATCATGATCACGGGCAGGCGAAGCATGCGCGCTGCCTCGATCTTGGCGTAGGTAGCGCTGCCGCCCGAGTTGCGCGAAACGATCACGTCGATCTTGTGCTGCTTCAGGAGGCGCAGCTCGGCGTCGAAATCGAACGGTCCGCGCTGCTGCAGCAGGACGAGTTTGTGCGGCCGCGCGCCCACCGGCTGATCGATGAGACGGGCAACGTAGTGGTGCTGGGCGATCGCGGCGAAGGAGTGCAGTTCCTGGCGGCCGAGCGCCAGGAACACCCGGCGCGGTTCCTTGCCGATGGCCAGGGCCGCGGCGACCGCCGTGGGGGCCGTCTGCCACTTGTCACCCGCTTCGGGTTTCCACGCGGGGCGGACGAGCGTGGCCAGCGCGACTCCGGCGCGCTTGCACGCCACGACGGCGTTGGTGGAGATGCGCGGGGCATAGGGATGGGTGGCGTCGATCACCGCCTCGATCGCCTGCTCCTTGATGTACTGCGCAAGGCCGTCGGCGCCGCCGAAGCCGCCGACGCGCGTCGCGATGGGCTGCGACTGGGGCGCGGCCGTACGTCCGGCGAAGGAAAGCGTCGCCTCGAAGCGCGAATCGCCCGCGAGAAGCTTGGCCAATGCCGAAGCCTCCGTGGTGCCGCCGAGAATGAGAACGCGCATGTCTGACGCCGCAAGCTGCACGGCCGCGCGCTGGCTGTCCATCGTCGGCATCGGCGAAGACGGCATCGCTGGGCTATCTCCTGTTGCGCAGAAGCTTTTAGCGTCGGCCGAGCTCGTGGTCGGTGGCAAACGCCACCTTGGCCTGGCCGAAGCGCTGATCCACGGCCGCACGCTCGCCTGGCCCAGTCCGATCGGCGACGCCGTGCCGGAGATCGAGAAGCATCGCGGCCGGCCCGTGGTCGTGCTGGCGAGCGGCGATCCCTTCCATTACGGCGTCGGCGACCTGCTGTTGCGCTCGATTCCTGCCAGCGAGACGCTCTGCCTGCCCAATGCATCGGCCTTCAGCCTGGCTGCGGCGCGGCTCGGCTGGTCGCTGCAGGACGTGGCGCTGGTCAGCCTGCATGGTCGCGCCCTGGAAGGTATCGTGCGCCATCTGCAGCCCGGCGCGCACGTCCTGGCGCTATCATGGGATGGCGAGACGCCGGCCAAGCTTGCGACGTTTTTGGTCGAGCGTGGCATGGGCAATTCCACGCTCACTGTCCTCGAAGCCATGGGCGGCCCGCGCGAGCGCGTGCGCTGGGCGACGGCCGCCGGCTTCGACCTTGCTGATGTCGCGCCGCTCAACACCATCGCGTTGCAGGTCACCGCCGCCGTGGACGCAACGGTGCTGCCGCTCGTACCGGGTCTCGACGACACGCTGTTCGAGCATGACGGCCAGCTCACCAAGCGCGAGGTGCGCGCCATCACCGTGTCGGCCTTGGCGCCGCGCCAGGGTGAGCTTTTATGGGATGTCGGTCTGGGCGCGGGCTCGGTCGCCATCGAGTGGCTGTTGCGCCATCCTTCGCTCAGGGCGATCGGCATCGAATCGGAGCCTGAGCGCGCGGCGCGTGCGGCCCGCAACGCGGCCGCGTTGGGCACGCCCGACCTGCAGATCGTGCAGCAGCGTGCGCCCCAGGCATTCGCCGGACTGCCGGCGCCCGATGCGATCTTCCTGGGCGGCGGCCTTTCCAATCCGGACATGCTGGAGATGGCGTGGGCAGCGCTGAAGCCGGGCGGGCGCCTGGTCGCCAATGCCGTGTCGATCCAGTCGGAGGCGCGTTTGATCGAGTGTTTCCAGCGTCACGGCGGCGAGCTGGTGCGGCTCGACGTGTCGAAGGCGGGCAGGGCCGGCACCGGCGGCGTCTTCGTCTGGCGCGCTGCCGCGCCGATCGTGCAATGGCGGGCGAGGAAGCCATGATCGTGGCAGGCGTGGGCTGTCGGCGCGGCACGTCGGCCGACGAGATCGAGCGCGTGGTGCGCCTGGCTCTCGGCATGCACGAGCTGCCGGCCGAGCGCCTGCAGGCGATTGCCACGGAGTCGGAGAAGGCGACCGAGCCCTCCTTTCCCGAAGCGGCACGGCGCCTGTCGGTGCCGCTCGTTGCCTGCACGGTGACGGACCTCGATCGCGTCGCCGGCCAGGTCCTCACGCCGTCCAAGTTCGTGCTGGAGGCCAAGGGTTTGCCGTCGATCGCCGAGGCCTCGGCCATCGTCGTGGCCGGCCGCAACGCCCGCCTGCTGGGCGCGCGCGTCGCCACCGAGCGCGCGACCTGCGCCATCGCCACCGGAGAAGGCCGATGACCGTGCATTTCATCGGCGCCGGTCCGGGCGCGCCCGACCTGATCACGGTGCGCGGCCGCGACCTGATCGCGCGCTGCCCGGTCTGCCTCTATGCCGGCTCGCTGGTGCCCAAGGCATTGCTGGAACATTGCCCGCCGGGCGCGCGCGTCGTCGACACCGCACCGCTGTCGCTCGACGAGATCGTCGAGGAATGCAAGCGCGCCACCGCCGACGGTCACGACGTGGCGCGCCTGCACTCGGGCGACCTCTCGGTGTGGAGCGCCATGGGCGAGCAGCTTCGCCGCCTGCGCGAAGCCGGCATCGCCTATACCGTGACGCCGGGCGTGCCGTCCTTCGCCGCTGCTGCCGCCGCGCTTGGCCAGGAGCTGACCCTGCCCGAAGTCGCCCAGTCGGTGGTGCTCACCCGCACCTCGGGCCGTGCGTCGGCCATGCCGCCGGCCGAGAAGCTCGAGACCTTTGCCGCGACGGGCGCCACGCTTGCCATCCATCTCTCGATCCACACCATCGACAAGGTCGTGGCGACGTTGCTGCCGCACTATGGCGCCGACTGCCCGGCCGCCGTGGTCTATCGCGCGAGCTGGCCCGAGGAGCGCGTGATCCGCGCCACCTTGGGCACGCTCGCGGACGAAGTTGCCAAGACTCCCATCGAGCGCACGGCGCTGATCCTGGTCGGCAAGGTGCTGCAGGCCCATGACTTCCGCGACAGCGCCCTCTACGACGCTTCCTATCAACGACGCTTCCGGGGCCGCGGCACGTGATCCCTAAGAGTTTTCCGCCGATGCCCGACTTCCCGGCCGGCGAGGTCTGGCTGGCGGGCGCGGGGCCTGGCGATCCGCGCCTGCTCACGGTGCTGGCGTTGCACGCCATCGGCCAGGCCGACGATATCGTCTATGACGCGCTGGTCGATCGCCGCGTGCTCGACCTTCGCCGCGACGGCGCCGAGCTGATCTCCGCCGGCAAGCGCGGCGGCCGGCCCTCGTCGCAGCAGGGCGACATCAACGACGTGCTGATCGAGCGCGCCCGTGCTGGTCGGCGCGTGCTGCGACTGAAGGGCGGCGATCCCTTCGTGTTCGGCCGCGGCTGGGACGAGGCCTCGGCGCTGACCGAGGCCGGCATCCGCTTTCGCATCATCCCCGGCCTGACGGCCGGCCTGGCCGGCGCGGCGTTGGCCGGCATCCCCGCGACCTCGCGCGACACCAACCATGCCGTCGTGCTTGCCGCCGGCCATCGCGCGGAAGACGGCGGATCGGCGGCCGATTGGGCCGCGCTGGCCAAGCTCGGCCAGCCGATCGTGCTCTACATGCCGATGTCGCAGCTCGCGGAGATCACCGCGTCGCTGCAGCTGGGCGGCTTGTCATCCGATACGCCGGCCGCGCTGATCCAGTCGGCGGCTACCGACCAGGAGAGGGTGGTCGACAGCACGCTGGGCAATCTTGTGGACGACGCGGCGCGTCACGGCATCGGCTCGCCGTCGATCGTCGTCATTGGCGCCACGGCGGGACTGCGTCGTCATCTGCTGGGCTCGATGGTCCGCTGGCGATGACACAAGGGTTGATCGTCGCAGCGCCGCATTCCGGCGCCGGCAAGACCACGGTGACGATCGGCCTGATGTGCGCGCTGCGCCGGCAAGGCTTGGCCGTGCAGGCCTACAAGTGCGGGCCCGACTATATCGATCCCGCGTTCCACGCCGTGGCGACGGGCCGGCCGAGCTTCAACCTCGACACCTGGGCGATGGCGCCGACAACGCTCGGCGATCTTTTGGCGCGCCACACCGCCGACATCGCTATCGCCGAAGGGGTGATGGGCCTGTTCGACGGCGTCGCGGCGCCCGGCCAGATCGCGCGCGGTGCCACGGCCGATCTTGCCGCCTTGCTCGGCTGGCCGGTGCTGCTGGTGCTCGATGTCGCAGGCCAGACCGAGACGGCGGCCGCCGTCGCCGCGGGTCTGGCGCATTATCGCGACGATGTCGCCGTTGCCGGCGTGATCCTCAATCGCGTCGCAAGCCCACGCCATCTCGCCCTGATCACGCCGGGCTTCGAGCGTGTGGGGCTGAAAGTGTTCGGCGCGCTTGGCCATGATGCGCGGTTCGAGTTGCCCGAGCGTCATCTCGGTCTAGTCCAGGCCAATGAGACGGACGATATCGACCAACGGCTCGATGCATTGGGTGACGCCATCGCGAGTGCCGTCGATCTTTCAGCCGTTCGGCGTGCGGCGGCGCCCGCGAAGCCGATGGCCGGCGGTTCGTCACGACGACCGCCGGGCCAGCGCATCGCTGTCGCGCGCGATCGCGCGTTCTCCTTCATGTATCCGCATCTGCTCGAGGGTTGGCGCTCGGCCGGCGCGGAGATCCTGCCTTTCTCGCCGCTCGGCGACGAAGCGCCGGACACGAGCGCCGACGTCGTCTGGCTGCCCGGCGGCTATCCCGAGCTGCATGGCGGCATGCTGGCAGCGGCGCGGCGCTTCCAGGATGGGCTGCATGTGCTCGCGGCGCGGTCGGTGCCGATCCACGGTGAGTGCGGTGGCTACATGGTGCTGGGGCAGGGGATCGAGGATGCCGACGGGCATCGGCATTCCATGACCGGGCTGCTGCAAGTCGAGACCTCGTTCGCCAAGCGCAGGCTGCACATCGGTTATCGCCGCGCGCGGCTTTTGGCCGACGGCCCGCTGGGACCGGCCGGCGAGACCGTCATGGGCCACGAATTCCACTATGCCAGCGTGCTGAAGGTCGGTGACGAGCCGCTGGTCGATTGCCGCGATGCGACCGGCGCGGTCGTTCCGGAGGCCGGCGCTCGCAACGGCTCGGTAAGTGGCACGTTCTTCCATGCCATTGATGGATTAAAGACATGAAACCGTCGTTCGATCCCGCCTTTCGCGCGCAGTTCCGCGAGCTCGTGCTGTGGCGGCGCGATGTCCGGCGCTTTCGCCGCGACCCCGTGCCGCGCGAGCGCATCGACGCGCTGATCGAGATCGCCACCCACGCGCCGTCGGTGGGCTTGAGCCAGCCCTGGCGCTTCGTGCACATCGAATCGCCAGAGCGCCGCACCGCCGTCATCAAGAGCTTCACGGGCGCCAACGAGCGCGCCTTGGCGGGCTACTCCGGCGAGAAGCAGGAGACTTATGCCAGTCTCAAGCTCGAAGGTCTCAAGGAGGCGCCGGTTCACCTCGCGGTGCTCTCTGACGACGGTACCCACACCGGCAGTGGGCTTGGCCAGCAGACCATGCCCGAGACGCTGCACTATTCCGTCGTTGCTGCGATCCAGACCCTGTGGCTGGCGGCGCGTGCTGACGGCATCGGCATGGGCTGGGTGTCGATCCTCGATCCTGCTGCGGTTACCAAGGCTCTCGATGTCCCGAAGAACTGGAGCCTGGTCGCCTATCTCTGCCTCGGGCTTCCCGCCGAGGAGCATCTCGATCCCGAGCTGGAGAGGCATCACTGGGAACAGCGCACCGACCTCAAGGACGTCGTGTTCACACGCTGAGGCTTGACGCTTTTCACATCGGCTGCCAGTTTGGCTGCGGTGGTTCCCGCAAGGGATCAAAAGGGAACGCGGTGCATGTGTCTGCACATAACCCCGCGGCTGCCCCCGCAACTGTGAGCGGCGAGCTTGCGACCGAAATGCCACTGGGCGCCGAAAGGCACCTGGGAAGGCGGTCGAAAGCGACGACCCGCAAGCCAGGAGACCTGCCACCAGCAGCGGTCACGCGCGAACGCATTGGGCGGGGTGTCCTGGTGTAGAAACTGACCCGGGCCGGCCGTGGCAAGCGGCATGGCGTGGGTCGGCTACAGGTTCGCGGTGACGGGTGACGTCTGCCGCGGGTCTGTCTTGTCGGTTCTTCTCAATCATCCTGCCCAGCGCGATATCGATCCGCTCGAGCTCTATGCCTCGGCCATCGATACGTCGGACTACGTCGCGGCGTTGGCGCCCTTGATCCGGCAGGCGGTGCCCGAGGTCGGGCATCTGCTCGATGTCGGCGCGGGCGGCGGCCAGCTCGGCATGGCGATCCACGATGCGGCCCGATCATGGACCGCCATCGAACCCTCGCCGACCATGCGGGCGCGCCTGGTGAAGCTCGCTCATCCACCGCACGTCATCGCTGCCGCTTGGGAGCAGGCAGAGGTCGCCATTCGCCACGATACGGTGCTGGCTGCGACTATGCCGGCCTTCTTCGATCAGCCGGAAGCCTTTCTCGCGCGCTGCCGTGCCTGGGCGCGCACCGTCGTCTGGGTCGTGCCGGCACATGCCGGTCCGAAGGGACTGTGTTTTGCAGGCTGCCTGCTGCGCGAATGGCATCGCGAAGACGAGACGCCGGGCATCGATATCGTAATGCGCGGCCTCTCGTTGGCGTCGCGACCGGCACATATCCCATTCGCGGATTGGACCTTCACGGGCATCGTGCCCGATCTAAATGAGCTTTCCGCTTATCTCGCCGATCGTCTCGGGTGGGGCCCGTCGGACGGACGTCGCGAGCAGTTGACGGCGCATCTCGCCCGGCAGGCGAAGCGCCAGGAGGCGGGTCATCGCCTCGATATCCCGAGAAGATCTGCCGTTCTTGTGTGGGGACAATAATGAACAAGCGTGCCGTGCTGGCGCTCGCCAGCGTGATCCTGCCATCGACCGTGCTGGCCCAAGGCCAGCAGCAAGGCCAGCAGCAACCGCAACAGCCGCCACAGCTGAAGCCGATGGACCAGCCTGGCCAGCAGCAATATTTCCTGCCCGAAGGCTTCATCACCGCGACCGGCCGGCCCGAGCCGATCAGCCGTCTGGTCGGCACGGTGCAGGTCATCCACCAGGACCGTATCGCCAAGTCGACCGCCCGTTCGGTCACCGAGCTGCTGAACGAGAACGCCGTCGGCTTCATGAGCGAATGGACGCCCGGCCAGACCTCGATCAACATCCGCGGCGCCTCGACCGAGGGCCAGGGTCGCGACTTCAAGAGCCAGGTGTTGGTGCTGCTCAACGGCCACCGCGCCGGCACCGCCAACGTCTCCAAGCTGTCGACCGCCGACATCGAGCGCATCGAGATCGTGCGCGGCCCGAGCTCGGTGATCTACGGCAGCCAGAACATGGGCGGCGTCATCAACATCATCCTGAAGACCGGCCTCACGGCGCCGGGCAACGTCGTGCAGGCCGATGCGGGCTCATGGAACCTGCTCGAGGCGAAGGCCGCGAGCGGCGGTCTCTACAAGGGCTTCGACTGGTACATCGGCGGCGCCGCCAGTACGCGCGACAACTACGCCATCTCGGGCGGTGCGCCGGAGCTCAACACGGCGTGGACGCGATACGGCGCCACTGGCGCCTTCGGCTATCAGATCGACGAGGGCAGCCGCGTCGAGGGCACGGTGCGATCGGACGGCATCTACAATGCCGGCTTCCGCGGCTCGAGCGCCAACCTGTTCGCCTTCGACACGCGCTACAATTACTCGTTCGACACGAGCTACCTTGCCAAGACGCGCGATGGACAGGGCAATTTCTACTTCCAGGCCTACTTCGTCACCGACGTCGATGATCTGAACAATCCCTCGCCGCTCAGCGCGCTCAATGCGCCCGCTGCGCGTACCACGATGGACCACAACCGCCGGCAGCTCGACATCCTCGGCACGCGCTTCCAGCCGCGCTACAAGCTTTTCTCCGGCAACGAGCTTCTCTTCGGCCTGGATTGGGAGCGCAGCTGGCTGCGCTCGGATCGCTATCGCGCCGGCGGCTCGGCCGTGACCAACCTCTCGCCGCAGGACAACAACCAGACCGACAACGTCTTTGCCGTCTACCTCGAGGATTCGCAGAGCTTCTTCGACGACAAGCTGATCGTGCGCGGCGGCGTGCGCCAGACCTGGGGCACCACGGCGCTCGACTGGACGCCCTTTGCCCCGACCCTGGTCACCGGCACGAATCCCTACCAGGCGACGACCTATTCGGCTGGCCTGACCTACGCCTTCACCGACTGGCTGGCGGGACGCGCCGGCGCCTCGAGCGGCTTTCGCGCGCCGACCGCCACCGAGATCGGCGCCAACTTCACGACCACGCCGATCGGCACGACGATCTTCGGCAGTCCCGGGCTGGGGCCGGAGACCAGCCAGCAATGGGAGGTCGGCGCCACGGCAACGTGGAAGGGCGGCCGCTTCGACACGGTCGTGTTCCAGAACACCATCTCCAACCGCATCACACCGTTCACCGTTTCCTCGACTGGCGGCCGCGTCGTGCAGATCCAGACCAACAGCCCGGCCAACCTCGTGGTCCAGGGCATCGAGTTCCAGCTGCAGGCCGACCTGTTCCAGTCGTTCAGCTGGCGGCCGGCCGTCGAGGGCCTGTTCTGGAACGTGTTCGGCAACGGCTACTACAATTGGAAGATGACCGACTATGGCGCCAATCCGCTGTCAGGCACCGACCTGGCGCTGCGCATCAACAAGTACGGCGCGTCGATCGGTACGCTCTTCGGCCAGGTGGGCACGCAGTACCCCTGGAGTTTCCAGCTGCTCGGCATCCTGCGCGGGCCGATGTGGTACAACACCGAGGAGAGCCTTTCGCCGGTGTTCTTCCCCGGGCAGAACCGCACGGTGAGCGTCTACGAGAAGGGAGCGTTCTGGGTGTGGAACTCGCGCTTCGAGCTCGAAGTGATCAAGGACCTGAAGCTGTTCGCGGCGGTCAACAACATCTTCGACGTGAACAACCATCCGATCTTCATCGCCCAGGACGCCATGCCGTGCACCGCCTTCCAAGCGAACCAGAACGGCGCCTGCGGCAACTCCATGCCGGGGCGGGAAGTCATTGCCGGCTTCCAGTTCAGGTTTTGATCAGGACGCTCGCCTTCCTCGCCATGCTGGCGCTCGCCGCGCCGTTGCGGGCCGAGCCCGTCACGGTGCGCGACGCCTTCGATCGCAGCGTCACCGTGCCCGAGCCGCCGCAGCGCATCGTCACCATCTTCGCGTCGAACACGGAGATGGTGGCGGCGCTGGGCCTGCCCGATCGCATCGTCGGCATCGAGGCCTACACACGCTATCCGCCGGAGGTGCTGAAGAAGCCGCTGGTCGGCGGTCGGCTGGGCTTCTCCGTCGACGAGGTCGTAGCGCAGCGGCCTGACCTGGTCGTCGTCACGCCCTCGCGCCAGGCCGCCAATCAGCTCGTCGATCCCATGCAGCGGCTGGGCATTCCCATCGTCGTGCTGCTGCAGCGGGACGTGGCGGAGATCCTGTCGAACATCCGCCTGCTGGGCCGCCTGACCGGCGTGCCCGAGCGCGGCGAGCAGTTGGCGAAAAGCCTGCAGGCCCGCCTCGACAAGGTCGAGCAGCGTGTTGCCGGCCGGAAGAAGCCCAGCGTGATCGTGATCACGGGCCGGCTGGGCAACGGCCTGCTGCTGGTGACGCGGCCGGGCACCTACACCGGCGACGCCATCGTGCGTGCGGGCGGCGACCTCGCCTTCGATGCCGGCGCCATCGCCCAGGTCTCGCCAGAAGCCGTCTTCAAGGCCGATCCCGACCTGCTGCTGTTCGCCGGCAACGAGAAGGACATGAAGGAACTGATCGGCCGGCCCGGCTGGTCCGAGATGCGCGCCGTGCGGAGCGGCCGTGTCCATGCCGTCAACCGCGCCGAGCTCCTGATCCCCGGCCCGCGCACCATCGACGGAATCGAGCGGCTGGCGAACATCTTCCATCCGCCGACGGCCACGCAATGAGGGTGTGGCTGCTTCTCGTCCTGGCGCTGCTTTTGTCCATCGTCATCGGCGCTGCGGCCGGTCACGACTGGATGAGCCCGGCCGATCTCTTGCGCGCGCTGGCCGGCGACACCGACCTGCGCAGCCGGCTCCTGATCGACTGGCGCCTGCCGCGCGTGCTGGCAGCCGCCTTCGTCGGCGCCTTGCTGGGCCTGGGCGGCACGGTCTTCCAGGGCGTGTTCCGCAATCCATTGGCCGAGCCGTACCTGCTGGGATCGGCCGGCGGCGCCGCGCTCGGCGCCACGGTGGCGCTGCTGGTGCCGCTCGCCGCGCCGCAGTCGCTCGTGCTGCCGGTGCTCGCCTTCGCCGGCGCCTGGGCCGCCACCATGCTGGTGATCGGCATCTCGCGCGTCGCCGGCGCCGTCGATGCCGCCGGCATGCTTTTAGCCGGCGTCGCCGTGGCCGCGGTGCTGGGCGCCTTGCGTTCCTTCCTGATGCTGGCGCTGTCCGATGAGACGGTGAGCCTGCAGATCGTGCTGAGCTGGGTGCTGGGTGGCGTGCAGACGCCGACCTGGCCGATCCTCGGCCTGCTGGCGGCGATCTCGGTCGCCTGCCTGGCGCTGACCCTGATGCTGGCAAAGCGCCTCGACGTGCTGGGCCTGGGCGAGACCATGGCCATTGCCTTTGGCCTCAACGTCAATCGCTTCATCGCGTTCGCCGTGCTGGCAGGCTCGGTCGTCGTCGCTGCCGCCGTGGCCTTCGGCGGGTTGGTCGCTTTCGTGGGCCTTGCCTCGCCGCACATCGCGCGCTGGCTGGTCGGGCCGTTGCATCGGCCCTTGCTGCCGGCGTCGGCACTGGTCGGCGCCATCGTCGTCACCGTGGCGGACGCCATCGCGCGCTCGGCCCTGCCGCCCGCCGAGATCCCGCTCGGCCTGGTGACGGCGGTGGCCGGCGGGCCGTTCTTCATTCTTCTGCTGGCCCGCAGGCTGCGCGCATGACCGGCATCGCGGCCAACAACCTTTTAGTCAGGCGGAACGGCGCGACGCTGCTCGACGGCCTGTCGCTGTCGCTCGGACCGACCGGGTCGGTTGCCATCATCGGCCCCAATGGCGCGGGCAAGTCGACGCTCTTGAAGGTGCTGACCGGCATCGACAAGCCCAGCGCGGGCACGGTCCGGGTCGGCGATCGCGATCTCGCCTCCCTCAGCAACGCCCAGCGCGCCAGCACGATCGGCTACCTGCCGCAGTACTTCGAGCCGCACTGGGACCTCAGCGTCGCCGAGCTGGTGCGGCTGGGCGCCGACCGCAGCGACCGGCTGGCTGCCGGCGCGATCGAAGCGGCGACTGAAAAGTTCGAGCTCACCGCGCTCGGCCGGCGTCGCTGGTCGACCTTGTCGGGCGGCGAGCGGGCGCGCGTGCTGCTGGCCGCCGTGCTGGTGGTCGATCCGCCGGTGCTGCTGGCCGACGAGCCGGCAGCCAGCCTCGACATCCGCCATCGTCTCGACGTGATCCGCGCCCTGACGCGCCGTCCTGATCGGCTGTCGGTCGTCGTCGTGCACGATCTCGATCTTGCCTTCACCTTCTTCGAGCGCGTGGTCGTGATCGATCGCGGCAAGGTCGTGGCTGACGGGCCGGCCAAAAGCCTGATCGAAGATCGGCGCATCGACGAAGTGTTCTCCGTCCGCTTCGACCGTCTCAAGACGCCGGACGGCTGGCTGCTCAGGGCATCGACCACGAATTCCTGATTTCACGGTCAGGAGGAGATGAAACTCCCTCGCCGGCGAATAGCGCCGGAAATCGCTGCCTTTGACCGCCTTCCTGCGACATCCCATCTATCTCGCCCCTGCAGGACGGGTTCGGCCTGGATTCTGCATGGCGGTGGTATCGATTTCGAAAGGAACGGTCGTGTCTCTGACCAGAGTTGTGAAGCTCGCCCTATTGGCGATGTCGCTTCCCGTCGGCGTGGCGTTGGCGCAGGCTCCCGTGAGGGGCGGCACGCTGATCTATCTGGAGCAGCAGGCGCATACCAATCTCTATCCGCCGGCCGGCGGCTTCTATCCCAACGGCGGCGTGCTCAACCAGATCACCGACAAGCTCACCTACCAGAATCCCAAGACGCTCGAGATTGAGCCGTGGATCGCCGAGAGCTGGACGGTCAACGCCGACGCCACCGAGTACGTCTTCAAGATCCGCCCGGGAGTGACCTTCTCCGACGGCACGCCGCTCGATGCTGCGGCGGTGGCCAAGAACTTCGACATCTACGGTCTCGGCAACAAGGAGCTGAAGCATCCCGTCTCGGAGGTGATCACCAACTACAAGGCGAGCGAAGTGATCGATCCGCTGACGGTGAAGTTCACCTTCACCAAGCCGTCGGTCGGCTTCCTGCAGGGCACGTCGGTGATCGGCTCGGGCCTGGTGTCGCTCAAGACCTTGGCGCTGCCTTTCGACGCGCTGGGCGATGCCACCAAGATCGTTGGCTCGGGCCCGTTCGTGGTGACCAGCGAGACGCTCGGCCGCGAGCTCACCATGACGGCGCGCAAGGACTACGCCTGGGGCCCGAAGAAGCTCGCCCACCAGGGCCGCGCCAATCTCGACTCCATCAAGTACGTCGTCACACCCGAGGACAGCGTGCGCATCGGCGCGCTGCTGGCCGGCCAGGCCCAGGTCATCCGCCAGGTCCAGGCCTATGACGAGAAACAGGTCCTGTCGAAGAACTACCTGATCTATGCCGCGCCGACCCGCGGCGTGAACAATAGCGTGGTGTTCCGTCCCGACAATCCGCTGGTCGCCGACCTCAAGGTCCGCCAGGCGCTGCTGCATGGCACCAACGCCAAGGAGATCGTGTCGACGCTGTTCTCGGCGAACTATCCGCAGGCCAAGTCGATCATCGCCTCGACGGCGCAGGGCTATGTCGATCTGTCGCCCAAGCTCACCTACGATCCCGCGAAGGCGGCCAAGCTGCTCGACGAGGCCGGCTGGACGGTGGGCCCCAAGGGCCTGCGCCAGAAGGACGGCAAGGAGATGGTGCTGACGGCCTACGAATCGCTGCCGCAGCCACAGAACAAGGAGACGCTGCAGCTCGTCGCCCAGCAATGGGGCAAGCTCGGCGTGAAGCTGATCGTGCTGGCGGGCGATGCCGGCAGCCGTGTCGTCGACAACCTCGATCCGGCCAAGACGCCGGTCTCGCCGGCGATGGTCGGACGCGCTGATCCCGACGTGATCCGCAGCCAGTACTATCCGACGACGCGCAACGTGCTCCTGCAGAAGAGCCCGCTGGCGCCGCGGGTGCAGACCTTCGTCGACGACAAGCTGAACGGGCTTCTGGAGGCGATCGCCGCCGAGACCGACCAGGCCAAGCGCATGGCGCTGGTCGGCGAGGTGCAGAATTACGTGATCGACCAGGCCTATACGATCCCGATCTTCGAGGAGCCGCAGGCCTTCGCCGCCTCGCCGCGCCTGAAGGATTTCACCTTCGAGGCGGTCGGCCGGCCGAGCTTCTACGCGGCGTGGCTGGCGCAGAAATAACGAGATGACGCGCTATCTGCTCGGACGTGTCGGCCAGGCCCTCGTGGTGCTGGCTATCACGTTCACCGCGGCGTTCCTGCTGCTGCAGGTCCTGCCGGGCGACGCCATCATGATCAAGTTCATGAGCCCGGAGATGGCGCTCACGCCAGCGCAGATCGCCGAGATCCGGGCCTCGTATGGCGCCGACCTGCCGCTGTGGCAGCGCTACCTGACAACGGTCGGCAACTTCCTCACCGGCAACTTCGGCTATTCCATCCAGGCCGGCGTGCCGGTGAGCCAGCAACTTGCCACCAACCTGCCGCCGACGCTGCTGCTGGCATCGCTCGCCTTCGTCGCCGCCGTCGTCCTCACCATCGTGCTGGCGGCACTGTCGAACCTCACGGGTATGGGCTGGCTGCGCGCCGGCCTGCAGTCGCTACCCTCGCTGTTCATCTCGGTGCCGGTGTTCTGGCTCGGCATCATGCTGATCCAGGTCTTCTCCTTCCAGCTCGGCCTGGTGTCGGTGATCAGCCCGGGCCCGGTCGAGAAGCTGATCCTGCCGGTGGCGACGCTCGCCATCCCGATCTCAGCCCCGCTGGCGCAGATCCTGATGCGCAACATCGACGAGGTGCTGACCCAGCCGTTCGTCGCCGTCGCCCGCTCCAAGGGCGCCTCGCGCAGCTGGGTACTGTGGAAGCACGTCGCGCGTAACGCCGTGCTGCCGACACTCACCATCGCGGGCGTCCTGTTCGGCGAGCTGCTGGCCGGCGCCGTCGTCACCGAGGCGGTTTATGGGCTGAGCGGTCTCGGTGGCCTGACCTACCAGGCGGTCGGCAACCATGACACGGCGGTGCTACAGGCCATCGTGGTGATCTCGGCGGTGGCGTTCGTCACCATCAACCTGATCGTCGACCTGCTCTATCCGGTGCTCGATCCCAGGCTCGGCCGCAAGGTGGCGGCGACATGAGCAGCGATACCGACCTCGCCGGCGTCGACGCCGGAGCGGGAGCACGCCTCTCCTGGCCGCGACGCTTGAAGCGCCTTTCGCCGAGCCTCGCGCTGGCCTGGGCGGTCGTGGCGATCGTTCTCCTGTGGGCGGCGCTGCCGCAGCTCTTCACCGGCTACAGCGGCACCGAGGGCGTGCCCGGCGAGCAGCTGCAGGCGCCCAGCGCCGAGCATGTGCTGGGCACGGACGGGCTCGGCCGCGACGTCTATGCCCGCATCGTCTATGGCGCGCGCTATTCGCTGGCTGGCGCGTTCGTCGCCGTCACGGTCGGCCTGCTGATCGGCACCTTGCTCGGCCTGGTCGCGGGCTCGCGCGACGGCTGGGCCGACGCCGTCATCATGCGCCTGGTCGATTCGCTGCTGGCCGTGCCCTCGCTGCTGCTGTCGCTCAGCATCATCGTGCTGCTGGGCTTCGGCACCATCAACGTGGCGATCGCCGTCGGCGCCGTCGCGGTCGCGCGTTTTGCGCGGTTGGCGCGATCCGAAGTGATGCGCGTGCGCCGTAGCGAGTATGTCGAGGCGGCGTTCGGCAGCGGCGGCACGTTCCGCTCGGTGCTTTTCCGGCACATCCTGCCCAATTCGCTGACCTCGGTGATCGCGCTCGCCGCCCTGCAGTTCGGCTCGGCCATCCTGTCGATCTCGACCTTGGGCTTCCTGGGCTACGGCGCGCCGCCGCCGACGCCGGAATGGGGCCTGCTGATCGCCGAGGGCCGTAACTACCTCTCGCGCGCCTGGTGGCTCACCGCGGCGCCGGGCTTCGTCGTCGTCCTGGTGGTGCTGTCAGCCGACCGCATCAGCAAGGCCATCCAGAAGACCGCGCCATGACCTCCTCGCCATGACCTCGTTACTCGACATCGACGATCTCGCCATCGCCTACAAGACGGGCGACCACGAGCAACGCGTCGTTCATGGCGTCTCCTTCAAGGTCGAGCCGGGCGAGGTCGTGGCCCTGGTGGGCGAATCGGGCTCGGGCAAGACCACGACGGCGCAGGCCGTGCTGGGCCTGCTGGCGGCCAACGGCCGGGTCGAGCGCGGTGCCATTCGCCTCAATGGCACCGACGTCTCGCGGTGGTCGCAGAAGCGGTTCGACGCCATCCGCGGGTCGGTGGTGAGCCTGATCCCGCAGGATCCCGGCAGCTCGCTCAATCCGGTACGCACCATCGGCGCGCAGCTCGCCGAGGTGATGCAGATCCACAAGCGCGGCGATCGCAAGACCATCGAGGCACGCGTGCTCGATCTCCTGACCCGCGTCGGCCTGACGCCGGCCGAGATGCGCGCCAAGCAGTATCCGCACGAACTGTCCGGCGGCATGAAGCAGCGCGTGCTGATCGCCATCGCCGTCGCCCTCAATCCGGCGCTGATCGTGGCTGACGAGCCGACCAGCGCCCTCGACGTCACGGTGCAGCGCCGAATCCTCGACCTGATCGACGAGCTCCGGCGCGAGAACGGCACCGCCGTGCTGCTGGTGACGCACGATCTCGGCGTCGCCGCCGACCGCGCCGACCGGCTGGTGGTGCTGCAGGGTGGCCGTATCCAGGAGCAGGGGCCTGTGAAGGAGGTGCTGGCCTCGCCGCGCAGCGCCTACACGCGCCGCCTGCTGTCGGATGCGCCGTCGCTCGCCAAGGCGCGCCCCGAGCGGCCGACGCCTTCGGCCGTGGATTTCGCCATCGAAGTCCAAGGACTGACGCAGGATTTCCCGGTCGCCGGCGGCGCGCCCTTCCGCGCGCTCGACGGCGTATCGTTCAAGGTGCGGCGTGGCACCACGCACGCCATCGTGGGCGAGTCGGGATCAGGCAAGACCACGGCGGTGCGCAGCGTCGTCGGCTTCCTGAAGCCGACCGCCGGGCGCATCGTGATCGACGGCGTCGACCTCACCACGTTGAAGGGCGAGGCGCTGCGGCGTTTCCGCAAGCATATCCAGCTCGTCTACCAGAACCCCTACGGCTCGCTCGACCCCAAGCAGACGGTGCAGAAGATCATCGAGGAACCGCTGTTGAACTTCGAGCCGATCGCCGCCGCCGACCGCGCGCGCAAGGTGCGCGACATGATGCGCCGCGTCGGCCTGCCGGAGTCCTTCCTGGACCGCCACCCGCGCGCCCTGTCGGGCGGCCAGCGGCAGCGCGTCGCGATCGCCCGCGCCCTGGTGCTCGACCCGCGCGTGCTGGTGCTGGACGAGGCGGTTTCGGCCCTCGATGTCACGGTGCAGGCGCAGATCCTGGCGCTGCTGGACGAATTGCAGAAGGCGCTGGGACTGACCTACCTGTTCGTGTCGCACGATCTCGCCGTGGTGCAGCAGATCTCCGACACCGTCTCGGTGATGCACAAGGGCCGCCAGGTCGATGGCGGGCCGATCGACAAGGTCTTCGTGCGACCGGATAGCGACTATACCCGCGAGCTGATCGATGCCATTCCGGGCCGCACCATGCCGGTCCTTGCATCGCCCGCGATCTCCCTACAAGGTTGACCTGATGACCACGACGACGCCCAAGAAGCTGGGCTTTTTCACCCGTCTGCTCGACCAGGCCAGCGCCGCCGAGCGCTATCGGCTGGCAACCGAACAGATCAGGCACGCCGAGCACTGCGGCTTCGATTCGGCCTGGATCGCCCAGCATCATTTCCATGAGGGCGAGGGTGGCCTGCCGGCGCCGTTCGTGTTCCTGGCGCAGGCGGCGGTGCAGACCTCGCGCATTCGGCTGGGCACCGGCATCGTCACCCTGCCGCTGGAGCTGCCGGTGCGTGTCGCCGAGGATGCCGCCGTCACCGATCTCTTGTCGGGCGGCCGCCTCGAAGTGGGCGTTGGGCCGGGCGGCAACCTGACGGCCTTCACCGCCTTCGGGCTCGATGCCAACGATCGCCACAAGCTGATGAACGGCAATCTCGAGCTGATGCGCACCGCCTGGGGCGGTGGCACGCTGCCGGGTGGAGACAAGCTTTATCCCGCGAGCCCGACCTTGGTCGATCGCATCTGGCAGGCGACCTTCAGCGTCGAGGGCGCGCGCCGCGCCGGCCTCGCCGGCGACGGCCTGATGCTGTCGCGCACCCAGCCGCGCTCGCCCGACGCGCCCAAGGCGCTGCTGTCGGACATCCAGAACCCCATGATCGACGCCTATCTCGAGGCGCTGCCCAAGGGGCGCGAGCCGCGCATCCTCGCCTCGCGCACGGTGTTCATTGCCGACGATGCCAAGGAAGCGATGCGCCTGGCCGAGATCGGGGCGACCCGGATGCGCCACCGGCTCGCCGCGACGGGCAACCTGTCGTCGGGCAGCCTGGTTGGCGACCTTGTGGCAGCCTTCGACGTGCACCTCGGCACGCCCGAGCAGGTGGTCGCCTCGCTGCAGGCCGACGACACGTTGAGGCGCGCCACCGATCTCACCATGCAGGTCCACTCCATCGACCCGCCGCATCCGTTCATCCTGCGCTCCATCGAATTGATGGCCGAGCAGGTGGCGCCGGCCCTCGGCTGGGTGCGCAGCGATAAGGCGGCCGCCGAACGGCGCGTGGCCTAGAAGGGAAACAATGTCAGACGTCATCGACACGCTGGCCGGCATTGCGCCGGGATCGCCGCTCGACGCGATCCGCAATGGGCGCCTGCAGGCGCGCACGCACGCCCAGGCGAGCTACGATTCGCTGTTCAAGCCGCTCAGCGAAGCCGACGCCAGCAAGGTCGAGCGCATCGCCATCGCCTGCTTCGTCGCGGGCCTGCATGGCCGGCCCGAGATGGAGACCTTCTATGGCACAGCGCTGGCTGAAGCCGGCGCGCCGGCTGCCTGGAAGGATGCGATCGCCGCTGCCGTGAAGGCAGCGAAGGGGCAGGGGCCGTACGGCCACTATCCCAAGGGGCCGCTCAGCGCTGAAGATCAGGCGGGTCCCGTGTTCAAGATCGGCGCTGCCGAGAAGAGCGCGCTCGGCGCGCGTCTGGCCGCCGCATTCGAGCACACGCACATGCTGGTGTTCCATCCGCGCGATTCAGCGCCGGCCTATCTGCAGGCGCTGGTCGATGCCGGCTGGTCGACCACGGGCATCGTGGTGATCTCCCAGCTCGTCGCCTTCCTCTCCTACCAGATCAGGGTCGTCGCCGGTTTGCGCGTCCTGAAAGCGAGGCCCGCATGACCGACAAGGTCCTATCGACGCCGCCGCATGTCGAGCCCGTGGTGTTCACGCGCGACATGCTCGACTGGCTGCCCTGGCTCGAGCCGATGGCCGAGCAGGACCTGACGGCGCGCCACATGGCGGGGCTGGTCGACGCGGCGCGCGCCAAGTCGGCCTATTTCCGTCTGCTGGTGCGCGATCCCGAAGTGCTCGAGCACCGCACCAAGACCGACAAGGACATCTTCTACAATCCCGAGGCGGGCCTGCCGCGCGCCGAACGCGAGCTCGCCGCCGCCGCCACGTCTCGCTTCAACGGCTGCATTTACTGCGCCTCGGTGCATGCCCGCTTTGCCGCGACCTATTCCAAGCGCGTCGAGGATGTCGACCGCCTGCTCGACAAGGGCGTGGATACCGACCTCGACGCCCGCTGGAACGCCATTGTCGCCGCTTCCGTGGCGCTCACCTCGACGCCCATCACCTTCGGGCCCGAGCATGTCGATGCCCTGCGCAAGGTCGGGCTGGACGAGGCGTCTATCGTCGACGTCATCAATGCCGCCTCGTTCTTCAACTGGGCGAACCGGCTGATGCTGTCCCTGGGCGAGCCGGCGGCGCCGGAAAAGGCCTAGGCGAGGCAACCTTTCCCCAAACGTTCCGTTGACTCCGGGCGTCCGAAGCCAGCGGAGGGAATGATGACGGTTGCGCGCAAGAAGGCCGCGCACGCCCAGCGCGGCAAGGCGGAAAATGCCCACGACGCCCTGGTTCTCCTGACAGCCGAGCACAACGAGATCGACAAGCTTGCCCGCGAATATGAGCGCGTGCGCAAGACCGCCGACTCGGTCGAGAAGGGCAAGGCGGCACTGCGGCTTTGCCATGCCCTCGAGGGCTATGCGGCAATCAAGCACGAGGTCTTCTATCCCGCCGCCCATGCCGTGCTGGCCGGCAAGGACAAGGAGCTGCTGGGCAAGGCTGCGGTCAAGCACGACGGCATCCAGGATCTGATCGAGAAGATCGAAGCCATGTCGGCCGACGATCCGTCGTTCGATTCCACGGTGACGGTGCTGTTCGAGCAGGCCGGCCAACTGATGAAGCAGGAAGAGGAGGTCCTCTTCCCGCGGTTGCGCCATTCGCATCTCGATCTTTTGGGCACCGGCGAGCGCATGGCCGCCCGCCGGACCGAGCTCGGCACGGCGCCGATCGACCGCGAGCGGGTCCGCCAGGCCCGCAAGGTCATGAGCGGCCGTTAGCCCGCAGGCAACCCCGGCCCTGCTGTTCCGTTGCCCTGCTGTGACCGCGCTCAGTGATGCGCGGTAGGAGGCGGGCAATTCCTGACAATGGCATCGTGCAAGACAGTACCGAACCTGTGCCGCCTTCGTCGGTGCTGAGCCACGGCGGGCGTGTGCTGCCGGCGGTGACGGTCGACACCTACAACGAGGAGCTTCGCGACGAGGACGGTTTCGTCGGCGATCGCGCCAGCGGCCGCGCCTTTCGCGACATCCTCGAGGACTGGCGCGACAAGCTGCGTGCTCAGGGCGAGGACCCGTTCGGCGACACGCCGACGCGTGAGATCTCCAAGTCCAAGCTCGACAAGGTTCTGGCTGCCGGCGATCCGCTTGCCGCCGGGCTGGTCCATACCGCGGTCGAGGAATTCGCCGTCGAGCTTGCCACCGTGGTGCGTCGCTTCCTGCGTCTAAAGGACTGGCATGGTACCGAGCGCATCGTCGTCGGCGGCGGGTTGAGCGCCAGCCACATCGGCGAGCTGGCGATGGGCCGCGCCGCCGTTCTGCTGGCCGGCGAAAACATCTCCGTCGAGCTCAAGACGATCTCGAATCATCCCGACAAGGCCGGCCTGATCGGTGCGGTGCAGCTTGCGCCGAGCTGGGTGCTGGCCGGTCACGATGCCATCCTGGCGGCCGACATCGGCGGCACCAACCTCCGTCTCGGCGTCGTCGACCTCAAGATGAAGAAGAAGGGCGACGTGTCGAAGGCCGCCGTCTGGAAGCTGCTTCACTGGCGCCACCGCGACGACGAGCCGACGCGCGAGGAGGCCTTGGAGCGCATGGCCAAGATGGCCCAGGAACTGATTGATCTCGCGACGGCTGAGAAGCTGAAGCTGGCGCCGTTCGTCGGCGTCGGCTGCCCCGGCCTGATCGACGAGCGCGGCGTGATCATGAGCGGCGGCCAGAACCTGCCGGGCAACTGGGAGGGCGAGGGCTTCAACCTGGCCCACGAGCTGACTCACCGCCTGCCGCGGCTGGAAGGGCACGAGCCCGTGGTCGTCATGCACAACGACGCGGTGGTCCAGGGCCTGAGCGAGGTCCCGAACATGACCGACGTCCGGCGCTGGGGCGTGCTCACCGTCGGCACCGGGCTGGGCAACGCTCGCTTCACCAACCGGACGGATGAGCGCTCGCCTTCATAGTCTTCCGGACCGCCGGCCTCTGGCCTCCTGTCATCCTGAGCGTAGCGAAGGATCTCTCATCGCCGCTCGCAATCGGCATGAGATCCTTCGCTACGCTCAGGATGACGTGAGGAGGCCCGCGCTCCCTTAAGACATGAACCAGTCCAGCATCGCGCCGTTCTCGTCGCGCGGATAGGTGTGCGACAGGTCGGCGATCTCGCGGTAGGTCACCTTCGCGCCGGCGGCGCCCAGCGTCTGCTCGGCCTGGCGCGCGAGCGCGGCCGGGAACATCCAATCCTGGACCCCATGCACGATATAGATCGGCAGATCGCGCAGGCGGTCCTCGCTGGCGAAGGTCAGCATCATGGGATGGAAGGCGGCCGCGACCGGCGCGATATGGGTGAACCGGCAGCCGCCTCGCACGCCCAGCACGTAACTGAACGTACCGCCGTCGCTCATGCCGGTCAGGAGCTGCCGGCCGGTGTCGATGTTCCACTCGCCGGCGACCTGATCGACCATGCGATCGATGCTGGGCCCATCGGTGTCGGGATCCATCAATGACCAGGTCGAGCCGATCGCCGTCGGCGCCAGCACGATGAAGCCGCGCGTGCGCGCTTCGCGCACCCAGCTCCACAGGAAGGCGCCGCCATTGCCGCTGCCGCCATGGAGTGCCACGACCAACGGATGGGCGCGGCCTTCGTCATAGGTCTCCGGAACGTAGAGCGAGAATGCGCCGCGCGTGCCCGGCGGCCCGCCGGCGTGCATCGCGCCCACCTTGTCGCGCCCCGGATCGACGGAGGCGAGCTTCGCCAGCAAATCGTGATCGTCGCGCGCCGCCTGTTCCAGGAAGAACTGACTGATCGGCCGGAAGAATGCCGCCAGGGGATAGATCGCCTGCGCAGCGCGCGCGTAATTGCGCAGGCCACGATAGGCCGCGACGATCGGCTGCGGCTCGTCGGCCGCCGAGCGCAGGGCGGCGATCCCCTCGGCGACTGCCTCGGCCGCCGGCTCGAGGCAGGCCCGTACCGGCTGCAGGTGGTCGGGCCAGGTGAGTGTGCGCGAATCGGCCAGCGCTGCCTTCACCGCGTCGTCGCGGCCCCTCATCGCGTCGATCAGCTGCGGCAGAGCCGTCGGCGAGACATGCCGGCCGGCGAATTCCAGGGCATGCAATCCCTTGAGCGTCGCCGGCACGAGCCGGCTGACCAGATCGAGGGCCGGCTCGTTCTCGGCGTCGCTCACCCGTTCAGTCCTTCAACAGCGCCGCCTCGAGAGGCGGCTTGCCGCGGATCATGTCGGCGGCCTTTTCGGCGATCATCAGGACGGAGGCGTTGAGATTGGCCGACGGCATGGTCGGCATGATCGAGGCGTCGACCACGCGCAGGCCCTCGATGCCGCGCACCCGCAGCTGGTCGTCGACCACCGCCGTCGGATCGTTGTCCGGCGCCATGCGGCAGGTCCCCATGAGATGGAACGTCGTGGTGCCCCGCTGCTTGGCGGCGGTCAGCAGGTCGTCGTCGGACTGGGCCTGCGGACCCGGGAATTCCTCGCGATCGTAGTACTTGCTGAGCGCCTGAGACGAGAGCAGGCGGCGGGCGAGCTTCATGCCGGCCAGCAGCACCTGCCGGTCGCTTTCGGCCGCCAGGTAGTTGGGCTGGATGACCGGATGCTCGAACGGATCGGCCGAGCGGGCGCGCACGTAGCCGATGCTGTCGGGCCGCTGCTGCCAGGAGGCGATGGTCATGCCCGGGAAGTCGTCGAGTTTCGACTGCACGCCTTCTTTGTAGGAGGCTGGCGTGAAGGTGAGCTGGAGGTCGTAATTGTCGACGCGCTCGTCGGACTTCCAGAACACGTAGATCAGCGTCGGATTGAGGGAGAGGATGCCCTTGCGGGTGAAGGCGTATTTCAGCACCTCGTTCACCAGCTTGAGCCCGTGCGATTTCTCGTTGATGGTCTCGGCGTTCTTGACCCGGGCGACGAAGCGCGGCGCGTAGTGGTCGCGCAGGTTCTCGCCGACGCCCGGCAGGTCGTGCTTCACGGTGATGCCCAGCGACTTCAAGAGCGGTGCCGGGCCGATGCCGGAGACCTGCAGCAGCTGCGGTGAGTTCACCGTGCCGCCGCTCAGGATCAGCTCTCGTCGCGCCCGCACCTCAACCTCGGCGCCGCCGCGGCCGCCCTTGCGGTAGCGCACGCCGACGGCGCGCTTGCCCTCCAGCACGATCTCCGTCGCATGGGCGTTGGTGCGGACCGTAAGGTTACGGCGCTTCATCGCCGGATGCAGGTAGCCGCGGGCGGCGCTCTTGCGCATGCCGTTCTGGATGATGCGCTGCACGTAGCTCACGCCGGCCTGCATCGTTCCGTTGTAGTCGCGGTTGCGCGGAATGCCCATCTGCACGGCGCCCTCGATGAAGGCCTCGCAGATCGGGTCACGCCAGTCCAGGTCGGTGATCGGCAGGTTGCCGTCGCGGCCGCGGAAGGTGTCGTCGGCCTCGCCGACCCGCCGCTCGCTGCGCCGGAAGTAGGGCAGGACGTCGGCATAGCCCCAGCCGCGGTTGCCGCGCTGCGCCCAGCCGTCGAAGTCGAGCCGCTGGCCGCGATTGTAGATATGGCCGTTGATCGAGCTCGATCCGCCCAGGGTCTTGCCGCGCGGGGCGGCGATGGCCCGTCCGCCCGTCCATTCGCTGGGCTCGGACTTGTAGAGCCAGTTCACCTTGGGATTGACCAGGGTGTACATGAAGCCGGCTGGGATATGGATGAAGGGGTGCCAGTCCCAGGGCCCCGCCTCGAGCACGCAGACCATGGCGTTCTCGTCCTCGCTCAGCCGGGCGGCGAGCACGCTGCCGGCGGATCCCGCGCCGACGATGACATAATCGAAAGTTTCCATGCGATGACGAATGTGCGGCAAGTCGGCCGGTTCGGCAATTACCTCACCGGAGGAGGGGTCGTCCCGCCCGTTGATACTTTCGCAACAAATCTGCGTGCGTTGGTTCGTCCCGCGTG
Source organism: Reyranella soli (assembly GCF_007992495.1). Classification (GTDB taxonomy): domain Bacteria; phylum Pseudomonadota; class Alphaproteobacteria; order Reyranellales; family Reyranellaceae; genus Reyranella; species Reyranella soli. The sequence continues at coordinate 30,573 of NZ_BKAJ01000031.1, forward strand.
GGCGTACCGCCATGATACAGTTGCGGAGAATGCGGAGCGTAGTGTGACGATCGACAGGGAGCGGCTGATCCGGCTGCTGCGGATGACCGAAAGCGACCGGGACGCGGAAGCCCTGATCGCGATCCGGAAATCGAATGAGATGCTGCGGGCCAACGGCCTGAGCTGGTCGGACCTCATCGATCCGGCCCCGCAGGCCGAACCGTACCCGACCCATTCGACCGACTGGTCGCCGGTGTCGCGCGCCGGCTACGAGCGCTCAGACGGCATCCGTCGGTCGATCCGGCGGGAATTCCCGATCACCCTGGCGTTCTTTCCGCTGTGGATCGCCGCCGAGCTGATGGTGATCTTCTATCCCAACACTTACTGGAACAGGAACGGCAAGCGAGTCGTCGCGGCCTTCTGGTCGCTGTGCTGGCTCGGACTGCTGTCCTGGCTGGGAGCAGGGACTTGGCTGTTGTTCACCATGGGCACTTGAGAAGCGCGCGCCGGTGATGCGATAGGGCTGGCTGATGCAATAGACATCGTCATCCCGAGCGAAGCCGCCCAGCGGGCGGCGTAGTCGAGGGACCTAATCTTGTCGGCGCTGCGACAAAACAGGTCTCTCCACTCCGCTTCGCTCCGGTCGGGATGACGTTCTTTACAGAACGTCGTACTGGTGGAAGATGCTCGCGAACTGGTACGGGTTCTGCGCGATGCCGCTGCTGTCGGACGACGCGTGGTTGGCGCCGGCCGAGTTGCCGTTGTCGCGCGCCACCGACCACATCGACAGCATGGCGACATCCGGATCGTTCTTGGCATAGTCGACCAGCATCTGCGCGTCGGAGAGCTTGAAGACCTCCGAGGCGATGTCGTTGACGCCGATCATCGGCGTGATGCCGATCTTGGCGTTCATGCCGATCGAGGCGAGCTGCTGCTGCGTCGCCTCGGAGGCCTGGATGGCCGAAAGCCCCATCTGGCCGTTGTTGTCGACCGACGTGCCGTAATCCATGGTCATGATGTTGACCATGTCGACGTGCACACCGTCGGCCATCGCCTGCTGCAGCACGTGCAGGCCCTCGGCGGTGAGGCCGGTCGGCAGCACCGGCAGGGTGAACGAGACCTTCAGGTCGGGGTTGGCAGCCTGCAGCCCCGCGATCGCGTGGTCGCGCAGCACGAGCGAGGTCTGGCTGGCCACGGCCGCACCCTCGATGTCGAAGTCGATCGAGTCGATATGGTAGCGGTCGATCACCGACTGGTACTCGGCCTGCAGCTGCGAGGCGGTGGTCGCGGCCAGCGCCGCCTCCGTGCCGGCGGCGCCGCCGAAGGAGATGGTGACGTTGCCGCCGGCCGCCTGGATGTCCTGCACGTGCTCCAGGATGGTCGTGCCGTTGTAGAGCGTGTCGTCGTCGATGCCGCCCCAGCCCTGCCAGCCGATGCCCTCGTTGGAGGCGAGCACGAACGCCAGGGTGAAATTCGTGATGCCCGACGCCGCAGAAATGTCCGCGAGATCGGCGGCGTTGTCCATTGCCATGTCGATATAGGGCGAGAACATGTGGCCGTCGTCGCCTGGCGGCGGCGTCACCGTGGTGTGCACCGTGATCGCGGCGGCGTGTTCCGATGATCCCGCTCCATCGATCGCCGCCACCGAGAAGTGATAGTCGGTGTTGGCGGTGAGGCCGGTGACGCGGTAGCTGGTGCTGGTCGTCCTGCCGATCTGATGGTCGTCGGCGAAGATCGCGTAGCCGGTGACGAAGCCGCCGCCCGGCACACTGGAAGCCTCCCAGCTCAGCACGGTCGAGGTGCTGGACACCGCGCTGGGGACCAGCGCGGTCGGCACGGTGGGAACCGCGTCCGGCACATCGTCCTGGCCGACGCCGTGGACGTGGACCGCCGAGGCCTTGTAGGCGCCCGACGCCACGAAGCCGAAGCTGGTCTCGCCGTCGTGCGCCAGCGTGCCGTTCCACGAGGCTGGCCCGATGACGTAGCTGTTGCCTTCGTGGCTGATGATCTGGGCGTTCCAGATGTCGGTGATCTGGTTGGGCATCTCGACCACGATCTGCCAGCCCGACATCGAGCTGCCGTCGTTGTGCACGACGATATTGGCGTTGAAGCCGCTATTCCAGGAATCGGCCAGCGTGAGATGGGCCTCGAGGTCCCCGGTGGACGGTGGCGCCACGTCGTTGTTGACGATGGTGCCGACTGCCGAGCCGTCGGCGATGGTGGCGCCGGAGGCGGCCGCCAGGCTGACGGTGAAGGTCTCGTTGCTCTCGACCGTGGTGTCGCCGGTGATCGGCACGACGATCGTCTTGGTGGTCTCGCCGGCGGCGAAGGTGAGGGTGCCGGTCACCGCCGTGTAATCGCTGCCCGCCGTCGCCGAGCCGTTCGCGGTCGAGTAGTTGACCGTGACCGGGCCGCTGGCGGCCTGTGACAGCTTCACGGTGAAGCTGAGCTGGTTGGTGCCGCTGTCGCCTTCGGTGATCGAGGCGTCGTTGATGGTGAGCGTCGGCACGACGGGCGGAGGCGCCGTGTCGTCGTCGACGATGGTGCCGACGCCGGTGCCGTCGGCGATGGTGGCGCTATGCGGGTTGCCCAGCACCACGGTGAACTGCTCGTTGCCCTCGACCAGCACATCCGGCGAGATGGCGATGGTGATGGTCTTGCTGGTCTCGCCGGGCGCGAAGGTCACCGTGCCGCTCGCGCCGGTGAAATCGGCGCTGCCCGCCGTGCCTGTCACGGTGTGGTAGTCGACCGTCACCGTCTCGGTCGCCGTCGCCGACAGCGTCACCACGAACGTCGCGTGCGGTCCCGTCGAGCCGCCGGACGACGCGTCGGTGTCGAGGTCGAACTCGATCGGCGTCAGGTACGCCATCTTGTTCTGGTTCACCGTGCGCCAGTCGTTGGCCAGGATGCCGCCGGTGTCGCCCGAGTTGGGGTTCCACGACCAGAAGGTCTAGCTGACGCCCGTGGTCCCGGCCGGGATATCGGTCGTGCCGTTGTTGTCGAGGTCACCCGCCAGGTAGGAGGTGATGGCCTCCAGCCACGGCGCGTCCTTGGGATCGGTGAGGTTGGTGCCGAACTCGCCGATGTAAACGGGGGCGATGCCTTCCTTGTAGATGTAGCCCCACATCTGGTCGAACTTGGCCGGCAGGTTGGCCGGGAAGTCGCTGCCCTGGAACCATGGCTGGGCCCACACCGAGTTGGGATAGTCGTGCGCCGAATAGACCAGCTTGTTGTCGAGGTTGAGGTCGATCGGCCGGTCGCGCACGCCCATCAGGTTGCCGCCCCACCAGTAGGGTTGGCCCTGATAGTTGGCGACGCCCCCGACGAAGATCAGCCAGTTGGGATTGACCGAGCCGATGGCGTTCCCGGCGCGCTCGGCCGCGGCCGCCCAGTCGGTCGCCCCGCCGCCGCCCCAGGTGCCGTTGTAGGGCTCGTTGTGCAGGTCCGCGCCGATCACCGTCGGATCGTTGGCATAGCGCGTCGCCAGCATCTGCCAGTCGGAGATCCATTGCGATTCGGGATGCTGGGCGTCGTACCACAGGCCGTTGGACGAGGGGCCGGGGCCGGAATCGTTGCGATGATGATCGAGGATGATCTTCAGCCCGATCTCGCCGGCATAGTCCACGATCTTGTCCATGATCTGCATGGCCGTGAGACCCTGCAGATCGGGGTTCTTGGAGAAGTCGATGCCGTTGGGTGTCGCCGTGCTGTGGATCGTGTCGTTGGAGAAGGGCAGGCGGATCGTATTGAACCCGAGGTCCTTCATCTGATCCATCATGTCCTTGTAGCCGCGCGTCCACAGACCGTGCGGCGCCAGGTTCGAGGATTCGAAGCCGAACCAGTTCACGCCGGCGATCTGCACCGAATGGCCGGCCGAATCGACGATCTGGTTGCCCGAGGTGCTGAACCAGCCCGCTGCAGCACCACCGCCACCGCCGCTGCTCTGGCCGGGATTGCCTTCGACGACCGAGGCGTCGGAGATGCTGACGGTCGGCAGCGGCGCCGTGTCGTCGTTGGTGATGGTGCCGGTGGCCGTGCCGTCGGCGATGGTGGCGCCGGTCGGCGACGACAGGGTCAGCGTCAGGGTCTCGTTGGCCTCGACGGCGGTGTCGCCGCTGACCTGGATGTGCACCACCTTGGAGGTTTCGCCGGCGGCGAAGGTCACTGTTCCGGTGGCGGCGGCGTAGTCGCTGCCCGCCGTCGCCGTGCCGTTGCTGGTGGCGTAGGCCACGGTGACGGGGCCTGTCGCCGCCGCCGACAGGGAGACGGTGAAAGCGAGATCCTTGGCGCCGCTGTTGCCTTCGCTGACCGTGGCATCGGCGACGGCAAGGGTCGGCAGGGGTGCGGTGTCGTCGTTGGTGATGGTGCCGATCGCGGTGCCGTCCGCGATGGTGGCGCCGCTCGGTGACGACAGGGTGAGGGTCAAGGTTTCGTTGGCCTCGACGGCGGTGTCGCCTGCCACCTGGACGTTGATCACCTTGGACGTCTCGCCGGCGGCGAAGGTGACGGTCCCGGTGGCGGCGGTGTAATCGCTGCCCGCGCTCGCCGTGCCGTTGCTGGTCGCATAAGCCACCGTGACCGGGCCCGTCGCCGCCGCCGACAGCGTGACGGTGAAGGCGAGGTTGCGCTGGCCACTGTTGCCCTCTGTCACCGTGGCGTCGGCAACGGCAAGGCTCGGCGGCGGGGCCGTGTCGTCGTTGGTGATGGTGCCGACCGCCGTGCCGTCGACGATGGTGGCACCGGTCGGCGAGGAGAGGGTCAGCGTCAGGGTCTCGTTGGCCTCGACGGCGGTGTCGCCTGCCACCTGGACGTTGACCACCTTGGAGGTCTCGCCGGCCGCGAAGGCGACCGTACCGCTGGCGGCGGTGTAATCGCTGCCTGCCGTCGCCGTGCCATTGCTGGTGGCGTAGGCCACGGTGACCGGGCCCGTCGCCGCTGCCGACAGCGAGACGGTGAAGGCGAGGTTGCGCGTGCCGCTGTTGCCTTCGCTGACTGTCGCGTCGGCGACGGTCAGGGTGGGCAATGGCGCCGTGTCGTCGTTGGTGATGGTGCCAACGGCCGTGCCATCGACGATGGTGGCGCCGCCCGGTGACGACAGGGTCAGCGTCACCGTCTCGTTGGCTTCGACGGCTGTGTCGCCCGCGACTTGCACATGCACGACCTTGGAGGTCTCGCCGGCGGCGAAGGTGAGCGTGCCGCTGACCGCCGTATAATCGCTGCCCGCCGTCGCCGTGCCGTTGCTGGTGGCGTAAGCCACCGTCACCGGTCCCGTTGCCGCGGCCGACAGGGTCACCGTGAAGGCGAGGTCGTGCGTGCCGCTGTTGCCTTCCGCCACCGTGGCGTCGGCCACGGACAACGTCGGCAACGGCGCCGGATCGGTGCCCACGGCCGTGCCGTTGATGGTGAAGCCCGCGGCCGCCGTGCCGCCGCTGCCCGGCGTTGCCTGGAAGCCGAACGATGTCTCCTTGCCGCCGGCGACGCTGCCGTTCCAGTCGGCGTTCTTCACCACATAGTGGTTGCCGACGTGACTGACGATCGTGGCGTTCCAGATGCTGGTGATGTTGAACGAGGCGTCGAACGCGACGGTCCAGCCGTTGAGCGCGGCGCTGCCGGCGCCGACCGCCATCGAGGCGGTGAAGCCCGAGCCCCAGTTGCTGACGATGTCGTAGTCGAGCGACAGGCCGCCGGTCGCCGGCGGAGGCGGCGCCACGTCGTTGTTCACGATCGTGCCGGTCGCCGCGCCGTCGGCGATGGTGCCGCCGGACGGGTTCGCCAGGTTGATGGTGAAGGTTTCGTCGGCCTCGACCGTGGTGTCGCCGGTGATCGGCACGGTGATGGTCTTGGTGGTCTCACCAGCGGCAAAGGTGAGGGTGCCGGTGAGCGCGCTGTAGTCGGAGCCCGCCGTCGCCGTGCCATTGGCCGTCGAGTAGCTGACCGTGACCGGCCCCGTGGCGGCCTGCGAGAGCTTGACCGTGAAGGTGAGCTGGCTCGTGCCGCTGTCGCCTTCGGTGATCGAAGCGTCGTCGATGGAGATGGTCGGGACCACGACCGGCGGCGGGGTCGGGGTGTCGGTCATGCCGTTCAGGGTGAAGCCCGTGGCGGTCGTGCCGCCCGAGCCGGCCTTGGCCTCGAAGCCGAAGCTTGCCTGGCTGTTTGCCGCCACGTCGGCATTCCAGGCGACGTTGCGGATCACATAGTGGTTGCCGACATGGGAGACGATCTCCGCTCCCCAGATGTTGGATATGTCGAAGGCGGCGTCGAACTCCAGGGTCCAGCCATGCAGCCCCGAAGTGCCGCCTGGCACCTTGATGTTGCCGACGAAGCCCGAACCCCAGTTGTCGCCAACCGTGTAGTTGATGGTCGCCATCCCCGCTCCTGCTGCTGCGTCGCCGTGTCACGGCGATATGTCATGTCGATCGCAGGACGGCATTGGGGCGCGGCCCGACTCTCGGTGAAGCAGGCAGATTAATCGGTGAACCAAGTCGGCAAATCGGTGGCCTAATTGTGACCGCTGGCTTGCCCGCCGCCGCCAAATGGATTTTCATGCGATCTGCCGTCCGTTGGACGGTCATTTGGGGGCAAGCCGGAACCGCGATTTTGCGCGAAAACGTGCTCAGCATGGCTGCCGGAACGGTCGGCGCCTGGTGGACGGGCCGCCTGTCGGTGTTCTGGCGGGCGCAGATCGTCGGCTGGGGTCTGTTCTTCCTCGTCGACCTCGTCAATCGACTGCTGACCTACCGCAGCTTCGGCGTTGCGCTCAGCGTCACGCTCCTGATCACGCCCTGCCTGGTGGTGGTCTCGGCAGGCATGCGCACGGTCTACACGTCGCAAGCCTTGAGCAATCGCCTGACACCGCACTCCATCGCGCTGATCGGCGTGTTGTCGGCCGGCGCGGCGGCCATCGTCGTCGCCGTCGTCTTCGCCTTTCGCCGGGCCTTGGACTGGGAGATGCCCTACTGGGGGGCTCTCGAGGCCGTGGTGGTGCCGTGGATCCACTACACGCTGACGCTGGCCGGCTGGAGCCTCTGCTATTTCTGGATCCATGCCGAGATGGCCGAGCAGGCCGAGCATCAGCACGCGGTGCGTGCCGAGGCCGAGGCCTTGCGCCTGGAGCTCGAGGAGCTGCGCCTGCAGCTCGATCCGCATTTCCTGTTCAACGCGCTGAACGGCGTGGCCGAGGAAATCCCCGAGCATCCGGCCGCCGCCCTCGCCATGCTGCGCAACCTCACCACCTACCTGCGCAACTCGCTCGACGGTATCAACCAGACCATCGTGACGGTCGACGCCGAGGTCGAGGGCCTGTCGGCCTATCTCGGCGTGCAGCGGGCGCGCTTCGGCGAGCGGCTGCGGACTCGGATCCATGTCGAGCATGCTGCCGGCGGTCGGCGCATCGCGAGCTTCCTGCTGCAGCCGCTGGTCGAGAACGCCGTCAAGTATGGCCGGCGCGAGGACGGCCTCGACGTCCATATCGACATCCGCGCTGAGGGCGATGCCCTGCACATCCAGATCGACAACACCGGTACGCTCGAAGAGACGGCCGGTTCGCGCCGCCGCCGGTCGGGCATCGGTCTGGAGAATGTCCGGCGCCGCCTCGATCTGCACTATCCCGGCCGTCACGCCTTCACGCTGGGCGATGACGGCAACAAGGTGGTGGCCACGCTCACGCTGGAGGGCGAACCGTGCTCCGGGTCCTGATCGTCGACGACGAACATCTGGCTCGCCAGGCGATGCGCCGGCTGCTGTCCGCCCATCCCGATGTCGAGATCGTCGGCGAGGCCGGGGGCGTGACCCACGCCGTGCAGGAAATCGAGCGTACCCAGCCACAGATGATCTTCCTCGACATCGAGCTCGGCGGCGGCGACGGCTTCGACCTGCTGGCGACGTTGGACAAGCCGCCCATCGTGGTGTTCGTCACGGCCTATGCCGAGCATGCGGTCGAAGCCTTCGCCGTCAACGCGGTCGACTATCTGCTGAAGCCCGTGGCGCCCGAGCGGCTGGCCGAATCGCTGACGCGGGTCGAACGCCAGCTCACCCTCGGCGAGATGCAGGCCGCCGGCGGCCGCGGCGTGATTGCGCTACGCACGCCCAAGCGCACCTTGCTCGCCCAGACCGACGAAATCGTGGCGGTGCGCGCCGACGGCGACTTCACCCATGTCTTCGTCGCCGACCAGCCGGCGCTGATGATCTGGCGGACCCTGGCCCATTTCGAGACGCTGCTGCCGTCGCCGCCGTTCCTGCGGCTGGGACGGTCGCTGATCGTCAATCGCGACCGGCTGCGCCGCATCGAGACGCAGTCGCGCGAGAGCGCGCGCATCATGCTGCAGGGGATGGAAGAAGCGCTGACCCTGGGGCGCGCCGCGGCGGCGCGCCTGCGCGAGGCCCTGGGCCACGAGGCGTAAGCAGGCCTCCTCTTCGCGGAGTCCGCCCTGCGGGACCGCAAGTTTGACTCGTCTAGCTCCGGTTGCAACGATCCTCGCAATAGGCGGAGGAAATCGAGCATGGCGGTCGACTGGGCGAGTTCCACCATCGAAGCCGGCGGGACCACGCTCCACGTGAAGCGCGGCGGCCGGGGGCAGCCGGTGCTGATCCTGCATCACGAAACCGGCACGCTCGACGACCTGCCATTTTACGATGCGCTGGCGGCAAACCACGACGTGATCGTCCCGCATCATCCCGGCTACAGCCGTTCGGTGCGCCCCGACTGGATGCGCAGCGTGCGCGACATCGCCGTGATCTACCGCGGCCTGCTCAGCGAGCTGAAGGTCGCCAAGCCGGCCCTGGTCGGGCTGGGCTTCGGCGGTTGGATTGCGGCCGAGATGGCGACCATGGGACCGGCCGACCTCTCGCACCTGGTGCTGGTCGGGGCCATGGGCATCAAGCCGCCGCAGGGCGACATCCTCGATCTCGCCATCACCGGCTATATGGATTACGCCCGCGCCGGCTTCCACGACCAGAAGGCGTTCGACCGCGTCTATGGCGCAGAGCCCTCGGTCGACCAGCTCGAGATGTGGGACATCTGCCGCGAGATGAGCTTCCGCATCGCCTGGAAGCCCTACATGTACAGCCAGACGCTGCCCCATATCCTGAAGACCATGCGCGCTCCGGCCCTGGTCGTATGGGGCGACGACGACAAGGTCGTGCCGGTGAGCGCGGGCAAGCGCTATGTTGAAGCGCTGCCCAATGCCAGGTTCGAGATCGTCAAGGCGTGCGGGCACTGCGTCGACATGGAGCAGCCCGAGATGCTCGCCAAGCTTGTCAGTGCTTTCATCGCCGGGAGGTGACGCCATGCACCTGATGTATTTCACCGAGCAACCCATGTCGGCCTACGACGAGAAGGCCGGCCGCGACTTCGGCGCCACGGCGCTGATGTTCTCCAACAAGCATTTCGATCCCGTCGCGGGATCGCGGCTCTACAATAACTACATCGAGCAATACATGCTGGCCGAGGAGGTCGGCATCGACGGCATCATGCTGAACGAGCACCACAACGCGCCGTTCTGCATGCAGGCCAAGGCCAACATCTTCGCCGCCATCCTCGCTGGCATGACCAAGAAGGTGAAGATCGTGATGCTGGGCAATCCGCTGCCGCTGGCGGAGAACCCGATCCGGCTGGCCGAAGAGCTCGCCATGATCGACATGATCTCCAAGGGCCGGCTGGTCTCGGGCTTCGTGCGCGGCGGCGGCCAGGAGCAGCTCGCCACCGGTGTCAACCCGGCCTTCAACCGCGAGCGCTTCGAGGAGGCGCACGATCTGATCACGCAGGCCTGGACCAGGACCGGGCCGTTCCGCTTCGAGGGCACGCACTACCAGCATCGCGTCGTGAACCCTTGGGCGGTGCCGTTGCAGAAGCCCTATCCGCGCGTCTGGATCCCGGGCGTGATCAGCAAGGAGACGATCGTGTGGGCGGCGCAGCAGCGCTATCCCTACATCGCGCTCAACACCTCGATCGAGCAGACCAAGAAGATCTGGGAGCTCTATGACCAGGTGGCGCTGCAGACCGGCTATGTCGGCGGGCCGGAGAATCGCGGCTACCTGATCCAGGTCCACATCTCCGACAACGAGGACAAGGCGCGCGAGAACGCCAAGCAGTTCCGCTGGATGCAGGGCGAGTTCACCGGGCTTGCCCATCCGGTGTGGAGCACGCCGTCGGGCTACGGCTCGCCCACCAACCGCCGCGCCTTCGTCGAGTTCGCGGCCGGCCGCGCCATCAATCCGCGCGGCAACACCAGCTTCGAGCAGCAGGTCGAGGACCTGCGCATCATCTACGGCACGCCCGACCAGGTGGTGAAGAAGCTGAAGCGCATCCTCGAGCAGACCCGTCCGGGCATCCTGGCGCTGTGGGGCAATGACGGGTTCGTCAGCCAGGAGGATTCGCTCACCTGCATCCGGCTGATGGGCCAGGAGGTCTTCCCGGCGATCCGCGAGATCGCCAAGAGCCTCGACCTCAACAGCCCGTTCGACTCCAACGCGCCGGTGCACCTGAAGTATTCGACCGACCTGAAGCCCGCCAAGGCGGCTGCGGCGGAGTAGGGCAACTCGGGTCCTCACCCGTCATACGGGGGAGGATACAGGAGGGGGAAAAGCCTCAAAGCCGATCTCTCCGGGAAGAGATCATTCCGATCTGTAACGGGCGACACCGGCCCTGTAGCCTTCCCCCTCCTGTATCCTCCCCCGCAAGCGGGGGAGGAGAATGAACGGCTCAGTGGGGAGACCAACCATGATTCTCGGTGCATCTCTACCGGTCGGTGACATCGGCGCCGGCCCGACCGTCCTGCGTGACTATGCGCAGGCCGCCGAAGGGCTGGGCTTCAGCTACCTGCTCGGTCCCGACCACGTGCTGGGCGGTAATCCCAACGTCGACTACGGCGGCAAGCGCGTCGGCACCACGGCGACCGCCTATCATGACCCGTTCGTGTTGTTCGCCTTCCTGGCGGGCGTGACCAAGAAGGTGGGCTTCGCCTCGGGCGTTGTGATCCTGGCGCAGCGCCAGGCCGCCCTCGTCGCCAAGCAGGCGGCCTGCCTCGACGCGCTGTGCGAGGGCCGCGAGTTTCGCCTCGGCATCGGCGTCGGCTGGAACGAGATCGAGTTCCAGGGCCTGGGCATGGATTTCCACACCCGCGGCAAGCGCTCCGAGGAGCAGGTGCGCTTCATGCAGGCGCTGTGGGCCGAGCCGCATATCAAGTTCAAGGGCGAGTTCCATCAGCTCGACGACGGCGGCATCAACCCGCGGCCCAAATCGGGCCGGGTGCCGATCTGGTTCGGCGGCCATGCCGAGGCGACCTTCCGGCGCGCCGCCAAGTACGGCGACGGCTTCATGCCGCTCGCCTATCCGGCAGGCGACGAGGCGCTGAAAGCCTTCGACAAGCTGCGTGGCCTGATCCGTGCCGCCGGCCGCGATCCCGCTTCGGTCGGGCTTGAGGTCTGGGTGTCGCCTGGCATCGGCAAGGAAGAGGACTGGCGGCGCGAGATCGGCTTCTGGAAGAAGGCGGGCGTTACCCACGCCACCGTCCACACCACCTACGTCAGCAACCATCACAAGCGTATCGCCGGCAGGAGCTACGCCGAGCACCTCGACGCGATCACGCGCTATCGCAAGGCCGTCGCCGACCTTCTATAAGTCTTGCCGGAGCGCGGACCTCACTTGAGCGGGCCTGGAGGCCCGCGGTCCGGCAAGAGGGGAGGACCGCATGGCCATCGCATTCACGGTCAATGGCGAGCCAAAGAGCGTCGAGGCGGCGGAGACGGCGACGCTGCTCGACGTCCTGCGCAATCATCTCGGCCTGATGGGCACGCGCTACGGCTGCGGTCTGGAGCAGTGCGGCAGCTGCATAGTGCTGGTCGACGGCCAGCCCGCCTACGCCTGCACCCGCGAGGTCGGCACGGTGGCCGACCGCAAGGTCACGACCGTCGAGGGCCTGGGCACGCCAGCCAGGCCGCATCCCCTGCAGCAGGCTTTCCTCGACGAGCAGGCCGGCCAGTGCGGCTACTGCCTGAGCGGAATCGTGATGTCGGCCAAGGCGCTGCTCGACCGCAATCCCGCGCCCAGCCGCGGCGACATCGTCGCCGCCCTCGACCGGCATCTCTGTCGCTGCGGCGCACATCAGCGCATCCTGCGGGCCGTCGAACGCGCGGCGGCCACCCTGCGCAACGGAGGCCGGGCATGAACGCGCGTCCGCTGCCGGCAAGCCTTTTGGACAATCCGCGCCTCGACCGCTGGATCCATTTCCAGCCCGACCGCACCGTCCGCATCGCCACCGGCAAGGTCGAGATGGGGCAGGGCGTCGTCACCGCCATCGGCCAGATCGCCGCCGAGGAACTCGACCTGCCGATCGATCGCGTCGTCGTGCTGTCCGGCGATACGACCAACGGTCCGGACGAGCTCTACACGACGTCGTCGCTGTCGGTCGAAGTATCCGGCGGCTCGGTGCGCCTGGTTTGCGCCGAGGTGCGGGCCAAGGCGCTGGAGCGTGCAGCACTTCGCCTCAACTGCAGCCGCGACGACCTGAGCGTGGTCGACGGCCAGTTCCTTCAGAACGGTGCCGCGACCGGCCAGGATTACTGGACCGTTGCGGGCGAGATCGATCTTACCCAGGCGGTGACCGGCGCGGCGCCGGTGAAGCCGGCCTCGTCCTATCGGGTCGTCGGGCAGAGCGTGCCGCGCTTCGACCTGCCGGCGAAGCTCAGCGGTGCGGCCTTCGTCCACGACGTCCTGCCCAAGGATGTCCTGCACGCCCGCACGCTGCGCCAGCCCAACCGCGGCGCCACCCTGGCGTCGCTCGACGAGGCGGCGATTCGCCGTGCCGCGAAGGGTGAATTGCAGATCGTCCGCGAAGCCAACTTCGTGGCGTTCGTCAGCCCGATCGAGAGCGTCGCCCAGGCGGCCGCCGCCGCTGCGCCGGCGCACGCCAAATGGGACAATGTCCGCCATCTCGAGGCCGCCCATCAGGAAGCGGCCTGGCTGAAAGGCCAGGCCAGCGACGATCGACGCATCGGCGCCTGGCCTGCGCCCGCGACGCCGCCCCAGCACCTGGTCCAGATGACGGTGTCGCGGCCCTACATCGCACACGCCTCGATGTCGCCGTCCTGCGCGCTGGCCGAGTTCCGCGACGGACACCTGACAGTGCGCTCGCATGGCCAGGGCATGCACCCGTTGCGCAAGAACCTCGCCGCCGTGCTCGGCCTGCCGGTCGAGGCGATCACGGCGCAGCACCTGCATGGCGCGGGCTGCTACGGCCACAACGGCGCCGACGATGCGGCCCTCGACGCCGCACTTGTCGCCATGCGCATTCCGAACCGCTGGATCCGTTTGCAATGGCGTCGCGAGGAGGAGTTCGGCTTCGAGCCGGTCGGTCCCGCCATGCTGGTGACGCTGCATGTCGATCTCGACGAGCGCGGCCGCCCCGCCGACTGGACGACGGAGATCTGGAGCCCGACCCACGTCCAGCGTCCCGGTACCGGCAGCGGCTATCTGCTGGCGTCCGAGGCGCTCGCCGCTCCGCCGCCCGAGGTCGCGCCGTTCGATCCGTCGGAAGAGCGTGGCGGCGGCGGCACGCGCAATGCCGTGCCAATCTACGACGTGCCGGCGCATCGCATCCTGCATCATCTCGTGGTGCGCCCGCCGGTGCGCACCTCGGCGCTGCGCGGGCTGGGCGCGCTGCCCAATGTCTTCGCCATCGAATCGCTGATCGACGACCTGGCGGCACGGGCCGGCGAGGATCCCGTCGCCTATCGCCTGTCCATCCTGTCCGAGCCGCGCGCCCGGCGGCTGGTCGAGCTGGTGGCCGAGCGCGCCGGCTGGGCCTCGCGCGGGCCTTCCGGCACCGGCAAGGGCCTCGGCCTGGCGGTCGCGCGCTACAAGAACCGCGCCGCCTATGCCGCCGTGGTCGCCGCCGTCACTGTGCAGGAGACGGTGAAAGTCGATCGCGTGTGGTGCGTCGCCGACGCCGGCCTGGTGGTCAATCCCGACGGCGCGCGCAACCAGCTCGAGGGCGGCATCGTGCAGGCCGTGAGCTGGACCCTGAAGGAGCAGGTGAAGCTCGACGCCGAGGGCATCGCCTCGCGCGACTGGGAGAGCTATCCCATCCTGCGCTTCAGCGAAGTGCCCGAGATGCAGGTCGAGTTCGTCGACGGCGCCGGCAATCACACGCTGGGCGTTGGCGAGTGCACGGTCGGGCCGACTGCCGCCGCCATCGGAAATGCCGTCAATCATGCGCTCGGTGTGCGCATTCACGACATGCCGCTCACTCGTGATCGCATTATGGCTGCGTTGCTGAAAGCCTGACCGCCAGCTGATATATCTTCTGCACCTTGGTGACGAAGAGGAATGGGATTGGATGATGCGCGTGCTGGTCTTGTTGTTTGCCTTGCTCAGCATGCCGGTCCTTGCCGCCGCCGATATGCCGTGGTCGGACGCCGATGCGGAGTCCGTAGGCAACGTGTTACTGGCGCAGGCCCCGCCCCAGTCCCAGCCGCAGGGCGGGCAGCAACAGACCGGTCCTCAGCGGTATCCGGGAGACTATTGCACGCGTCACTGCCGCCCCAACGAAACCCCGTGCGGCGACGAGTGCTTGGCGCCCAAAGGCGGCGTCACCCCCAAGTGTACGAAGAAGGTCACCACGACCTGCCCCGGCAAGCCGTAGCAGTGTACTACGCCGCCGCCTGAACCGCTGTCGGCCCGTCGCCGGCCAGTGTCGTGCGGCGCATGTCGCGCGGCTCGTGGGCCGGGAAGGGGCGGGCGCGGTGCATGGTCTGCCGGTTGTCCCACATCACCAGGTCGCCGATCCGCCATTTGTGGGTGTAGACGAACTCGCGCTGGGTAGCGTGCTCGATCAGGTCGCGCAGGTAGCCGCGCGCCTCTGGCATTGGCCAGCCGACGATGCTGCCGGCGTGCGAGGAAAGATAGAGCGACTTGCGTCCGGTCACCGGATGGACGCGCACCATGCATTGCCGCACCGGCCTGAAGCGCTCGCGCTCCTCGTCGGTGAAGTCGTAGAAGCCGATGATCTGGCGCGAGTACATCTGCGAGTGCTCGCAGACCATGTTCTCGACCTCGGCCTTGGTCTCGTCGTCGAGCGCATCGTAGGCCGCGCGCATGTCTGCGAACTGGGTGTTGCCGCCCTTGGACGGGATCGAGATGGCATGCAGCAGCGAGTACTTGGCCGGCACCACCTTGAACGAGGAATCCGAATGCCACAGCCGGTTGCCGATGGCGAACAGGCGGCGACGGTCGTCGCGCGGGTACGGCGTGTTGTTCTTGTCGAGATTGGAGACGTCGGCGAAGGTCGTCGGCAGGCGGGTCTCGTTGGCGGCGCGCAGGCTGGTGCCGATGGCATGCTCGATATCGCCCAGGCTCTGCGTGAAGGCGAGTTGCTGGCCATCGTCGATGTCCTGGTCGCGGAACACCAGCACGGCGTACTTGTCCATGCCGGCATGAATGGCAGCGACCTCGTCCTTCGTGAGCGGGCGCCGCATGTCGACGCCCTCGACCTCACCCGCGAAGCACGGCCCGACCTGGCGAATGGAGATGGTCATGAACTCCTCCAATCAGTCGTCCTGAGCGAAGCGAAGGACCTCATCGCCGCTTGCAACCGGCATGAGATCCTTCGCTCCGCTCAGGATGACAATAAACTCATTGCAACGAATCTCTAACGCAGCGGCGACCAGCTCGCCGGCACCGCGAACTTGTTCTCCTGCTTGAGCAGGGTCACGCTCTCGTGCCGCGGCGGCGGCCAGACACCGGGCTTCATCGCCTGGGCGCGGCGCGTCTCGCGGTCGGCCATGTTCTTGTAGGCCCAGACATGGACCCACTGGTTCAGCGCGCCGATGTCCGTGAAACCCGCAAACACCAGCGGCGAGATCGCGGACCGTGCCTTGATCAGCGGCGTCCAGGCCTCGATCACCTTGGGGATGTTGCCCGGACCGTAGGTGTAGGTGCGGAACTCATAGATGCTGCCGTGCTCGCCCGGCTCGAAGTGCGGCGAGAACGGCGCGGGATGGAGGATCTTGCTTTCCATCTCCAGGATATGGTCTTGGATCTTGGGCGGCCACACGCCGGTCCGCACGGCCTCGGCGCGGGTATGGTCGCGCTCGTTCAGGTCCTTGTAGGGCCAGACATGGATGATCTGGTTCAGCGTGCCGACCTCGGTGTGCCAGAAGCCGCCGAAGCGCGACAGCTTGGTGCGCGCCGGCATGCCCGCGCCGAACGCCTCCGCCACCTTGGGGATGCTGCCCGGCTTCATGAGATAGGTCCGCATTTCAAAGATCATCAGTCTCTCCTTTTCAATCGGCGGCGGCGGCCCGCGCGGGCCGGAAAGCCGGGATCACTTCCTTGGCGAAGCGGTCGAGCTGTTCCAGCGTGTCGGCCAGATGCGTGCCGAGCGGCATGGTGCAGATGACCCGCTCGAGCCCGGGATAGCGCTCCTCGACCGTCTTCAGCGCTTCGATGATGTCGGCCGGCGTGCCGGCCAGGAAGCCGCCCGCCTTCACTGCATCC
Source organism: Reyranella soli (assembly GCF_007992495.1). Lineage (GTDB taxonomy): Bacteria > Pseudomonadota > Alphaproteobacteria > Reyranellales > Reyranellaceae > Reyranella > Reyranella soli. The sequence goes on from NZ_BKAJ01000031.1 coordinate 47,044, forward strand.
TCGATGCGCGGCAGTTTCGTGCTGGGCACCAGGCTCGGATCGCGCATCGCCGCGATCTGCTGGTCGGTGATGGCGCGCACCAGCCTGAGCTCGCCGAACATCTTCATGTTCTCTTCGTAGAACTTGCCTGCCTTGGCGATCGCCGCCTCGCGGCTTTCGGCAATGCAGAACTGGTAGCCGAGCGCCAGGCGCTCGCCCGGCTTGAGCTCGATGCCGCGGCGTTGATAGGCGGCGCGGAACTCGGCCATGTGCCGGTCGACGGCGCCGCCTTCGGCCGAGCCGCCGCCGATCACGCCCGAGATGCCGTACTTGGCCATGAAGTCGAAGGCGCGCTGCGAGCCGCTCTGGATGGGCTGCCAACATTCGACCGGCAGGCGCAGGGGCCGCGGCACCAGGGTGAGTTCCTTCAGCGTGTAGCCGCGATAGGGCACCTCGGGCGGCAAGGTGAAGTACTTGCCCTTGTGGCTGAAGCGCTCCTCGTTGAAGGACCGGAAGATGACGTCGACGCCTTCCTCGAACAGTTCGCGGTTGGCGTCCTGGTCGATCAGCGGCGAGCCGAAGGTCTCGACCTCGCGGGTGTGATAGCCGCGGCCGATGCCGAAGATGACGCGTCCGCCGGTCAGGATGTCGGCCATGGCATAGTCTTCCGCCAGCCGGAGCGGATGCCACATCGGCACGATATTGAAGCCGCAGCCGATCTTGAGGTTCTTGGTCACGCCGCAGAGGTGCGTCGCCATCATCAGCAGGTTGGGGATGCACTCCGTCCCCTCCGGCTGGAAATGGTGCTCGGCCATCCAGAAGGTGTCGTAGCCCAGCCGGTCCATCTGCTTGGCATAGGCCACCGTCTTGTGCATGACGTCGGCCAGTTCCTCGTTGGAATACCACCGGTCGTTGATCGGCTTGCCGAGATAGCCGGCATCTTCCAGGTCGACCGAGCCGACATACGAACTGTCGAATTTGGTGATCATGGCCTGTTCCTCCCGGGCCTTAATTTGTAGGCAGTTCCGCATTTTTTGCACGGGCTGCCAACAAAGATTCGTGCAAAGCTCCCCTTCCCCCGATGGAGGCGAACCATGGCAAAGGACGGCAAGCAGTACGACCGCAGCGCCGAGGACCTCGGCAACATCGTCGGTCTGGAGCACGTCAACCTGCAGGTCGAGGACCAGGGCCTGACCACGCTGTTCTACATCAGCGGCCTGGGGCTGACCCGCGATCCCTACCTGATGACCAGCATCGACAACATGTGGGTCAATGTCGGCCACAGCCAATTCCACCTGATCACCGCCAAGCCGCAGCATCTGCGCGGCCGCACCGGCCTGGTCATTCCCGACCGCGAGGCGCTGCTGGCCCGCCTGGAGAAGATGAAGAAGCCGCTCGAAGGCACACGCTTCGCCTTCAAGGAGCACGAAGACCATGTCGAGACGACATGCCCGTGGGGCAACAAGCTTCTGATCCACGAGGCCGGCAGCTTCGGCCGCATGCAGCTTGGCATGCCTTATGTCGAGTTCGACGTGCCGGTGGGCTCGGCCAAGGCCATCGCCGACTTCTATCGCAAGGTCTTCGAGACGCCGGCCAGCGTTGACGAGAGCGGCGACATGCCGGCGGCGCGCGTCTCGGTCGGCCCCTCGCAGGAGCTGGTGTTCCGCGAGACCAAGTCGAAGCTCGCGGCCTATGACGGCCATCACATCCAGGTCTATGTCGCCAACTTCTCGCGGCCGCACAAACGCCTGCTCGAGCGGAACCTGATCACTGAAGAGAGCAATCAGTATCAGTACCGCTTCGTCGACATCACCGACCTCGAGAGCGGCAAGCCGCTGTTCCAGATCGAGCACGAGGTGCGCTGCATGACCCATCCGCTCTATGCGCGGCCCTTGGTCAATCGCAACCCGGCCCAGACCAACCGCAATTACGTCCCGGGCCGCGACGCCTGGGTCGCCGAGCCGATGGAGCCCGAGATGGACGATCCGCGCACGGCTATGCGGGAACGGCGGTTCGAGGCGGTGACGCGGCGGAGACAGGCGGCGGAGTAGCGTGCCGTCTGTCGCAGATGAAGTAAGGGCTGTCCTTGAGCGCAAGGCCGCTGCGCTCAAGCAGCGCTCTGCACCGAAGCTCCAGGAGCTGCTCGAGGAGAACTTCGTCTATGTGACGGCGTCCGGCCGCCGGCTGCGTCGGGACGCCTACGTCGAGAACGGCACCGGCCCGCACGGGCTGCGCTTTCAAAGCCAGGAGATCGAGGGCCTCGATGTCGCGGATTTCGGCGACATGGCCATCGCGACGATGACCTTGCACGATCGGTTCGAGATCGAAGACCGCACCGTGGCCGAGACCTATCGGTCGTTTTGCGTGTTCCGCAGGCACGGCGCCGCGTGGCTGTGGGCGGGCGGACAGACGTGCGTGGCAGGCCGGGCGCCAAATCCTTCCTGACTGCGAGCCCCGGCCTATCTCGCGAGCAGTGGCACCATTGCAGCATACACCGAGGCGGCAAGGGAGCCGCTAATAACAGCCGCCTGGAACAAGGTGCCGATCAGGCTTGCCTTCACGCCCAGGCCCTCCGGTCCAGATAGCCGCCGTCGCTCAGCAGGTAGCGCAGGATCCTTTCCTCGAGCGCCGCCACTTCCGGTGAGCCGCGACGTCGCGGCCGCGGCAGGTCGACATTGAGCTCGAGCTTGATGATGCCGTCTTCGATCAGCACCACGCGGTCGCCCAGCACGATCGCTTCCGTGACGTCGTGGGTGACCAGCACGGCGGTGAAGCCCTGCTCGCGCCATACCTCCTCGACAAGGGCCTGCATCTCGATGCGGGTCAGCGCGTCGAGGGCGCCCAGCGGCTCGTCGAGGGCGAGGAGTTGCGGGCTGCTGGCGAGTGCGCGGGCGAGCGCCACGCGCTGGCGCTGGCCGCCCGACAGAACGGCGGGCCAATCGTTGGCCCGCGATTCGAGGCCGACGGCGGCGAGCTTAGCGAGCGCACGGCGTTCGGCGCCGGGTGCATTGCGCCGCGCGCCCAGCCCGACCTCGACATTGCCGATCACGCGCGACCACGGCAGCAGGCGCGGCTCCTGGAACATCATGCGGGCGACATGCTGGCCGTCGTCGGCGGGGCGGCCGTCCAGCAGCACGTCGCCCGATGTCGGCTGGTCGAGGCCGGCCAGGATGCGCAGCAACGTGCTCTTGCCGCAGCCGCTCTTGCCGATGACCGTCAGGAACTGGCCCGGCGGCACATGCAGGTCGAGGCCGTGCAGCACCGTGTGGGTACCAAAGGCCTTGGCCAGGTTCCTGATGGTCACGGCCACGCCGCCGGGCGGCTGGTCGACGATCTCGATCTCCTCCACCGGTTCCGGGGGGAGCGGCGGATAGAGGCCTTCGTCAAGGAGCGCGCGTACGATGATGTCGTCGACCATGTCACTGCTCCTTGCGGGCCTGGAAGGCGGGGTGCCACTTCAGTGTCGTGCGTTCGAGCAGGCGCGCGATGCTGTCGGCGAGCTTGCCGAGCAGGGCGTAGAGCAGGATCGACAGCACCACGACGTCGAGCTGCATGAACTCGCGGGCGTTCATCGCCATGTAGCCGATGCCCGCGTTGGCCGCGATCGTTTCGGCCACGATCAGGGTCAGCCACATGATGCCGAGCGCATAGCGCAAGCCGACGAAGATCGACGGCAGGGCGCCCGGCAGGATCACCCGCCGGAACAGCTCGACGCTCGACATGCCGTAGGAGCGACCCATCTCGACCAGCTGGGCGTCGGCCGTGCGAATGCCGTGATAGGTGTTGATGTAGATCGGAAAGAACACGCCCAGCGCCACCAGGAAGATGCGCGCGCTGTCCTCGATGCCGAACCACAGGATGACCAGCGGCACCATCGCCAGGTTGGGGATGTTGCGGATCATCTGGAAGGTCGTGTCGGTGAGCTTCTCGCCGATCTTCGACACGCCGTTCAGCAGGCCGAAGGCGAAGGCAAGGCTGCCGCCGATCAGGAAGCCGATGGCCGCCCGCTTGGCGCTGACGGCGATGTTCTGCCAGAGCTCGCCGCTGGCGCTCAGCCGCCACACGGCATTCAGCACCTCGCTTGGCGCCGGCAAGACGTTGGCCGGCAGGAGGCCGAGCTGCGAGGCGGCCTGCCAGATGAGCAGCAATGTTGCGGGAACGATCCAGCTCGCGGCATCGGATATGAGCAGCCGTCGTAGCGAGGCAATGAAGCGCTGTCGCGACAGGGAAGGCGCCGCCAGCAGGGCCGGCCGCTCGAGGGTGACCTGCGACTCGCTCATGCCCGCTGCTCCCACTTCCAGACGATGTCGCGCACGGCGATGCGGTTGGGGATCAGGCCGAGCTTGTGGAAACGGTCGGCGACGCGCTGCTGCTCCTCGATGACGCCTTCGTTCAGCGGCGCGACCCTGTAGTCGGTGCGCTGCACGGCCCGCCGCCATGCCGCGATATCGATGCCAGTCGCTTCGGCGAGGACCTGGGCAACGGCATCACGGTTCACTTCGGCCCATTGCGCGACCTTGGCCAGCTCCTCGTTCACCGCGGTGATGATCTCGGGGTTGGCCAGGGTGAAATCGCGATTGCCGAGGAAGTAGGCATTTTGTTTGGCAATGCCGCGCGCCGTCGCCAGGATCCGTACGCCGGGGCGGGTCTCCGCCACCGCGAAGTAGGGGTCCCAGATCGTCCAGGCATCGAGCGCGCCGCTGTCGAAGGCAGTGCGCGCGTCGGCCGGCGCCAGCTGCACCGGCGTAATGTCGCTCCAGGCGAGCCCGGCCTTCTCGAGGGCGGCGATGGTGAGGTTGTGCGAGCTCGAGGCGCGCGCGAAGCCGACGCGCTTGCCCTTGAGGTCGGCCAGTGTTTGCAGCGTCGATCCGGGCGGGACGAGGATCGCCGTGCCGGAGCCTGCCGCCTCGACCGCGGCGACGTAGAGCAGCTTGGCCCTGGCTGCCTGGGCGAAGATCGGTGGCGTATCGCCGACGGCGCCGTAGTCGACGCTGCCGACGTTCATCGCTTCGAGGAGAGGCGGCCCGAACGAGAATTCGACCCATTTCACGTCGACGCCCAACGGCTTCAGCCGCTTCTCGAGCACACCATGCTGCTTGGCGATCAGCAGCGTGCCGCTGCGCTGGTAGCCGAACCGCAGCTCACGCGCCTTCGATTGCGCTATCGCCGGCGCGGCAAGGACGGCGCCCGGCAGGGCGGCAATGAGATGACGTCGCTTGATCATGAGTTTCTCCGTTCGCCGCCGCTTGTTGGGCGAGGCGCTTGTTCCGAAATGAATTCACAGGGGCGGCCGTCGGGGCCGCAAAGGTGTCAGGCGATGGCGCGGGCGAAGCCCGGACACGAACAACAAGCGAGGACGCAGACGGTCATGGATCGTCTCCTGTGACGCTCCAACAATTGGCCGTACGCATCGTCGTGGTCAATGAAACGAGTCGGTCGATTTGTCGGCGCACGCGAGAATGAAATGCTGTGCTTCGATCGAACACCGACAATTGGTCCGTTTGACCGATGTTTGTTGCATCGAGCGGAGCCCGGCGCCGTGCGTCGAGACCCAGCCGACATTCATGGTCGGCGACATGGAAGCGCTCGCCGCCAGGTGATGGCCGTTTTTCCTGATCGGACGACGGAGCAGAAGACACTTTCCCAGTCTGATGCATCTTTGGTTTTCCCCATCATTTACCTCGATCCCCGGACATCCGATGTTGGAAACATGGCGAGCAACCTCACCACATCGTTTCGTTGCTGTTGCGGCTGAATCCGCTGCTTGGCGCGCGCCCTGCGCTGTTCTTCTTCCTTCGCAAAAATCACCACGCTCCTGTCCGATGGAGATCGATGAATGAGTGACGATCGGCAACCGGGTCTCTGTAGACCCTGATATCGGGGCGAACGCTGCCCAGCGTTCGCCGTCTCACGACAACAGGCCTTGTGCACCGTCGGCAAATGCGCGGCCGACGAACGGCGGTGCTTTGCCTTCTTCCATCCTTCGGTCGCGAGAGAACCAGGAACAGCCAATGACCCGTGTAGCCACTCTTCCCCGCAAGACCGATTTCTTCATTCCCGAGGCCGACATCGTCCGTCGCGCCGGCCGCCTGGGTGCGGAGATCAGGAACGTCCGGCTCTCCGGTGATCTGCCGCAAGCTGCCATTGAGGCGATCCACAAGCTGCTGCTCAGTCACAAGGTGATCTTCTTCCGCGGCCAGGATCACCTCGACGATGCCGAGCAGGAGCGTTTCGCCCGCCGACTCGGCGACCTCGTTCCCCATCCCACGATCGGCGCCTTGAACGGCACGGCATCGATCCTCGAGCTCGATGCCAGCCGCGGCGGCGGGCGTGCCGACCAGTGGCATACCGACGTCACCTTCGTCGACGCCCATCCCAAGTTCTCCCTGCTGCGCGCCGTGGTGGTTCCCGCGTTCGGCGGCGACACCGTCTTCGCCAATACGGTGTCGGCCTACGAGGAACTGCCACCGGCGCTGCGGCAGCTCGCCAACAGCCTGTGGGCTGTCCACAGCAACGCCTACGACTACGCCGTGCGCACACAGGCGACCGATGCCGACCGCAAGCACTTCGAAGAGGTCTTTACCGGCACGATCTATGAGACCGAGCACCCGGTCGTGCAGGTCCATCCCGAGACCGGCGAGCATGCGTTGCTGCTGGGCAACTTCGTGCAGCGCTTCGTCGGCCTCAGCAAGGGCGACAGCCAGAAGCTGTTCGATCTCTTCCAGTCACACATCACCTCGCCGGAGAACACCGTGCGCTGGAGCTGGCAGGCGGGCGACGTCGTGATCTGGGACAACCGCGCCACGCAGCATCGTGCCGTGAACGACTATGGCGACCAGAAGCGGGTGGTCCACCGCGCCACCGTCGATGGCGACGTGCCGCGCAGTGTCGACGGACGCCTCAGCATCCTGCGCCGCAAGGCCGCCAAGACCCAGGCCGCAAACGCATGACCGCGCGGCTCACTGTCGACGCCCTGGCGGCACGGGTCTGCCAGGCCGCCCGCGACGCCCGTAAGGAGCACGAGGCCTGGGTCCATATCGATCGCCTCCGCGACCACCTCGGCGTGGAAGAGCTGCGCACCGTCGACGCGGCCGTGGCTTTCGCCTCGGCCAAGGGCTGGCTGTCGATCGGCGGGAGGCCGGCGCACAGCGTCCTGATCAATCGAGGTGCACCGTGAAGTATCGGGAAATGAATCGTCAACCAACGGATGGAGTGTCAGATGCCACTTGATGTTGCCTTGCAAGCGAAGTCCCTCACCACGACCTTGCACTACCTGAAGCGCGGTGCCGAGAAGCCCGTGCGCTACGTCAGCGATCCGCCGGCGGGCGTTCCGCAATGGAACGGCATCGACGATCCACGCCAGATCCGGATCGAGGATGCGCGCGGCCGGGAGCAGGAATTCACGCTCGACCGCAACGGCTTTCAGCTCGTCAAGGCACCCTCGCAGGTCCGCGACTTCTACTCCGAAGAGGAGGTGAAGCGGACCTACTATCCCGAGGTCGAGGAGCTCCTGCGCGACAAGCTCGGCGCAAGCCGAGTCTTCATCTTCGACCACACCGTGCGCAACGCCGGCCGCAAGGACGCGCGCGAGCCGTCACGGCGCGTCCACAACGACCATACGATCAACTCCGCGCCGCGGCGCGTGCGTGACCATCTCGGCGCCGATGCCGAGGAACTGCTCAAGCAGCGCTTCGGCATCATCAACCTCTGGCGGCCGATCCGCGGCCCGGTGCTCGATTCGCCCTTGGCATTGTGCGACGCGCGGACCTTCAGCGACGACGACCTGATCGCGAGCGACCTCGTCTACCCGCAAGTCCGCGGCGAGACTTCGTCGGTCGCCTACAAGCCCGGCCATCGCTGGTACTATTTCTCCGAACAGCAGGCCGACGAGGCCCTGCTGATCCGCGTGCACGACAGCGCCGCCGACGGCCGTGCGCGGCTGTCGTTCCATACCTCCTTCGACAACCCGCTGGCACAAGGCGCGCCACCGCGTGAGAGCATCGAGGTGCGCAGCCTCGTGTTCTTTCCCCCGGGGAGCTAGCCCGTTGAGGCGAGGGTGGCCCTCACGGCGCGCGTGAAGGCCACCACTGGCCCGCTCCAGGGCACGATCCTGCACTCCTGAAGGAATAGCTGCGCTCCCTGCAAAGCAGCCGGTTCGGCCGCGTGTTCTGCTGGCCGAACAGATCGGACGCTGCACGCATGGCCGCAAACGCAAGACAGATCATCGTCATCGGCGCCGGAATCGGCGGTCTGGCGGCGGCCCTGGCGCTTCAGCGCCGCGGTTTCAGGGTCGCCGTCTACGAACGCGCGCCGGAGATTCGTGAGATCGGGGCGGGTGTGGTCATCGCGCCGAACGCGCGCCGCGCCCTGCGCGATCTCGGTGTCGACGCAGCCCTCGAGGCCGTGTCCTGCTCGGTGTCGGTCATCCATACCTGCGACTACAGGACGGGCGAGATCGTCCGGACGAACCGCAACGAGCAGATCATCGAACGGCAGGGCATGGGCGTCCTGCAGGTCCATCGTGCGGACCTGCATGCGCTGCTGATGGAGGCGGTGCGCGCCAACGATCCGGCGGCATTGTGGCCCGGCCACGAGTTCGTCGGCCTCGATCAGGACGCGGCGGGCGTGTCCGTCACCTTCGCCAACGGCGCCTGCTGTCGGGCGGACGTCGTGATCGGCGCGGACGGCAACACGTCGGCCGTGCGCTCCCTGCTGTTTCCCGGCGAGGCGCCGCGCTTCAACGGCCAGGTCGCGTTCCGCGCCCTCATCCCCGACGAGCTGGTGCCGGCCGTGTTCCAGCAGCGCCAGTTCGCGATGCATCCCGCCCCTCGGCGCTACCTGCTGCACTATCCCCTGCGGCGCGGGCGGATCATGAACCTCATCGGCTGCGGGCAGACGGCCTCCTGGCAGGAGGAGGGCTGGGCGATCCCGGCGACCAACGAAGAATTCGAGGAGCATTATTCGGACTTCGCGCCTGAGCTGCTGGCGTTGATCCGCAGCATCCCGCCGGGAGGACTGTTCAAGTGGGGACTGCGCGATCGCGAACCCTTGAAGACGTGGACGCTGGGCCGCGTCACCATGCTGGGCGACGCCGCCCATCCCATGACGCCGTTCCTGGGGCAGGGCGCGTGCATGGCGCTGGAGGACGCGCTGTTGCTGGGCCGCGCCTTCGCTGCCGCTTCGACGGTCGATGAGGCCTTGAGCCGCTACGAGACGGCGCGCAAGACGCGCGGCACCAACGTGCAACTCTGGTCGCGCGAGGAGGGAATGGCGCTGCAGGATCCGTCGCGTCCGCGCCGGACCGCGCTCGACCGCGGCCTGTACGACTACGATCCTCTCGGCGTGCCAGTCTGACGCCGGCTCAGGCCGCCATCTCCTCTACGGCCGGCACGCGCTCGACGCGATGGGCCTGCAGGATCGGCAGCACTTCGCGGGCAAAGCGGCGGATCTGCTCGATGAACATCTCGTGAGGCATGGCGCCGCGATTGAGGCTGATCTGCACCATGTTGGCGCCGGCTGCATCGGCCTGCGCGATGATGCGCCGGGCCACCTCGTCGGCCGTGCCCCACGGCCAGGCCTCGGCCAGCCGTTCGACGTCGGCCATGGTGGTGTTGCGGAAGTCCTCGCGCAGCAGGGCGGCGGCGCGCTGGTTCTCCGGCCGCACGTAGTCGGTCGACTGCGCCGTCGAGTAGCCGGCCTGGCGTTGAAGCGCCGTCTCGGTGAAGTTGCCATGGCTGAACAGCGTGCGGTTGAAGTAGAGGTGATACGGCCCCATCTCCTTCACCGCCTGCGCCTTGGAATCGGCGACGTAGGCGTGGACACCGAGCGACAGGTGGTTGGGCGTCAGCCGGTGGCCCGCGGCCGCGAGGCACTTGGCATAGTAGCGGATGATATCGTCGCGCAGGCCGCCGCCGCCCAGCCCCGGCGTGATCGGAATGTTGTGGCGGCCGGCGAACTCGATGGACTCCTTGCTGCCGACGATCGGGATCCAGATCTCCGGATGGGGCCGCTGCACGGGCCGCGGCCAGATCGCCACGTCCTTGTACGACCAGAACTTGCCCGAGTAGGAGAACACGTCCTCGGTCCAGGCGCGGGTGACGATGTCGTAGGCCTCCTCGAAACGGGCGCGGCTCTCGGCCAGCGGCACGTTGTGCACCTGGTATTCACGCGGGATCCCGCGGGCAAAGCCCGAGATCAGCCGCCCGTCAGACAGGCAGTCGATCATCGCGAGCTCTTCGGCGAGCCGTAGCGGCTCGTGCAGCGGCAGCAGGTTGCCGTAGATCAGAAGTTTCAGCCGCTTGGTACGCTGCGCGGCGGCCGAGGCCATCAGGTTGGGCGAGTTCATCAGGCCGTAGGGAGAGCAGTGATGCTCGTTGAAGCCGACGCCGTCATAGCCCAGCCTGTCCATCTCCTCCCATGCCGCGAGATGCTCGGCATAGGTGCGCACGGCGACGTCGGCCTTGAAGAACTCCCGGCTGAGCGGATAGGGCAGCTCCGGGCCGACTTTCACATGCTCGAGGTTCTCGCCGTAGGCGAGCAGGTCGAAGACAAAGACCTTCATGCAATTCTCCTCGACGGGTGGCGCGGTGTGATAGTGTCGACGCTCAGGAAACGAAAACGGTGCGCTTGGGAGGAACCATGACAGCATCGACGGATGCGAGCTTCGCCTTCGACCAGCCCCTGTTGTCGGGTGGCCGGCACTTTTCGACGGGCGACTATCATGTCGCCAGAAGGTTCGTCGAGCGCACCACGCGGGGCCTCTTCGATTTCTCGCTGCCCAGCGTCCGCGAGTTCCGACAATACGACGTGCGGTCGGCGCTGCTCGGGGAGACACTGTTCAGCTTGGTCAAGGTCGACAGCGTTTCCGGTTACGACATCGAGATGATGGACGACCCCGATCTCGTCCTCCTGCACATCCTCATGCGCGGCAATGCCCAGTTGCAGCAGGGCGCGGCGAAAGCCGACGTGGCGCCGGCACAGATGGCGGTGCTCGAGGGCATGGGGCGTTCGCACAAGCGCTGGTATGGAACGACGCAGCAGCTTCTCGTACGGCTGAGCCGCAGCCGCATGGAACGCATCGTCGCCAGCGAGACTGGGATCGGCATCGGCGATCCGCTGAATTTCGGCGGGATGCAGGTGCTCGACCTCGCGCGCGTGGCGACACTGTCGAACTACCTGGTCACGATCTGCCGCGATCTCAACGACCCGCAGCCCTGCTTCAACGGCCATCTCGGCCGGCTGGCCGAGCGTGCGCTGGTGCTGCTGCTGCTGAACGCCGTGCCCAACAACTACAAATGGGCCTTCGCCGAGGAATCGCCCTCGGCGGCCGCGCCTTATTACGTGCGGCGCGTCGAAAGCTACATCCGCGAGCACGCGCGCGAGCCCATCACCACCGACGACCTGGTAACGGTGGGCGGCGTCAGCGCCCGCTCGATCTACCATGGCTTCCGGCGTTTCCGCTCGACCACGCCGATGGGCTATCTCAAGGCCGTACGCCTCGACATGGCGCGCGCTGCCCTCGCTCTCGGGCGCCGGCAGGGCAGCACCAGCGTGACCGAGGCCGCGACCGCCGCAGGTTACAGCAACCTCAGCCAGTTCTCGCGCGACTACAAGATGCGCTTTCGCGAATCGCCGTCGCAGACGCTGGCCGAGGCTTGAGCGCTTCACAGGGGAATCGCCAGCAGGTTGGGGATGTTGAAAGTATCGCAGACGGCGATCTTCTCCTGGAACCTGAGCTCGCCCGCGCCATTGGCAATGACGTCGCGATATTGGCCGACGCTGAACAGCCGCGTCTGCCCCTCGAGATCGGTCTGGTAGACCGTGTAGCAGGCCGCCACCTCGAAGATGCCGTCGCGCGCCGACAGGATCTCGATGTTGGACACGACGTGCCGCGAGTAGTGGAGATTGTAGACGTTGGCCTCGCGCAGGCTCTTCACGCGGTCCATCATCATCGCCTGGCTGTCGCAGAAGAAGATGGGCAGCGCCGGCTGGCGATCCAGGTTCTCGCGCGGAATGACCTTGTAGACGCCGCGTTCGACGAACAGGTTGGGCCACTCCTCGAGCCTGTCCTCGTCCAGCAGGCGCGCGTAGCGGTACTCCAGCGCGCGGATGGCATCGTAGGCCTGGCTCGCCGTGCCGGTCATGCGAGGCCCATCAGGCCGGCGTAGTAGCGCCAGAACGCCCGGATCGTCGCCTCGCCCTGGCGGTCCTGGTCGAGATCGGCGTGCAGCCCGCCGAATTCCAGGAAGGAGTCCTCGCGGCCATCGCGCACGATGGCGCGCTGGATCAGCTCGATCGCCTCGCTGTCCTCCATCGAAATCAGGCCGGCCGGTCCGACGAGGTTGGCCTGCTTCAGCCGGCAGGCGGTCATCTGCTCGTCGTCGTCCTGGTAGCCGAAGTAGGTCCAGTACAGCTCGAACTCGTCCGCCGCCTTTGGCCGGATGTGGCGCGTCGCCAGCGTGTTCATGATCTGCTGGATGACCAGGCAGGGAAAGATGCTCGTGATCGACACCGTCACGCCGTCGTTGAAGTCGGGCCGGCCCTCCAGCAGCGAGGGGGCGGCCAGCGAATAATTGGTGACGAACTTGTCCTGCCCGATATTTCCCGATTGCGAGGCCTGCCGCCAATCGTCGCCGAAGGTCACGCCGGTGCTGTGCGCCCGCGCCCGGTCGCTGCCGCCCTTGCGCTTCTGGTTGGTGCGATAGAGGCCGAAGGTGGCGTGGAAGCCGTGCAGCAGGGCCGCGTGATAGGGATCGCGCGTGTTCTCCGAATAGAGCTTCCAGTTGCCGCGCACGCGCTGGCGCATGTGGCCCAGCACCTTGACCGGCCGCGAGAACAGCCGGTCGATGGCCGCGATCAGCGGCTCGTCGAGATAATCCTCGAGCGGTGCGGTGTCGGCGCTGAAGCTCGCAAAGATCACGCCCTTGTGCGACGCCACCTGCAGCCTGGCCAGGCCATGCGCCTTGGGATCGAAATCGGCGGCATAGCCGCCCATGCCGGGCACGCCGCGGCGGTAGGGCACGCCGACCAGCTCGCCGCGCGCGTTGTAGGCCCACTGGTGATAGACGCAGCGGTGCTGGCGGGCGTTGCCGCAGGCCTGGCGCTGCACCGTGGCGCCGCGATGGGCGCAGCGATTGACGAAGGCGTGCAGGCTGCCGTCCTCGGCGCGACTGACGATGATCGGCGTGTCGCCCACGAACGAGGTCTTGAAATCGCAGGGCTCCGGCAGCTCGGCCTCGAGCGCGACATAGTTCCAGACGGGCCCGCGGAAGATCGCCTCCTGCTCGCGGGCGAACACGTCGGCCCGCGTAAACAGCTCGAACGGCACGCGGCTGCCGTCGCGCGACGGCCCCGCGAAGGATGGAGAGGCGACTGCGGGGGCTTCATGCGACATCGACATCACCTGCGCTCGGTTGCCCACCGCATTGATCAACAATGCCGGCCCCGCTGCTTTGCCCGCAGTGCAGCGACTTGCTGCCTTGCGCAGAAAGTCGGGCCGGGATTGTTGCTTCCACAGGCAAGGCCCCGCGCTGGCAGCAAAGTTTGCCGATCGCGGCGATGGCAGCATGGTCGCTCGCCCCAGGACGGGGAAGGTGGGCACAGGGAAGCTGATGACAGCCATCCGCGTCGCAGGCCTGCGGAAGCTCTTCGGCGGCGCGCCCGCTGTCGATGATGTGAGCTTTGAGGTCGAGAGCGGGTCGATCCTGACCCTGCTTGGGCCGAGCGGCTGCGGCAAGACCACGACCTTGCGCATGATCGCGGGCCTCGAGCGGCCCGATGCCGGCGAGGTGCGCGTCGGCGACAGGGTCGTGACCTCGGCGGAGCAGGGCATCCACCTGCCGCCCGACAAGCGCCGCATGGGCATGGTGTTCCAGTCCTACGCCATCTGGCCGCACATGAACGTGTTCGAGAACATCGCCTTCCCGCTGCGCGGCAAACGCCGGCCGGAGGCGGAGATTCGCGACAAGGTCATGACCATGCTGCAGAGCCTGGGGCTGGAGGGCCTGCACGACCGGCCGGCGCCGCTTCTGTCGGGCGGCCAGCAACAGCGCGTCGCGCTCGGCCGGGCACTGATCGGCGATCCCGACGTGCTGCTGCTCGACGAGCCCTTCTCCAATCTCGACGCGCGGCGGCGCGACGAGATGCGCTTCGAGCTCAAGGAGGTCCAGGCGCGAGTCGGCGTCACGACGATCTTCATCACCCACGACCAGAGCGAGGCGATGGTCCTGTCCGACCGAGTGGTGGTGATGAATGCCGGCCGTATCGTGCAGGCAGGCACGCCCCGGACGATCTACCAGCAGCCGAGCACACGCTTCGTCATGGAGTTCCTGGGCCAGGTCGACCAGCTTGGCGCGCGCGTCACGATGGCCGCCGACGGCTCGCCGCGGGCGCGGCTCGACGGTGCTGGCGAGGTCGAGGTTGCGCTCGACGCTTCGCAACCCTGGCGGCCCGACGACGCCGTGGTCCTGATGTTGCGCTCGGCGTCCGTGCAAGTGCGCGCGCCCAATGGATCGGGCGGATGGCAGGGGCGTGTGCTGTCCCGGATCTACCTGGGCGAACGCACGGAGTATGTCGTGGGCGTTGGCGCGGCGCGAGTGCGCGCCTTCGGCCCGGCCAGCCAGCCGCTCGATGAAGGAGCGCTGGTGCAGCTCGATTTTCCCGCGGAGGCGATCCGCGCATGGCCGGCGGCAAGACCGGTCGGGAAATAACAGGAAGGAACGGCCATGAAACGAAGAGACGCGCTCCTGGGACTGACGTCGTTGGCCGCGGTGACGACGTCCGCGCGCGCCCAGGACAAGGAATCGTGGGACCAGGTGGTGGCGGCCGCTAAGAAGGAAGGCGTGCTCGTCTGGTCGTTCTTCGGGGCCCCGGGTGCGGCGACCGAGCGGCAGGCCAAGGAATTCGAGCAGCTCTACGGCATCAAGGTCGAGCTGGCGCCCGGCCGCACCGGCGACTTCGAGGCGCGCTGGAACGCCGAGCGCGCGGCCGGCAAGGCCAGCATCGATATTCGCTCCTCCGGCAGTCCGGAGAACCGGCGCCTGGCTGCCCGCGGCCTCGATCAACCCTTCGGCACGCTGCCGGCCGCCGTCGAGCCCGGCGTTCCCTGGATCCTCGATCCGCTGGTCGACGTGAAGGCCGGTAACGGCCATACGCTGATGACCAGCGCCGGCGGCTACTACATCCTGGTCAACAACAAGATCTGTCCGCCGGCGGGAGGCCCGCGCGGCTACAAGGACCTCGAGGATCCGAAGTACAAGGGCCTCATCGTGCTCTCCGAGCCGATCGGACCGTCGCCGGGATCGCGCTGGGCGGCCTACGCCTGGAAAGCCTATGGCGACGATCACCTGCGCAAGGTGATCGACAACGTGAAGGCGCTGACGCGGGCCGAGATCGAGGCGCCGAAGCAGATCGCCCGCGGCGAGTACGGCATCTTCATCCATCCGACACAGGTCGGCGCGGCGGACATCTGGAAGCTGCCCAAGCCGCACCCGTTCCGGCTCGTGGTTCCCGATGACGGCGTGATGCTGCTCTTCGGCGGCACGAGCCTGCTGAAGGACGCCCCGCACCCCAACGCCGCCCGAGTGTTCATGAACTACGCGCTCACCAAGTCGGCGCAACAGATCAATGCCGACGATCCGGGCGGGCCGTTCATCCGCCGCGACGTCACGCCCAAGGTCCCGGAGCTGGCGCACTTCGCGACGGCCAAGCCGTTCCCCAACAATCCCGACACCTACGAGTTCGGCTCGAAGTTGTTCTTCGAATGGTCGGCCAAGGCCGAGCCCTACCTGAGGGCGGCGGGGCTGAAGAAGTAGCGGATGGCGACGGCGGATAGCTCGATCGGCCAGCCGGCAGAGCAGGTCGCGGGTGGACGGCCGCGCCGCGGCCCGCGGCTGGAGACGCTGCTGCCGGCGGGCCTCACCGTGCTGGTCGCGCTGCTCGTCCTCTACCCGATGGGCATGGTCGTGTTCGGCACCTTCTGGAGTGCCGCGCCCGGCCAGCCCGGTGCGTTCACCCTGGAAAACTGGCGAAGCGTGCTCGGGGACCCGGTCACCTTCGAGGTGCTGCTGACCAGTCTCGCCATTGCGATCCCGCGCACCCTGCTGGCGCTGGTGCTGGCCACGGTCTTCGCCTGGTGCATCGCGCGCACCAACACGCCGGCCAAGCGCCTGCTCGAGGGCCTTCTCGTCTTCATGTTCTTCCTGCCCGAGCTGCCCTGGGTGCTGGCGTGGATGCTGCTGGGCGCGCCCAATGTTGGACTGCTCAATCAGTGGCTGGGCGCGCTGGTCCCCGGCGGCGAGGGCCTGATCGACGTCTATTCCTATGGCGGCCTGATCGTGCTGGGCGCGGCGCGCTCGGCGCCGGTGCTGTTCCTGTTCATCCATCCGGCCCTGCTGGCCATGGACGCCACGCTCGAGGAGGCGGCGCGCATGGCCGGCGCCAGCGCCTGGTGCACCGTGTGGCGCATCAACTTCCCGCTGCTGCTGCCGGCCCTGCTGGCGTCGGGCATCCTGTCGTTCGTGGTGGCGATGGAATCCTTCGAGATCCCGCAGCTGCTGGGCACACCCGCCAACATCTTCGTGTTCACGACCCGCATCTATGATCTCGCCTATGGCGGACATGTCGCCAACTTCGGCGCCGCCATGGTGCTGGCGCTGATCCTGCTGGTGCTGACCGGCAGCCTGATTGTGGTGCAGTGGCGGCTGCTGCGCGGCCGCGCCTACACCACCGTGTCGGGCCGCGGTTTCAAGGCCCAGCCGCTCGACCTGGGCGCCGGGCGCTGGGTCGCCTTTGCCGTCATCCTGGGCTTCTTCGTCGTCTTTGGCGCCCTGCCGATGGTCGTCCTGCTGCTGAACTCCTTCATGGAGCTGAGCGGCTTCATCTCCTGGGAGATGTTCACCACCCAGCACTGGGCCAATGCCCTGGGGCGCGAGGAGGTGCTGAAATCGATCCGCGACACGCTCATGGTCGGCATCGCCGCGGCGACCCTGGGCGTGGTCGTCTCGCTCTTCATCTCCTACGTCGTGACGCGCACTACCTGGGGCGGTCGCAAGGTGCTGGACATGATGGCCTGGGGGCCGTGGGCGATCCCGGGCCTGGTCATGAGTCTCGGCTTCCTGTGGGCCTTCGTCTGGCTACCGATCTACGGCACGCTCTGGGTCGTGGTCCTGGCATTGGTCGCGCGCGGCCTGCCGGTCGCCTCGCGTTTCTTCACCAGCACCATGGTGCAGCTGAGCGCCGAGCTCGAGGAATCGGCGCGCGTTCACGGCGGATCGTGGTTGCGGACGTTCCTGCGGATCTGGCTGCCTTTGCTGCGCCCGGCCGTCATCGGCGCGTGGATTCTTCTCTTCGTGATCGCCGTTCGCGTTCTCGACGTCGTCGTGCTGCTGGCGGGATCGGGCGTGCGCATGCTCTCGGTAGACATCTTCCTGTGGACCGTGACCGGCCGGCAGGAAGCGGGGTCGGTGCTTGCCTTGATCCAGACCGCCCTGGTCATCCTGGGCTACGTCGCCGTGCGCCTGATCGCGCGTCGGACCTTGCAGCAGCCCGCGTCCTGACTCTCCTGCCGTTCAGGCGAGAGCGGTTCGGACGGCACGGGTGAAGGCCACGACCTCGTTGCGCCTGTTGTGGTCGCCCGGCGGCGCATAGGCCGGCTCGGGAAAGGCACCCAGGGTCACCACGACAAGGTCTTCCTTGCGATAGATGTCGATGCGCTGGCCCGAATGGCCCAGCGCCGACATCACGCCGTCGCCCAGCCACCAGCTGTAGCCGTAGTGGGTGATGTCGACGACCGGCGACGCCGGCACCTTGAACGCCGGCGTCGCCGCCGCCTCGACCCAGCCCTCGGGCAGGACGCGCTTGCCGTCGATCACGCCGTCGTTCAGGACGAACAGGCCGAAGCGGCCGAAGTCGCGCAGCACCATGCCGGCGCGGCTGCCGCCGATCTCCTGTCCACCCTCGCTCTCGAGCGTATAGAAGCCGTCGCACTCCATGCCGGCCGGCTGCCAGACCTTTTCGGACATGTAGTCGGCGAGCGGCATGCCGACGGCCTTGGTGAGGGCCGCGCCTAAGAGATACGTGTCACCCGAATTGTAGCGGACCGTCGTGCCCGGCGGATGGGCACGCTCCAGCGACGCCATGAGCTTCAGCACGCCGCCCGGCACGCGATCGGCCAGCGACTTGCTGTAGCGGTTAACATGCGAGGTCCGGTCGGTGTAGTCCTCGACCCAGTGCGTGCCCGACGACATGGTCAGCACATGGCGCAGGCTCACGCCCTCGTAGGCCGAGCCCGCGAGCGCGGGCAGGTACTTCGTCAAAGGCTCGTCGATCGACTTGATGGCGCCGTCATGGACGGCGGCGCCCACCAGCATCGCCGTCATCGATTTCACCGTCGACATGGTCGACCAGCGGTCGTGCGCCTGCAGGCCAAGCCCGTAGCGCTCCACAACGACGTGGCCACGATGGATCACGAGCACGCCCGTCATGGCGTTGCGGTCCATGAAGCCGCCGACGTCGTACTCCCGGCCATCCACCGTGTAGCGCGGATCGATCTCCGGCCCGTACGACAGGGGACGCGGCGCAGGCCCGCGCCGGATCACACGATGGGCAAAGAGCTGGTCGACGATGCGGTAGGCGTAGGGCTGGATCCAGGGCGGCAGGAAGAGGAATTCTTCGCCACGCGGGAGATGTTGGCGTGGCGTGCAGAAGAGGGTGTCAGGAGCGTTCATGGCCGGTGATCTTATCCGAGACTTGTTTCCGTCGGTATCTCGCCTGCCACCGGATACATCCAGTGACAATCCCATCCGCGGCCCGTCGCGTCACGGTCGCTACGCTGTGCGACAGGAAATGAACCGAAGCACAGCGCAGGACCCCTCGACATGTCTCTTCAAACGCGTTTCTTGCAAGCGGTCGCAGCATCGATGGCCGCGTTCGCGGCCGGCGGCTCGCCCGCCCATGCCCAGCCGATGAACGATCCCTTCGCCACCAGGGGCAAGGGCGAGGAATGGGCGGTGACGGCGGGTGCCGGCGCGGCGCTGCGGCCGACCTACGAAGGCAGCGACCGCTATTTCGTGACGCCGCTCCCGGTCGTCAGCGTCGTGTGGCGGGACATGGTCTCGCTCGACCTGTCCGGCCTCAACGCCTACTGGCGTTTCGACGGGCTGCAGGTCGGCGGCGGTCTTACCTTCAATCTCGGCCGGACGCAGAACTCCGGCGTGTTCTCCCCAGGCGATTCGCGGCTCAACGGTCTCGGCGACATTCCCGCGGCGCTGGGCTTCCGCGGCTTCGTCAACTACCGGCTGGGGCCGGTCATGCTCGGCACGGTGCTGACCAAGTTCGTCGCCGACGGCAACGACGGCCTGCTGATCGACGCCAGCATCGGGGTGCCCTGGCGCATCGACGACCGGTTGACGGTCATGGGCCGCTTGTTCACGACCTGGGCGGACTCCTCTTATACGCAGACCTATTTTGGCGTGAACGCCACGCAATCGGTGAACTCGGGCTATGCGATCTACAGCGCCGGCTCGGGGCTGAAGAACGTCGGGCTGGCGATCGGCGCCACCTATAAGCTCGGGGCGAACTGGACGGCTTCCGCCAACGCGCAGGTGACTCAGCTTCTGGGCTACGCCGCCGGCAGCCCCTACACCTTCTCCGACACCGGCGTCATGCTGATCACAACGCTGGCCTATCGCTTCTGACCGATGGCGCTCGCGGCGTACCGGCTCCTGATGACATAGCCGGTGGCGCGGAACATCGAATCGGCGTTGATCTTGCGGGCGACCACCGGATCGCCATTGGGATCGGTGGTCAGGACCAGCGCCGTGATCTCCGCGCCGCACGAGCGCGCCACTCGTGCGCCCATTTCCGCCGAATCGGTCGCGCCGTCGTCGATCATCACGACCGTCCACTTGAGGCAGGAATCGCGCGCGGTGTAGGCGCCATCGACTTTGTCGATAGGGTAGTCCTCCTCGAACAACGCCACCATGGAGTTGCACGAAGCGAGGGTTGTGGCCGCGATGGCGATCGCGATCCGGCTGAGCCACATCGGAAACAAGATCAGTCACTCCTATGAAACAGAAGGACCGCGCCTCCGTCACCATCGCCAAGCTTGGGGCAGGCGATCGTGCGGAAGCGCGGTCCCCAGTCCGCCGGCGCGCATGGGGGACGGCACCGGCGGCTCCAGTCACCGGCCAAGGGGAGAGAACGCGGCCGGTGGGAGGTCAGAGGATCATCGGTGGCGGCACCGCGCGATCGATGATCTCGCGCTGCGCCGGCGACAGTCCTTCGTAGAGCTTCAGCAAGGGCGCGCTGATGCGCTGCAGGCCCTGGCGCCGCGCCGTGAGATGCCGGTCGGCGAGCGACAACGCCTGCGTCAGGCCGGGCTTGTCCGGCTCGCCGGGCAGGGCTGCACAGTCGGTGCGCGCCGCCGCCGTTGTTTCGCCGACGGCAGCCTCGATGTCGCGCCACAGCGACGCTTGTGCCGGCGTGAGATCGAGGCGCTGGCGCAGGTACGCGAAGTAGCCCGCACGCAGCGCGCTCATCTCGAGGCAGGCTTCCTGCGGCGACGGCATCGCGCCGCCGGCCAGGAACGGTGGCGGCATCATCGGCGGCGGAAGCGGCGCGGCAAACGGCATGCCCGGCGGCATGCCGGGCGGCAAACCCGGCGGCATGCCCGGGGCCAGGGTCTGTCCCAATGACGACGCCGCGCCGACGACCAGCGCCGCGGCTGCCGTAAACAAGGTCATGTGTTTCTTCAACATGGTCGATCTCCTGATCCTACTTCGAGAGCATGCCCGCGGTTTCGAGCGCCGAGCGGCAGGCGGGCTTGAGCTGCTTGGCGTTGCCTTGGATGCAGGCCTTCATCTTCTGCGGGCCTGCGGCGTCGGTGCAGAGCTTGGCCATGTCTTCCTCGCAGAGCTCGCGCACGCTGGCGGATGGCCGTTGCGGTTGCTGCTGGGCCGTGACGGTCCACGTCGTCGAGGCGACCAGCAGCAGGCCGACGGCGGCCACGATGAGGGCGATCGTGTCTTGCAGGGGCGTCATGTCGTGTACTCCAGACGATGTCCCGCGCCGGCGTGCGGGACGGGAGAATCTCCCTGCCGGCTTCCGACGATGCGCCCGTCCTCCATTTCGAGGATTCTGTCCGCAAGGTCGAAGACGCGATTGTCGTGGGTGACCATCAGCACGGTGGCGCCGCGCTCACGGGCGACGCGGCGCATCAGCGCCACCACGTCGTGCCCGGTCTGGCGGTCGAGTGCCGCCGTCGGCTCGTCGGCCAGGACCAGCGTCGGTTCGCTCACCAGCGCCCGGGCGATCGCCACGCGCTGGCGCTGGCCGCCGGAGAGCTGGTCCTGGCGCTTGGTCGCATGATCTTCGAGGCCGACCACGGCCAGGATGCGACGGCAGCGCTCGTCGGCGTCGGCCGGCAGGCCGCGACCCTGCGCCTCCAGGCCCATGCGCACGTTCTCCAGCGCCGTCAGCGAGCGGTGCAGGTTGTGCGACTGGAAGATGAAGCCGCAGTTGCGCCGGTTGGCGATCAGGCCGGCTTCGTCGGCGCCCAGAAGCTCGCGCCCGGCGATGCGCACCGAGCCCTGCTGCACCGAGCGCAGCCCGCCCACCAGGGTCAGCACCGTGGTCTTGCCGCAGCCTGACGGGCCCATCAGGAACACCACCTCGCCGGGCAGGATCGTGAGATCGAGGTCGAACAGCACCTGGCGGCGCGTCGCGCCGCTGCCGTAACTGTGCGACAGGCCCGCGATCACGACCACCGGTTGGCTCGAGGCCGGCATCAGAACACGTCCGCCGGGTCGGCCTTGGCGACCCGGCGCATGGCGATGGCGCCGGAGATCACGCACAGGGCAACCGCGAGGAACAGCACCAGCAGCAAGCGCTCCAGCGTCATGGCGATCGGCATGGTGAGGGTGGAGCGCACGAGGGCGTAGAGCGCGAGGGAGATGCCAAGTCCCGGGATGAAGCCCGCGACCGAGAGGATCAGCGACTGCTCGAAGACCACGCCGAGCAGTGCCCGGTTGGTGAAGCCCATGGCCTTGAAGGTGGCGTATTCGGCCATATGGTCGTGCACGTCGGCCGACAGGATCTCGACCACGATGACCAGGCCGACCAGCATGCCGATCACCGCGCCGAAGCTGAAGATGAAGGCGATCGGCGATTCTTGCTGGATGCGGATCTTGGAGTGCTCGATGAACTTCTCCATGGTCATCGCCATCGTGTCGTCGTAGCCACCAAGCCGCGCGCGGATCGCCGCGGCCACCGCCTCGGCGTCGCGGCGGGCCTCGACGCGGACCAGCCCGACGCTGGGCGCGCCCGGATTGCGGTTGATGGCGAACTCGAAAAAGCTCTGGTCGGACACGATCAGCGCGCCCTCGGCGCCGAAGGTCGAGCCCATCTGCATGGTGTCGACCAGGGTCACGGTGCGGCCGCCCAGCTCGGTCTGGGGCCGCTCGCCGCGCTCGATGGCGGCGCGGAAGGCGGTATAGTCGCCGCGCGTCTGGCGGTCGAACAGCGCGGCGCCGGTCTCGACCAGAAGATGCTGCTTGGCCGTGATCTCGGGATCGCGGAAGGCCTTGAAGTCGGGCCGCACGCCCAGCAGCAGCATCGCGCCGCGCTCGCCGCGGTCGTTGCTGGACTGCTTGATCCAGTCGCGCGACGTCACATAAAGCGCCTCGGCGTCGGCCACGCCCGGCGTGCTCAGCGCCTGCAGCAGCCGGGCGCGCGGGAAGGTGCCGGGATTGGCGAAGTCGCGCGCCTTCGACGACACCAGCACGATGTCGGCGTTGAGCTGGCGATGGATCATGACCGTCGAGTCGAACAGCATGTTCATGAAGCCGAGCTGCATGAAGATCAGCAGCACGGCGAAGGCGACGCCCGCCGTGGCGACCGCCAGCCGTCCCTTGCTGTGGACGAGCTGCTTCCAGCCGAGGGGCGTACGGCGTCTAATCGGCACGGGACGACTGCTGGTTGGCACGGCCGGTGGCCAGCCCTGTCCGCTCGATGGCGACGCGCACCTGCAGGTTGGTGAGGTTGGCGACACGTGCCGACGAGGCGGAATCGAGTCGGACGAAGATCTCGACGACACGCGAATCAAGCACCGCGGCGGGATCCTCGCGGATGATGCTCTGCGTGCCGACGGCGCGGCCGATGCGATCGACGACGCCGCGCAGCGCGCCGTCGAGCGACCGCGACGTGATCGCCGTGGGCTGGCCCACGGTGACGCCCGCGATATCGGCCTCGAACACCTCGGCGCGCACCATCATGGTCGAGATGTCGCCCATCTCGGCGAAGCCGTCCGAGCCGAGCTGCTGGCCGAGCCGGGCATAGAGCCGCAGGATCGTGCCGTCGATCGGCGCGGTCAGCCGCGATTGCGCATGGTCGGCGCGCGCCTTGTCCGCCGCGGCCTGGGCGGCAGCGAGTTCGGCGCGGGCCACCGCTTCCTCCAGGCGCCAGCCATTGCCGTCGCGTACCTGCACCCGCTCGAGCGCCAACCTGGAGCTCTCGAGCTTGCGGTCGGCCGACGCCAGCGCCAGGCGCTTGTCGATCAACGCTGGATCGCTGTAGACGCCGGCCTTGATGAATTGACCGTAGCGGTCGAACTCCCATTTCGCGCGGTCGCGTTCGGCCACCTGCTGCTCGACGGCCGAGGCGAGACTCTTCTCGGTGTTGTCGAGCTCCGAAAGCTTCTGGGCGAGCTGCGCCTGCTTCATCGACGCATTGGCCTCGGCCTGGCTGAGCGCCGCGGCGAGCCGCGGCTCGGTGTCGAGCACGGCGAGGACTTGGCCGCGCGCCACCTGCTGTCCCTCGGCGACGGCGAGTTCGGCGATGCGGCCGCTGGCCTCACTGCCGGTCGGGCCGGCCAGGCGCAGCACGCGGCTTACCGGCTCGACGCGGCCCAGCGCCACGACGACGTTGTCGGCGGCGTCGCCGGCGGGCCGCACCAGGAAGCGCTGCGGTGAGGACGGCACGCTGGCCGGCGCATTGGCCCGCGACGATACGACCAGAGCCACCGCCAGCAGGGCGAGGCCCGCGGCGAGGATGGGGAAGACTTTGAGGGGGATCCGCATGCGTTGCATGTGGCATCGCTATAAGACAGCGCCGCGCCGGCTGCGGTTAAGAGTTGTTTCGTCCGGTATCTGCCGTCAGCCCAGTTACACGCCGTTACAAAACCCCGTGGCGAAGGCCGGTCCGCCGTGATGTAAGGGGCCATGATGCGCACGCCGCACATCCTGGTCGTCGAGGACGACCGCGAGATCCGGACCATGGTTTCTCGTTTCCTGCAGAAACAGGGCTACCGCGTCACGCAGAGCGAGGACGCGCGCTCGATGGACAAGGCACTGGCTGGGGCCAGCATCGACCTCGTCCTGCTCGACATCATGCTGCCGGGCGGCGAGGACGGGCTCAGCATCTGCCGGCGCCTGCGCGCGAGCTCCTCGGTGCCGATCATCATGCTGACCGCGGCCGGAGATACGACCGCGCGCGTTGTCGGCCTCGAGATGGGCGCCGACGACTACATCGCCAAACCCTTCGATCCGCAGGAGCTCGCCGCGCGCACCAAGGCGGTGCTGCGCCGCGCGGCGGCGCTGCCGGGTCGTCTCGAGCAACCGATGGCGGCGCTCAGCTTCGACGGCTGGCGCATCGAGCCCGTGCAGCGCGAGCTGCATGCGCCCGACGGCGCGCGCGTCACCTTGACCGGCGCGGAATTCGACCTGCTGCTCGCCTTCTGCCGACATCCGCAGCGGACGCTGAGCCGCGACCAGCTCCTCGACCTCAGCCAGGGCCGCGGCGGCGGTCCGCTCGATCGCGGCATCGACATCCTGGTGAGCCGCATCCGCCGCAAGATCGAGACCAATCCGCGCGACCCGCGCCTGATCAAGACCGTGCGTACCGGCGGCTACATCTTCACGCCGCCCGTCTTCACGCTGCCCGTCGAGGCAGGATGAACCGCCTCTGGCGCCTGCTCGCGCTCGACCGCATCGCCGGCCAGATCCGCGCGCTGCTGGTGGTGGCGATCGTCGCCGGCTCCAGCGTGGTGGCGGTGACCTTGTTGCTGGTGCTGTCTGAGCCGGATTACCCGGAGGCGGCGACGATGGTTCCAGTGCGCGTCGCCACGCTGGTGGCGACGCTCGAGAACCTGCCGCGGCCTTTGCGCGCCGAGGTAGCCGCGTCGTTGCGCGACGACAGGGTGCGGCTCAGCCTCGACGGTCGACCGCCACCTGGCCTCGGTGAACCGGCCCCGGAGCTCGAAATCCTCAAGACGCTGGTCGCGCGCAACCTTCCGGCCAACAGTCGACTGGTGTCGATCGTCGAGGAACGGCGGGGTGTCGCCGCCATCGTGGTGCAGTTGGCAGATGGCCAGCTCGTCACCATCGAGACAGGCTACAGCAAGATCGCCCTGCTGCCGTTGCCCCTGCTGGGGCCGTTGATCCTGCTCGTGATCTCGGTCGTGCTGCTCTCGATCTGGGCGGCCCATCAGGTTGCCGCCCCGCTCAGCCGCTTCGCCGCCGCGGCCGACCAGTTCGGCGGCGATGTCGGGGGGCCGCCGCTCGACGAGCGCGGACCGGCCGAGATTCGCCGCGCCTCGCACGCCTTCAACCGCATGCGCGAGCGCATCGGCCGGCTGATCGAGGACCGCACCAACCTTTTGCTGGCGATCAGCCACGACCTCAGGACGCCTCTGACGCGGCTCAGGCTGCGCATCGCCGAGCTGGCCGCGACAGACGAAGCCCTCAAGGCCCGCACGCTGGACGACATCGCGACCATGGAAGGCAGCATCACGGCCGCCGTCACCTATCTGCGCGAAGGCACGAATGAGGAAGCCACGGAACGCGTCGAGCTCGCCTCCATGCTGACGACGATCTGCGATCAGTTCGCCGATTCGGGCCATCCGATCGACTATGTCGGCCCACAGCGGCTTGTCGTCGCCTGCCGGCCACGCGCCGTCGATCGCGCGGTGACGAACCTTGTAGACAACGCGACCAAGTACGCCCCGCACGTCCGGCTGGTCCTGTCGCAGGAGGAGGGGGTGGTCTGCATCGAAGTCCAGGACGATGGGCCGGGCATCCCCGACGATGAGAAGCCGCGCGTTGTAAAGCCCTTCTACCGGAGCGATCCGGCGCGCCAGGAAGTGCGCGGCTTCGGGTTGGGGCTGGCGATCGTGAGCAGCATCGTGCAGGCCGAAGGCGGCACGCTGGCCCTGCTCGACAATGCGCCGCGTGGCCTGCGGGCGCGCATCACGCTGCCGGTGTCGTGACGCGTCGATCCGTCGATCTTCAGCCAGCTCTTCGTCCTGCCCCCGTCTTACGGGGGAGGATACAGGAGGGGGGAAAGCCGCAAAGACGATCTCTCCGCAGAAGAGATCATGATCTGAAACTGGTCCACACCGATCATGGTGGCCTGCCCCCTCCCTACCCTCCCCCGTATGACGGGAGAGGAGGAGCACATGCCCGTCAAATTAGTTTGCCCTCAAATAGTTTGACTCCCGACTAATTCGCCCTATCGTCGCGGGATGGCGCGTC
The DNA here is from genome assembly GCF_007992495.1 of Reyranella soli. Lineage (GTDB taxonomy): Bacteria > Pseudomonadota > Alphaproteobacteria > Reyranellales > Reyranellaceae > Reyranella > Reyranella soli. The sequence goes on from NZ_BKAJ01000031.1 coordinate 73,548, forward strand.
GTTCCGCCGAGAAGCTCAAGATCGTGCCGCAGCCCGAGCCGGCGCTGCCGCGGGACATCGACTTCGGCTGGCTCGGCGGCACCGTCGGGCTCCATCTGCGGCTGGCGCAGGAGGTGGCCTTTCAGGCCTTCGCTCGCCGGGCCGACGGCGCCGATGCCAGTCCGTGGCGCTTTGCGGTGCTGTTCCTGATCGATGCCAATCCCGGCCTGACGCAGGGCGACCTCGCCGCCGCCATCCGCCGCAACACGTCGAGCCTCACGCCCGTGCTCGATGACCTCTGCCGATCGGGCTACGTGGTCCGTGAGCGCCTGGAGAGCGATCGGCGGGCCTACACGCTCACCCTCACGCCGGCCGGCCAAGCGGCCATGGCCGAGCTGATGGCGAGCGCCGTCGCGCACGAGCGCGAGATCGACCGGCTGGTCGGCCGCGCGAACCGGGCCGAGTTCATGCAGATCCTGAAGCGGATCATCGGCGGGCTCGGGAAGGACGACCATCGATGATCAAGCCCTGGCTGTTCGAGTTCTTCCCGGAGCTCGGCGACGAGGCGCGGGATCCGGCGCCGGCCGACATGGCGGGCTATTTCACGCGCTATCTCGACCTGTGGACGCGCGACGAGGCGCTGGGCTTCGAGGGCATCTTCTTCAGCGAGCATCATTTCGGCGGCTCGTTCTCGGCCTCGCCGAACCTGCTGATTTCTGCCGTCGCCATGCGCACGCAAAGGCTGAGGCTCGGCGTGATGGGCGTGGTGCTGCCCTATTACCATCCGGCACGCGTCGTCGAGGAGATCGGCCTGCTCGACCATCTGACAGGAGGGCGACTCGAGGTCGGCACCGCCGTCGGCGTGCCGCAGGAGCTGGCGCGCCTCGGCATGACGATGGAGGAGGCGCGAGAGCGCAGCGACGAGATCGTCGAGGTGATCGACGCCGCCCTCGCCAAACGAGTGGTCTCGCACCAGGGAAAGCACTTCTCGTTTGCGAACCTGCGCCTCCTGCCGAGGACGCTGCAGCAGCCTTCGCCGCCGCGCTGGACTGCCGTGGTGAGCGCGGAGTCGGCGCGCCGGGCAGCGCGGCGCGGCATAAAGATCTCGACCGGCTTCAATTCCACCGCGACCATCAGGACGATCTTCGACGCCTACCGTGCGGAAGCCGACGCCGCCGGAATCGCCGCCGGTCCCGATTGCCTCGCCCTGCGCCGCCGCGTGGCCGTGGCGGCGACCGCGGGCGAGGCACAGGGCTACGCCGCCGCCGTATCGGAACGCCTGAAGAGCTTCGTGGCACAGGACTCCAGGCTGAAGCAGAGTGTTCCCGATGCGCCGCCGCCCGCCGGCGGCTTCACGATCAGCGACGAGGAGTTCATCACCGGGACGCCGGCCGAGGTCGCCGACCAGATCATCGAGCAGTGCCGCGCCGTCGGGGCCGGGCATTTCCTCGCCGTCCTGCATTGGGGCGCCCCGATCGACGAAGTGACGGCAGCCCACGAGTTGTTTGGAGGAAAGGCCATCCCGATCCTGCGGACGGCTTGAAGCAATTAAAAGACAGGAGGACGCCCATGTGGATCGCGCGTTGTCTGACAGCGTTATTGGCCCTGGTCGCGTTCGTCGTCCCTGCAGCAGCAGAGGATTATCCCGCCAGGCCCATCCGCATCATCGTGCCGACCGCGCCCGGCGGCATGGCCGACATCCTCGCCCGCTACTATGCCCAGAAGTTCGGCGAGAAGATCAAGCAGCCGGTCATCGTCGAGAACAAGACCGGCGCGGGCGGCGTGATCGCGGCGGACTACGTCGCCAAGTCACCGGCCGACGGCTACACGATCTATGTCGGCTTTCACGCGACGAACGCCATCCTGCCGACGCTCGATCCCAAGCTGCCCTACAACGCAGCCAAGGATTTTGCGCCCATCATCCACCTCGCCAACCTGCCCAACGTGCTGGTGGTCAATTCCAAGGTCGAGGCGACGTCGGTCAAGGAACTGGTCGAGCTCGCCCGATCGAAGCCCGGCACGTTGAGCTATGCCTCGCAGGGGATCGGCTCGAGCGGTCACATCGCGGGCGAGCAGTTCCGGCTCCTGACCAAGACCGACGTCGTGCACGTGCCATACAAGGGCGCGGCGCCGGCGTTGCAGGACCTCATCGCCGGCCGCGTGGCGATGATGTTCGACATCGTGCCGTTCGCGCTCCAGCACATCCGCGACGGCAGCGTGCGCGGCCTCGGTATTGCCGCGCCACAGCGCGTCGCCGTGCTGCCGGACATCCCGACCATGGGCGAGGCCGGCTATCCGGGTATCGAGGGCGGCGCATGGTTCGCGCTGTTTGCGCCGGCCGGCACGCCGCCTGCCGTCATCGACATCCTGAACAAGGCGGGTCGCGATGCTTTCAATGCCCCGGACGTGCGCGACAAGCTCGAGCCGCGCGGCGTCGTCCTCGTCCTGGGGACGCCGGCGGAGCTCGGCGCCTGGGTCGCGGCTGACACCGAGCGCTGGGCGAAGGTGATCCGCGAGGCCGGGATCAAGCTGGAGTAGACCGCAGGCATGGCGTTCGCGATCAAAGCCGAGGTCCATGATGCGCGGGCGAAGACGTTCGCTTTCGTCGCGCAGAAGACGATGTATGGCGGCAAGCATGTCGCCGAAGGCGACACGATCTTCGTGTTCGCGAGCGAGAACGAGGGCGGACAGGGCCTGATCGCGCGCGGCGTCGTCACGTCGGCCGAGCCGGTCGCGAAAAAGCGCGGTATCGCCCGGCAGACGCCGAGGGTGACCCTTTCCATCAAGCGCACCGCACTCGCGCGCCGCCCGCTCGGACGGCGCGAGCTCAGGAGCCTCAGCGACTGGAATGACGGCAAGCCGGGGACCGAGCTCAACTTCAAGCTCTATCGTCAGGCGACGAACAAGATCGTCGGCCTTTCGGATGAGGCGGCAGCATTCCTGGCGTCGTTCTTTCAGCCCTGATGTCATGCCAGCACTGCTGGCGCCGATGCTCGACCCCGACCAGTTTTTGCGCCGTTTAGCCCCTTATGGGACGCAAAAATAGAACCGTAGTTGACTCGAAAGATCACTTGAGTTATTTCTATTCGGCGCTCGTTTCCCAGCGAGCTCTGCTCTTTGCATCGTTCATCCGATACCTATCGCGCTCGGCGGCAGCCGGGCCGGCCTGCCCTGTCGAGCGAAAACCAATATCTAGACTTGCGTAACCATCGATGTTCGCCGGCAAGCCCCACGGATAGTGGATCGGCTTCCGAAAACCACAACGAAAGGACCGGCGGAAATTCCGATAATGCCGATAAATCCCCGAACCAATGCCGGCAGGGCAAGCACCTGCCTCTCGACTAAGGAGAGTCGCGGCAACCTCAATCGAGGGTCGCGCCGGTCTTCTTGACGATGGGCTCCAGCCGCACGAGGTCAGTGGCCAGCATCCTGGCCAACTCGTCCGGCGTGCTGGAGGCGGGTTCGGCGCCCAGTGCAATCACGCGCTCGCGCATCGCCGGCGTTGCCAGGATGGCAATCAACGCGGTGTTCAGCTTGTCGACGATCGCCGGCGGCGTACCCGCCGGGGCGAAGAGGCCGTGCCATCCGGACGCCGCCTCGACGCCCTGGATGCCGTGCTCGGCCAGCGTCTTGATCTCGGGCAGCGCCGGCAGGCGGTTGGGCCCGATGACGGCCAACGCCTTCAGGCGTCCGGCCTGGATATGCGACATTGTCGTGGCCGAATCGAACATGTAGTCGATCTGGCCCGACAGCAGATCGTTCACCGCCGGTGCCAAGCCCTTGTAGGGCACATGGTTGGTTTCGATACCGGCGGTCGTGTTGAAGAGCTCCGAGGCGATCTGGATCAGGCTGCCGCTGCCGGCCGAGCCGTAGTTCAGGGTCCTTGGCTTGGCCTTGGCCAGCGCGATGAAGGCCTCGACCGAGTCGACGCCGAGCTTGGGATGCACCACCAGGATGAAGTTGGTGCGCGCCGTCAGAACGACCGGCGTAAAACTCTTGACCGGGTCGAAGGGCAGGGACTTGTAGAGGAACGGATTGAGATTGAGCGTGCTGCCGCCGGTGGCGAGGAGCGTGTAGCCATCCGGTGCGGCGTTGGCCACCGCGGCGGCGGCAATGTTGCCGTTGGCGCCCGGCTTGTTGGCGATCACGACCGGCTGGCCGAGCTGCTGCGACAGCTGCTCGCCATAGGCGCGGGCGATGGTGTCGATCGAGCCGCCGGCCGACACCGACACGACGATGTTGATCGGCTTGGTCGGGTAGGCGGCCTGGGCGCCCGATGGCCGGGTGATGGCGAACGGCGTTGCGGCCAGCACTCCGAGAAGGTGTCGACGATTCATGACGGTGTACTCAACGCTCGAGGAAGTCGGCGAGCAGCGCGTTGAAGGCCTGCGGCTGCTCGAGATAGAGGGCGTGGCCGGCGCCGGCGATCACATGCACGGTGGCGCCTGGCCAATGGCCGGCAATCTCGCGGTTGCGCGCCGGCGGCGTGATGACGTCGGCGTCGCCGAAAATCACCTGCCCTGGCATGGCGGCGGGCAGGCGGGTGATGTCGGCCACGATGTCGCCCGTCGACAGCATGCGCGCCGCCTGGGCATAGCCATCGGGATGCACCGATCCCATCGTGTCGACCAGCTTGGCCAGAGCCTCCGGCGGCGCAGCCGGTCCCAAGAGCCGAGGCGCGCGCTTCTCGGCCATGCCTTGCGGCCCAAGGCTGGCCACATCCTGCAGCCGTTGGTCCAAGAGCTTGCGGCGCTCGGCTTCGGGCAGATGCGAATGGCCGCCTGCGATGCTGCACAAGGTGAGCGACCGCACGCGGCCGGGATGGCGCGCCGCGAAGGCCGCTGCCATCAGGCAGCCCAGCGAATGGCCGAGCAGGTGGAACTCACTGACGCCGCGCTCGCGCAGGAACCGCTCCAGCGCGGCGGCATAATCGGCGGCGGTCGGATGCGCCATCGGCAGCGCCTCGGATGCGCCGTAGCCCGGCGCGTCCCAGGCGAGCACCCGCCAGTGTGAGGAGAAGGCGTCGAGCTGGGCGGCGAAGGAACGCGCCGCCGAGCCGATGCCATGCAGCAGGACCAGGGGCGTGCCCTGGCCCTTTTCGAGATACGCGATACTCACGCGGCGACGAACGCGACAGGCTGCGGCTTGGGCGAACCGATCACCATGGTGAACTGGGCGTCGGCCACGCCGTCATTGCGGAAGTAGTGCGGCCGGCCGGCCGGATTGAACATCAGGTCGCGCTCACCCAACCGGCGCTCGACCACCTCGCCGTTCTGCTCCCAGCCGACGGTGAGCGTGCCGCCCAGGACGAAATAGACATCCTCGACCTCACGCACATAGGGCTTGATCGCCACGCCGCGCGGCAGATGGATCATGTCCATGCTGTAGGTGCTGGCCGGGGCGCCGCCCTCGCCGATATAGGTGAGCCGCGCGAAGCCAGCCTTCTCCCACTGCGGCTGGCGGTCGCGATGCCGCACCACCTGTTTGGCGATCTCCTGGTGGCGCCAGTCGGCGCTGTCCGGCGCGAGCAGCTGGATCTTGTCGGCGCTGGGCGCGCCGAACCGCCGCGACAGTTCCAGGTCCTTGTCCTTGGGATGGCAGACATGGACCGGCATCTCGGGCGTGCCGCTGCCGACCGTGATCTGCATCAGCACCGGCTCGACGCCGTCGTTGCGGAAGCCGTGCGGCCGGCCGCTCTTGTTCAGCAGCATGTCCTTGGGCCCGAGCTTCACCTCGACCACCTCGTCGCCCCACACCGTGCCGACGGTCAGCACGCCCTGCAGCACGAGGAAATGCTCGACGACCTCGTGCGCGTGGCTGGCCGCAAACTTGCCGACGGGCTGGTTAACCAGGCTGAAGGTGAAATGCTCGGCCTTCATCGTGCTGGGATCGTTGGTCTTGGGCGACCCACCGGCGCCGATGTAGCGCAGCTGAGCCCGCGACAGGTCGGGAAAGCCGCGGCTCGCCGGGAAGGCGTCCCAGTCGAACGTCTTTTCGGTGAACAGGCCGGCATGGGCCCTCATCTCGGCAGCGAGAGCGCTTTGCTTGGGCAGGTTGGTGTCAGGCATGAGACGTCCTCCGTCTAAAAATGGTCGATCAGTTCTTGCGTGCCAGCCAGCGCGAGATCTCGCCGGCTGCCTCGACAACGGCATCCTTGAGCTCGCCGTGAATCGCCTGCTCCTCGAGGGCAGCGGCATTGACGGCGGTGATGTTGATGGCGGCCACGATACGGTCGCCGTCGCGCACCGGGGCGGCGATGGCGCTTACTCCCTCCTCGAAGAAGGCCTGGCTGACCGCATAGCCCAGCGCGCGGTCGCGCTGCAGGTGCTCCTTCAGCGCCTTGAGGCTGGTCGGGGTCTGCTTGGTGAAGCGCTGCATGGTGTAGCCGCGGAACAGCGCCGCCAGCTCCTTGTCATCCATGTCGAGGATGGCCATGCGGCCCATGACGGTCGCATGCACCGGAAAGCGCGTGCCGATGTTGACGCTGCTCGTGATGGTGCTGCGCGCCGGGAAGCGCGAGACGTAGACGATCTCGCGCCCGTCGCGGATCGCCATGTGCGACGACAGCCCGGTGCTGTCGCGCAGGCGCTGCAGGATGGGCTGTGCCACTTCGACCAGGTCGAGCGACGCCAGGTAGGCGAAGCCGCCGCGCAACAGCGCCGGACCCAGCACGAACTGGCGCTTGTCTTCGCCACAGCGCAGATAGTCCATGGACTGCAGGGTCTGCAGCAGGCGGAAGACCTTGGTGCGCGGCAGCGACAGCCGGCGCGCGATCTCGGGCGCGGTGAGGCTGCGATCCTCGCCGCCGAACAGCGACAGGATGCCGAGCCCCTGGGCCAGGGCCGGCACGATGTACTTGTTCGCGGTTGGAGCGGAGCCGTTTGCCACTGTCGTTCCCATCAATTGAAGACGAAGCCGCCGTTGACCGGCACGAGCTGTCCCGTGACGAAGCCCGCGCCCGGCCCCAGCAGGTAGACCACCAGGCCGGTGACGTCGCGGGCCTCCTGCGCGCGCGGCATGGCGCGGCCCGTGACATAGAGCTGCTTGCGCTCCTCGGGCACGTACTCGGTCGCCTCGACCAGGACCAGGCCGGGCGCGATGGCGTTCACCGCGACGCCATCCGGTCCCAGCTCGCGCGCCAGCGAGCGCGTCATCGATATCACCGCGCCCTTGCTGCCGACATAGTGGAGCAGCCGCGGCGCGCCCCACAGGGCTGTGTCCGATGCCAGGTTGACGATGCGGCCGCCGAGCTTCGACTGCCGCAGCAGCGGCGCCATCGCCTTGGTCATCAGCCAGGTGCCGCGGACATTGACTGCCATGACCTTGTCCCAGGTCTCGACGTCGATCTCCTCGAACGTCTTGCCGCCGATGCCGGTGGCGATGGCGCCGTTGTTGACCAGTCCGTCGATCGTCCCGCAGCGCCGGCCGACCTCGGCGCCGAACGCCTCGATCGAGTGCGGATCGCCGAGGTCGACGGCCAGGAACTCGGCCTTGGCGCCCTCGGCGCGCAGGGCAGCGGCCGTGGCCTCGCCCCAGTCGGCGCGGATGTCGGCGACCAGGATGCGCTCGGCCTCGGCGGCGGCGCAGGCTTCGGCGAAGGCGCGGCCCAGGCCGCGGCCGGCGCCGGTGATCAGGATGGTGCGACCTTGCAGGCTCATGTGTTGAGTCTCGCGCGCGCCGGCAGGTAGTGCAGCACGCGCGCTTCCACCGCCACGACCAGGCCGTAGAGCACGATGCCGATCAGGGTCAGCATGATGATGGTGACGAACACCTTGCCCGTCTCGCCGGCACCCTCGGCGAAGGTCAGCAGGTAGCCCAGCCCGGTGTTGCCGCCGACCAGCTCGCCCACCAGCACGCCAATCACGGCCAAGGTCGAGGCGATGCGCAGGCCGGCGAACAGCGGCGGCATGGCAGCCGGGAACTCGATCTTCCAGAACACCTGGAAGCGGTTGGCGGTGAAGGATTTGGCCAGTCGCACGATGTCCGGATCGAGGGCGCGCACTGCCCCCAGCACGTTGATCATCACCGGGAAGAAGACGATCAGGATGCAGACCAGGATCTTCGGGTAGACCGTGTAGCCGAACCAGATGATGAACAAGGGCGCGAAGGCCACCTTGGGGGCGATCTGCAGCGCCAAAATATAAGGTGACAGCACAAACTCGGCCGTCGGCGACATGCCGAGCACGAAGCCGCAGACGATGCCCAGCATGACGCCCAGCACGAAGCCGACGCCGACCTGCATCGCCGTGATGCCGGTGTGATAGAGCAGCCGATCACGCGCCAGCATGCGCAGGAACTCCTGCCACACCTCGCTGGCCGAGGGCACGATGAACGGCGGAATGCCGAGCGCGCCCGGGGCCCATTGCCAGGCCGCGAGGAAGACGATGAACAGCAGGATGCTGCCCACCGTCATCTGTCGCAGGCCGGGTTGCAGCAGAGTCATTTGACGAACTGGTTGGTGTAGAGGTCCTTGACCGGCGTCTTGGCCTTGACCAGACCTTCCTTGACGTAGAAGTCCTGCAGCGCCGACAGCCGCCCCTCGTCCATCTCGCCCAGCACCTTCTGGCCGCCATAGACGTACTGATTGTAGAGCTTGAAGGAGAGCGCCACGAAGTCCTCCTTGCCGGCGAGCTCGGGCGTCGCCTTGACGAAATCGGCGGCGGCAGAGTTGGGATCGGCCATGATGTCCTTCATGCCCTTGAGCGTGGCGCGCACCACCTTCTCGACGAGCTGCGGCTTCTTCTGGATCGTCTCGTCGGAGGCGACGATCGCCTGGGCCATGCTCTTGAACAGCTGGTCGGAGGGAATGACCTCGATGGCCTTCTTTGCCATCATCACCTGCGCCGTCCAGTCGGGCGTCGAGGCGAAGGCGTCGGCCTGGCCCGCGAGGAACAGCTTCCACACGTTCACCGGCCCCGCCGCCTGCGCATTGACGTCGTCCTTGGTCATGCCCTGGCTCGCCAGCATGCCGAGCAGGGCGAAGTAGGTCGTGTCCTGGTAGGACAGCACGGTGATGGTCTTGCCCTTGAGGTCCTTGACCGTCTTGAGGCCCTTGTCCTTGTCGAGGACGAGCTGCATCAGCGCGCCGCCGCCCAGCACCGCCACGGCCTTCACCGGGATCCCGTTGGGCCGAACGATGATCGGCGTGTCGCCGATGCCGCCGCCGATCACGGCATTGCCGGCGCCGACCTGCTTGGCGACGTCGACGCCGCCCTTGCCGACCTGGAACTCGACGTCGAGCCCCTCGGCCTTGTAGTAGCCGCGCTGCTTGGCCAGCACGAACGGGCCGAAGGCTGGCAGCGACAAGGGTGCGGGCAGCAGATAGGTGATCGTCTCGGCCGACGCCGGCAACGAGCCCATCGTCAAGCCGGCGCTCACGGCGACGCCTGCGAGCGCGATACGCAATTTGGAAATCATCGACATCGAAGCCCCCTTCTTTTGTTGGCGGTTTGCCATCAGGCCGCCGCCTGATCGATCTGCAGCAGGTTCATGAGCCGGGTGATGTAGGCCGCGACCTTGGGATGCTGGCGGCGCGTCATCGGGTTGTCGCGGCCGTCGATCTCGACGGCGATCTCCTCGATGATGCGGCCCGGCCGCTGGCTCATGACCAGGATGCGGTCGGAGAGCGCGATCGCCTCGACCAGGTCGTGGGTGATGAACAGCGCCGTTTTGCGCGTCTCTGCGAGCGTGCGGCCGAGATCCTGCTGCAGCACCATCTTGGTCTGCGCGTCGAGCGCCGAGAACGGCTCGTCCATCAGCAGCACGGTCGGCTCGACCGCGAGCGTGCGCGCCAGCGCCGCGCGCTGGCGCATGCCGCCCGACAGCTGGTGCGGATAGTGGTCGACGAAGTCGGTCAGGCGGCACTTGGCCAGAAGCTCGAGTGCGCGCTGCCGGCGCTCGCCGCGCGACAGGCCCTGGATCTCCTGGCCGAGCTCGACGTTCTCGACGATGGTGCGCCACGGCAGCAGCAGGTCCTTCTGCAGCATGAAGGCCACGTGCTTGTTGGGCCGCGTCACCAGCTCGCCGTCGACGAAGACCTCGCCCTCGGAGGCGGGATCGAGGCCCGATCCCATGTTCAAAAGCGTGCTCTTGCCGCAGCCCGAGGGGCCGATCAGCGACACGACCTCGCCGTCGGCGATGGCAAGGCTCACGCCCTCGACCGCAACGACCGTGGTGCCTTGCCGGCGGTTGGTAAAGCGCTTGGTGACGTTGCGGAATTCCAGCCGCGGCGTAGCGGTCATGCGCTCACCCCTGCTTCTGGCGGCCAGTGTTGCCGTCGAGGCCGCCGGCGATGGCCCATTCGGCGAAGGCCGTCGGGCTCGGCTGGAAGTCGCGCGGCGCCCAGTTCTCGGTCAGCACGTCCTCGTCGGTGAAATACTCGACCAGGCCGCCGGCCGGGCTCTTGAAGTACCAGAACAGCGCCGACGAGATCGGATGGCGGCCGGGTCCCAACTGGGTCTCCCAGCCGCAGCGCGCCATCTGCAGCCCGCCGCCGATCACCTCGTGCATGTCGCGCACGCTGAAGGCCACATGGTTCAGGCCGCGCTTGCCGTCGGGCAATTGCAGCAGGAAGAGATCGTGGTGACCGCCGCGCGGCGCGCAACGCAGGAAGTGGCCGCGTCCGGGATAGCGGTCGGAAAGACGGAAGCCCAGCTGCTCGTAGAAGCGCGTGGTCTCGTCGAGCGTGCTGGTGAAGAAGACGACATGGCCAACCTCGACCGGCTCGGCCTTGTCGTAGACCGGGCTCGGCTTGTCGATACGCGCGGCATGGCCCCACACGTTCGCCGGCGTGCCCTCGACGGCGACGGCCCGCTTGCGGCTGACGCGGAAGCCGAGGCCGATGCCGTTGGGATCGACCTTGGGGACGTCGCGAAGAGCCGCCAAATCGGCTTCGCTCTTTACGCCCCAGATCACCTCGCGCAGGGTCGGGCCGGGCTCTACGGCGGGCGGCAAGGAGGGATCGTCGCTGCGGCGGAACCGCACCTCGCAGCCGTTCAGGCATTCGAAGTCGAGCCCATCCTCGCGCTCGCCCACCAGCGCCAGGCCCCAGTCGAGGAAGAAGCGCTTGCAGGCGCCGAGGTCGTCGACGCCGAAGGTGATGGCGTCGATCCCTTCAATGTCCGGCATGATGGGGGGCGACGTCATTGCAGCGGCAACCCTGCGGCCTCGAGCGCCTTCAGCTGAGCCTCGGCCTTGGTGCGGAAGACGCGGCGCAGGCGCGCCACGCCCATGTCGTGCTGGTAGAGGTTCTCGCGCAGGTTGGCGTCGGGCTCGAACTGCTCGAGCATGACCCGGTCTTGCTCCAGCACGCGCCAATGCCGCGCCTCCAGCCGGTTCTTGTAGAGGAAGCGCCAGGTGTCGCGTTGCCAGCCGTCGACCTTGCGGCAGCGCCAATGGAAGACCGCGGCACGGCGCTCGGTGATCGGCGTGTAGGCGCCAATGATGTGGAAGTTGCCGCCCGGCCCGCCGGTCGCGGGGTAGGGGATTTCCAGCCTCATCCAGTGCACGCCGGTGTCCAGGAATTCCGTCCAGTCGAAGTTGACGTTGCGCTGACCTTCCTTCTCGAACACGAAGCCGGTCGGCGTCTCGCGCACGCGGAAAGTCGCCGTCGTGTCGCCGAACGACATGGAATGCGACTGCTTGTGCAGGAACGTGCCGTGCATCGGGTCCATGACGTTGTCGTAGACGTAGCGGTAGTCGCCTTCCCATTCGCAGTAGCAGAGGAAGGAGCTGTACTCCGGCGAGGAAAGCTGCTCGGGGAACTGCAGCTCGATGGGCTCGGGATGCAGCGCGTCGCCGGCATAGGCGAAGATCACGCCGTGGCGCTCCTCAGTCGGGAACGACTTTACGCAGTTCTTGCCTTCGAGCTTGCAGCCGGGGCTGCCCGGCACCGTCACGACCGTGCCGTCCTTGCGGACCTCTACGCCGTGATAGCCGCAGGCGATGCGGTCGCCCAATGGCATGCCCATCGACAATGGCGCGCCGCGATGCGGGCAATGGTCCTCGAGCATGACGGGCCGGCCCGCCACGTCGCGCCACAGCACGACCTTGAACCCCAGCCTTCGCAGCGAGATCGGCTTCTCGCCCAGGAAGTGCGACGGGCAGATCGGATACCAGACGTTGCGCACGCCTTTTGTGAGCAGGTTGCCGATCGATTGGTTGGTCACGGCCGTCATCGTCGTCTCCCTTCTAGGCGCCGAGTCGCTTCATTTCGCGCTGGAACAGCTCGGCGCTCCACGGCTGGCCGTTGGGCGCCGGCACGCTGGCCTCGTTGAGGCTCGCCACCAGGCCCGGCAGGTCGTGGATGCCGGCGGCATAGGCGCGCTCGATGGCGTCGCCCAAAAGGTTCTGCCAGTCGTCGGGTTCGCGATCGCGCGCCTGGTGCGGGTTGAGGTACGGCGGCTTGTCCATCACTTGCCTCCTTTGCGCACACGTTCCTTGATGCGCTCGCGCACCGGGATGAAATCGTAGGCGGGATAGCACTCGGTGCGGAACACGCCCCACGCAGAGCGCTCGAGCTCGACATTGACCTCGGCGAGCTTCGAGGCGGGGAGGCGCAGCGTCACGATCTGGCCGAAGCCCATTGCCACCGTCCACGACACGATCTCGACGCCGGGCGGCGGGAAGCGGTCCCACCAGCCGGCGTCCTTCAGCTTCGTCTGCACCGCGTCGAGATTGTTCGACTGGTCGTGGCGCAGGAAGACCGTCAGCAGCAGGGTTTCGGAAGCGGAGCTGGCCAAGTTGCTTGTTCCACTAATGAAACAACAGTTCTTATTTGAACAACGCTAGGGACTCGCTAAGGTCTTGTAAAGGGAGATCGCGATGGATTTCGGATTGCAGGGCCGCCGCGCCATCGTCTGCGCCTCGAGCCGCGGACTGGGGCGGGCGTGCGCCGAGGCGCTGGCCGGCGAGGGCGTGGACCTGGTGCTGAACGCGCGCGACGAGGCGGCGCTCACGAGCACGGCGGCGGCAATCAACGCCGCGTATAAGGTGAAGGTGACGGCGGTGGCGGCCGATATCGCCACCGCCTCCGGCCGCGACGCCGTGCTGGCCGCCTGCCCGGACCCCGACATCCTGGTGAACAATGCCGGCGGCCCTGCGCCCGGCTCGCTCGCCAAGTACACGGAAGAGGACTGGGCGAAAGCGATCGACGGCAACCTCAGGGCGCCGGCCGCGCTGATGGCCGCCGTGCTCGACGGCATGGCGGGGCGCGGCTTCGGCCGCGTGGTCAACATCACCTCGAGCGTGGTGCGCCATCCGATCGACGTGCAGGGCCTCAGCGCCGCGTCGCGCTCGGGCCTGCACGGCTTGGTGAGCACGCTGGTGCGCGGTTATGTCGGGCGCAACGTCACGATCAACAACATCCTGCCCGGCCCCTTCGCCACCGATCGCCTGGTGAGCAACTTCACCTTCCAGGCGAAGCAGAAGGGGATCTCACCGCAGGAGGCGCTGGCCGCGCGGCAGAACGAGCTGCCCGCGCGCCGCTTCGGCGATCCGATGGAGGTCGGCCGGCTGTGCGCCTATCTCTGCAGCGCGCACTCAGGCTACATCTGCGGCCAGAGCATCCTGATCGACGGCGCCGCGCACCCTCAGATCATTTGAGCTCAGTGGACGAGGGTCCGGCGCGGGTTCTGGCCGTGCGCCATGTCGATATGGATCGATCGCGCGGCTTTGTAGAAGCGCAGGACGATGAAGCGGGCGGCAATGAATGCCGCCAGGAACGTCGCGCCGCCTGCCAGGACGCCGAAGCCGCTCGACTGGCGCCCCATCAGGCTGGAGCTCACGAAGCGGACGGTGGCCAGCAACAGCAGCAGCGCCGTCGCGCCGGCGCCGTCCCAGGACGGCGGCACGCGGATCAGCCTTTTGCCGTGGTCCTGGTTCACCTTCAGGATCATGCCCGCGAATGCGCCGACCACGAGGCCGCCCGCGATGGCGGCGGCCCACAGCTCGAGACGCTTACCCGGCGACACGATCAGCAGCACCGCCGCCGCCAGCACCACAAGCACGGTGGGAATCGTCCATTCGAGGCGGGTCGCGGCCTTGCCGCCGAGCTCGAAGCGCATCGACCACAGCGCGAAGCCAGCCAGCAGCACCGCGCTCAAGTGCGTGATGAAAAGGATACTCGTCGTCATGGAAGCACCGGCCAACCCCCGTTCATTGGCCTCAGGTTAGCCGCTGCCGCTATCGGCTCAAAGCATCGTTGTCAGGCGGCCAACCTGCTCTTCAGGACGGCGACGGCGGAAGCCGGACTGGTGAGGACGGGAACGCTGCTCCGGCTGCGCAGCCTGGCGGCTGCCGGCGCCATCGAGAACTGCGCGAGCATGATGGCATCGCAGCCGCCAAGCTGGGCTGCGGCCTCGGCCACGAGGATATCGTGCTGCTCGCGACCTCCGGCCAGCAGGGCCGCCATCGCTCCCGGGACGAACACGCTCTTCAGGCTCGCGGAAGCGCCGGCCTGCTTCGCCTGATCCTCGAATTCCTCGGACATGCTGGCGATCGATGGCTCGAAGGTCGCCAGCATGCCGATCGTGCCGCCGATGGCGATGGCCTCGGCGAACATCGCTTCGTTGGGCTTCAGTACCGGCATGGTGACCGACCGCGCGACGCGCTCGATGGCTGGGCCGAAAGCGGAGCAGGTGAACAGGATCGCATCGGCGCCCAGCGATACCGCATAGCGGCCGAGCGCATCGAAGCGCCCGAAGATGCCGTCGGTCAGCTGTGGCGTGAGGGCGCGGTCGCGGCTCAGCGAATCGTCCAGCAGGTTGACGAGATCGGGCTCGGGCCACGCCTTGGCAAAGGCCTGCTTGATGGGATCGACGGCGGCGGGAGTGGCGTGGACCAGAGCGATGCGTGTCATGCTTTCCGCCACAATATCACCAAACGCCGCCTGTGACCTTTCTCTGTCCGGCGGCGCATTGCGGTGGCCTCGTCACAACAATGGCACTGGTCTCGAAAGCGGCGTCCTGCTCGTCTGGTCGCGGGTGGGGACGGATCAACGCCGTGAGAGGCTTTTCATGTCTGCGTCGAATGGTGGGTTTCGGGCTTTGCTGGCCGTGGCCGCAGCCTCAGCGCTGCTTTGCGGGCCGGCCTTGGCATTTGATGCCGATCTCACCGGCGCTGAGGACGAACTGCTCGGCGGCTCAACGGAAATCGCCATGGCGCCCGATGATCCAGTCGTCGGCCGTGAGAATGTCGTTCAGGGCTTCGTCGAAGAGTCGCTCGAAGACTCGCTGGCGAGAGCCGGATTGCCCGCGAGCTTGAGCCTCCAGCTGAAGGACGCGTTGTCGTCAGCCCTCGATCGGCGCCCGCTCGAGAGCGGCGACAGGTTCCAGGTGCGCTACCTGCAGACCGTGGCAGCCGACGGTCGCGAGATCGGCGCCGGCCGGATCGTATCGGCCGAGGTCACGACGAGCGGCAAGGGAAGAATCGCCCTCTACGGCTTTCGCCCGACCCGCGGCGTCGAACAACTCTGGCTCGGCAACGGCGAATCGCTGGCCGCGCCGGCGATGCGCCTGCCGCTCGATACGGTCAGCGTGACGTCGGGCTTCGGCGTCCGCGCCGATCCGTTCGAACAGCCGCGCAATGGTCTCGGTGCGCCGAGCCGGCTCGGCACCGTCGGCGCCACCATCAACACGGCGACAGCGCGTGGCATCGCGCTCGGCCTGGCGCCGGCGCCCGGCCGCACTGCGCCGCGTGGCGGCGGCGCCTTCCTGATGCACAACGGCGTCGACCTGCTCGCGCCGACGGGCACGCCGGTGCTGGCGGCGTCCGACGGCACGGTCGTTGGCGCGGCGCCCAACGCGGGCTACGGCAACTGGATCCGCGTCGACCACGGCCACAACGTGGCGACGGTCTACGGCCACCTTTCGGCATTCGCACCGGGCATCGCCGCCGGGGTGAAGGTCCAGCGCGGGCAGGTGATCGGCCTGGTCGGCAACACCGGCCGGTCGACCGGCCCGCATCTTCATTTCGAGGTCATCAACAACGGCCAGGCGGTCGACCCAATAAAGTTCTCGCCGACCAGGAAGGCGAAGCTGGAAGGCGCCGATCTCGACAGCTTCCGCAAGCTCGTCCGGCAGGTCGACGCTGCACGGCAGGACGAGGCTCCGCTGCGGCTGATCTCGGTTGGCGACGGCCGCTAGCCGCGTTGCGCCTCGTCATAGGCGCGCACCGAGGCGACGGCGCGATCGCGCACCTCGGCCGCAGTCATGCCCGGACGATAGAGGCTGCTACCGAGGCCGAACGCGCGGATGCCCGCCACCACATAAGGTGCGAGGTTCTTGTCCGACACGCCGCCGACGGCGCCCACGACGACATCCTTGGGTAGGACGGCCAGTTGTGCGGCGATGCCCGACGGCCCCAGCACCGATGCAGGGAAGAATTTCAGCGCCGAAGCGCCGCAGCGCACGGCGAGCAGGGCTTCGGTGGGCGTGAATACGCCGGGCATGGTCACCATGCCCTGCGCCTTGGCCATCGCCAGCACGTCGATATCGACGTTGGGCGCGACCATCAATCGCCCACCAGTATCGGCGACCCGCGCGCAGTCGGCGGCGCTCAGCACCGTGCCGGCGCCGATCAGGCAGTCCTTGCCGAAGCGGCGGCTGAGCCGCTCGATCGAGTCGAAGGGACTTGGCGAATTCAGCGGCACCTCGATCAGTTCGAAGCCGCTTTCGATCAGGGTGCCGACAATGGCTTCTGCCTCGTCGGGACGGATGCCGCGCAGGATGGCGACGAGGTGGCGCTTCACCGTGGGCCACGGAACTGTTTCCGTCATGTCGCTCCCCAGATCCTTGCAGCGGCCTTGGCAAGGCCGAGCCGCGATGCCTGTTCGGCATCGACCGTCGTTACGTCGAGTCCCTGCGCCGTCAGAGCCGCCTCATAGAGCCGCCCGAGCGTGCCGGCGCCAATCAGCCGCAGCGATCGCGGCGAGCCGTGGCGCCACACCGCATCGGCGAGCTCGGTTCCAATCAGGAGGCCCGACAATCGCGCGGAACCGTGCGCGCGCTGCTCGAAGCCCAGGAGCTGCGCCGCGCGCAGTCGGAACAACGATGCAGTCAGGCCCGTGGGCGCCGCCGTCGCCGCGCCAAGGCCATCGCGGAAGGCCGGGCTGTCGCCCGGAGCGGCGCCCGTCTCGACGGCGTGGGCGAGGATGCTGTGCTGCGCGATCACCGAGAACAATTCGCCCGTCATGTAGGTCGAGAACTCGACGACGCGCCCGCCCTCGATCTTGATCCATTTGCTGTGCGTGCCGGGGATGCAGACCAGGCCCGTGAAGTCGGATTCAGTCACACCCAGAAGTTGGGTTTCCTCGCCGCGCATGACATCGGGCCGACCGGCCTCTGCCTGGGCGATGCCGGGCAGGATGCGGATGTCGCCGGATGCCTCGACCCGGATGGCGCCCTCGTGCAGGGCATCGAGCCGCGTCGGCGTCTTTATATAGGGCGCTTCAACCCAGCCCTGCCGCGCGCCCGCCATGCCGCAGATCAGGACCGGCACTCCCTGTAGCGCGCCGAGCCGTGTCAGGTGATCGCTCAGCACCGGCGCAAAGCCCGGACCGGCCGCACAATGCAGCATGCCTTCGCTGCCGCGGCTTTCCGCCAGCACCTCGCCGGCGGCCGACATCAGCCAGCCACGGAAGCTAGAGGTGCCCCAGTCGACGACGACGAAGGCGGCCCGCCCGCCGCCAGGTGAATCTGGGATCAAACCGTCACTCCCTCGGCGCCACCGTACGCCAAAGCCCGTTGCCAGACACGCCGCTATAGCTTGTAAGTCATTAAGGGAGTACAATGTCAGATTGTAGGAAGATGAGGGCGGTCGATCATGCGACTTCCATCAGGACTTCTGGACACCCTGTTGGCATCGTCCCGCTCGATGGTGCGGAAGGTCAGCAGCGTCCCGGACGCCGTTGACGTCACCTATCGGGCGGCGCTCAAGACCGTCGCATTGGCCACGACCGTCGTGCTGCTCTTCCTCTTCGTAGAGGCCGTGACGGACCAGCAGATCATGATCGAGCCGATGGCAGTACCGCGCACGCTCGAGAACGATGGATATTCCGGCGCGGTTGTCTCGCGTTTCCTGGTTGAGGAGGTGCGGGCCATCCGGCAATCGGGAGACAGGCCGGACTTTCTGTCCGGAGACAGCCTGGATTACGAGCTCACCAGGGATGCGATCGTCGGCTTCCGCAGCGACGATGCGTTTGCGACCCTGGCGACGATACAGGTTCCCTCGTCGAGCCTGTCCCTGCGTTCGACGGTCACCATGTTGCGGGATTTTCTCGATATTCCCGAGCTCAAGATCAGCGGAGCCTTGACCATCAAGCGGCCGAACGGTCCGGACAACCCGCCTCTGTACATAGTCTCCCTCCAGTTGGGTGCAGAGGCCGGTATTCCCGCCGAGCCCGTGGCCCATGCCGACCTCGATCAGGCGATTCGCCTCTCGGCGCGGGTGATCGTCCGGGAATACGACCCCATCGGCCTGGCGACCTACTACTTGAACACAGGTCAAAGGGGGGAGCTGAAAGAACTCGCCGATTCCCTGATGAAGACGCGGAAGGTCGAACAGCGCACGCAGGGGCTGTTCATGCGCGGCCTCTATGAAACGACGCTCGTCGACAAGGTCGCGTTCTTTCGCAAAGCCATCGCGCTCGATCCCCAATTCAGTGATGTCTACAACGCCTGGGGCATCGAGCTGTTCAATGCGAATAGGGTCGACGAAGCGATAGCCAAGTACAGCGAGGCAATCAGGGCCAATCCGAAGAACGGCTCGGCCTATCGCAATCGTGCCATCGCCTACCAGACCAAAAAGGAGTGGTTCGCGCTCGCGACCGCGGACTTCGAGCGGGCCAGCAAATTCAAGCCGAGAGCCAAGACATTCTTCGATCTCGGCTTTTCCTACGAGTTTCTGGAGAAGTTCGATCCGCGGGCCGCCATCGAGGCCTACGACCAGGCCATCAGGCTCAGGCCTGGTTATGGCTGGGCGCTCAACAATCGCTGCTACATGAAGGCGATGCTGAAGGACCGGTCGGCGATTGCCGATTGCGACATGGCCTTGGACGATCAGAAGGCTTGGGAGATATATGACAGCCGCGGGTTTTCCTATCTGATGCTTGGCGATCTCGACAGCGCGATCGGCGACTACAACGAGGCGATCAGGCGCCACGACAACGCATACTCGCGGTTCGGGCGCGGCGTGGCCAGGCAGCGCAAGGGTGACCTTGCCGGCGCTGATGCCGATTTCAAGAGGGCGAAAGAACTGGACGAGAATATAACGGACACGATGAAGAAGGCGCGCCTGGAGTGGTAAGGCCGTCGCGGCCTCACATTGTGAGGTAGCGGGCCCGGATCGTCGCTTCCTCGGCCCGGAAGACCTCGGCGCTAGCACGGTAGACCATGCGCCCCTTGACCATGATGTGCAGCTCGTCGGCGACCGCTTCGGCCAGCTTCATGTTCTGCTCGACCAGCAGGATCGTGACCCCTTCGTCGCGCAGCAGCTTGATGATGCGGGCGAGCTCGCGCACGACCAGAGGCGCCAGCCCCTGGCTCGGCTCGTCGAGCAGCATGACCTTTGGATCGGATACCAGCGCGCGGGCGATCGCTAGCATCTGCTGCTCGCCGCCCGACAGTTGCGACCCGCGATTGGCCTGGCGCTCGTTGAGCGAGGGAAAGAGCTTCAGCAGCCGGTCGATTGGCCACGCCGTGTCCGGTCGCTCGCCGACCTTGATGTTCTCGAGCACCGTGAGATCGGGGAAGATCAGCCGGCCCTCCGGCACGTAGGCGACGCCCTGGCGCGACACGCGGTGCGGCGGCCAGCCGGTGATGTCGGTGCCGCCCACCGCCACGCGGCCGCTGCTCGGCGCCACCAGGCCCATGATGGTCTTCACCATGGTGGTCTTGCCGACGCCGTTGCGGCCCAGCACGGCGCTGATGCGGCCCTGTGGCATCTCGAGGTCGACGCCCTGCAGGATGTGGCTCGCGCCGTAATGCGTGTTGAGGCCGGCGATGGTGAGCATCACTCGAAGCCCCCGAGATAGGCTTCCTGCACCGCCTTGTCGGCCTGGACCGCGTCGGGCGCGCCGTCGGCGATCACTGCGCCGCGATGCAGCACGGTGATGCGGTGGGCCAGCCGGAACACCACCTCCATGTCGTGCTCGACCAGCAGCACGGTCATGCCCGACGTCTTCAGGAACCCGGCCAGCGTCTCGACCGCCTGCTGCGTCTCCTCGACCGACAGCCCCTGGGTCGGCTCGTCGAGCAGCAGCACGCGCGGCTGCTGCGCCAGTGCCATTGCGACCTCGAGCAGGCGCTGGTCGCCGTGGCTCAGCAGCCCGGCCGGCGTGTCGGCGATCCCCGACAGGCCGAGCTGCTTCAGAGCGGCGTCTGCGCGCGCGCTCGCCTCCTCGAAGATGTGCGCGCCGCCGAACGGCTGCCAGCGCCGGCCGTGCCTCGCCTGGGCCGACAGCCGCGCATTCTCGCGCGCCGACATTTCGGGGAAGAGGGAGGTGATCTGGAAGGTGCGTGAAAGGCCGAGGCGGCAAATCTGGTGGCTCGGCAGGCCCGCGATCGGCTGGCCGGCGAAGCGGATCGATCCCGCCGTCGGCTTGACCGTGCCGGTGATCACGTTGAACAGCGTCGTCTTGCCGGCGCCGTTGGGGCCGATGACGGCGCGGACCTCGCCTTCCTCGACCGCCATGGCGACCTGGTCGAGAGCCACCAGGGCGCCGTAGCGCCGGGTAACGCCGTCGAGCTCGAGCAGCGCCACGTCTACGAAGCCCGCGTGGGATTGCGGCTGCGCTGCAGCCACGCCGTCGCCACGCCCCAGATGCCCTGCGGCGCGAACAGCACGAAGGCGATGAAGATCAGGCCGAAGTACAGCGCCCACGCCTCGGTCCAGGAGCTGAGCTGATGCTCCATCAGCATGAAGAACGCGGCCCCCAGGATCGGCCCGACCAGGGTGCCCGAGCCGCCCACGATCACCATGATCAGTACCTGGCCGCTCAGCAGCCAGAACAGCAGCTCGGTATTGGCGAAGCCCGCGAATGGCGCATAGAGCGCGCCGGCGAGGCCGCCCAGCGCGTAGGCCACCGCCACCACGGCGATCTTGTAGAGACGTGTGTTGTAGCCCAGCGCAATCGTCTTGGCCTCGTTCTCGCGAATGCCGCGCAGCACCGCACCGAACGGCGAGCGCACCAGGGCGAAGCACACCAGGAACGCGCCGACCAGGCAGGCCAGCACCAGGTAGTAGAAACCGGTCTTGCTGGTGAGCGCGTCGAAGCCGAACGGGCCGGCCGTGCGCGGGATGCCGGCAAGGCCATCGGAACCGCCGGTCACCGAGGTCCATTTGAACGAGATGGCATAAAGGAGCTGGGCGAAGGCAAGCGTCAGCATTGAGAAGGAGACGCCGGTCGCCAGCGTGCATATCCAGCCGACGCCAATCGCCACGATGCCGGTCAGGAGGGCGGCTCCGAACACCACGAACAGGAGCGGCATGTCGGTATGCAGCAGCATGAAGCCGCAGGCATAGGCGCCGAGCCCGTAGGCGGCGGCATGGCCGAACGAGACCAGCCGCGTGTAGCCGAACATCAGGTCGAGGCTCATGGCGAACAGGCCAAGGATCAGCGCCTCGGTGAGCAGGGTCATGGCGAAGGGCGGCAGGCCGAACGGGGCGGCCGCCAGCACCACGACGACCGCGACCAGGAGCGCGCGTAGTCCAGCGGACACGGGTCTACGCCTCCTTGCCCAAGAGGCCGCCCGGACGCACCATGAGGATGGCCAGCATCACCAGGTACATGAAGGCGAGTGCCAGGTCGGGCAGGTAGTAGTTGCCGAAGACCTGGACGAAGCCGACCAGCAGCGCGCCGATCAGCGAGCCCAGGAAGCTGCCCATGCCGCCGATGATGACGATCACGAAGGCATCGATGATGACGGTCGCCGCCATGCCGTTGGAGGCGGTGACCAGCGGCGCCGCCAGCACGCCGCCCAGGGCGGCCAGCCCGCAGCCGATGCCGAACACGGCCGAGCGCACGCGCTTCACATCGACGCCGAGAGCGCTCGCCATGTCGGCGTTCTGCGAGGTGGCGCGGATCAGGAGCCCGAGCCGCGCCCGCTCGAGGAACTGCCAGATCGCCACGGCGACGATGACGCCGGTGGCGACCAGGAACAGGCGATAGAGCGGGAACGGTTCGTCCAGAATGAACATCACGCCGGCCAGCAGGTCCGGGGCAGGAACCTGCAGCGCATCCGGCCCCCAGGTCAGGCGAACGGCCTCGCCGACCACCAGGGCCAGGCCGAAGGTCACCATCAGGAAGGCATGGGCGTCGCGGCGATAGAGCCGGCGCAGGATCGCGAATTCGAACGCCGCGCCGAACAGCCCGACCACCACCGGCGCCACGGCGAGCGCGACCCAGTAATTGCCCGACCACTTGGTGAGCGAATAGCCGACGAACGCGCCCAGCATGTAGAGCGCGCCGTGCGCGAAGTTGACGATGCGCATCAGCCCGAAGATCAGCGTGAGCCCGACCCCGAGGAAGAACAGCAGCGCCGACTGCGACAGCGCGTTGACGATCTGAGTCAGCAGGAAGGCAAGAGTATTCATCCCGTCATCCCGAACGAAGCCGAGAGATCTTTCTTACCGTCATTTGCGGCCGGGCGTCGAAAAAACGCTCCCCGCGCTTCGCTAGGCGGCGCGAGTCTTCACGGACGGGGTCACCACGAATTGCGCAGCTCGCGAAGCTTCAGGAACACCGTCCGCTGGTCGGGCTTCTCGGGCAGGTCGGGAAAGGCCTGGCGCAGTCTCGCGATGACGGTCGGGCTGGTCAGGCGGAAGAACGTGTTGATCTCGCCCTCGACCTCGAGCGTCGATACGTATGCTTTGCTGGGGTCCTGCCCGGCGAGCTTGTCGAGCATCTTGGCGGCGCTCTTGTTGTCGGGTTCGCGGTCGAGGGTGAAGCGCAGGTTGTTCTCGATGTAGTCGTGGCCGGGGTAGATCAGCGTCGATTGCGGCAGCTTGGCGAGCTGCTCGTCGAAGGTCTTGTACAGCTCCGCCGGATGGCCGCCATTGTGGCAATTGCCGGCGCCGGCATTGAACAGCGTGTCGCCGCAAAAGAGCGCCGGCTGGTCGGTATGCGACCGGAGGCACACGTGGCACATCGTATGGCCGGGCGTGTCCATCACCTCGAGCTCGACCGTCTTGCCCACCTTGACGATGTCGCCGGCGCCGAGGCCGCGGGCCATGTCGGGGATCGAGTCGCGGGCATTCTTGTGCGCCAGGATCTTCGCGCCGGTCTTCGCGGCGAGGGCATCGTTGCCGCCGGTATGGTCGCGATGTTCGTGCGTGTTCAGGATCTGGGTGATGGTCCAGCCCTCGTCCTTGGCGGCCTTCAGGCACTTTTCATGGTCCAGGGGGTCGATGGCAAGCGCCTCGCCGGTCTCACTGCAGGCGATGAGGTAGTTGAAGTTGCGGTAGGCGTTGGCGGTCCAGATCTGCTTGACGATCATGGCGTCCTCTCCGGGCGTTGGCGTTCGACGATGAACGTGGATGGGGGCCGAGCATATCCGAGCAGGCGCGCCCCGCAACGGACAGTGGCGCCCCTGCTTTCGCTGTGTTTCCATGGGGCCGACCATGGCTACCGATGGACCAGCGATGAGCGACCGGCGGCACGTCGCCGCCACGTTCCAATCCCATTGGCTGCTGTTCGTGCTGGTGGGCGCTCTTCTGTTGATCGCCGGTCTCGTGGCCATCGCCGTTCCGGCGATTTCCTCGATTCAACCCAACGAGCTGCTGGGGTTGGTCCTGGCGTTCGTCGGCATCGTGCAGATCGCCCAGTCGGGAAAGATGTACGGCGAGGCCCTGTTCGCCTGGCACCTGACGCTCGGGCTGGTGGCGGCTGTCGGGGGCGTGTTCGTCTACCTGGACCCGTTTCCCGGGGTCGTGACGCTGCTCGCCCTGATGGCAATCGTCTTTGCCGTCCACGGCGTGACGCAGATCGCCTTCGCGGCCATGGTCCGGCAACTCAGCGGCTGGACGGCGTTCTTGGTCTCGGGCGTCATTGCGCTGATCGTAGCAGGACTGCTGCTGGTCAAGCTGCCGTACGGCCACACCTTCACGCCGGCCACAGTCGGAGGCGTGTCGCTGCTGTTCGCTGGCTGGGCGTATGTTTCCGTTGCCTTGGCGGCGCGCCGCCAAGGCAAGCGATGACCGGTTTTAGTCCTCGAACGTCATGGTGTTGCACTTCGGCGTCGTTGCCTCGCCGGGGAAGGTCGCGATCACCTGCGGGATCGGCGTATCGAAGCCGGGCTTCTTCACCACCTCGACCATGAAGCCCTGCTGCACGCCCTGGTGATCGCACTTGCGGATGAGCACCTTGCCCTTGACGCTCTCGATCTCGATGTCCTCGAGCGCCGGACGCAGCTTGTCGGCCTCGATGCCGCCTGCCTTGGTGATGCCGGCTTCGAACACCTTCATGCACTGCCACTGTTCGCCTTCGAACGTGTCGGGCACCGTGTTGTATTCCTTCTTCCACAGCTCGACGAACGCATTGTTCAGCGGATGATCGTAGGTGAAGCTGTAGCGCGAGGAGCCGATCAGCCCGAGCGAGGCGTCGCCCACGGCTCGGATGCTGGCGAGGTCGACGATCTCGGTTAGCAGCTTGACCTTCTCGGGCAGCCGGTACTGGCGCGACTGGGACAGGAAGGCGTTGTTGTCGTCGCCCTGCATCACCAGGAAGACGGCGTCGGCGCCGGACTGGCGGATCTTGGTGATGTAGGTCGAGTAGTCCTTGGTGCCGGTCGGCGAAAAGACCTTGCCGATGAACTCGCGCTTGGCCTTCTTCACCTCGTTCTCGAACACCTGCACGCTGTTGTGGCCCCAGGCATAGTCCATGCCGAGGGCATAGAACTTCTGCATCTTGCCGTCGCGCAGGTAGAGCGACACCGCGCGCGTGCCCATCGGGCCCGAGATGTTGGCGCGGAAGAAGTTCGGCACGAAGCTCTCGGCGGTCAGCCGGCCGTCGCCGTTGATGCCCGAGATGAAGATCGAATCCCATTCCGCGAGCTTCGGCACCACCGCCAGCGCCTCTGACGACAGCGTGATGCCGGTGAACAGTCGGCAATTGTGGCGCTCCACCATCTCCTGCGCCTTGCGCACGCAGTTGGCCGGGTTGCCCGCGGTGTCCTCGATCAGGAGCTCGACCGGCCGTCCCAGCAGCCCGCCCTTGGCGTTCTGCAGCTTGGCCCACAGCTCGGCGCCGCGCTTCGTCTGCTGGCCGACGGAGCCCAGCGCGCCCGTGAGCGCCAGCGGCATGCCGAACTTGATCGGCCCGCTTTGCGCCTCGGCGGTGAGCCGCAGGATGGCAGGCGACGCGACGGTCGCGCTTGCCGCGAGTCCGACCTTGAGCATTGCCCGCCGCGACGGGCCGGTCTTTCCGGACATGGATACCCTCCCTGGGTCTTTGTCTTTCTCTTCATCTTTTCCTCCCCCGTCATCGGAGGAGGATACAGGAGGGGGAGAGCCCAAAAGACGGTCTCTCCAACCCTATGATCTGAAACTGGCTACGTCTCGAGTGGGGCTTTCCCCCTCCTCGATCCTCCCCCGTCATCGGGGGAGGAGGCATGATTACTCCGCAGCCTGTTGCTGCTGCGGCGCGTCCACGATCCTCGTCTTGAAGTTCGCTGGCGCCACAATCTCGAACACTTCGAAGTCCTCGGAGCAGGCGATCTCGCGATGCGCGATGCCCGGGATCTGGTTGATGCAGTCGCCCTTGCGGATCGTCTTCTGGCCCTGGCCGGCATATTCGAACGTCGCCCATCCATTCAGGACGTAGACCAGCTGGAAGGTGCAGTCGTGGACGTGCCACTGCTGCACCTCGTCCTTCGTCTTCTTGCCGTTGTGACGGATGAGGTGAGCGACGTAGTCGCCCTTGGTGCCGTCCTTGATGCCGAGGTCGCGATACTCGAAGATCTCCCGCAAGCCTGGGGTCCATTTGGCGGCGGTTGCTAGATCGTGGCTGAACGCCCAGTCCTTGGTGTTGGACATGATTTCCTCCGTGCCTGTCGCACGCGGGAATACTCATCCCGCGCCGGCGCGTTGTCGACGGTCGACTGCCGCCTGCCGAAAGGCGTCCCCGCCCTTCAGTCGTAACGAACGACCAGCTCGATATCGCCCAGCTTCAGCGCCGATCCTGGCGCCAGAGTCTGCGACGATCCGGGCGCGATCGGGTTGCCGTTGACCGAGGTGCCGTTGGTCGAGCCGACGTCCTCGACCTGCAAGAAATTGTTCTCGTCCACGCTGAGCCGCGCATGACGCCGGGACACCGATGTGTTCAGCAGCACGACATCGCATTGGCCCGAATCGCGGCCGACCAGCACGCTGTGCTTGCGCTTCACCAGGTCGTCCATTTCCAGCTCGAAGCCATACTTGCGCCCGGTGTCGTCGACGCCCTGGAAATGGAAGATCCCCCGCAACCGCACCTGGCGGGTCGGCACGGTGGCGCTGCTCATGCGGGCGCGGACCCGGTAGATGTGCAACGGGCGGCTGACGTGCTTGGCGCGGTGCTCGCCGCCGTCGACATAGGCGTAGTCGTCCCGGAGCTTGGCGACGTCGCGCACCGCGCGCGAGACGGCGATGCCGCCCGGCTCGGCCAGCGACTGGATGCGTTCGGTCAGGTTCACGCCATCGCCGAACAGATCGTGACCCGTCTGGTCGATGATGATCTCGCCGAGATGAACGCCGATGCGGAACATGAGGCGCTGCTCCTCGGCGAAATCCTCGTTGAACCGCGCCATGCGCTCCTGGATGTCGATCGCCACCTGGACGGCGACGGCCGGCGAGCCGAATTCGACGAGCAGGGAATCGCCGTTGCTGTGGACCAGCGAACCGCCGGCCTCAGCGATGGCGGGCTTCCAGATCTTGTCGCGCGCCGACCGCAGGCGCTCGAAGGTCAGGTCTTCCTCGGCCTCCACCAGGCGTACGAAGCCGGCAAGATCCGCATGCAGGATGGCAGACAGTCGCCGTTCGGAAAGTGCCATGATTACCGATAGAAGAGACGCCGGTCGGATGCCTGGAAAACAGGCAGCGAAGAGGCCAATTCTACGCTCTTGGCCGCTAATGGCTCAAGCCTCCGCTAGTCGGCTCCGGCATCTTGAGTCGACGCATATTCGAGTTGCGTTCCTGTCTGGGCGTACACGCGCCCGTCACCATGTAGTCTCATGCTGATCTGCAGTGCATACGAAGGGCCAGACGATGTCTCAGTTGATCGACCTCGCCCTCCAGGGCGGCGGCTCGCACGGCGCGTTCACCTGGGGTGTGCTCGACCGGCTCCTCGAGGAGCCATGGTTGCACATCGAGGCCATCTCCGGGACGTCGGCGGGAGCCATGAATGCCGCGGTGATGGCTGCCGGCCACACCGATGGCGGCGCCGCCGGCGCACGCACGGCGCTGGAAGCGTTCTGGCGCCGGGTTTCCCAGGCGGCCGCTTTCAGTCCGTTGCAGCGCAGTCCGATGGACGTGCTGCTCGGAAACTGGTCGCTCAACCATTCGCCCGCGTACCTCGCTTTCGACCTCATGGCGCGCGTCTTCTCGCCCTACGATGTCGCCTTCGGAGCGCTCAATCCGCTGGCGAAGGTGCTGTCCGAGTCGATCGACTTCTCGAGACTGGCGAGCGCACCGATAAAGCTCTTCATCACCGCCACCAACGTGGGCAGCGGCCGGCCACGGGTGTTCCGCAATGCCGAGCTGTCATCCAACGTGCTGCTGGCCTCGGCCTGCCTGCCGACCATGTTCCAGGCCGTCGAGATCGACGGCGAGGCCTATTGGGACGGCGGCTATTCCGGCAATCCGACGATGACGCCATTGGTGCAGGAATGCGTCTCGGACGACACCATCCTGGTTGCCATCAATCCGGTGGAGCGGCTCGGTGTCCCGAAGTCGGCGCGCGAAATCCTCAATCGCCTGAACGAAGTATCGTTCAACGCCGTGCTGCTGAAGGAGCTGCGCATGATGGCGCTGTTGCGCAAGGTCGCATCGGCTGACGACGCCGAGATCGCGCATTGGTCGCGCATGCGCATCCACATGATCAGGAGCGACATGCTGGTGGAGTTCGACTCGTCCTCGAAGCTCAACGCCGAATGGGCCTTCCTCTGCCTGCTGCGCGACGAAGGCCGCCGCGCCGCCGACGCCTTCCTGACGGTGCACGGCAAGGACCTGGGCCATCGCTCGACGCTCGACATCGATCGCCTGCTGGAAGGCGTGTGATGGGCCTCATTGGAATCCTGTTCGGCCTGGCGCTACTGGTCTGGTTCGCCTATCGCGGCTGGAGCGTGCTGCTGCTGGCGCCCG
This sequence comes from Reyranella soli, assembly GCF_007992495.1. GTDB lineage: Bacteria > Pseudomonadota > Alphaproteobacteria > Reyranellales > Reyranellaceae > Reyranella > Reyranella soli. The sequence goes on from NZ_BKAJ01000031.1 coordinate 101,856, forward strand.
CGGCGGCGCTCTTGGCGGCCGCCTTCGCAGGCGAGCCATTGCTGGCGCACTGGACGCAGACCTTCATGGGCAGCGCCGCGCAGTTCCTGGCGCAGTTCTTCCCGATCTTCCTGATGGGCGCGCTGTTCGGCAAGCTGATGGAGGACACCGGCTCGGTCACCATGATCGCCCGGTGGCTGACGGTATGCCTGGGCACGGAACGCGCCCTGCTCGCCGTCGTCCTGGCGGGCGCCGTCGTGACCTATGGCGGCGTCAGCCTGTTCGTCGCTTTCTTCGTCCTGGCGCCGATGGCCGAGGCGCTGTTCCGCGTCGCCGCCATACCGCGCCGGCTGATGCCGGCGGCGCTGGCGCTCGGCACCTCCACTTTCACCATGTCGGCGCTACCCGGGACGCCCGCCATCCAGAACGCCATCCCCATGCCGTTCTTCGGCACCACACCGTTCGCCGCACCGGGGCTCGGCGTGATCGCTGCCGCGATCATGCTGGGCTTCGGCCTGTGGTGGCTGCAACGGGCGAGCGCCGTGGCGCGGCGGCGCGGCGAGGGCTTTGGCGATGATACGCCGGTGCCCGTCGATGCCGCGGCCGACGATCCGCTGGTGCGCGAGCGCGCGACGACGGCGCAGGCCTTCGATCCGGCGGAGATCCATCATGCAGAGCCGACTCCTGTGCCGCCGCACTTCCTGCTGGCTGCTCTGCCATTGGTCGTCGTCGTCGCGGTGAACCTCCTGATGTCCTTCGTCGTCCTGCCGCGCCTGGACACGGCCTTCCTCGCAGAGCCGCGCTGGGGCGCGACCTCGCTGGCGGCGGTGGGCGGCGTCTGGTCGGTGGCGGTGGCGCTCGCCGCGGCGATCGTCGTTCTGCTGCTGGTGAGTGGATACCGCCTGCCTTCGGTGCGACAGAGCATGGATGCCGGCGCCAATGCCGCCGTGCTGCCGGCGCTCAGTGTCGCGGGCCTGGTCGGCTTCGGCGCCGTCGTCGCCGCACTTCCCGCTTTTGCCGTCGTGCGCGAGTGGGTGCTGGGCATCGACGGCGGACCGCTGGTGTCGCTCGCCATCGCCACCAACGTGCTGTCGGCGCTGACCGGCTCAGCCTCGGGCGGTCTCACCATCGCGCTCGATGCGCTGGGTCCGACATATATGAGGCTTGCGGCCGAGCACGGCATCGATCCCGCGCTGATGCATCGCGTGGCGGTGATCGGCGCGGGCACGCTCGACAGCCTGCCGCACAACGGCGCGGTTGTGACCCTGCTCGCGGTCTGCGGCTCGACTCACGCCAAAAGCTATTTCGACATCGTCATGGTCGCGATCGTGAGCGCACTGCTGGCGCTGGTTGCGGTGATCGTGTTGGGCAGCCTGTTCGGCTCGTTCTGACGGCTCAGAGCAGCCGATAGCCGAACGTGTGGCATTCGCCCAGCCCGCATTGCAGCACGACGGCCAGGAAGTTGATGGCGCAGAGCAAGACAACATAGAGCTCGAGCGCGCGGGCGCGTCGGCGCATCGCCAAGCCCTCGGTCATTGCTTCGGCGCGCGGGCCGCCGAACAGCGCGAACCTGATGGCGAAGCCCAACAGCAAGGCCACGGCGATGACGACCGACCACACGGGCATATGCATGCCGAAGACCGCTTGTCCGACATAGGAGTGACCGGGACGCGGCACGATGTCGAGCAGGGTCTGGCGCGCCGAGATCACCAGCAGCAGCAGCGCGAAGACGAGGCCGATGCCGGCGCCGCGCTGCGATTTCTCAGCCTGCAATTGCTGGATGAGGCCGAAGCAGCAGCCGAGCATGGCGACGCGTTGCAGCAGGCAGAGCGGGCAGGGGATCTCGCCGAAGGCGAGCTGAAGCACCATCGCCATGGTGAGAATGGCCGCGAGCACCGCCAGCATGAGCAGCAGGACCAGGCGGTCCAGCAGGACGACGACCGGCATGGTCAGACTTCCAGCCACGGCATGCGGAAGCCGAACTCGGGACTATAAATCTCCCACAGGAAGAGGCCGACGCTGAGGGCAAGGCAGACGAGAAGGCAGGCGACGGCGAGGCGTCGGAGCCCGCCGACATTCAGGAGAAAGGCGAGCAGCAGCGCGCCAAAGATGCCGGCCATCATCTGTCTGACTTCATCGAGGTGACCATGATTGAAGGACCCTCCGAAGGTCGCATGTTTTGCCGCGCCTTTCGATGACAGCATGGCCCACAACCAAAGGAAGTCATAGGGAACGGAGACCAGAGATGAGCAGGTTCTCTTGGGCGCGCTGGCCGCGGCGTCGTCTGCTGCAAGCCCTTTCTGCATCGGCTGCCGGTGGCGCGTTGGCGGCGACGTCGCAATCCGCCGCTGCGAAGGACGCGAGCGACCTGCCGCCGCCCAAGCGCGCCCTGACCGGCCGCGATGCCGCCGGCAAGTCGGTGTTCAAGTCGTTCGACGTCACGCCCAAGGTGGTGGAGATCGATTCCAATCCCGGTCTGACCTTCTACGAGCTCTACATAAGCGAGGGCGTGCCGCAGCTCACCGGCCTGGAGCCCGACCCGATGCTGCAGGGAACCAAAGCCTTTCCCGGTCCCGGCGGCACGATGTTCCGTCTGATCTCCTACCCGCCCCGCCGGCCCGAAGGTTACAAGCCGCCGCCCGGCGTCACCTTCGAGAGCGGGCTGCAGGAACTGTCGGACAAGATCCCGCGCATGGGCGACAATTTCGACCGCAGCGCGCCCGGCATGCACACGACCGACACCGTCGATTACTGCGTCGTCGTTCGCGGCGAGATGACACTGGAGCTGGACGACGGCCAGAAGGTCCATCTGCGCCAGGGCGACTGCGTCGTCCAGAACGGCACCCGGCACCGCTGGCGCAACCCGTTGCCGGAGCCCTGCCTGAGGGCCTTCATCTCGGTCGGCGGCAAGCGCACCTGAGCCGCAAAGACGCCGGCCATCATCGGTCTGAATCGACATAGCTTTCAGATTTGCTGCAGGGTCCGGTTGATGCCCTCCGAAAATCGCGGACGCCTGCAGCCCACCGATCCTCCCGAATGTGCTCAATGTCACATACGGGGCGCATATCTTGCCGCTAAAAATGCACATCGCGGTCACGCCACCCGGCTACGAGAGGTGAAGCCACTTCGTTCAGCTTGTCAGCTTGCAATCCCGCGCACTCCGCTCCGCTTCAGCCCCGTCGTCGGCAGCAACGATACCTTTACGTGCAGGGAGGAACGACATGGCCAAGATGCTCCGTCGTCGCACAGCCATCGCCACGGCGATTGCCACCGGCGCCCTCGCGGCCCCGATGTGGGTCTGGGCCAAGGGAACCTATCCGCCCGAGCCGGCCAATCGCATCGTGGTGCCGTTCGCGGCGGGTGGCACCGCCGACTGCCTCGGTCGCCTCGTCGCGCAGATTCTGAGCGAATCGACGGGCTCGGCCTTCGTCATCGAGAACTGGAGCGGGACGGGCGGCAACCTGAGTGCCGAGATCGTGGCCAAGGCCCGGCCTGACGGGCGGACGCTCCTACTGGGCACCGTCGGCATCGCCGTCACCAACCAGTACCTCTTCAAGAACATCTCCTACGACGGCGAGCTGAGCTTCGCTCCCGTGGCGCTGATCGCCGAGGTGACGAACCTGCTCGTCGTGCATCCAAGATTCCCGGCCAGCACGTTCGTGGAATTCGTCGACTACTGCAAACAGCACGGCCGCGAGGAACTCCAATACGGTTCGCCGGGCAGGGGCGCCGCCGGTCACCTGACGATGGAGTATCTGCAGAGCCAGGCCGGCATCAGGCTGAGGCATGTGGCCTATGGCAGCCGATCCCGCATGATGAAGGATCTGCTGGCCGGCAACATCATGATCGCAATGGACAACCTGCCGACCTACATGAGGCATGCCCAGTCGGGCGCCTTGCGGGCTCTGGCGGTGAGTTCGACCGCGCGCTGGTTCGCAGCACCTGACGTGCCCAGCATTGCCGAGCACGGCTACCCTGATTTCGACTCCTCGCTCTGGTGGTACATCGCCGCTCCCGCCGGGACGCGCCTCGAGCTCGTGCATGCGCTTTCGGACAAGATCACCCAGGGGCTCAAATCCGAGGCCGCCATCCGCAGGATCCGCAAGTGCGGCGCCTCCGAGCGTCCCGGCGACACCGAGGAGCTGGCACGGCACATCGACGCCGAAAGAGCCAAGTGGAAGAAGGTGATCGAGGAGGCTCACCTGAAGCCGCAGTGATGGCTGCGCGGTCCTGAGACATGGTTCGACCCCGCCCGCTTCCACTTTGGCCGGCACCATGGATGTACAGGCCGCATCCGCCGCTCACGTCGAACTGAGCTAAAGTGCTGTTGGCGTTCTTGATGAACCCATCGGATGGGTTATGCCTAAGAGCATGACAATCGGGCGCACGAAAGCGGAAATGGACAAGGAGATCGACCGCGCCCTGGCGCGTGGCCGGCGGCTCGCACGAGGCGAGCCGCGGGCGGCGAGCGCGCGCTATGATCGCCGCACGCGGCGCATGGTCGTGGAACTCAGCAACGGCTGCAGCTTCCTCTTTCCGCCGCGCGCCTTGCAGGGCATGGCGCGAGCGAGCGAGGCCGCACTGGCCGACGTCGAGATCCTGGGCCAGGGCCATGCGCTGCATTTGCCGCGGCTCGATGCCGACTTCACCGTTCCCGGGCTGCTGATGGGCGTGTTCGGCACGCGTGCCTGGATGGCGTCCGAGCTCGCCCGCCGTGCCGGTCAATCGACGTCGCCGGCCAAGGCGGCGGCCGCTCGCGCCAACGGCCGCAAGGGCGGACGACCCCGACGCAATGTCGCGCGAGATGGCAGCGATGCGGACCGACGGTAGACGACCGCCGTCGAGCCGGCGCAGGATCGCGGCGACCATGAGGATTGGCATCATCTCCGACACCCACGGTCTTCTGCGGCCCGAGGCCGTCGAACGGCTGGCCGGCGTCGACCACATCATCCATGCGGGCGACATCGGCGGGCCCGAGGTGATCGAGGGACTGCGCCGGATCGCCCCGGTAACGGCGATCAGCGGCAACGTCGACCGCGGCGAGTGGGCGGGCGCCTATCCGGCGACGGAGCTCGTGAAGCTCGGCGACCGCTTCTTCTACGTCCTGCACAATCTCAAGGAGCTGGACCTCGACCCCGTGGCGGCCGGCATCGACGTGGTCGTCTCGGGCCATTCGCATCAACCGAAGATCGAGACCGTGGACGGCGTGCTCTACCTCAATCCGGGAAGTGCCGGGCCGCGCCGCTTCACCCTGCCGATTGCGCTCGCGACACTGGAGCTCGACGGCGACGCGATGCGGCCCAGCCTCCACGACGTGAGCAAGCGCGCTGCCGCCTGATCGAGGTATTTGCTGTTTCTGCAGCGCGGGCAGTTTCGCGGCGCGCGGTTGCTGGACTCACAAGGGCTGAACTAGATTTCTCCCGCTCAACAGGGAGGAAGAAATAGTGAATCCGACGCGGCGCCGCTTCATCGCGGGCAGTGCAGGTCTTTTGGCGGCACCCGGCTTGCTCACCAACGCATTGGCGCAGGGCAACTTCCCGTCGAAGCCGATCCGCATCGTCGTGCCCTATCCGGCCGGTGGCCAGACCGACGGCATCGCGCGCTCCTTCGGCGATTTCCTCTCCCGCAAGCTCGGCCAGTCGGTCGTGGTCGAGAACAAGGGCGGCGCCGGCGGCACCATCGGCGTCGCCGAGGTGAAGCGCGCGGCGCCCGACGGCTATACGATCCTCTGCACGATCTCGTCCTCGCTGATCCAGAACCGCGTCACGGTGAAGGACCTGCCGTACGATCCGGAGAAGGACTTCACCTACCTCACGATGACGACCAGCATCGGCGGGCCGGTCGTGGCGGCCGAGAAGACCGGCGCCACCAACCTCAAGCAGTTCATCGAGTACTCAAAGAAGGTCGACAAGCTCAACTGGGGCGCCTACGGCCCCGGCTCGACCCCGCACGTGCTGATCGAGACCATGGCGAGGCAGTACGGGCTGAAGGTCGAGGTGGTGCAGTATCGCGGCGAGGCGGCGATGTTCGCCGATCTCGCGGCCCAGCAGCTCGACGGCGCGTCGGGCAGCCCCGCCGCGGCGGCGCCGGTGATCATCTCGGGCAAGGGCAGGATCATCGCCGTCGTGGGCGACCGGTTGCCGGCCTATCCCGACGTGCCGACGATGACGGAGCAGGGCGCGGTCGGCGGCTCCTACGAGACGCGCGCCTTCGCCGCCTTCGCCGTGCCGGCGGCGACGCCGAAGGAGATCGTGAAGAAGCTTTCGGACACGCTGATCGAGGCCGGTACCGACCCCAAGGTGAAGCAGCTGCTCGAGAACTACCTGATCGTAGGCCCGCTCAGCTTCGAGGCGACCAACGCCCGCTTCAAGCGCGACACCGAGGTGATGCTGGCCGTGCTGAAGGAGATCGGGCTCAAGCCGGAATAGCGCTGCTTCTCGGAATGAACCGGCCGAACGCAAGCGGTCGCCCGCCGTCATAACTGCACTGTGAACGAACGAACGTCAGATCACCTCATCCAAAGGTGTAGTGTCGCGCACGCGCCCAAAGAGTATTCTTGCGCTGATTTCGAATCGAGGCACGCCCTACGATGTCAGTGACGAGGCCAAGATCGGGCGATGCGCTCGACGGTGGCGACGGACAGCTCCTTGAAGAACTGGTATGGCGCTTTGTCCCGCCTGAAGGCGCCCGCCATGCCGCCACGCCGTCGGACGTCGAGGCGGCCGACCGGGCGGCACGGCATTGGACGAGCGTCGAGGCCGGTCCGCTCATTCCCGGCTCCGCGGCCCACAAACGCGCGATCTGCGCGATGTTCCAGGAGACGTTCAATCCCTATCGACCGTCGGTGATCGCCTGGCCGGCGCTCGCCCCCGACGCGCTGCAGCGCCTGCAGTCGCTGCCGATCTGGGACATCGCCGTACAGACGGAGGGCAGGGCGCGGCTCAGCTTCGCCGCCTACGCCGATTCGCTCAGCGACTCCGAGATGCGCTCGGCCATCATGCTGAACGCCTGGGAAGAGAACCGGCACAAGGAGGTCCTCTCCCATCTAGTGCGCGCCTATGGCATCGAGCTAGAAGTTGAGCCGTCGTACCTCACGCCCCGCGACCGGGAGTTTGCCTTCCTGGTCACCGGTTATTCCGAATCGATCGACAGCTTCTTCGCCTTTGGTCTTTTCGAGCTGGCCAGGCGATCGGGTTTCTTTCCGGCCGAGCTCGTCGAGACGTTCGAGCCGGTGATCCAGGAGGAATGCCGCCACATCCTGCTGTTCGCCAACTGGCTCGCCTGGTACCGCGCCAACCTCACCTGGTGGCGACGCATCCGCTTCGAGCTGCGCGTCGCGGCGGCCTGGGTCTATATCGCCGGCCTGCGCATCGGGCTTGCGCGCAGCGTCGGCACCAACCGCACGGCAACGCAGCAGGAAAACAATTTCACGGTCAACGGCGCCCAGGCGGTAGCGGCAGTCGACATCGGCTTCCTCGATCTCATGCAGGTCTGCCTGCAGGAGAATGACCGGCGACTGGCCGGATACGATGCGCGGCTGTGCCGGCCGACTCGCGTTCCGGCGCTGGCGCGGTTTGTGCTCGCCGTCGGCAAACTCTGGCCGCGCAAGAAGCGGCCGTAGTTGCCGGCGAATTGCGAAATGGCCGGATATCGTCATACTTCGGCCGACTTCGCGGCGCCGAAGGTATCGACAATGAATGCAACCTTGCGGCCGGGCGATCTGACCCTCGTCACCGGCGGATCGGGATTTCTCGGATCGGCCGTCGTGCGCGCCCTGGTCGAGCGCGGTGCGCGCGTTCGGGCGCTGGTCCGCGGCAGCAGCCCGCGCGGCAATCTCGACGGCCTCGATTGCGAGGTGGTGGTCGGCGATCTCACCGACCGCGAGTCGCTGAAGGCGGCGCTCAAGGATGTGCGCTACCTGTTCCATGTCGCGGCCGACTATCGGCTGTGGGCGCGCGATCCCTCCGAGATCATCCGCGCCAACGTCGAGGGTACCCTGAACCTCAACCGCGAGGCGATGGCCGCCGGCGTCGAACGCATCGTCTATACCAGCAGCGTCGCGGCCCTGCGCGTGGCGGGCGCCACGGCGCCGGTCGACGAGACGGCGGCGCTCACGCCCGAGGAGGCGATCGGCGCCTATAAGCGCAGCAAGACCATGGCCGAACGCGCGGTCGAGGACATGATCCTGCGCGAAGGCCTGCCCGCAATCATCGTGAGTCCCACGACGCCCATCGGGCCGCGCGACATCCGGCCGACACCCACCGGCCGCATCCTGCTCGACGCCGCGCGCGGCCGCATCCCGGCTTTCGTCGACACGGGATTGAACTTCGTCCATGTCGACGACGTCGCGGCCGGCCATCTGCTGGCCTTCGAGAAGGGCCGTATCGGCGAACGCTACATCCTGGGCGGCGAGAACCTGACCCTGCAGCAGCTGCTCGCGACTATCGCCGAGCTGGCGGGCCGCAAGGCGCCGAAGATCAAGCTGCCGCGCGCGCCCTTGATGCCGCTCGCCTTCGCCGCCGAGCGCGTCGCGCGCCTGACCGGCAAGGAGCCGCTGCTCACACTCGATGGCCTGCGCATGTCGCGCTACCACATGTTCTTCACCTCGGCCAAGGCCGAGCGCGAGCTCGGCTATCGCAGCCGCCCCTACCGGGAAGGTGTCGTCGACGCGCTCGCCTGGTTCCGCACCGCCGGTTACCTGACATGACCTTGTGGGTCGTCATCGGGCTGCTTTCGCTCGCGGTGTGGCTCTATCTGCTCGTCGCGCGCGGCGGCTACTGGCTGGCGCGCGAGCGCGATGACGGCGTGCATGCTTCGCCGCCACGCTGGCCCGCCGTCGTGGCGGTCGTTCCCGCCCGCAACGAGGCCGACGTGATCGCGCGATCCATCGGCAGCCTGCTCGCCCAGGACTATGCCGGGCCGTTGCGGGTCGTGCTGGTCGACGATGGCAGCAGTGACGGCACGGCCGCCGTTGCCCGGAGCATCGAAAGGGGCGTCGAAGGACGGCGACGCGTCGACGTGCTTGCTGGAACGGCATTGCCCGCAGGCTGGACGGGCAAGCTGTGGGCGCTGGAACAGGGGATCCGTCATGCCACGGCCGCGGGCGACGCCGTCGACTATCTCCTGCTGACCGACGCCGACATCGGCCATGCGGCCGACAATCTCAGCCAGCTCGTTGCGCGTGCCGAGCGCGACGGCTTTGTCCTGGTCTCGCTGATGGCCGAGCTCTCCTGCGTAAGCGCAGCCGAGCGTTTCCTTATTCCCGCCTTCGTCTATTTCTTCCAGATGCTCTATCCCTTTGCCTGGGTCGCACGGCGCGATCACAAGGCGGCGGCCGCCGCCGGCGGTTGCACGCTGGTGCGCCGTGATGCGCTGGAGCGGGCCGGCGGCATCGCCGCCATCAGGTCCGAGATAATCGACGATTGCGCGCTGGCGCGTCGCCTCAAGGCCGAGGGGCCGATCTGGCTCGGCCTGACGCGGCGCGCCGTGAGCTTGCGTCCCTACGGCGGCTTCCTGAAGATCGGTGGCATGATCTCGCGTTCGGCCTATGCCCAGCTCGGCTACTCGCCACTGGTGCTGACGGGCACTGTCGCCGCCATGGGGCTCGTCTACCTTGCGCCGCCGCTGCTGGCGCTGCTGGGCGAGGGACCGGCGCGCTGGCTCGGCTTGTGCGCCTGGCTGGTGATGGCCATCACCTTCCAGCCGATACTGCGCTTCTATCGCCGGTCGACGCTCTGGGGCCTGGCGCTCCCCGCCATCGGCGCCGCCTACACGGTCTTCACCGTTCAGTCGGCGATCGACTTCTGGCGTGGCCGCGGCGGCCTGTGGAAAGGGCGGGTCCAGGCCATGGCGGGCGACGCGTGACCGGCGCGGCCGACTTCGCCTCCGGCAAGGGGCACCGCGACGAGAATTTTCCGGTGGCCTCGCGGCTCGTGCGCGCCGAGCTACGCCCGACGATCCTCGCCTTCTATCGTTTCGCGCGCGCGGCCGACGACGTCGCCGACCACCCGACGGCCGATGCCGGGCAGAAGCTTGCCGAGCTCGATCGGCTGGAAGCAGGACTGCGCGGTGAGACAGGCGCTTCCGAGGAGGGCGAAAGGCTGCGGTCTGCCCTGCAGGCGAGGGATCTCACGGACCGCCATGCGCTCGATCTCCTGGAAGCCTTCCGGCGCGACGTCACCAAGCGGCGCTACGCCGACTGGGCCGAGCTCATGGACTACTGCCGCTATTCGGCGGCGCCGGTCGGCCGCTTCGTGCTCGACCTGCACGGCGAATCGCAGGCGTTGTGGCCGCAGAATGACGCGTTGTGCGCAGCGCTCCAGGTCATCAACCATCTCCAGGATTGCGCCAAGGACTATCGCGAGCTCGATCGGGTCTATGTGCCGCTCGATGCGCTCGGCACGCACGGCCTGGCGGTGGAAGCGCTCGCCGATCGGCAAGCCTCGCCTTCGCTTCGCACGGTGATCGCGGGCCTGGCCCGACGCACTGGCGCGCTGCTCGATCAATCGCGGCCGTTCGCCGATCGCGTCGCCGATCGACGGCTGGCGCTGGAGGTCGGTGTCATCCATGCGCTTGCCGAGAACCTCGTGCATCGCCTCGAGCGGCGCGATCCTCTGTCTGAGCGCGTTCACCATCATCCGGCCGAAGCCGCGGTGCTCGCCCTGCGCGGCGGCCTAGGCGTCGCCGTGAAGCGCCTCGGCCGCCTGGTCGGCTTGCGTCAACCCAGCCTGCACGGCCAACGATGACCGTCGCGCCGTCCGATGTCGACGCGATCCGCGCGCGCGTTTCCGGCAGCTCGTTCTACACCGCCATGCGCCTCATGCCGAAGGTCGAGCGCGAGGCGATGTTCGCGATCTACATGTTCTGTCGGCTGGTCGACGATATCGCCGACGACGGCACGCGACCGCGGCCGGCCCGCGCCGCGGCACTGGCGGAATGGCGCCGTGACCTCGAAGCGCTCTATGCCGGCCGGCCGGCCGGCCGGGCGAGCTTCCTTCGCGAGCCGATGCAGGCCTTTGGCCTGCAACACGCCGATTTCCTCGCGGTGATCGACGGCATGGAGATGGATGTCGTCACCGATATCCGTGCGCCCGACGCGGCGACGCTCGCCCTCTATTGCGATCGTGTCGCCGTCGCCGTCGGCCGCCTGTCGACCCGTGTCTTCGGCATGGAGGAGGCGCCTGGCGCTGAGTTGGCGCACCAGCTCGGTCGCGCGCTGCAGCTTACCAATATCCTGCGCGACCTCGACGAGGATGCCGAGATCGGCCGACTCTACCTGCCGCGCGAGCTGTTGGCGCAGGCTGGAATCGAGAGCACCGAACCCGATGCCGTCATCGCCGATTCGCGGGTCGATGGCGCCTGCCGGGCGCTCGCGGCACAGGCGCTCGAGTACTTCGCGGCGGCGGACCGGCTGATGCGATCGAGGCCACGCGGCAGCCTTCTGGCGCCGCGGCTGATGGGAGCCGTCTATCGCGCTCTGCTCGATCGCATGCTGGCCGAGGGCTGGAAGCCGCCGCGGCAGCGGGTGCGCATCGGCAAGCCGTACCTGCTCTACCTCGTCGTCCGCTGCAGCGTGTTCGGATGACCGTTCACGTCATCGGCGGCGGGCTGGCCGGCTTGTCGGCGGCGATTGCCGTGGCGGGCCGCGGCGAGCGCGTCATCCTTTCCGAGGCAGCACGGCACGCCGGCGGCAGGTGCCGTTCCTATCACGACGGCATGCTCGACATGACGATCGACAACGGCAACCATCTCGTCCTGTCGGGCAACATGGCGGTCGATCGCTACCTGCGCGACATCGGAGCGGAAGGGCGCGTGACCGGGCCCGAGCGGCCCGAGTTCCACTTCTTCGATTTCCAGCTCGGCAATCGATGGACGCTCCGGCCCGACGACGGTCCCGTGCCCTGGTGGATCCTCCATGCCGACCGCCGCGTGCCGGGGACGCGCGTCCGCGACTATCTCGCCTTGCTCGTCCTGATGCGGCGCCATCCCGGACGCCGCATCGACGAAATCGTTCGCCGCGACACCGTCCTGTGGGAGAAGTTCCTGCGGCCTGTCCTCCTGTCCGCCCTGAACACCGCGCCCGAAGCCGCCTCGGCCGACCTTGCCGGTGCCATCGTGCGCGAAACCTTTGCCAAGGGCGGACGCCACATGCGGCCTCTCATCAGCACGCCCAATCTCGCTGCCGCCTTCGTCGACCCCGCCATCGATCGCCTGCAGCGCCAGGGTGCGGAGGTCCGGCTGGGCCGTTCGCTGCGCGCCGTCCGGTTCGCCGATGGCAGGGCAGCGGCGCTGGCTTTCGATGGCGAGGAGCAAGCCGTGCAGCCCGAGGATCGCGTGATCGTCGCGGTGCCGCCCTGGGCGGCCGAGAAGCTGTTGCCCGGCGTGAGCGCTCCGCAGACGTTCCACGCCATCCTGAACGCGCATTTCCAGATCGTGCCGCCGCCGCAGGCGCTGGCCATGGTCGGCGTGATCGGCGGCACGGCAGAATGGGTCTTCGCCTTCGAGGATCGGCTGTCCGTCACCGTCAGTGCCGCCGATCATCTCATGGACGTCGACACCGATCCCCTGACCCTGCTCTTGTGGCGCGATGTCGCCGTGGTCCACGACCTGACGGGACCGGTGCCGCCCTGCCGGATCGTCAAGGAGAAACGCGCCACCTTCGCTGCGACGCCGGCCGAGGATGCGCGGCGCCCGCCGGCGCGGACCGAGTGGGCCAACCTGTTCCTTGCCGGCGACTGGACCGACACCGGCCTGCCGGCGACGATCGAGGGCGCGCTGCGGTCGGGCAATCGGGCGGCCGCGCTGGCGCTGGGTGGCGCCTCGGCATGAACGATCTCGCCGGGCTCGAGGCCGATATCGATCGCGCCGTGCAGGCGCTGATACGCCGGCAGCGTCCCGACGGGCACTGGGTGTTCGAGCTCGAAGCCGACGCCACGATCCCGTCGGAATACATCCTGCTGCGCCATTATCTCGGCGAGCCCGAGGACCTGGAGCTCGAGCGCAAGATCGCCGTCTATCTGCGGCGCATCCAGGGCGAGCATGGCGGCTGGCCGCTGTTCCACGGCGGCGCCTTCGACATCAGCGCGTCGGTGAAGGCCTATTTCTGCCTGAAGATGATCGGCGACAGTACCGACGCGCCGCACATGGTGAAGGCGCGCAACGCCATCCTGGCCTACGGCGGCGCCGAGCGGGCCAACGTCTTCACCCGCATCATGCTGGCGCAGTTCGGCCAGCTCTCCTGGGCACACGTGCCCACCATGCCGGTCGAGATCATCCTGCTGCCGCGCTGGTTCCCGATCCATCTGTCGCGCATGTCCTATTGGGCGCGCACCGTCATCGTGCCGCTGCTGGTGCTGGCGGCATTGCGCAAGCGCGCGCGCAATCCGCGCGGCATCGGCATCCAGGAGCTGTTCGCGACGGCGGATCGGTCGCCACCGCGGCGCGCCGCGCATGCTCATCGCGGCTGGGCCTTCTTCTTCAATACGCTCGACCGGGTGCTGAAGGCGGTAGAGCCGCTGTGGCCGAAGAAGATGCGCCAGCGCAGCGTAGAGCGCTGTGTCGCCTTCGTCACAGAGAGGCTGAACGGCGAGGACGGCCTTGGCGCGATCTACCCCGCCATGGCGAACTCGGTGATGATGTACGACGCGCTGGGCTATCCGCCGGATCATCCGGACTACGCGACGGCTCGAGGGTCACTCGAGAAGCTGCTGGTGGTCGGTGACGACGAAGCCTACTGCCAGCCGTGCGTCTCCCCGGTCTGGGACACCGCGCTTGCCGCCCAGGCGATGCTGGAGGTCCAGGAGGGCGAAGCATCCGACGCCGCGCTGCGAGGGCTGCGCTGGCTGAAGCCGTTGCAGGAGCTGGAGGTGAAAGGCGACTGGAGCGAGCGGCGGCCCGAGGTGCGTCCCGGCGGCTGGGCGTTCCAGTACCGCAACGCCCATTATCCCGATCTCGACGACACGGCCGTCGTCGTCATGGCGATGGACCGCGCGCGCCGCCAAAGCGGGGCAGGCCCTGTCTATGACGAGGCCATCGCCCGCGGCGTCGAATGGATCGACGGCCTGCAAAGCGGCAACGGCGGCTGGGCTGCCTTCGATGCCGACAATGTCGATCATTACCTCAACAATATTCCCTTCGCCGATCACGGCGCGCTGCTCGATCCGCCGACCGCGGATGTCAGCGCGCGCTGCATCAGCATGCTGGCCCAGCTCGGTGAGACGGCGGCCGAGCCCGTCATGCGCGCCGGCCTCGACTACCTCGAGCGTGACCAGATGCCCGACGGCAGCTGGTTCGGCCGTTGGGGCGTCAACTACATCTACGGCACCTGGTCGGCGCTCTGCGCCCTCGGCGCCGTGGGCTTCAACGGGACGAGGCCGAGCGTGCGCAAGGCCGCAGATTGGTTGATCGCGATCCAGAATGCGGACGGCGGCTGGGGCGAGGACTGCACCAGCTACAAGCTCGACTATCGCGGTTACGAGTCCGCACCCTCCACCGCGTCGCAGACCGCCTGGGCGCTGCTCGGCCTGATGGCGGCAGGCGAGATCGATCATCCCGCCGTCGAGCGCGGCATCGCCTGGCTGCGGAAGCACCAGGACGAGAGTGGATTGTGGAAGCAGGACGCCTATACCGGCGGCGGCTTCCCGCGCGTCTTCTACCTGCGCTACCACGGCTATCCGGCCTACTTCCCGCTGTGGGCGCTCGCCCGCTATCGCAACCTGCGCCGCACCAACAGCCGGCGCGTCGCCTACGGCATGTGATGATCCTCGCCGTCACCGGGCTGCAGCGCGAGGCGCGCATTCTCGCCGGTCCCGGCATCGAGGTGGCGGCGGGCGGCGGCGACCTCGATCTCCGCGCCGCGGGCAAGCAGGGCGTCATCAGCATCGGCATTGCGGGCGCCCTGGCGCCTGGGTTGAAGCCGGGCGACTGGGTGGTCGCCGATGCCGTGCGCGATCGCGATGAACTCCTGCCGACCGATCGTGACTGGACCGCGCGATTAGCGTCGCGCCTGTCGGCCCCGCAACGCGGCGTTTTCTTCGGCGGCGACACGATCGCGGCGACGGCGGCACAGAAGGCGGAGCTGCATCGCGCCACCGGCGCCATCGCCGTCGACACGGAATCTCACCGGGCCGCACGCGCCGCGCAGCGACACGGCCTGCCTTTCGCAGCGGCCCGCGTCATCTCCGATGCCGCCGACCGCACGCTGCCGCCGGCGGCGCGCGTCGGTATGAAAAGCGACGGCAACGTCGATCTGCCGGCTGTCCTGTGGTCGCTTCTGCTGGCGCCCTGGCAATTGCCGGCGCTGATCCGCACCGGCCTCGAGGCCGAGACGGCGTTTCGCGCGCTACTCCGCGGCCACCGGACGCTGGGTTCCGGACTTGGCGGCCCCATTCTTCCCGGCTCGTATCTCGGTGAGCTTCCGCCCGACGTGGTCTGAGAAGACGAACTCCGCCCGCCGCTGGCCCTCGAGCGGGATGTCCTTGGCCATCGCGCCTTGGGTGCGCACGCCGCGCAGCGCGACGGTTGCCGCCCTGAGCGGACGCCGCACCATGTCCTTCACCGCCGAGGCCTCGAAGCCGCAATGGACCATGCAGTCGGCGCACTTCTCGTACTTGCCGACGCCGTACTTGTCCCACTCGGTGGTGTCCATCAGCTCGCGGAAGGTCTTGGCGTAGCCTTCGCCCAGCAGGTAGCAGGGCTTCTGCCAGCCGAACACGGTGCGCGTGGGATTGCCCCACGGCGTGCACTGGTAGCTCTCGTTGCCGGCGAGGAAGTTCAGGAAGTTGATCGACTGGCTGAACGCCCAGGCCTTGCCGCCGCGGCCGCGGGCCAGGATGCCGCGGAACAATTCCTTGGTCTTGTTGCGATTGAGGAAGTGCTGCTGGTCGGGCGCCCGCTCGTAGGCATAGCCCGGCGACACCGTGATGCCGTCCAGCCCGAGCGCCGTCATGTCGTCGAGGAAGCTCGCGACCTCGGCGGGATCGGCATCGTTGAACAGCGTGCAGTTGATGCTGACGCGGAAACCCTTCGACTTGGCGAGCTTGATGGCTTCGACCGCCTTGTCGTACGTGCCCTTCTGGCACACCGACTTGTCGTGCATCGCCCGGTTGCCGTCGAGATGGATCGACCAGGTGAACGAGGGATGCGGCCGGTAGTCGTCGATCTTCTTGGCCAGCAGCAGCGCGTTGGTGCACAGGATCACGAACTTCTTGCGTTCGAGATAACCCTTCACGATCTGCGGCATCTCGCGATGCAGCAGCGGCTCGCCGCCGGCAATCGACACGACCGGTGCGCCGCATTCGTCAATCGCCGCCATGCAGTCATCGTACGACAGTCGCTGGTCGAGGATCTCCGCCGGATAGTCGATCTTGCCGCAGCCGGCGCAGGCCAGGTTGCAGCGGAACAAGGGCTCGAGCATCAGCACCAGCGGATAGCGCTCGCGGCCGCTGAGATGCTGGCGCAACAGGTAGGTGCCGATGCGGGCGGCCTGGTGGAGAGGAATTCCCATGGCGTTGATTACCGAACCGTCGTTGCCGTTGTCTTGCGCGGTGTCTCGTCCGCCCTGAGCTCGACGGGCAGGCGGAACTCGATGTTCTCGCGCACGCCATCCATCGTCTCGACCTCGACCCCGCCGTGCCGGCGCAGCGCTTCGATGACGTCGAGCACCAGTTCCTCGGGCGCCGAGGCGCCGGCGGTGAGGCCCACGGTCTTCACACCCTTCAGCCACGCCGGATCGAGCTCGCGGCCGTCGGAGATCAGGTAGCTGGGGAGCCCCTGTTCGACCCCGATCTCGCACAGCCGGTTGGAGTTCGAGCTGTTGCGGCTGCCGACGACCAGCAGCAGGTCCGCCACTGCACAGAGATCGCGGACCGCCGACTGGCGGTGCTGCGTGGCGTAGCAGATGTCGGTAATGTTGGGCCCTTCGAGGTCGCTGAACCGCGCCTGAAGGGCCGCGATCACGCCACGCGTGTCGTCGACGCTGAGCGTCGTCTGGGTGACATAGGCGACGGGCGCATCGTCCGGCAGCTCGAGGCGGGCGACGTCCTCGATCGTCGAAACGAGGTGAACGGGAGCGCCGACCTGTCCCTTCGTCCCCTCGACCTCGGGATGCCCGGCATGGCCGATCAGGATCAGCTCGCGGCCGCGGGACACGTAGCGCTTGCCCTGGAGATGGACCTTCGACACCAGCGGGCAGGTGGCATCCAGCACCGGCAGGCCGCGCGTCTTCGCCTCGTCGATGATCGACTGGGCCACGCCATGGGCGCTGAAGATCGTGACGGCGCCGTCGGGGATCTCGTCCAGCTCCTCGACGAAAACAGCGCCCATGCGCTCGAGGCGCTCGACGACATGACGGTTGTGCACGATTTCGTGCCGCACATAGACCGGCGCACCGAACTTCTCGAGGGAGCGTTCGACGATCTCGATCGCACGCACGACGCCAGCACAGAAGCCTCGAGGCTGAGCCAAGATAACGCGCATTCCAGATCTACTCCTCGAAGCCACTAGCGTATGTCGGCATTCGCGGGCGGTATTGCCAGGGAGGCAACACGACCTACGTCTGACAAACGAACGCATGGGCAAATCTGCCCGTGTCTAAGATTGAACACATTTGCAGACGCCTTAGATTGTCCGCTACTGTGACCGTGAGCGCAAGTCGTCGACATTGCATGCAAGGATCGTGCGTTTCCGAGCGCGGATTCGTCTCGATCGAACTCGACAGGAACTCGGACGTTGAGTTGTTCGCCACGGCGCATGCAGCCGGTGGTGGCGGCAAGATGTCGCGCGATTGCTGCTTCAAATGCGCGGTGAAGAAGCAGAAGCACTTGGCGCAGTCAAAGGGGGCCAGTGAGGGGGCGCAGTGAAGGATCGTCCATGAGCGTACCGTCCAAGACACCGTTCCTCGACCGGGTGCGACACCCGGCCGATCTGCGCAACCTGTCGACCGATCAACTGAAGGAACTCGCCGCCGAACTGCGCGCCGAGACGATCGATGCTGTGTCAGTCACCGGCGGTCACCTCGGCGCCTCGCTCGGCGTTGTTGAGCTTACGGTGGCCCTGCACGCGGTGTTCGACACGCCGCGCGACCGGTTGATCTGGGATGTCGGCCATCAGGCCTATCCGCACAAGATCCTGACCGGTCGCCGCGATCGCATCCGCACCATTCGCCAAGGCGGCGGCCTTTCCGGGTTCACGCGCCGCGCCGAGAGCGAGTACGACCCGTTCGGCGCTGCTCATTCCTCGACCTCGATCTCGGCCGGACTGGGCATGGCGGTGGCGCGCGGGCTGAAGGGCGAGGACCGTCAGGTCATCGCCGTCATCGGCGATGGCGCGCTCAGCGCCGGCATGGCCTATGAGGCCATGAACAACGCCGGTGCGAGCCGGGCCAACATGATCGTGGTGCTCAACGACAACGACATGTCGATCGCGCCGCCGGTCGGCGCCATGAGCGCCTACCTGTCGCGGCTCATTTCCTCACGGCCTTTCCTGTCCCTGCGCGAGCTGATGGCCAAGATGGCGCGCCGTTTCCCGCGGCCAATCGAACAGGTGGCCCGCCGCGCCGACGAGTTCACGCGCGGGCTGCTGACCGGTGGGACCTTGTTCGAGGAGCTGGGCTTCTACTATGTCGGTCCGATCGACGGCCACGACCTCGATCACCTCATGCCGGTGCTGCGCAACCTGAGGGACACGGATCATCAGGGGCCAATCCTGCTTCATGTCGTGACCCAGAAGGGCAGGGGCTACCCGCCCGCCGAGCGCAGCGCCGACAAGTACCATGGCGTCGCCAAGTTCAATGTCGTCACCGGCGAGCAGTCCAAGGGCCCGCCCGGTCCGCCGTCCTACACGAAAGTCTTCGCCGAAGCGCTGATCGCTGAAGCCGCAGCGGATCAGCGGATCGTTGCCGTGACGGCGGCGATGCCGTCGGGCACCGGCCTCGATCTTTTTGCCAAGCGTTTCCCGGCCCGGACCTTCGATGTTGGCATCGCCGAGCAGCATGCCGTCACCTTCGCCGCCGGCATGGCGGCCGAGGGCATGAAGCCGTTCTGCGCGATCTACTCGACGTTCCTCCAGCGTGCCTACGACCAGGTGGTACACGACGTGGCCCTGCAGGGCCTGCCGGTGCGCTTTGCCCTGGATCGCGCGGGCCTGGTCGGGGCTGACGGCGCGACGCACGCCGGCGCCTTCGACATCGCCTATCTCGGCTGCCTTCCCAACATGGTCCTGATGGCCGCGGCCGACGAGCTGGAGTTGATGCATATGGTGGCCACGGCGGCGGCGATCGACGATCGGCCGTCCGCTTTCCGTTATCCGCGCGGCGAGGGACGCGGGCTCGCGCTGCCGGCGCGCGGCACGCCGCTCGAGATCGGGCGCGGGCGGGTCCTGCGGCAGGGGCTGGGAACCGCCATCCTGTCCTATGGAGCGCGTCTTGGCGAATGCCTGGCTGCAGCCGAGGATCTGGCTGGCCTCGGCATCCTGTGTACCGTGGCGGATGCCCGCTTTGCCAAGCCACTCGACACCGCGCTAATCGAGCGCCTCGCCCGCGAGCACGAGGTGCTGGTGACGGTGGAGGAGGGCGCCGCGGGCGGTTTCGGGTCGATGGTGATGCAGCATCTCGCCTGGCGCGGCCTGCTCGACGGTCGACTGAAGATACGCCCCATGACGCTGCCCGACCGTCTCATCGACCACGACAGCCAGCCGAAACAGTACGAGGCGGCGGGGCTCAACGCGCCGCAGATCGTTGCTGCGGTCCTGGGTGCGCTCGACAGATCCGAAACGCTGCGTAAACCCGCGCTTGCTCG
Source organism: Reyranella soli (assembly GCF_007992495.1). Classification (GTDB taxonomy): domain Bacteria; phylum Pseudomonadota; class Alphaproteobacteria; order Reyranellales; family Reyranellaceae; genus Reyranella; species Reyranella soli. The sequence continues at coordinate 121,628 of NZ_BKAJ01000031.1, forward strand.
CACCAGCTGATGGTGACCTCGTGGGTCGGTCGTGTCGTCGCGCCTGCTGCGCAGCGTGCCTTCGTCGTGCTCTACGCTTGCTGGCCTGGGAGCTGCCGGTGACCTTGCCGTTCCGACCGGCGCTGCTTGCCGTTCCGCCGCGGGAGGCACCGCGGTGAAGAAGGTCGCTGGGATTGCCTCTTTATTGGCCGCCGCCGCCGCGTTGCTGGTTGCCGGATCCGCCGCTGCGCAGATGCGACCCCATCGCGCGGAGTACACGCTGCGCCTCGGCACCGCGCTCAACGCCACGCGCATCGGCACCATCGTCCAGGACTTTGCGCAGGAGTGCGACGGCTGGCGTATCCGGCGCGAACTCACCGTCGACGCCTCGCTCACGCCCTCGTTCAAGGTGAGCTTCACCTCGCGCCTTGTGGGCGAGGAGCCGCGCGGCAACGACTTTGCCTGGCGCGCCGTCCAGGTCCTGAATGGCGCCGACCGCGAGGTGCGGGGCACGGCGGAGAGAGGGCACGGCGTCTGGCAGATCGACAGGACCACGCCCGACGGCGCCCAGCCATCGGTCCTGCCCTCGTTCACCCGCATGCCCGTCGCGGCGGTCGACTGGCTGCTGCGCCGGCTGGCGGTGGGAAGCGAGCAGTTCCCGCTGCTCGTGTTCGTCCCCGAGGCCGAAGGCGGCGCCTTCCTGCTCGACGTGAAGCGCGCCGCTGCGGGTGCCGCCGACGCGAGGCCCCCGTCGCAGCGCCGTGTCGACGTGCCGGCCGGGCAATCATGGCCGTTCAGCCTGGCCGTTACGCGGGCGGGCCGGACCGACGCCAAGCCCATCGTCACCTTGCGCGGCCGCCTCTACGATTCGGGCGTCATGGACGGTGTGGTCGCCGATGCAGGCGTGATTACGGTGGCGGCGCATCTGCGCGACCTGCAGATGCATGAGGCGCCGGCTTGTCCGGCCGCCAAATAGGAAGGGGATGCGAACCATGGATGCATGCCAACGAGTCTTGTTCCCCGTCAATGACGACACCATCTGAGGCGGCATGGCAGTCGAGCCAGTCTATGTGAAGGTGACTGACGGCAGGCGTTCCTTGCGGGTAACCGCCCGTGCGACGTCGGGCCGGCGCCAACTCGTGCGCATCTCCGCCGCCGAAGTCCCCAGCAAGATGTCGAAGGTCTGGTGGTTCGACGATCGTGAATTGCGGCCCGGCCATGGCGAGAAGCTGGAGCTCGACCTCCCTGCCGTGGGCCTCCAGAGCTTTTGGCTGGTGCTCCACGTGTTCAGCACGGCGGGCGACGGTTGGCGTCGATCCATCGTGAAGCGAAAGGCATCGTTGCAGGTACCTGAAAACGAGCTGGCCTTCGATGATTACGCCAGCCACGACGGCGAGATGTCGGCGACCGCCGCACGCGGCGTCGTGCTGAACCTCGCCTATTGCGGAGCGGAAGACCGCTAATAGTCCCGCTCAGCGACGCCGGATGCCGAGCCGCGGAAGCGCTGTCGCATTCGGCATGACAGGCCCGTAACGCGGCCCGATGCTCCCCGCGCGCGTAGCGTGGAGGAGCATGGTAGTGGTTCGGCGTCGGTCGGTTCTTTTGACGGGAGTTGCGTTTCCCTTGGCGATGACGGCGGCCGGCGATGGAGCGCAAGCTCAAGCCCAAGCCTGGCCGACCAAACAGATCCGCTTCATCGTTCCCTTCGCCGCCGGCGGCAATGCCGACATCACCGCGCGGCTGCTGGGCGAGGGGCTGCAGCGCCGCTTCGGCCAGTCGGTCATCGTCGATAACCGCCCCGGCGCCGGCGGCGTGGTCGGGCAGGAGCTGGTGCTGCAGGCGCCGGCCGACGGTTACACGCTGGTAATCGGCACGCCCGGCACGCTCTATGTTTCGCCGCTGATGGCGGGCAAGCCTTCGATGCTGACCGACTTCGCGCCGGTCAGCCTGCTCAGCACCGTGCCGATGATCGTCGACGTGCCGGCCAACAGCCGCTTCAAGAGCTGGGCCGAGCTTCTGGCCGCGGCCAAAGCCGCGCCCGGCACGATCAGCGTCGGCCATGCCGGCAACGGCACGCCCAATCACACTGACATCCTGCGCCTGCAGGAGAACGAGAAGGTCTCCTTCAACATCGTGCCCTATCGCGGGTCGGGCGTCGGCCTGAACGATGTGCTGGCCGGGCAGATCGACGCCTATGTCGACCAGCTCTCGAGCTCGCTGCCGCATCTCCAGTCGGGCAAGCTGCGCGCCCTGGTCGTCGTCGGCGACAAGCGCGTGCCCGAGCTGCCCGACGTGCCGACCCTGGCCGAGGTCGGCGCGATACCCTTCGATGGCGGCACGACGCTCGGCCTCTACGTCCGTGCCGGCACGCCGAAAGCGATCGTCGATACGCTGAATGCCGCCACCGTCACCGTGCTGAATGAGACCGCGGTGCGCCAGAAATTCACCGAGCTCGGCGCCACCGTGCGGCCCTCGACGCCCGAGGAATTCGCTACCTTCCAGAAGGCCGACGAGGCGGCGCTCGCCGATCTCGCAGCCAAGGGGCTGCTGAAGCCGCAGTGACCTGAAGGGCGGCAAGGTCGCGCGGCCCGGCGCATTGCCGCCAAGGGGTGCGCCTTACGGAAACGCTATCGGAGTCGTCGCGCGGAAGGCGCTTGAGAGCGAGGCAGTTCAATCAGCGGGACGGGTTACGGTCGACTGCGAGACCTGATCCGAGCCAGTCTCATTGGATCGCAGACCGCGGGCCTGCAGGACGTACTTCATGGCCCGGAACTCGGTGTCCTGCCGAATCGAGGCCGTCACCTTGCTGTCGCGGTCGGGATTTGCGGCCGTGATCAGCCGGTCGGTCTCGCTCTGGCAGGCGTGCGCGGCGGTGGACGCCACCGTAGTCGCATCGATGCCGGCCGTTCCATCGACGGCGTGCTGCTTCAGGCAGGTGTCGCGCGCCTCGTAGCTCTTGTTGATCTCGACCTTGCGCCCGTAATCCTCCGGGCGGACGAAGCTGCCTTCACAGGCAGTGACAAGCAGCACAAGCAAGATGAACGCGCGGCGCATTGACGAGATCTCCCACAAATCCCCACGGATGACGGAAGTGGTCTTCGCCGGGGATTTCGGCATCGACAAGGCCGATTAACGCCGCTTCCACGGCACCATGCTGTGACATTTCCCACGCAGGATTGACAAAACATGCGGCGTTGCCCGAATGGCCGTCGGGGGCCGAGCGATGCGTGAGATTCTACAGCTGCCGTTCACTTGTCATAGTTGCCACCATGCCTTTGCGGTGCCGAAGGCGGAGCTGGACAAGAACCGGCCTATTCACTGTCCGAAGTGTGCGGCGATATTCCGGCTCAAGCGCGAGCAGATGAAGCACCTCGCGCCGGGCCGAAAGCCGGTCAAGGACTAATAGGCGTCGAACAGCGCGGCGAAGAATGCACGGTCCTGGCGACGGCGTTCCTCGAATTGCGACGGCGCACCCCAGATCGCCCATTTGACGACGACCGTGTCCTCGGCCGGGTTCACCAGGATGACCTGGCCCGCATTGCCGAGTGCATAGAAGACCCTGTTGCCGCCGCGCAGCCGGGTGGCGCCGGCGCCGACCTTGCTCGACACCACACCCTGATGCTCATGCAGCCACCATTGGAAGCCATAGGGCGAGCCGGCCTCGATCGACGCGCGCGACGGGATCACCGATTCCTGCATCCACCCATCCGGAACGATCCGGGTCCCGTCCGGCAAAGCGCCGCCGCCCAGGACGAACAGCGCCAGGCGCCCATAGTCGCGCAGCGTCGCGCCGAAGCCCGACGCCGTGAACGCGCTGCCTCCTTCCGCTTCGAGGTTCCAGTACGCGTCGCCCTCCATGCCGGCCCGGCTCCACAGCTCGTGCTCGAGCTGGACCGGCGCGATGCTGCCGACCGCGCGCTCCAGCACCAGGCCGAGCAGCACGGAGTCGGCGCTGCAGTAGTTGAACACCGAGCCGGGCGTGTTGCCTTTGCGGTCGCGCCGGCCGCCGAGATCCTTCAGGAACTCCAGGAACGCGCCTTTCTTGCCTTGCACCGTACAGAGCTGGAGTCGGGCGACGTCGCTCGATCGGTCCAGGTAGTCCTCGGAGTAGGCGACGCCGGACGTCATCTGCAGGCAGTGGCGCAACGTGACGGCGTCGTAGTGCGTGCCCTTCAGCTCCGGGACGTACTGCACGACCGGGTCGTCCACCGACCGGATGTGCTGCGACCGCACGGCCGTGCCGATCATCAGCGACGTGATCGATTTCGCCATCGAGCGCGACGCCCACACCGTCCGCTCGTCGTTTCCGCGCGCGTATCGCTCGAGCACGATCTTTCCGTGCCGGATGGCCAGCAGGCCCGTGACCTCGGCCTTGGCCATGTAGGCGGCGACGTCGGGCAGCGCGTCGCTTTCGTCCTCTCGCGGCAGCTCTCGAACAGGCGCTCCCGCCTTCACCGCATGCGTTGGAAAGAGGTGATGCATGTTGCGGTGCGCCACCAGCTTCTGCTCGTCGTTCCACAGGAACTGGTCCGCGGGACGCGGCATTGCCGTTCGATCTGCGGACGACGGCATGGGCAAAGGCTTCGGCTGGGTCATAAGCTATTTCACCTGCTGTCCCTTAGAGGGCAATATCCCTTCTTCCTCTTGTTCGCAGGTAGAGACAGATGCTCACACGACGCACCATGATCGCCCTCGCGGGCGCGGCGCCGGCGCTCATGGCCACCGGCGCACGTTCGGCCGACAAGGTGCTCAAGGTCGTCCTCGTCAGTGACCTCAAAGGCATCGACCCGGTGTTCAACACCGCGACCTACGCCGCCTATCACGGCTACCTCGTTTACGATCAGCTCTTCGCGCTCGATTCGCGCGGCAAGCCGCAGCCCCAGATGGTCGATACCTGGGAGGTCTCCCCTGACCGCAAGACCTACAAGTTCCGGCTGCGCAGTGGCCTGAAATTCCATGACGGCAGCCCGGTGCGCGCCGCCGACGCCGTCGCCTCGATCCTGCGCTGGAAGGACCGCGATGTCGTCGGCAAGGCCTTGTTCTCGGCCGGCGCCCAGCTCGAGGCGGTGGACGATCTCACCTTCACCTTGGCGCTCCGCGATCCGTTCGGCCTGGTGCTGGAGGCGCTCAGCAAGCCGACGGCGAACGCACTGTTCGTCATGCCGGAGGCGATCGCCAAGACTCCGGCGACGGCGCAGATCTCCAGCGCCGTCGGGTCGGGGCCCTTCATCTTCGTGAGGGAGGAATGGCGGCCCGGCGAGAAGGCGGTCTACGTCCGCAATCCCAACTACGTGCCGCGCAAGGAGAAGCCCGACGGCCTGGCCGGCGGCAAGGTGGCCAAGGTCGACCGGGTCGAGTGGCTGTCGATGCCCGATCCCACCACCGCCATCTCGGCGCTGGGCGCGGGCGAGATCGACTACCTGCAGAACCCGGCGATGGACACCTATCCGGTGATGAAGGCGAACCCGAAGGTCCGCTTCGTCACGGTGGATCCCACTGGCAGCATGGCGTGGATCCGGCCCAATCACCTGCAGCCGCCTTTCGACAATCCCAAGGCGCGCCTGGCGCTGCTGCACACGATCGACCAGACGGCGATCCTGCAGGCGATCGGCACGCCAGCCGAGAACGCCCGGCCGTTCTGCGGGTCGTTCTTCATGTGCGGCACGCCGATGGAGACGTCTGCCGGCACGGCCGGCCTCGAGAAGCCGGACTTCGAGAAGGCCAAGGCCCTCCTGAAGGAGTCGGGCTACGACGGACGGCCGGTCATCTTCATGCAGCCGAGCGATCTCAGCGCCAACTTCAACGCCACGGTCGTGGTCGCCGACGGGATGCGCAAGGCGGGCTTCAAGGTCGACGTCCAGCCCCTGGACTGGGGCACGCTCTCGCAGCGCCGCAACAACAAGGGCCCGGTCGACAAAGGTGGCTGGAACCTGTTCATCACCATCGCCACGGCGCTCGATGCCTCGACGCCGCTCACCAATCCCTATCTCGCCACGCCGTGCCCCAACGACGTCGCGGGCTTCCCCTGCGACGAGGAGCTTCAGCGCCTGCGTCGCAGCTGGTGGGAGAGCACCGACGAAGCCGAACGCGCCAAGCTCGCCGACCGGATACAGGCGCGGGCGTATCAGGTCGTGCCCTACATCAACGGCGGTCAGTGGAAGCAATTCACGGCCGTGCGGACGAATGTCTCGGGCCTGGGCGAGACGACGGTGCCGGTGTTCTGGGAGGTCGCGAAGGAGGGCTGATGTTCCGGTGGAGGCGAGCCACACCCCCTGCGCCGAACGAGCGGGAGCCGGCACGCCCCGAGTTGCCCGGCCTGCTGGGGGCACAGTTTCGCATATTCGCCAACGCACCTTCATTGTCCGTGGTCGATGCCGGAGCGCACCACGGTCAAACGACGGCCGAGTACCTAAGATACTTCCCGGGCAGTCATGTCATCGCCCTCGAGCCCGACCCGGAGAATTTTGCCATCGCTCGGCAGATCCTGGCGCCGTTCGGCGATCGCGTTGAACTCCTGTCCTGCGCGCTGGCGGAGACCGACGGCAGCGTCTCCCTCCGCCGCACCTCGCATAGCGGCGCGCACTCGCTGCTCGAGGTCGGCGACATGCGCTACTACGATGCACCGGTCGAGGCGCTGGCGCCGATCGAGGTTCAGGCGGTCTCGCTCGATTCGCTTTGCGCCGCCCACCGGCTCGACCGGCTGGATATCCTCAAAATGGACATCCAGGGCGCGGAGCTGTTGGCATTGCGCGGCGCCAGCAGCCTCCTTGCTCGTCAGGCGATAGGCCTGATTGCGCTGGAAGTTCTCTTCCAGCCGCTATACCGCAACCAGCCGACCTTCTGGGACATCGCCGACCATCTCCGCTCGCGAGGCTATGCGCTCCAGGGTATCCACGACCAGCGACACCATGCAGTCAATCACGCCGTGCTGCGCTGGGCCGATGCCGTGTTCGTGGCCCCGAGGCTTCTCGCTCTCTAGGCACATCAGCGTTCCAGAACTGTCACAATGACCATGTAGGCGATCATCAGGCCGAGGACGGTCCATAGCACCAGCCCCTGGCGATAGAAGATGTTCGTGGCCAGCCGGTATTCGGCGTAGCGCACCGCTATCGCCGGATCCATGAGGATCTCCGTGTTCTTGCGGAGATCGAAGTCGCGGAATTCGCGGGCAATGGCGTGGTTGCCGAGAGTGGCAAGGCCGGAGCACATCAGCGCGCACGCCGCCAGCGTGACGATGGCGCCGATCATTTCGAGATTGCCATCTTGTTCGTCTCCCTCTCTGTCGCACGACCGAGGCTGATGGGCGGTGGATCAATGCGAAGCCTTTCGATTTCGTGCCGCGCCGCTGCATGCTCGATCGTGTCGGGGGCGGCGATCTCGGCCGCTTGCCTCCACAATCGGCCGGCCTCGGCACGGTCGTGGTCGTATGACCATATGCCGAGCTGGAACAGCGCTTCGGCGCGACGCTCGGGATTGTCCGCAGCCGCCAGGACCTCACTCGGGCACAGCTTGCCATCGTGAAGCGCGATCAAAGGACCTGGCCAGACGGTCACAGGATCGACTCTCGGTTGGACGGAGCGACCGAGCCGCCGCAGCGACGTCAGGAAATAGAGCTGCATGTAGGGATCGGCGGGATTTCTTCCGATGGCACTCTCCAGCTCGACCAGCGCCATGTCGTAGTTTGCCAGCCGCAGAGCCACGCAGGCGCGCACGTCATGGCGCTCCCGCGGCAACAGCTCCAGCTGCCGCAACCAGTCGGCATCGGCCTCCGCGACGCGATCCAGTGCCAAGAGCACGAAGGCGCGGCTGCTGAGTGCTTCGGGATCTTGTGGGCGGCTGGCGACGGCCTGGTCGAGGGTCTGCAAAGCCTCGCGATGACGACCCAACGCAGCCAGGGCTTCGCCTCGTGCGACGAGAAGGCCGCTTTCCTGCGGCGCCCGTTTCAGGGCTTCGTCATAGTCGAGAAGCGCAAGCCGGGGGCGTCGGGTCGTCAGGTAGGCATGACCGCGCGCCACATAAGGAAAGATTCCTTTGTTAGACGCTCCGGCCCTCAGTACCTTGGTATATCCATCGATTTCGGCCACGGACGTGGTTCGATGGCGCGTGAAGAAGGGGCGGTCCGGCATTCCGCGCCTGATCAGCTGGCGCCTCCGTCTTGCCGACTCATATTCGGCGCGGGCGGCGTCCCGCTGTCCCAGGCGATCCAGGATGCTGCCGTGCTCTTCCACGGCGTGGAAAGCTGTGGGCTGCGCCGCCACGAGTTCGGCGAGCCGCCGCTCGGATGCTTCGAGCGGATCGGTACGGACTCGTACGATTGTCCGCAGGTACCGGAGCTCGGGATCGGTTCCCCGCTCGGGGCTCGGGCGCCAGTTGCCGCCCACCATCGCGATTATCTTATGCCAAGCGTCCAAGGCCGCCTGAGAGGCCGCTATGGCATTCGTTAGCGTCTGAAGCCTCGACACGTCCAAGCACCTGGCTGAGTGCATTACGTCGATGCAGCAAGTTTGTTCCCAAACCGTGGTATAATTGTGCCGTTGACACTGAACCCGGCGACTATTGCAACGCACACCATGACGAAGCGGTTCTGGTTCTGGCCGATCTACGGGTTGGCGTTGCTGGGGCTGGTTGTGGTTGGGGCGGAGTACGTTGCTTCCTGGTCCGCTCCGTCCTGGCCGGCCCGCGAGCTGAGGCCCATTCCCCTCGATGCGCTGACGGTCAACGTGAAGACGGTGTTTGCCGACACTCCCGAACTGGTTCCGGCCTACAACGATTGGGCGATGCGCGACCGTCCGCGTTCGATCGCCCGTCCGCCCGACGTGCAATTCCGCGCCGCGCTGGTGGGAGACAGCTTCCTCGAGGGCTACTACATACCGGCGCCGCTGGCCGAGCTCGTCGAGCGCCGCTGGGTTGCCAGAGGTCTGGCCGGCATGGAAGCGATCAACCTGGCGGTCGCTGCGACCGGTCCCCGGCAGTACTATGGGCGGATCAGGAAGGTGGCGCTTGCCCTCGGCCCCGATGTCGTTGCGGTTTTCGTCTACGCCGGCAACGACATGATGGACCGGCCGTTCGATCCCTTCTCGCTGCCGCCCCTGATCGACGAATTGCCGACGCCATCGGTCCTGGGCTCTGTCGCACCGCGCACGACCTGGCTGCTCGCCAACCGTCTGCGCCTTTCCGAGATCGGCCGGGCAAACAAGGACATACCGGGCGAGGAGGCTCTGCTCAGCGAATGGATGCATCAGCCGGCGGCCGAGCCTGTTGCCAATGTCGCGCGACATATGCGGCTGAACTACTTCCCGAAGCTCAGTGAAAAGACGATCAGCGAAATCCTCCTGCGCGGCGATGGCCGCCTGCACGATGCAGCGCGCAATCGCCGGCACGATCGGGAGTTTCTCGGCGGCTGGCTGCTGTCCGGCATCATCGATTGGGAGACGGGCGACTGGCCAGTCCCGCGCAATGCCGACGAGGCTCGGCAGATGGCCGGCGACACGAGGGTGGGCGAGACGCTCAGCTGGCTGCAGGCGATGGATCGGCTGGTCGCCGCCAACGGCAAGCGACTGCTGGTCGCCCTGATCCCTGTCGGCACTGTCGACCCGGACTATGTCGAGTTCTGGCGCCCGTGGCCGCGCTACTATTCGTATTCGTTGAGCGCCGATGCGCGTCATCGCCGGCTGGCGGAGGCGCTGCGACAGAGCGGGCTGCAGGTCGTGGACTTGCGCGAGGTCCTTGACGGTGCGCGTGGAACCTATCGTCTGACCGACGGCCATTGGACCGACCGCGGCACGCAGTCGTCCGCCGGGAGAATCGCGGACGCGCTGCTGTCTGCGCGGGAGCGGCTGATTGCCGGACCTGCGCCGGTCCGCCCTCTCGCCCGGTGAACGATGCGCATGAAAGGGCTCATCCGGGATCCGCCACGGCTCTTCGAGGGAGCCTCGTGCGAACGCCTACCGTTGCCCAGTCGGTTTCTGCAGGCGGTCATGCCGTGGACCGGCCGACGCCCTTTGCTCACGGTGACGACGCCCCGCGGACGCTGGAACAACGCCGTCGCGCTGGAACTGGAGGGGGACCGGCTGCGCAACTGGGCGGCCGATGACGGCCTGCTGGTGGCGTGCCGGGTCCGCGTTCGTGAGGGGCGGCTTGGCATCGGTTTGACGAAGGAGGACGGCTCGACCTACGCCTCCCGGGAACGGACGCTTCCGGCCGATCCGGGGATCCAGCATCCGCGCATCTGGGTCGATGAGCCGTCGGACGCCCGCTTTCTGGTGTTTCGCAATGTCGATCCCGAGGGACGGCCCACCCGCTTCGACGTCTTCGATCTCCTGGCCGATCGGCTGCCGGGTGAAGGCAGTTTCACCGCCTCGTGGTCGCAACCGTCGGCCAGGGCTATCGACGTGCGGGAGCTCGGCCGCCTTGTCGTCTGGGCGCGCCATGCATGGGACGATCCTTTCCCCGCAGCTGCGATCAACGGCGGTCAGGCGGGCTCGATCGACATCGTCGACGTGGCGGATCTGCCCGCGCTCTACGGCCAACCCTTGCCCCCGGCCTGGCCGCCCGGCCAGGACAAGCCGCTCGACCGTTGGAAGATGGAGACCGACGACGCGCCGATTTTCGAATTCTTGTGGCGGCTGCGACGGCCTCGCCGACACCTCGAGTTCGGTACTTGGGAAGGTTTTGGCGCGGCGCTGGTCGGCCAAAGCACCGACGCCGAGATCTGGACCATCAACCTGCCGCAGGGAGAAGCCGGCGGTGACGGCGAATCGCTCTACGCCCAGTCGGATGCAGGCAGCAGCATTGGCTGGCGCTATAGGTCGGTGGGTCTCGGGTCGCGCGTGCATCAGCTTCTGTGCGACAGTCGTGACTTCAGGACCGGCGACTTCGCCGGCGATTTCTTCGACACGGTCCTGATCGACGGCGGACACACGCCGGATCTCGTCGCGAACGACACCGACAAGGCGCTGAGCGTGCTCCGTCCCGGAGGCCTCTGCGTCTGGCACGACTTCTGTCCAGACCCGGAGGCGCTGTCGCGCAACCTGGCGCCGCTCGGCGTCGTGCAGGCGCTCGTTGAGAATTTCGAACGCTGGCGGCCGCTGTTCGACCGCCTGTATTGGATCCGCAAGAGCTGGATCCTCGTTGGCGAACGGAAACCCAGATGAAGCGCGATCGCGTTGAAACGATGATTCCCGGCCGGGATCCGATCGAGCTGGTCGCGTACTACGAGGAATTCCGCGACTACTATCCCTACTGTGAGCTGGAGACGAAGCGGTGGTTCGTCGAGCACGTGCGCGCCGACTGGTGGATCTTCGATATCGGCGCCAATGTCGGCTACTACACGGTCCTGTTTTCGCAGCTGGCGCCGGCAGGCCGCGTGCTCGCCTTCGAGCCGACTGCCACGGCGGAGATGCTGCGCAAAAATCTTCGGCACAACCGGGTTGGCAATGCCGAGGTCCACGAGGTCGCCCTGGCGGCGACGACGGGCGAGCGCGAGGACCGGATCTTTCGCCTGTGGGGGACGGAGGGCGAGGTCAGGACCTACCCCTTCTACGCGCTCGATGATTTCATCGCGAAGCATGGCATAGAACGCGTCGACTGCCTGAAGATCGACGTCGACAGCTTCGACTTCGAGGTCCTGCGGGGCGCCGAGCGCACCCTGGCCGAGCGCAATCCCGTCGTTGTCGTCGAGCTCAATCATGCGCTGGGCCTGCGCAACCAGGGCGTCGGCGAGGCGCTGGCGTGGCTGGCCCGCCGCGGCTATCGCCAGGCCCTGGTCCTGGACAACGACAATTTCGTGCTGCAGCGAGTGGCCAACGGCGCATCCGGCGGCCGGGCGGACAGCGGCGGCGCGGCCGACCTGAAGTTGGTCTTTCCGCCGCCGCTCCGCTTCGACGAAGCCATGCGGCCCTCGGCCGGAGAGCCGCTGGCAGGCTCCTTCATCGTCAAGGCCGAGGTTCAGGAGGGCGTCGTTGTCGCCCGGCGCGAAGGCGGGAGCACGCTCATCTCCCGGGCGATGGGCCTGCTGCGGCGGGAGGGCGGCCTCGGCTTCCGCGACATTGTCGATGTGGTCCTGGAGACGCGCGCGGTGGCCTGGAGCTACGCGCTCGTTCTCGGCCTCGCTCCGGACACGGCGTCGGGCGTCGTTACCGTCGAAGTCGGCGTCGAGGTCGTGGACGGCAAGCTCGGTATCGCCCTCGCCGGCGCCGACCTGTCGAGCTTCTGTGCACCGGAGCGCACGCTCGCCGCCATGCCTCTCAGCCAGCGCATCGTCGTCGCGGCAAGGAGCGCCGATCTGCGTCACCTCGTTTTCCGCAACGCCGCGCCGGATGGCGTCCGGACCCGGTTCAAGGTCGTGAGTATCGCGGCGCGACTGGGTACCTGACGCATCGCCGTCATCACCTGCGATAGAGGGCTTGATGGCTGGTTGCGGTCGTACCGCCATTCTAACTTCGTCGGGCGCAATCGAAGCGAAGGGTGACCCTCAGCGGCCCTGCCCGCCATTTGGGGGTGGAGGGCAGGGCCTGACCGTCCGCCGCAGGGTCTTGGGCTTTGGGGACGACGAACGGGTCGACATTTCTAGCTATCTCCAAATTGGGTGAAATCATAACAAGGCTGACCGCCCGTATGATTTCGACGACCCACGATGGGTCCCGCAACTCTTGTCGCCGCAACGACGGCGCCTTCTTATCGTGTGCGTGAGGATTGGGGCCGTTAGGGGTATCAAGGGTCTAGGGGACTTGAACGGCCGAATCTTCCGGGGGGCGATGCGGAAAAGAAGGTCTGCATCGCCCTTTCCGGATTCGCGTCCCCGGCCATCGAGTGCTCCACGCGCAATGAGACATGACGACTCGCGAGCGTCGTACCACCTACAGCATTGCCGAGGCGGCACTCGTCCTCGATGTGCCACTGGCGGCTGTGCAGGATGCGATCGGCCGCGGGATGATCCGCGCCGTCATGGTCGGCAAGGCGATCCGCGTGCCTGTCGATGAAATCAAGAGGATGCTGGTGAACTCCGCTCGGCACGCCGAAGATCTGCAACGCAGCCGATGACGGACAGCTGGGCTCACGGAACGTCGCGTCTGGTCGCGGAAAACCCAGTGTATCCGTTGGTTCGGTCGGCCAAAGTTCGCGCTCGCAAGTGTGACGGCGCTTGCGTGCGCTCCGACCAGTCGTCAGCAGACGGGGGCCGACGATGACGCTTTGGGACTCTTTCTGGTCGCACTTTTCTTCCTCCGACATTTTCTGGACCGCGATCTGGTGGCTGGCGCTCTGCGGCGTCGTTGCGTGGCTGGCGCACGCCAAAGGCCAGCATCGGATCGCCTTTTTTGCCATTGCGTTCTTCTTCAGCCCGGTCGTCGGCCTGCTGGCCGTCATGGCGGCGCGCGACTTGCACAGCGTTACGGACGCGCAGGAGGCCAGGGAGGAATTCCGCCAGCTGTTGGGCCCGCTGATGCTTCAGATCGATGGTATCCGCGGACATCTGGCTGTCTCCAGCCAGCCGCCGAAAGTGACGCCGGCGCCGGCGCCTTCCGCTGCGCCGCCCAGGAAGGTCGCCGTCACGCCGCCGCCATCGGAGACGACAGGCCCGAGAACCGAGCCGGCATTGGTCAACGGCGCGTCGCCTTCGTGACCGATCGGCAGCCCCGATCGCCGTGGACGCCTACGCCGATCCGCTTCGGCTTCCTGTGCTCATGGCTCGGCACCGGCATTGCAGTGGCGTTGATCGGCGCGGCGCTCTTCCTGCCGATCGATGTCGACGCAAGCGGCGCAGACTACATCCTCGTTAAGGTGATGTTGCTGGTGGCGCCGGCGATCGTCGCCCTCGTCCTGGGCTGGGGCATCCGCTACTTGCTGGCCGTGCTGCGCTGGTAGTTCGCCACGAACTCTGCGCTGCGCGATGCGGCTGTTATCGCATCAGCCAGCCCTGCCCGTGAGCGCTCGTGAAGTCGAGCTGCACTATCAGGTCGTTGTAGTCGTGGTCGCCCAGCCCGAAAGTGTCCTCCCAAGCCCAGGTGTTGAGACCCTGGTTGATCATATGGACCGCGGGCTGGCCGTTGACCTGCTCGTTGGCATGGGCGAACGCCCAGAAGAAGGCGCCGGTGGTGACGTTGTCCAGGCGCATGGCGATGATGTCGTTGGCGTCGACGCCCTTCAACAGCACCTCGCCGAACTGGCCGTAGCCCGGCCCCGAGATGGCGGTGCGGCCGTCGGTGGTCTGGTAGGCGCGGCTGGCCACCAGCGCGGCATAGTCGGCATGGCCCGGCGCCTTGCCGTCGATCGTGCCGCTGTAGTCGTCGACCCTGTATAAGGTGAGCTGCAGGGAATTCTCGCCGCCCTGGCGCATGCGCACGACGGCGAGCTCGTTGTTGGCGCCGCCCACGGTCTCGGCGATCGAGACGGCGCGCGAGACATGCACGGCATCGCCGCCGGCGAAGAAATCGACGAATCCGAACGGATTGCTCATGCTCGCCTGCAGGGCGTGGCCGGTCAGGCCGTCGATGCTGACGCCGACCGACTGGCCAGCCGCGGCGCTGTGGTAACCCACCGAGCCCTGGCCCTGCTTGTCGAACAGCAGTACCAGGCCGGGATCGAAATCGGACTGCAACGACTGCTGGGCCAGCCGCGCCGTCCAGGCATAGGGCGCGGTCATCGCGCTCGACAGCAGGGTCGTGCCGTTTCCGACATGCATGCCGACCGTGGCATCGCCGTCATGCGAGAAGGTCTGGAAGAGCAGCGCTTCGTTCGTCCCGGCAAGCCAGCCGCCGCTGCCGTCGCTGTCGAGCATCGCCGGGCTGGTGCTGTACGAGACCTGCTGGTGGGCGATCGCCGTCAGCGCCCGCGCCAGCAACAGGCCATTGGGCGAACCGAGCCCACTCGTCAGGTCGAAGCCCGGATGGGCGGTATATCCAAGGCCCGTCGGCACCTCGAAGAGCCCGAGCCCGGGGTTGAAGTAATCGGTCTGGTAGGCCGTGGTGTAGAAGCCGTTGATGTTGTTGCCGAGCAGGATGTCGTTGAACGAGGCGGGCGCGATCACGTCGGCGATGTAGAGCAGGTCGGTGTAATAGCCGAGCTTGGGCAGGCCCTGGTCCTTGAAGATGACGTTGAACTGCGTCGTGAGCGAGGCCCAGAGCGGCGAGGCGGCGCTGGTGCCGCCGTTGGAAGCGATAAGGCCGGCGTGGTGGTCTCCGTTTACATAATCGTGGTTCAGCGTGGCGTACTTGGCGTCGCCGGAGGAAAGCGCCGTGACGTCGGGGATGGCGCGGCCGCTCAAGCCGAGCCCGAAGGCCGTCTGATAGTTGGGCGGGGCCATGATATCGCTGACGCCGCCTGAACCGGTGAGATGCGCGCCATAGTCGGCTTCGAGGACGGGGACTTTCTTCACTTTCCCCGACGTCGTCGGCACATCGTGCGCCTCGCCCGGCGTGACGGTCAGCGCCTGCCACACCGTCTCGAACATCTTGGTCAGCTGCTTGGCGGCGCCTTCGGGTCCCGGTGCCGCCGCCGAAAGGTGGCTGGGCAGCGTCTTCAGGCCGGCCGCGACCATGCCGTAGACGGTCCCCCGATCGTTGTGCAGCGCCAGCTGCACCAGGCTCTGGACCTCGGGGCTGACCGGCGTGTTCAAGGTGGGATCGGCGAGCGCACTCGACAGCGTCGCGATGGAGGTGCCGCCGACCAGGATGGTGTAGGGCGAGGAGTGGCCGCTGGTGACGTTCGCGTTGCCGTTGGCGATGGCGGCGCTGGCGCCCTCGTCGCCGCCGGCCATGTGCACCGTGACGTTGGCCAGCACGCCGTCGATCATGAGCTGCTGGAACGCCCACCGGAACGGCGAGCCGGCCGTCGACTGGCCGATGATGGGGAACGACGAGGACAGCACGCCGGGTCGGTCGGCGTCGAAGAAGATCTGCTGATAGGCGTTGTACGGCGTGCCCTTCAGGTCGGAGTACATCCGGATGGTGCTGTTGGGCACGGCGCCCGCGACCACCGAG
Organism: Reyranella soli; assembly: GCF_007992495.1. Lineage (GTDB taxonomy): Bacteria > Pseudomonadota > Alphaproteobacteria > Reyranellales > Reyranellaceae > Reyranella > Reyranella soli. The sequence goes on from NZ_BKAJ01000031.1 coordinate 137,584, forward strand.
ATGTCGAGGGTGAGCTCGCCGCTGGCGGAACCGCCGAGGTTGGCGCCCGAGACGTATTGCAGCGTCCCCGGGGCCAGGTTCACCGCGTGACGGTACTCGTTGTAGCTGCTCGTCAGCTTCGCCGTGTCGCCATAGACGGTCTCGACCAGCGCCACCGGATCAGTGGCGACGTTGGTCGGCAGCGGGAAATTGTAGCTCGCCGCGATCGCGGCCGGCGTCGCCACCACCTTGGCCTGGTCGGCGGCATTGCCGATGCCCTGCGGACCCAGCTGCGGCGCGACGAGGGTGCTGGCCGTGACCAGCGGATTGGTCAGCGCGGCGCCGCGCTCGATCCACAGGCCCTTGATCGCCGCGGCCGAGGAAGCCGAGATGGCGTCGTTGAAGGCGAGGTTGCCGATCCAGGCGAGGGTCGTGCCCTCCGTATCGGGATTCGAGATCTCGACTGGCACCGCGTTGAACAGCGCAGTGAACTGGTCGCGATCGAGGGTCAGCCAGATGGTGCGATCTTCGGGCGTGGAGATGTAGCCGGCCGCAGTGGCCGTCGCGAGAGGATCGATGCTGCCGGGGACGACGCCCAGCGCGGTCTGGATCTGGCCTTTGACCGTATTGTAGGTCGCAACGTCGGCGCCGTAGGTCGCCCATAGCGCCGCCTGGTCGGGGAACGCTGCCTGCGCCGCCTGCCGCTGCCCCCAGGTGCCGCCCAGCAGGTCGTCCAGCTGGAACGGCGGCGCGGCGCGGTCGAGCATCAGCCCGACGGTGATCTGCGTGTCGGCCCTCGCCACGGAGAGGGTCGAGGCGGTCGCGCCGTACTGGAAAAGGTCGAGAATGACCTGGTCGGCGGCCTTTATGACCCGGAGGTCCGTGGACAAGGTCGCAGCAGCCACCGTCTGGTACTGCTGGTCCGTGTACTGTCCCGCGCCGTAGGAATCGAGAAAGGTCGAATTGTTGATGACCGTGGGCATGGCGGCGCACCTCTGATCATCTCTGGTAGCCCGGCGGCAGGCGCACGATCAATGCGTTGCCACTGCAATAATCTGTGTTTCTCGGTCTAGGCCTCGGGCTGCTCGGCGAGCCACTTGCGGGCGGCGTCGATCGACAGGAAGCCCTTGGCCGGCCGGCCACCCTTGCCGAGGTTCATGAGCCGGTCGACCAGTTCCAGGGAAAACTCGGGGGCGGGAACGAGCGCCAGGGCGCCGCGCGGGCCGTACGTCTCATAGGCGGAAAGGCGGGCACCCAGAGCCATGACGTCGGCGTCGTTATAGGTGCCGTAGGCGGTACGGCCGTCGATCAGCTTGCGATAAGACAGCCCGTTCTGCCCGACCACGGCATCGCAGAAGTCCTCGATGTCCTTCAGGACGAGGTGGCCATCGAACTTGGCTTCGACATAGCGGGCCTTGTGGTCGATCGTGAAGTGTATGGGCATGCGGTCTCCGCTCCTGTGGCCGTGCCGCTTCATTTTGCCGGCTGCGTCCCGTGTGTGCCAACGGCAAACACGGGAACCGGCTGGTCGAGTCCCTTGATGTCCAGTGCCTCGAGCGCGACGAGGGGAATCGCTGCACCGATCGCCTGGGCGGCGACGATGTCCACCAGGATCTGGTTGTCCTGTGCGCTGTCGCACAGGCGCGAGGCGAGGTTCACCACATTGCCGACGGCGGTGTAGTCGAGTCGTCCTTCCGAGCCGATGCCCCCGACTGTCGCGGGCCCCATGGCGATACCGACGCCGAATCCCAGCCGGCCCTCCAGCGCGCGCCAGCCGGCCAAGAGCTCCTGCACGTCCCTCTGCATGTCGCCCGCCATGGCGACGGCGCGCAGCGCCGGATCGGGAATCGAGACCGGTGCGTTCAGCAGCACCATGGCGCCGTCGCCGGAGAAGCGGATCAGCGTTCCCTCGTAGGCATTCACGGCCCTTTCCAGCACCTCGTAGTAGCGGCGCAGCACCATGATGACGGTGTCGGTGTCGGCGCGCACCGAGAAGGCGGTGAACCCGCGGAGGTCGCAGAACACGACGACGAGCTCGACGCGCCTTCCGTCGAGCACGCTGTCGTCGCCGGTGCGGTCGACCAGCTCGGCCACCTGCGGCGCCAGGAAGCGCTTCAGCCGGTCGATGCGCTGCGAGCGTTCCTGCGAAAGCGACAGTTCGGCCGCCATCTCGTTGAAGCGGCTCGCCAGCCGCTCGAACTCGTCGCCGGTCTTGAGCTCGATGCGATGGTCGAACTGCCCGGCGCCGATGCGCGTGACGCCGTCTTCCAGCAAACGGATGGGGCCGATCATGCGCTGGGCCAGCCACCACGCCAGCCCGGCGGCCAGCAGGGCGCCGCCCACGAGTAGCGCCGCGGTGCGCAGCAGCGCCCCGTAGAGCGGCCCGAAGGCCTCGGCCAGCGGCTGCTTGACGATGACGCTCCAGTCGACGCTCGGGATCGGCGCCATCGCCGCCAGCACCGTCTCGCCCGCGACGTCGCGGCCGGTCGCAGCCTCGCCGGGCCGGTCGAGGATGGCGCCGCGCAGGGCTTGGAACGGTCGCTGGCCCGCTTCGTCGGCGCGCAGCACCAGGTTGATGTCGGGATGGGCAATCAGGCGTCCCGGGCCGTCCAGGACGAAGGCGTCGCCGGTGCGCCCCACCTTGATCCCGGAGATCACCTCCCAGATGAGCTTGAGGTTGACCTCGGCGATCGCCACGCCGACCGACGAGCGATTGCCGGCGACCGCGATCATCATGAAAGGCTCCGAGCCGTCCTGGAACCTGACCGGCCCGAACCACGCGCCGTTGGCCCGCGCGCCCTGCACCGCCGGCCTGAGCGAGAGATCGGCGCGGCTGTCGATCCGGTTCAGCCCGATGCGCGACACGAACAGCCGTTCGCGGCCCTGGGCGTCGACCAGGGTCAGGCTCTCGACGGCGGGGACCTGGCGCAGTAGGCCGAGCGCGTCGAGCCGGTGCCGCTCGCCGCTCTCCTCCGACCACGGCAGCTGCACGGTCCAGCCGAGCTGCTCGCGGATGCCGTCGAGGAAGTCGTCGATCTTCACCGCCGCCAGGCGGGCTTCCGCGTTCAGGATGTCGTTCAGACGCGCCCGCTCGTCGCGATAGCCCAGCCAGGCCTCGCTGCCACCGGCGATCAGCAGCGGCGCCACGACCGCCGCGAAAAGCGTGGCGAAGTATTTCCGGAACAGCGACGTGCGGCGCGGGCCGGCGCCCCGCTTCATTCGATGACCTGGTCGGCGCTGGTCAGCAGCGAGAGCGGGACCGTGATGCCGAGGTCGGCGGCGGCCTTGAGGTTGATGAACAGCTCGACCTTGGTGACCCGCTGCACCGGCAGCTCCGAGGCCTTCTCGCCCTTCAGGATGCGGCCGGCCTGGCGTCCGGCCTGGCGGTGCGACTGGCTGAAGTCGCCGCCGTAGCTCATCAGTCCGCCGGCGAGCGGGAAGTCGCGCGATTGCGTGATCGCCGCCACCTTGTGGCGCACAGCGAGCGCGGCAAGCTGCTGGCTGCGGTAGGCGAAGTAGGGATCGGAGCTGAAGACCAGTCCGCCGGCGCCTTCGTCCCGCGTCGCGGTGAACATGGCGTCGAACTCCGCTTCGGCGCTGGCCTTCAGCACGATCAGCTCCACGCCGAGGCTTAGCGCCGCGGCCTGCAGGTTCTTCAGTTGCGTATCGGAGGTCGGACTCCTTGGATTGAGGGCGACGGCGAACCGGCCGGCGGTCGGCCGCACCTCGCGCATGAACTCCAGCCGCTTGCGCGAGACCTCGACGCTGAGGCTAGACACGCCGGTGAGATTGCCGCCGGGCCGCGACAGGCTCTCCACGACGCCGAGCGCGACGGGATCGCCGCCCATCTCGAACACGATGGGGATCTTCGCCGTCGCCGATTTTGCCGCCAGCGCGACCTCGGCGCCGCCGGGCGCCACGATGACGGTCAGCGGAAGGCTCCCCAGTTCCTTGGCCAGCGCCGGCAGTCGGTTGTACTGGCCATCGGCCCAACGGTAGTCGATGGCGACCGTGCGCCCTTCGGCGTAGCCCGCGTCGGCCAAGCCTTCGCGGAAGGCAGCGAGGCGACTGGCGTAACGCTCCGGCGATTCCGAGCCGAGATAGCCGATGACCGGCAGGCCCTGAGCGCGGACCGACGCCGTCCAGCTCGCACCGCCGGCGAGCGCGATGAAGCCACGACGCCCCAGGCGACGGGTGGTGTCGGCAAAGGTGCCGCGTAGGAAACGCAACGTCGTCTCTCCTGCCCCACTGCAGCATAGCCTTCCCGCATGGCTTGCGGAACCGGACGACTAAGACCCACCTGTTCCGACGCAAGCCAGTTCCGTCATGTGAGGCGGCTTCTCGATCAAGCCTCCCGGCAGGCCGGCCAATGACATGTTCCGGGCGCTTGCGCGAGAGTGGAAGCATGAGAACGACAATCCTGCTGACCTTGTTTTCGGCACTCGCCGTACCCGCCATGGCCATGGATCATCACGCGACCGTGCAGGCCGACGGTTTGACGTGGATCGCCCCCGCCGCCTACGCGCCCGGCGCGCAGCTCGCCGTGGTGAAAGGCGACCCGACCAAGGAAGGCCAGTACGTCGTTCGCCTGAAGGTTCCGGCAGGGTTCAAGATCGCTGCCCACACTCATCCGAACGACGAGAACGTCACGGTTCTTTCCGGCAGCTTCAACATCGGCACCGGAGACAAGCTCGACGAGACGAAGGGCGTGCAGGTGAAGGCCGGCGGCTATTCATACGTGGCCAAGGGCATGACCCACTATGCGTGGTTCACCGAGGAAACCGTCCTTCAATTGCATGGCACCGGACCTCAAGGGGTCATCTACGTCAATCCCGCCGACGATCCGCGCAAGAAGTAACTGGAGTACCCCCATGACGACGTCGACATTGAAGGATCGGAAGGGCTTGCCGGTCGCCAAGGAAGCCATCGACAGCTTTGCATCGGCCCTTGCCGGAAAGGCAATTCGGTCCGGCGATGCGGACTATGAGCAGGCGCGTCGCATCTGGAACGCCCACGTCCACAAGCATCCCGGCTTGATCGTCCGTTGCGCTGGTACGGCCGATGTCGTGCAGGCGGTGAAGTTCGCGCGGGCACACAACGTGCTGGTCGCCATCCGCGGCGGCGGCCACAACGTCGCCGGCCGCGCGCTCTGTGACGACGGCATCGTGATCGATCTGTCGGGCATGAAAGCGGTGTTCGTCGATCCGGCAAAGGCAACGGCGCGTGTCCAGGGCGGCGCGACCCTGGGCGATGTCGACCGCGAAACCCATGCCTTTGGCCGCGCTGTCCCGGTTGGCGTGGTGTCCCGCACCGGCATTGCCGGCCTGACCTTGGGCGGCGGCGTCGGCTGGCTGGTCCGCAAGTACGGCCTCACCTGCGACAACCTCTTGTCCTGCGAGGTGGTGACGGCCGAAGGCGAGATCGTGACGGCAAGCGCCGATGAGAATGCCGACCTGTTCTGGGCATTGCGCGGCGGCGGCGGAAATTTCGGGATCGTGACGTCGTTCCTCTACAAGACACATCCCGTATCGACCGTGCTGGGCGGACTGATCGTCTACCCGCGCGATCGGGCCGGCGATGTCATTCGCCACTATCGCGACTTCATGGCTTCGGCGCCTGAGGAATTGACCGCCTATGTCGGGCTGATCACGGGCCCCGATGGCTCGCCCGTTGTCGGAGTCATCGTCTGCTGGTGCGGCGACCTTGCCGAGGGCGAGCGGGTGCTGAAGCCGCTTCGCCAGTTCGGCGCGCCGGTGATGGACGCCGTCCAGCCGATGCCGTTCCCGGCGATGCAGAAGATCCTCGATGATGCCTTTCCGGACGGCACGCAGAACTACTGGAAGTCCACGTTCCTCAAGGCGCTGAGCAACGACGCGATCGACGTCATCGTCGATCACGCCAACAAGATGCAATCGCCGCTGTCGGCCGTAGTGATAGAGTACTACGCCGGCGCGGCGGGTCGTACGGGCGCCGGCGAGAGCGCGTTTGCCGCCCGCAAGGCGGAGTACGACGTGGGCTTCATGGCGCAGTGGACGGACCCGGCCGAGAACGAAAAGCACATGGCCTGGGCGCGCACCATGGCGGAGGCGATGAAGCCCCATTCGAGCGGCGCCTACCTTCTGAACTTCCTGAGCGAAGAGGACGCCGACACGATCAAGGCGGCGTTCGGCGCCAACTATCCGCGCCTAGCCCAGGTGAAGAAGAAGTACGACCCGACGAACTTCTTCAGCATCAACCAGAACATTCAACCGGCGGCTTAGGTTAGTCGTAACGGACGACGAGTTCGACATCCCCCAGCTTGAGCGTCGACCCCGGCGCCAGGGGGTGCGGCTGCCTGGGTGTGATGCGCTCGCCGTCGATCGAGATGCCGTTGGTCGATCCGACGTCCTCGATCTGCAGGGTGTTGTCCCGGCCGACGCTCAGTCGCGCGTGACACCGGGAAACCGACGTGTTCAGCAGCACGACGTCGCATTGGCTGGAATCCCGGCCGATCAAGACGCTTTGCTTGCGCTTCGCCAGTTCGTCCATTTCCAGGTCGAAGCCGAACTTGCGCCCGGTGTCGTCGGCGCCATGGAAATGGAAGACCCCGCGCACGGGCGCTGCCCTGGTGGGCACGGTGGCGGCGTGTTCGCGGGCGCGCACCCTGTAGATGTGGAGCGGAAGGCTGACGTGCTTGGCCCGATGCTCGCCGGCGTCGACATAGGCATAGTCGTCGCGCAGCCTGGCCACGTCGCGCACCGCGCGCGAGACGGCGATTCCGCCCGGCTCGGCCAACACCTGGATGCGTTCGGCCAGGTTCACGCCGTCGCCGAAGATATCGTGACCCGCCTCGTCGATGATGATCTCGCCGAGATGGACGCCGATGCGGAACATCAGCCGCTGGTCCTCGTCGATCGTCTCATTGAACCGCGCCATGCGCTCCTGGATCTCGATCGCCGCCTGCACGGCGGCGGCGGCCGAGCCGAACTCGGCGAGCATGGCATCGCCGGCACTGTGGACCAGCGAACCGCCGCCATGTTCGATGACCGGCTGCCAGATCTTGTCGCGCGCCGACCGAAGATGCTCGAACGTCAGCTCTTCCTGGCTCTCCACCAGCCGGACGAAGCCGGCCAGGTCGGCATGCAGGATGGCAGACAGTCGCCGTTCGGTACGTGCCATGGTTTCCGACGAAGGGAGAGTGAAACCCTTCTGCTCAATCGCCCTGAAGCTTGTCCGACCGCGGCGACGACGGGCGTGTCAAAAATGAGTCATCGACCGGCTTGCGTGAAGGCCGGTGCCTGGCCGGACCGAGCGGCTGGGCGGGCGCGGAGGCGCTGATGCGCGGCCGTTCTGGCGACAGCGACCCGGGTTCCTGTCCTTCGGAATAGGCTTCGCTTCGACTCGACAGCACCTTAGGCTGCACGCCATGTGCGTCCTGTGCCGTCCTGGCTGCCGTGGCTGACGGGAGCTTCGTTTTTGGGCCGTTCCGGTTGCTTGTCGCCCATCGGGTGCTGCTGCGGGACGATCGGCCCTTGCGGCTCGGCAGCCGCGCGTTCGACCTCCTGGCTTTCCTGGTGCAGCGCGCGGGCGAAACGATCGGCAACGACGAGCTGATGGCCGCGGTCTGGTCTGGCGTCCATGTCGACGACAACACGTTGCGCGTCCACGTCGCGGCCTTGCGTCGGGCGCTGGGCGACGGCCCGGGCGGCAACCACTACATCGCCAACGAGCCCGGCCGTGGCTACAGCTTCGCGGCGCCGGTGTCGCGCGAGCAGGGCGATGCGTCGGACGCCCGGTCGACGGCCGACCGGCCGGCCCACAATCTCCCGGTCTCGCTCACCCACGTCATCGGCCGCGATGAGATCATCGCGGCCCTGGCGGCCCAGCTGCGTGCCCGCCGGTTTCTCACCATTCTCGGGCCCGGCGGCGTCGGCAAGACGACTGTCGCGGTGGCCATCGCCGACCAGCTCTCCGGCAGCTACGCCGACGGCGTCCGGTTCGTCGGGCTGGGCTCGCTGTTGGATCCCGACCTCGTTGCGGCGACGGTACGGGCCGCATTCGGCGAAGCGCCCGCCGATGCGGACGCCCTGGCGTCGCTCGCCGCAGCGCTGCGCGACAAGCGCGTCCTGATCGTGCTGGACAGCTGCGAGCATGTCGTCCAGGCGGCCGCCGCGCTGGCGGTGACCCTGCTGCAGGCGGCGCCGGGCGTGGCCATCCTCTCGACCAGCCGCGAGGCGCTGCGCGCCGAAGGCGAATGGGTCCAGCGCCTGCCGTCGCTGGCCGTGCCGCCGAAATCCGCGAGCCTCGGCGCTGCCGAAGCGCTCGCCTTCGCCGCAGTCCAGCTCTTCAGCGAGCGCGCCGCGGCCAGCATGCATGGCTTCACCCTCGCCGACGAGGATGTGCCCGTGGCGGTCGACATTTGCCGGCGCCTCGATGGCATTCCGTTCGCCATCGAGCTCGCCGCCGCGCGGATCGACGTCTATGGGCTGAGAGGCCTCGCGACGCTGATCAACGATCGCCTGCTGCTGGCGGCGCGCGGCCGCCGCACGGCCCAGCCGCGTCACCAGACGCTGAGCGCTCTGCTCGACTGGAGCTACGATCTCTTGTCGCCCACCGAGGCGGCCGTGTTGCGCCGCCTTGCCGTGTTTGCCGATGATTTCTCCCTCGACGCCGCGCAGGCCGTGGCCGGCGACATTGCGGGCCTCGCGCTCACCGACCAGCTCGTCAGCCTGATCCAGAAATCGCTGGTCGTCGCCGACCTCGCCGACGAGGGCGCGCGTTACCGGCTGCTCACGACGACGCGCCTCTACGCGCTGGAGAAGCTGCGCGCCGCCGGCGAGGAGGCCGACGCCAACCGGCGCCATGCCGCCTACGTCGAATCGCTCGCCGGCCGCTGACTGTTACGGCTGACCCAGCGCCGCGGCGAGCTCCTGCGTCGTCACGATGACATGCGCGATGGGCGGTCCTTCGCTCCCGGGTTCGGCATCCTCGGGTGCCAGCATCGCCGTGGCATCGCGCACCAGCGTCACGTGATAGCCGAGCTCGACGCCGATGCGGGCGGTCGCCGCGACGCACCTGTCGAGGGCCATGCCGGCCACGATGATGTTCTCGATGCCGCGCTGCCGCAGCTGGAGGTCGAGGTCGGTGCTGTGGAAGCCGTCATGGCCCCAATGTTCCTGGACGATCACGTCGCCCGGCTGGGGGGCCAGGTCGGCATGCCAGTCTCCGCCCCAGGTGCCGTGCGCGAACAGCCCTTCGCGGTCGATCTCGAGCTGCCATGGGGTCGGATGCTTCCAGCGGTCGAAGTCGCCCTCGCGCCAGCGCCGGTGCGGCACGTGGAACACGGCGAGGCCGGCGCGGCGCACGATGCCCAGCAGCGTGCGCAGATGGCCCAGCAGGTCGGCGGTCTCCGCGGCCGGCTGGACGCGCGGCCACAGCTTGCCGCCCTCGCTGAGAAAGTCGTTGAAGGCATCGATGAGCAGCAGCCCGGTCCGATCCTCGGCATATTTCCTGGCGAGCACATCTACCTCTTGTACTAAAGTCGAATATGCACCCGCGCCCCGCGGCGGCGGGTCTTAAGAGATGTGAAGCGGTGTTGTCCGCCGGCCGGAGCTGCCGGGACTGCACTTTTTTTCACGACGATTAACTCGCCGCCGTCGCTGCGGCGCGACAAACTCTCACCCATCACGCAGATGCGCCGGTTCCCGTATGTGGAGAGAGTAGTGACCCAGTCCATCCTGCACGAAGCAGATCGCGGAAGGTCCGATCCGGACGACGGCCATGCCGACCGCCTCGTCTGGTTGGCCGAGATGAGCGCGTCTATTGTGCACGAGATCAGCCAGCCGCTGGCGGCCATCGCCATCGACACGGCGGCCAGCCAGCGCTGGCTGGATCGGGAAACGCCCGATATCGACCGGGCGCTCGCGACCATGGCGCGTGTCGCCGCTTCGTCCGACCGCGCGCGGCGGCTGATCGACAGTGTCCGGGCGCTGGCCGAGAAGGTCGCGCTTGAGAAGTCGCCGGTCGACGTCAACGAGATGGTCGACGAGGCGCTGGCGCTGGTTCGGCACGAGGCAGAGGACCGCCACGTCGCGCTGCAGCCCGTGCTGGCGTCGGACCTGCCGCCGGTGCATGGCAACCGCACGCAGCTTCAGCAGGTCGTGGTCAACCTGGTGCGCAACGGCCTGCAGGCGACGCCGCTGGCGCCCGATCGCAACAGCGCCGTGGTCGTGCGGACCAGCCGGCGGGGCGCCGACCGGCTGTTGCTCGCGGTCGAGGATGTCGGCGTGGGCGTGGCGCCGGAAAAGCTCGGTCGCCTGTTCAGCCCGTTCTACACGACCAAGCCGCACGGCCTGGGCGTCGGGCTGTCGATCTGCCGCTCGATCGTTGTCGCCCACGGCGGCGAACTGCGCGCGGTCCGCAATGCCGGTCCCGGCATGACGTTCGAGGTCACGATACCGGCCGCCGCGGCGGCGTGATTGGCAGGTCTCCGCCGCGATCCTATCCTCCGGCTGCACGTGGGCAGATTGACGGGAAGGGGGATCGACGCGAGATGACCGGCCAGGCGCCGAGTGACCCCGGGGTCGCCTTTGGCCCGTTCCGCTTGTTTGCGGCGCGCCATCTGCTGCTCGAGGGAGAGACGCCCGTGCGCCTCGGCAGCCGCGCGCGCGATCTCCTGATCGCCCTGCTGGAGCAACCCGGCCGCGCCGTCGCCAAGGAGGCGCTCTGCGCGCGCATCTGGCCCAATGTCCTCGTCGAGGATGGAACGCTGCGGGCGCAGGTCGCGGCCTTGCGCAAGGCGCTACGCGACGGCCAGAACGGCCGGCGCTACATCGCCAACATCGCCGGCCGCGGCTACGCCTTCGTCGGCGAGATCTCGGCGGTCGCCGCGCCCATGGCCGCCGCGCAGGAGCTGCCGGAGTCCGCGGCGGCGCCGTCGCCTGCCCTGTCGCCTTTTCTGTCGACAGGGCGGCTGTTCGGCCGCTCCGACGTCATCGAGACGCTGACGCAACGGCTTGTCGAGGATCGCTTCGTCACGGTCGTTGGCCCCGGCGGCATCGGCAAGACGGCGGTCGCGCTCGCCGTCGCCGACCGCCTGCGCCCCACCCTGCGTCACGGGGTCTGCTTCGTCGACCTGTCGCCGCTGGCCGACGACCGGCTGGTGTCCACGGCGCTGGCTTCGGCGCTTGGCGTCGGCGTGGCATCGGACGATCCGCTGCCCGGCATCGTCGCCTTCCTGCGCGAGCGCGACGCCCTGATCGTCCTCGACAATTGCGAGCATGTCATCGACAGCGCCGCGCGGCTGTCGGAAACCATTGCCCGCGATGCGGGGACCCGGCTGCGCATCCTCGCCACCAGCCGCGAGGCGCTGGGCGTGCAGGGCGAGTGGGTCTTCCGCCTGGCGCCGCTGGCGCTTCCGGAGGCGGCCGCGCGGCTGAGCGCCGTCGACGCAATGGGCTATCCGGCGGTCCAGCTCTTCGTCGAGCGCGCGGCGATGTGCCTCGGCGAATATGCCCTGACCGACGCGCATGCGCCCGCGGTGGCCAATATCTGCCGCCATCTCGACGGCATTGCGCTCGCGATCGAGATCGCCGCAGGGCAGGTCGACGCCTTCGGCATCGCCGGCCTCGAGCGCGTGCTGGACGACCGCTTCCGGCTGGCCATGCAGGGCCGGCGCACCGGCCTGGCGCGCCATCGTACCATGACCACCGCGCTGGATTGGAGTTACCAGCTGCTGCCCGAGGCCGAGCGCGTCACCTTGTGCCGGCTCGCGGTGTTCGCCGGCCTCTTCACCATCGCGGAAGCGGCCGGCGTGCTGGCAGAAGAAGGGGCTGGGGAGGGGGCCGACGCGGCGACGGCGGCCGAGAGCATCGCCAACCTCGTCACCAAGTCGCTGATCGTGCCCAACTTCGAGACGCGGCTGCCGTCCTACCGTCTGCTCGAGATGACGCGCGCCTATGCGCTGCAGAAGCTCGAGGAGAGCGGCGAGCACGTTGCCTGCATGCGGCGGCATGCGCGGCAATGCCTCGCCGCCATGGAGGCCGCCAGCGCGGAGTGGGACGCCTTGCCGGCCGAGGCGTGGCTCGCCCGCCATCGCCGCCTCATCGACGACGTCCGTGCCGCGCTGGATTTCAGCCTCGAGGCCGAGCCCGCGACGGCCGTCGCGCTCACCGTCGCCGCAGTCCCGCTGTGGTACCAGCTGTCGCTGCTCAACGAATGCTACGAGCGGACCTGCCGCGCCCTCGCGCTGGCGGCGGCGGCGGCCGACACCGCGCGGCAGCTGCGCCTGCACGTCGCCAAGGCCTGGTCGCTGATGCAGCTCAAGGGATTCGTGCGCGAGACGGAAGACGCCTGGACGACGGTCCTCGACCTGTCGCGCGCCAGCGGCGATGCCGAGTATCAGCTGCGCGGGATCTGGGGGTTGTGGGCGACGCGGGTCAATGCCGGGGCGCTGCGCGCCTCGCTGGACCTGGCCCGCGAGTTCCTCGATGTCGCCGGCAGCACCAACGAGACCGACCGCAGCGTCGGCCATCGCATGATCGGCCACTCGCTCCACCTGCTGGGCGACCAGCCCGCCGCGCACCGGCATCTCGAGCGCATGCTGGCCGGCTACGTGGCCCCAGCCACCGGCGCGCAGACCTTGCGCTATATTTTCGACCAGCGCTCGCTGGCGCGGTCCTTCCTGGCGCGCATCTGCTGGCTGCAGGGGCTTTCCGACCAGGCGCGGCGGATCGCCTGGCAGCTCGCCGACGACGAGCGCAGCCGCGGCGACGACCTCTCCCTGGTGCAGGTGCTGGTGCAGGCCTCATGTCCGGTCGGCTTGCTGGTGGGCGACCTCGCTGCCGTGCAGGGCTTCGTCGACGATCTGGTCGGCAAGGCCGAGCGCTACCAGTGGCACTTCTGGCGCGCCTTCGGCGTGTGCTTCCGCGGCGTGCTGACCGTGCAGCGCGGCGACGTTGCAGCCGGCCTGCCGCTGCTCGAGGACGCGCTGAAGGGCCTGCGCGGCATCGATTTCGGCGTCCATTACCTCTTCTTCCTCTGCCGCTACGCCGAGGCCTTGGGCCTCGCCGGCCGCCACGACGAGGCGCGCGCCACCATCGAGGCGGCGATCGAACGCTCCGAGCGCAACGACGAGCGCTGGTGCATTGCCGAGGTGCTGCGCCTCAAGGCGACGCTGCTCCACCGCGAGGGCGAGCACGCGCCGGCGCAGGCCGTGCTCGCCGAAGCGCGCCAGTGGGCGGAGCGGCAGGGTGCGCTCGCCTGGTCGCTGCGCATCGCGACCAGCGCGGTGCGCCTCGCCCCGGACGCCGACAGCGCCGCCGCCGCGCACGCCGAGCTCGCGGCCGTCCTCGACCGCTTCACCGAAGGTCGCGACACCGCCGACTATCGCGAGGCGGTGGCTGTGCTCGGTCGTCCCCGTAGACAGCCGGCCCGCAAGCGCGCGCGTCCCTCATGACCTACCTGTTGGCGCTCCTGGTGGCCATGGTCGGTGCGGCGCTGGGGTTTGCCCTGGGTGCCGCTGCGGCCTCCGCGCTGGCGCCGCTGCTCGGCATCACCTCGTTCGAAGGCGCGTCGGGCTACTTCGCGGTGTTCATCGGCGGACCGGTCGGCGGGCTGGCGGGCCTGGTGCTGGGCGCCTGGCTGGTCCTGCGCCGCGCCGGGCTGAAGGGCGCCGCCGTGGCCGGCCGCGTCGGCCTCGTGTTCGTTGGCGTGGTTCTGGTCGCCGCAGCGGGAATCGGCGCTTTCTGGCTGATGCGTCCGCTGGTCAACGCCAACGGGCCCGCGCCTCGGCTGGTGTTCGAGATCCGCCTGCCGCCGGGCGTCGCGGTGCCGCCGTCGCGCGACGCGGTCGAGCTGCAGACTGCCAAGAATACGATGCCGGCCGTCCTGTCCGACACAAGACGCGACGACGGGCGCGAGGTCCTGACCGGCAGCGTCGAGCTCTACTATCGCACCTGGCATCGCCTGCTGGTGCTGCGCCTGCCCGACAAGACCGATGTGCTGTTCGCGCCGTCGCTCGGCCTCACGCCCAGTCACACCAGGACCTTCACCGACTGGCGGCGCGCCGACTACATCGCCCGGCCGGGCGATGAGCAGGCGCGGCGCACCACGGCCGCCGATGCCTGGGAGTTTCGCTATCGCGTCGACTGGGCGGGCGAGGACTGAGGATGTCGCCTGCCGTCAGATCTTCAGCAGCCAGGCCTCGACGCTGCTTCTGCCTTTGATCTCGATCTGGCCACGCGGCTCGAAGACGAAGCGGTCCTTGAGCTTGTCGTACACCGACCGCGTCACCTGGATCGTGCCGGGCACCCCGCCCGATTCCATGCGGCTCGCCAGGTTCACCGTGTCGCCCCACAGGTCGTAGATGTACTTCGTCTTGCCGATCACGCCGGCCACGACAGGGCCGCTGTTGATGCCGACCCGCAGCGTCAACGGCACGCGATGTTCCATGGCATGCTCCTGGGTGATGTGGACCATCCGGATCGCCATGCGCACCATGCGTTCGGCATGGTCGGGCACCTGCACCGGCAGGCCGCACACCGCCATGTAGGCATCGCCCAAGGTCTTGATCTTCTCGATGCCGAGCTCCTGGGCGGCCTCGTCGAATCGCGTGAACAGCCCGTTCAGCAGGCTCACGACACTGGCCGGAGGCATCTGCGAGGACAGGGCGGTGAAGCCGACGATGTCGGCGAAGGCCACCGTGACCTCGGCAAAGCCGTCGGCGATGTTCTTCTCGCCGCCGCGCAGCCGGTTGGCGATCGGCCCCGGCAGCATGTTGAGCAGCAACTGCTCGTTCTCGCGGTTCTTGTTCTCGATGACGATGGTCTTCTCGTGCAGCTCGTCGACCATGCCATTGAACGCCGAGCACAGGCGGCCGATCTCGTCGTGGCTGCGCACGGCCACCTTGGCGCCGTAGTCGCCGGCGGCGAAGCGCGTCACGCCGGCGGTGAGTTCCCTGAGCGGCCCGAGCAGTGAGCGCGCCAGCCAGGCGGACGTCACGACCACCACCAGCATGGCGATGGCGCCGACGATGATCAGGTTGCGCCGCAGCCTGTCGATCGGGGCGAACGCCTCGGATGCGTCTATCTTGGCGACGAGGACCCACTTGAGGCCGGGAATGGAAAGCGGACCCCAGGAGGCGAGCGTCGGGACGCCGTGATAGCCGACGATCTCGCCGGCGCCCTCGGTCCCGGCGAGCGCGGACTGGACGGCCTCCGTGGCGATGTGCTGCTGCAGCACCGGCGTTCCGTAGCGGCGGATGGCGTCGATCTCCTGGTCCGTGGCGCCGCTCTCCTTGAGATCGGCATAGTACCGGTTGCGGTTTTCATAGAAGGCGCGTGGCCCCGAGCGCGCGAGGTGGTCGGCGCCGACGAGATAGGCCTCGCCGGTGGCGCCGAAGCCGTCCTGGCGCCAGCGGCGTCCGCTGGTCACGACCTTGTCGATTTCGTCGATCGACAATTGCGCGATCAGCACGCCGAGCACGGTGTTCTGGTCGATGATCGGCGCGGCCATGAAGGCGATCGGCGCGCCGCCCGAGGGCGCATAGGGCGCGAAGTCTTCCAGGCATGTCGCATACTTTTCGGCATCGGCGCCGCAGCGCGCGACGGCGACGGCGACATTCGATTGCCGGAAGGGAGCGCTGCGCAGCGAGGCGGAGAAATCGACTTCCTTCCTGACGGCATAGACGATGCGGCCGGCCGCCGGATCCGCCAGCATCAGGTCGAAAAAGCCGAAGGTTGCGGCGGCGTCGCGCAGCAGCGGGTGGTAGATCGCGTGCTCGCGGCTGTAGGTGCTGCCGTCTCCGGCATCGTTGAGCAGCTCGCGCTGCTCGGCTGGATAGGGGTTGGCGACGATGTAGTGGTACTGGAGATAATAGCCGGCGGCATCGATGGGCAGATACTCCTTGATGTCCGGCTCCTTGGCCGCCAGGCGTCGCAGGCCGGGCAGGAACGCGGCGCTGTACCAGGCATCGACCTCGAGCCGGAGATCGGCCGGCACGTCGGTCCGATTGAGCTCGTTGAACGTGGCGCGGAACGCCTGCGCGGCATCGACCGCTTCCTTCGAGTAGGCCAGCTGGGAGAGCTCGTTGCGGATGGTGCGGAAATACGTCTCGACCTGCTGCACCTTGGCCTTCCGGGTCGAGGTGAGCTGGTTGTAGATCGCCTCCTGCAGGGCATCGCGGGCCTGCAGGTAACCCAGCACGCTGGTGACCAGCACCGCGATCGCGCCGAGCAGGGCGAGAAGGGCAAACAGCTTGACGGCCAGTCCCCAACGCACGGGCGGAGACGGCTTGGTCGCGTCGGACGGGGACATGGGGGGATTTTAGCCCATTTGACGCTGGCGTGGGTCGATAGGTCAGCGAAGTCCGGCGATGGTCGGCGAGGCGCGCTCGCACCCGCCGGCGTTTGCAGCCGAGATATGCAGCGCTACGCAGGCTCTCGATATGCTCGCCGCCTTGGAACGGATCGAAGCGGCTCTCGTTTAAGGCAGGGACCGCATCGCCGCGGTGGGCATTGCGGCGATTCCGGCGTTGCTGGTCGACCGTCACCACGGAGAGTCCTCATGCTCAGGCCCTCGCTTGCGCTGCTGGGATCAGGTCTGCTTGCAATCAGCGCGTGCTCGCCCGCCCACTACGTTGCGGAGAAGGCGCGCGAGTCCATCCTGGGCATGGACGCTGTCACCCTGAAGTCCTGCGCGGGCCTTCCGACGCGGACCGAGCAAATCGACGCGCGGACCACGCTGTACTCCTATGAAAACAAGTATGAGAGGACCGGCGGCGCGCAGGTTACGTTGCCTATCATCGGCGGCGGAGTCAGTCTTGGTGGAAGCGGCTCCTACTGTCACGCCATCGTCCGGATCGTGGACGGCAGGGTGGCGGCAGTGAACTATGCCGGCGACAACGACGACATGATCGGCAAGGAAGGCGTCTGCGCCCCGATCTTCCGAGGTTGCCTGAGAGAGCAGGAGAAGGCCAGACGCGCGCCGTCGGAGCGGGCAAGCTGAAGTCTGAGGTCCAGCAGCCAGCATCCGTTTTGAGCACGGAGCGTTGCCATGTCGACTGCACCGAGTTGCGTCGCCGTTCGATGTGGGTCTGCGAAATCCATGGAAGTTGGCGAGACCCATGGGCAACAAGGCCGACAATCCTTGCGTTTATGGGGTGTCAGAGCGCGAACAGCATCGCTCTCAGCCAGCTGAGGAAGAGGAACATGAAGAAGGCCATCGTCGCAGTCGTTGTCATCGCTTCCATCGCTGCGGCCCACGCTGCAGATCCGGAAATCGCGGCGCGCGTTGCCGATCCAGTGGTCGAATGGAGCAAGTGGACGGTCAAATGCCAGGGGAGCGGCAACATGTCGTGGGAAGACGTGAGCGAACCGAAGAACATCAACGGCGGCTTCACGTTTCGCACCAAGGATAGTGAAGTCCGGACGACCGCAGGCATGAACTGCGTCGCTGTCGGCAGCTTCCGAAAGCAGAGCTAGCGATCCGAACGGACCGGTCGACTGCCCCCTCATGCAAGTCTCACGTTTCGAATCAAAGCCCTTGCGCAAAGCGCGCGACGGGATGGCGATGTTCGCGGACGAAGCCAGTGCACATCGTTTCCTTGAACGCCTGCTCTGGCCGGATGGCGTGCGTTGCCCACGCTGCCGCAGCAGCGCCAGGGTGCGCAAACTGAACGGCGCGTCGACCCGTGTGGCGGCCTATAAATGCTACGCCTGCCGCAAGCCGTTCTCCTCTCTGCACGGCACGGTGATGAGCTCGAGCCACGTTCCGGCGCACAAGTGGCTGCAGGCAATCTATCTGACCGAAGGGGGAACCAGGCCGATGCGGCCCTATCACCTGCATCGGATCCTGAACGTGTCGTTCAAGACGGCATCTTCAATGATGAAGCGCCTTGGCCGGGCGAGCGCACAAACTGCGTCCGGTTCCGGCAACAAGGGCCCCGCCACCCGTTCCACTGTCACCCTCGCCATCTGCCGGAACCTCCCGCGTTAGCAGGGCGATCGCATGGGGCCCAATATACCCGTCATGACGGGCCTATTTCGGCCCCGGCGGCGGCGATATCGAGCCGGTCGCGATCAGTCCCTTGAGCATAGCCACGGCGCCGCATTGCCTGGATTCGGCATTCGCATCGAACCGGCCGTCGGCGACATAGCGACCCTTCGCGTACTGGTCGGTGCACGCCCAGACATACGGCGAATGGATGCCATGCTGCCGATATCCCAGGCCGTTATAGCGTTCCCAGGCGACGAGCATCCCGGCAATGCTCCAATCGTTCCACTTGTCGTAACGATTGAGCGCGATGGCATCCATCGCACTCTCTTCCCAGCTGAACGGCGCCTTGCCCCCGGTCGGCCGTCCCGCCGGTACGTGGACCGTCCGGCCGGTCAGCGGATCCCCGTTGTGCAGATGGGAGTCGAACCTGAAGTCGGCTTCCATGCCATGGATGATCGCCAGGAAGTACCAGGGCATCGTCATCGACTTGGTGATGCGCTCGTAGCGGGCGCGATTGCCCAGGATCTTCCTGACGCTTTGCGCGACCACTTCCTGGCGCGCCGGGAATACTTTCGCGGCATCGAAGCGCTGCTGGTACTCCTGGCGGAGCAATCGTGAGAGGACGCTGTTCTCGTCCTCGAGCTGCTCGACCTGGCTTGCACGCAGGGCCGCCAGCTCGCGGTACATCCACGTCGTCGCGCCGCCGAGCGCCAGGATGACGGCGGCCACCGAGCTTGCCAGGATGGTTTGACGCCGGCGCTGTCGCGCGAGGTCCTGGGCGGCGCGCAGCTCTCGCCCCCTGGCCTCCCTCTCCTCGGCGTCGAAGCGAGGCTCGGCGACCGACCGGTCGCGTTCCACGGGAGGATGATCGCGGTCAACCAAGTCGTCGTCACCTCGGCCGTACTGGCGAGCAGTGCCGGGGATGCGGTCAGGCCGCACCACTTCGATCATTGAAACGGACAAGGCGACCGGAGACAAGGACCCTTCGAGGTTCAGACGCTATCGTCGCGATAACGCCGCCACCAATTGGTGATGAAATTGGGATGGTGCCTGATGGCCTCTCGCAGACGCAGCACCGGATTCTCGACCTTGCCGTCGATTTCGATGGCCTCGTCGAACTCTTCGACCGCGACCAGCGCCTTGGTTCGCGACTCGTCGATCACCATGGTCGCCAGCTCTGCTGCCAGGCCAAAGACATTGCTGCCTTCATAGGCGTAGCCAAGCGTCTTCAGCGCGATCGCCTCCGAAAGGAAGGCGAGGAATTCGTTGTCGAGGATCTGCAGGCCGTTGCCCTTGTACATGTCGAGCACGGCATGGGTCGCCTCATGGACGACATCCGCGCGGCGGCTGATCGTGTCGATGAAGGGGTCGCGGAAGATGAACCTGTTCGAATAGTCCAGGTACATCGCCGCCGCATTCGCACGCTTGAGCTCGTCGGGATCGTAAGCGATCCCGATCCTGCCGTTGCGCACCGCCAGGCCGACCGTCTCGAAGCTCGACCGGCTGATATGGACGTTCTTGTAGGTGATGTAGGGAAAGCGCGAAACGCTCGCCGTGAGCATGCTGAGGAAACGCGCCATCAGCGGGTCCGGGCTGGGACGCTTCCAGCCGAACGGCGGGATGAAGATGATGCCGGGCTCGGCGCCCTTGAAGCTGAAGTTCTTGCCGTCGTTGCTCTGCCAGCAGCCGACGTAGCGGTGGAGGTAGAAATTGACCTCCCGTGGGTCGGTGGTCTGGAAGTTGAACCAGATGAGGTCCCACACGTTCGGGACGCCGAAGCCCGCCGCCACGGCCTGCCAGTTCGCTCCGGGCTTGTCGCCGACCCGGTAGGCATCGCGGAAGGCCCCCGGCGGCCATGCCGCCAGCGCCGGCGCCGCTTTCATCAAGGGGGTGAAGCTGATCGGCTTTTTGGGTGGCGGCGGCAAGGGCAGGCCCTTCGACATCGCATCCTCCGGCTCCGGAAAGCGGCGACGGCACAGCCAGGCAAGGAAGCCCCGCACCGCCTGGCGCAGCGCGATGGTATCGTTAAGTGCGGACCAAGTGAGTCAGCCGGAAGTACCGATGCCGCCCATCCTTAAGTATCGGGTGTAAGTCGGCCACCAATGGTCCCCGCGTATGCCAGTACGCTTCGACGCAGGGTCAGCGCACATTCCGTGATCATTCGGGGACGGCTGAGCGCCGGTAGGGCCCGACTTTTGCAGATGTCCCCTCGATCGGCGGCCCGTTAGGCTGGCCGGCGGGAGAGGACATCGGCAGGCATGTTGAAGAAGGCGAAATACTGGCGCGCGTTCACGGCGGACACGCGGGCGCAGGCGGAGAAGGCGGCGGCCGACTGGTGGGACGCCCAGAGCGGGTTCGACAGGATCAGCGGCTGGGTGCTGCCGGCGGGCGATGCGCCGAGCGGCGCCACGCCGCAATGGACCGCCACGATCATCTACCGGGATGCCGTCGATTCGGACTCCGGCGCGCAACCGCGGCGGCCGGCGCTTCACTGACCTTCCTTCCCTGACCTTGGGCGCAAGGAGGCAGCGTCGCGCGCCGGCTCGGGCAGCGCGACGCTCCTTGTTCGTTGCCTTACCAGTAGCTCGGCGCGTTGTAGTACTTGTCGACCCGGCGGCCGTAGTCCGGCGTCCACATGAACTCCTCGTTGATGTCGTAGGTCGGGGCGTTCTCGAGCATCTTCTTGTCGAGATTGACGATATAGCCGCCCTTGCTCTCGTCGTACTTCAGGGTCGACCAGGGCAGCGGATGATACTTCTCGCCGATGCCGAGGAAGCCGCCGAACGACATGATGGCGTAGATCGCCTTGCCGCTCACCTTGTCGATCATGATGTCGTCGACCGAGCCGAGCTTGTCGCCCTGCGGGTTGTAGACGTCGGTTCCTTCGACTTTCTCGGCGGCGATCAGGCTGCCGGACGTGATCTTGGTCACTTCGCTGGCCATGGGTTGCTCCTTGGATGTTGGGCGCCGAAGCGGCGCTGGCCAACCAACGGAGCGGTTCCGGCATCGTTGCGGCGCCGCGCCGATTTACCTTTGCGGCCTCTATTGCACCGGCGTGAGCCTGAAGCGACACGCATACTGCTTATTGAAGAGTTCCATCTCCCGGGTCTTCACATTCCCCGTAAGGTCGACGGCAAACGTCCTCCTGCCCACCGGTACGGTCAGCGTCGTGTTGACGAAACCATCGGCGGCAATGGGAGCGGCGAACGCCTCGCCGCCATTGGTCTTCAACGACAGGTCGTTTCCGGTGTCCGAGAAGTCGAAGACCAAGTTCGAGACATCGGCCTCCCGGCAGCTGGCAGGAGCCCCCTTCTCGAGTTCAGGCTTCGCCCGCCACGCTTCGGCAAGCGCCGGTGGCACCGCGACGATGGTGCCCAGCACGACGAGGGCTACGAGTACGCGCATGACTGGCTCCGATACAGGGAATGAAAGCGTCCCACTTGGCTAACAGCACGGCACGGCGATCGGTTGCGCCGGACCTGCATGATCCCGGCTACCAGCTCTCCAACCGTTCGATCCTTTGTTGGCCCAGCACCGTCAGGAAGTATGCCGAGGCCTTCTCCTCAATGAGGGCAAGCGAGAGCAGTTGGGTGACGTGACGACGATTTAGAGCGCCCGAAAGAACATCCCCGTTGGCGATCCGGCGCAAAGTCGTCCGTTCGTGGGGGCTGAGCTGGGCGAGCAGACCGCGTTCCATGCGTTTCCTCCCCGAGCGTGAGTGACTGATAGCTGGGTCTTTGCGCCGAATGCGCAAGTGCGTCCTTCGGGCACGGACACGTGTGTGTTCAACAGTGAACGTCGAGAGCTTCGCGGCCACTCATGTCGCTGTCGCGTGCTGAAGGAAGAAGCGAACCATTTCGCGGCTGGCGTCGGGTCCGCGCGCATCGGTATGGGATCCGGCCGGGCTGCCGCCGGACCACGCATGGCCGACGCCGTGAAGAATCCAGTGCTCCAGCATCGGCCGTCCGGCCGCGTCGGACTTGCTCGTGCGGGTGTAGCTGACGCCGCCATCGGCCTTGCCATGACTCACCGAGGTCTCGAGGTGGGCCGCCGGTGTCGCCTGGGCGATGACCTGGTCGCCGTTCACGGGATTGACCGTCGTGTCGGCATCGCCATGGAACGCGATGGTCGGAACGATCGCCGCCCGCGCGCCCGCCGGCCTCGCGCCCGCGCCGCCTTGGCGCATCGCGGCGAAGGCGGAAGGAAGGTCGCGCGCGGCGCCGCACGCCAATCCGGAATGCACGCCGACGGCGGCGAACAGATCGGGATAGGTCGCCCCCAGCGTGGCCGCCGCGGCGCCGCCCGCGGAGAGGCCGGCGACATAGACACGGCCCGGCGCCACCGGGAATTCCGTCATGATCTGCTGCGCAATGCCGGCAATGAGCGAGGGTTCGCCCTGGCCGCGCTGCTGTTCGCTGCCGTTGAACCAGTTCCAGCATCGCGACGGGTTGGCCGATGCCGGTTGGGCGGGATAGGCGACGAGGAAGGTGTGCTCCTCCGCGCAGTCGTTCATCCGCGTGCCTGCCGCAAAGTCGTCGGGCGACTGGGTGCAGCCGTGCAACATCACCACGAGCGGCAAGGGACCGCCCTTCCACGAGGCCGGGACGTAGAGCTTGTAGCTCCTGCTGCCGGCGTCATTGGCATAGGCATGTGTCTCGAACCTCGCCCCCGGGGCCACGACTACCCGCGACGGCTTCATCCGGCCATCGGCCAGGCCACTGAGCTCGTCGTTGAGCGCGCGCAGGCGCTCGACCCATCCGCCGGTGTCGGATGCCGTGCCGGTGCGCGGCATCGTCCAGGCATTCCCGGTCTCGCGCGACGGCGCAACCATGTCGAGGACGGTCGCCGTCGCCGCCTGTTCCTTTTCCTTGGCCGCACCGGCCGCCGCGTCGCCGGGTGAGGCGCCGTGCAGCACGGCCATCGCTTCCTGCAGCCGGCCCTGGCGCGTCAATCGCAGGGCCTCCATCATGTCGACATTGGGACGAATCACATCCATCTCCTGGGGCATTCGGTGAAGCGTTGGCCGCGCACGGCAGTGGCGGTCGGTCTCGGGCTCAGCGGATACGATCGCTGAGCGCCGTCTTGATTTCGGGACTGGCTTGCAGGGCGCCGAGCACCTCGATGGACGCGATCGTTGCGCGCGCAAGCTCGACGGAAACATCGGGCGCGATCACGGCCAGGCCGAGGACCTGGATATGGATCCGTTCACCCGCCGCCCGGACCGCCTCGAGCTCCGCGCGTTCGTAGCGGCGAAGCCCCAGGTCGAGATGGCGTCGGGCGACCGACTCCTTCATCGTGTCCGTGTGCCGGTCGAGCCGGTTGCGGATTGCCGTCCGGATGAAGTCCGTGCGATTGGAATAGAAGCCCTCGTCGACCAGCAGGTCGATCTGGCCCAGGTCGACGTACCCGAGGTTGATCGTGATCTTTTCGCTGTCGGGAGCGCCGATCGACCGTTTGTCCGTCCTCTCGACCATCCGTAGACCATCCCCATACCATCCAGCAGGATGGATATGGGCGTCCCGTGGCCTTATGCAAGGGACTATGGTGTTGCGCTGGCCGCATGCCCTAAGGCGTCCGACGCGCTGCGGCGACCCTGTTCCAGACGAACAGCACGATGATCGCGCCCACCGTCGCCGCGATGAACCCTGCCCCTTGGTCCGGGCGGTACCAGCCGACAGCCTGCCCGAGGAAGGTGGCGACGAAGGCGCCGGCGATCCCCAGCGCCGTCGTCAGCAGGAATCCGGAAGGCCGGTTGGGGCCGGGCGCCAGCAGCCGCGCCACGATCCCCGCGACGAACCCGATGACGATGATCCAGAGAATGCCCATGGAACGCTCCTTCAGGGATGGCCGGCGACGCGATCGATGTCGCTCGGGCTGGGCAGCCGGCCTTGCGGCGTGAGCTCGTCGACCGTCTTCGGCAGCTGCTCGGCCAGCCCGGCCAGCAATTCGTCGCGGCTGAGGCCGGTGCGCTCCGTCAGGAAGTCGATCTGCTCGGCCGTCAGCACCTTGTCGAGGTCGGTGGCGCCGATCGGCTTGTTCTCGCCCTTGCCCACCCAGGACTCGGCGACGTCGCCTTTTCCGGCGCCCTGGAACTGCTTCAGGAGGTCGCCCAGCCCGCCGGTGAGGATCGATCCCAACCCGCCTGCACCGGCGCCGCCCAGGCCGCCTTTCAGGAGATCTCCGAGGCCGCCGCCGGGCGCCGCCATGCCCGATCCCGGCTTGGCGGTGTTGCCGCTGAAGCCCTTGACCGCCTTGTAGGCGAGCAGCCCCAGCAGGGCCATGGTGATCGGCGACATGCCGCCGCCGCCACCGCCGCCACCGCGCGGGCCATTGCGCATTCCCGTCAGCACATCGAGCAATCCCATTGTGACCTCCGCATTGGTGATTGGTGGCGTGTCGCGTTGTCGTGCCTGGACAACACGCGCGCGCCGCTGGCGTTGCTTGCCGCCGTAAGAGTCCTCCCTCCGCGACGCAGGGCGATCGCGTATGACTGCAAAGTCCCGTCATCCCGACCGGAGCCGAGCGTAGCGAGGCGGAGCGGAGGGACCTTTTTTTGTTGATGCATCGACAAGAAGAGGTCCCTCGGCTGCGCCGCCCTTCAGGCGGCTCCGCTCGGGATGACGGGAAAATTGGTCATATGCGATTGCCCTGCTCCGCGACGGGGAAACTCGGCGGCGGCACGCGGCGTTTGGCTCGACATGGAAACCAACCTTGAAGGGGGCTGCCTGTGCGGCGCCGTCCGCTATTCCGTCAGCGGACCCGCGCTGCACACCGGCTCGTGCCACTGCCGGACGTGCCGCCGCGCGTCGTCGGCCCCTGAGCTGCCGTTCGCCCAGTTCGCGACATCGGCCTTCGCCATCACGCGCGGCTACCCGGCGCGCTACCGCTCCTCTCCCGAGGTGGTGCGCACCTTCTGCCGGACCTGCGGTTCGCCGCTCACGTACCAGCACAACGGCAAGCCGGACAGGCTCGACATCATGACCTGCAGCCTGGATGACCCTGACCGGCTGCCGCCGGCTTATCGCGTGTGGACCAGTCACAAGCTGTCATGGGCGGTGATCGGCGATGAGCTGCCGGCCTATGCAACGACGCGCCCGGCAGTCTGATGGCTGGACGGATGCCGCGCCGGCTTTGACGCCGGTCGGGCGCGCGTCAAGGGTTCGCCGGTCGTTCGGTTGCGTGGCTGCCCTCAACGCCTGATCTTGCGCGGTTCACGCCCGGGTCGGCGCAATTCTGGCCGGCGCAATTCCTGCAGCGCCGCCACTTCCCGACCGACGACCCGCCGGCCGCGCAGCCGGCGCATGGCCATCACTGCGAAGACGCCGACGGGGGCCAGAAACGACAGGATCGGCCAGATCTTCATGAACGTGTCCTCCGCCGCCGCTGCAGCGCTGCATGCATCGATCGCTGCCACGCCAACGTGAGCGCGCAACGTTTGTTGCGCGCCGGCAACGAAGGGGAGGGCCGGCGTGGTCGAGGACCATTTCAGGGCAAACCTGCTGTCGTGCGTTGCCGCCGTCGGACAAATCCGGCAGCGTGGGGGAGGCGCACTCCGGCGCCCACTCGTTAGGAAACGAACAATGGCTACAGGCACGGTCAAATGGTTCAACGCCCAGAAGGGCTTCGGTTTCATCCAGCCGGATAGCGGCGGCAAGGACGTCTTCGTCCATATCAGCGCCGTCGAGCGCGCCGGGCTGCAAGGCCTCCAGGAAGGCCAGAAGATCAGCTACGACGTCCAGGTGGAGCGCGGCAAGGAGGCGGCTGCAAACCTCAAGGCCTGACAATCGATCGGCGAAGGGGAGGAGCGGCAGGGTCCGCTCCGTCTCCGATGGCCGATCGCATGTTGCCGCGTGGCGAGAAGCGCGACGGGCTCGCCGGCAGCGAGGGGACCAGGATCGACCGCGTCCGGCTCCCGATGCTCAGACGCCGTCATCCCGATAACGCGTCCACCAGCTGGTGATGTATGTGGGATCGTGCCTGATGGCCTCTCGGAGGCGCAGCGGCTCGCTGATCTCCTGAGGCAGGGGGCTCCGCCGCCTGCGATCGTGATTGCATTTGCTCGAACCAAAGTTCCCTCTGGTTCCTGCCAACGCCCACCTTATTGCAGTGTCACAAGCTGACATCGGCGTGCATCGTGTCTGGCGAATGCAACCTTCGCTTTCGCCTCTATGATCGAATGCTGTAGGCTGCGGGCGTGCGTGTCTGACGGAGGGATGCCGGCGGACCGCTCTCGGGGGATTTTTTCGCTTCAGCAAACACATCTGGTTTGTATCGCGGGGCCTGGCCAATTGCACATGGTCTGTGGCGGCCTCGCGCGAGTGGTGCGTGCACTGATTTGGTGGATGTCACGGCTGGCTGAGAGACCAGCCGCATTGCGGGGGAGAGCAATCCATGTCGTCGATGACCTTCATCGTTAATGACGCTGCGACCGGAACGACCAATCCGAAGGTCCAGGTCACCATCACCGAAAACGGCGACGGAACGCTCAAGTTCGACGTCGTACAGCTCGATACGGCCGGTGCTTATCTGGGCGATCTCCGCGGCTTCTTCTTCGATGTCGCCAACGAAGCGCTGATCGGCAAGCTGCAGGTCCGTTCGCCGTCGGCGCCGGTCAGCAACCTGCTGCTGGGCAACGACAGCGTTACCGATGTCGGCGGCGGCGCCAACATGAACGGGCTGACCAACGCGACGGACAGCAAGACCTCCAAGACGGCGGGCGCGGAAGCAAACGGGTACGACGTCGGCTTCCAGATCGGCAGCGAAGGCGTCGGCAAGGACGACATCCGCGAGCTGCACTTCACGCTCGCGACAAGCCACGGCTGCGGGCTGACGCTGGACGATTTCGTCAATGTCGATTTCGGCGTCCGACTCACCTCTGTCGGTCAGGACCTCGACGGCAACGGCACGATCGACACGGCGCGCAGCGGCGGGGCGAAGATTGCCGAGCGCGCCTTCAATGGCGCCTTCGATCCGGTCAAGGCGGCCAACGACTCGGCGGGATCCATCGACGAGGATTCCACGGCCGCCGGCAACGTGCTGACCAACGACACCGGTTGCGGCGGCCTGAAGACACTGACCAGCGTTACCTATCAGGGCACGATCTACCAGTTCTCCGCCGCCGATCCGGTGGTGATCGCTCTGAAGGACGCGACAGGAACGCCGATCGGCGCCACCCTCACGATCGGTTCGAACGGTGCCTACACGGTCGACGCCCTGAACGCCGACGCCCTCGGCGCCGGCCAGAAGGTCGCCTTCGACGTCCTTTACGAGGTCAGGCAGACGGCCCTCGAGAGCGATGGCTCCGTTGCCGGCTGGGCGACGTCGTCGGCTCACCTCACCGGCAAGATCGTCGGGCTGGCTGACGGCCTCAGCGCGGTGACGGACATCGACGGCACGGTGAACGCCGTGGACGAAAACGCCGGCGTCGGCACGGCGGTCGGGGTGACGGCGCACGCGACGGGCGGGTCCGGCAGCGTGAGCTATGCGATCACCGGCGGCAGCGGCATGGGCCTGTTCGCCATAGGTTCGAACGGCGTGGTGACCACCGCGGCCGCGATCGACCGCGAGACCAGCGGACCCGCCAAGACCATCGAGGTGACGGCGACGTCGTCGGGTTCGTCTTCGGTGCAGACGTTCACGATCGCGATCAACGACCAGAACGACAACGCCCCGGTGTGGACGACGCCCGCCACACACACGGTGGCGGAGAACACGACGCTGGTCTCGGCGCTGTCGGCAACCGACGCCGATGCCACGGCGGCGAACAGCACAATGGCGTTCTCGATCACCGGTGGGGCGGACAAGGCCCTGTTCGACATCGTGGGCGGTAACCTGGTGTTCAAGGCGGCGCCGGATTACGAGGCCGGCAAGACGAGCTTTGCGGTCGAGGTGACGGCGAGCGACGGGGCACACCCGGTGGTCCGGGCCTTCACGGTCAACCTCGTGGATCAGAACGACAACGCGCCAGTATGGACGACACCCGCGACGCAGACGGTGGCCGAGAACACGACACTGGTCACGGCGCTGGCGGCAGTCGACGGTGACGCCACGGCGGCGAACAATGCGGTGGCGTTCTCGATTACTGGCGGAGCCGACAAGGACCTGTTCGACATCGTGGGCGGCAACCTGGTGTTCAAGTCGGCGCCCGACTACGAGGCCGGCCAGACGAACTTTGCGGTCGAGGTGACGGCGAGCGACGGGGCGCACCCGGTCGCCCGGGCCTTCACGGTCAACCTCGTCGACCAGAACGACAACGCCCCGGTGTGGACGACGCAAGCGACACAGGCGGTGGCGGAGAACACGACACTGGTCACGGCGCTGGCGGCAACCGACGCCGATGCCACGGCGGCGAACAGCACGGTGGCGTTCTCGATCACCGGCGGGGCGGACAAGGACCTGTTCGACATCGTCGGCGGCAACCTGGTGTTCAAGTCGGCGCCCGACTACGAGGCCGGCCAGACGAACTTTGCGGTCGAGGTGACGGCGACCGACGGGGCGCACCCGGTCGCCCGGGCCTTCACGGTCAACCTCGTGGACCAGAACGACAACGCCCCGGTGTGGACGACGCTAGCGACGCAGACAGTGGCGGAGAACACGACGCTGGTCACGGCACTGGCGGCGACCGACGCCGACGCGACGGCGGCGAACAGCACGGTGGCGTTCTCGATTACTGGCGGAGCCGACAAGGACCTGTTCGACATCGTCGGCGGCAACCTCGTATTCAAGTCGGCGGCGGACTACGAAGCCGGCCAGACGAGCTTCGCGGTCGAGGTGACGGCGAGCGACGGGGCAAACCCGGTTGCCCAGGCCTTCACGGTCAATTTGGTGGACCAGAACGACAATGCGCCGGTGTGGACGACGCAAGCGACGCAGACGGTGGCGGAGAACGCGACGCTGGTCACGGCGCTGTCGGCGACCGACGCCGACGCCACGGTGGCGAACAGCACGGTGGCGTTCTCGATCACGGGCGGCGCTGACAAGGACCTGTTCGACATCGTCGGTGGCAACCTGGTGTTCAAGTCGGCGCCCGACTACGAGGCCGGCCAGACCAGCTTTGCGGTCGAGGTGACGGCGAGCGACGGAACTCACCCCGTCGCCCAGGCCTTCACGGTCAACCTGGCGGACCAGAACGACAACGCGCCGGCGTGGACGACACCAGCGACGCAGACGGTGGCGGAGAACGTGACGCTGGTCACGGCGCTGTCGGCACCCGACGCCGACGCGAATGATACGGTGACGTACTCGATCACCGGCGGAGCGGACATGGCCCTGTTCGACATCGTCGGCGGTAACCTGGTGTTCAAGTCGGCGCCGGATTACGAGGCCGGCCAGACGAGCTTCGCGGTCGAGGTGACGGCGAGCGATGGGGCTCACCCGGTCGCCCAGGCCTTCACGGTCAACCTCGTGGACCAGAACGACAACGCGCCGGTGTGGCTCACGTCTTCGACGCAGGCGGTGGCCGAGAACACGACGCTGGTCACGGCGCTGTCGGCGACCGACGCCGATTCCACGGCGGCGAACAATGCGGTGGCGTTCTCGATCACTGGCGGAGCCGACAAGGACCTGTTCGACATCGTGGGTGGCAACCTCGTATTCAAGTCGGCGCCGGACTACGACGCCGGCCAGACGAGCTTTGCGGTCGAGGTGACGGCGAGCGACGGGGCAAATCCGATCGCCCAGGCCTTCACGGTCAACCTGCTGGACCAGAACGAGGCCCCGGTATGGACGACGCCCGCGACACAGACGGTGGCGGAGAACACGACGCTGGTCACGGCGCTGGCGGCGGTCGACGACGACGCGAATGATACGGTGTCGTACTCGATCACCGGCGGGGCGGACAGGGACCTGTTCGACATCGTCGGCGGCAACCTGGTGTTCAAGTCGGCGCCGGACTACGAGGCCGGCCAGACGAGCTTCGCGGTCGAGGTGACGGCGAGCGACGGAACACACCCGGTCGCACAAGCCTTCACGGTCAACGTGTCGGACGTTTTTGAATACCCGAAGCTGCCGGACATCACTTGGCATCCGTCGTTGAGCTGGGACCCGCTCCCTCTGACTTTCAATGCGAGCGTTACGGCCTTCGGGCCGCCGGGCGGCATTCTGGAGGTTGCGACCCTCACCGCCTTCAGTCCCGACCATATTGGAAGTGAATATCTGTTCGCGATCGCGGAGGGTTATGAATATTTCGGTGCCACCCAGGAAGGCTCCGTGGCGATCGGCAGGATCATTACCCCGTTTAATCCGGGTGACCCGATAAGGTCTTCACTCCCTCTGGTAGAAAACACGACCTATACCCTGAGATTTTTCGCCTTCAATGAGGTTTCCGGTATTGATGAGACGTTCCACGTCATAGCCGGTAGCAACAGCGTGAACGATACTCTGGTCGGTTATAGTAAAGACGACGACATGTACGCCGTCACGGGACGCGGCAGTGGAGACGACGTGCTCTACGCCTCTGGCGGGGACGACACCCTCTTTGGCCTCAGCGGCGACGATTCCCTGTTTGGCCAAAGTGGCACGGATACGCTCAACGGCGGAGCCGGCGATGACCTCCTGGCCGGTGGGGCAGGAGGAGATACGTACAATTTTGCCGCAAGCGGTGACGGCGCCGATACGATCGTCGATACGGGCAATAGCACCGGAGATCAGATTCATCTCACCGGCGTGGGTCCACAAACCTACACCGCGCTTGGCTTCGAACGGGTGGACGACGACCTCGTCATTACTTACGGAACCGGGGCGACGCCCGGTACAATAACGGTCACGGACCACTACGCGAATTCGGGCCGGAGTGTCGAAACGATCACGTTCGACCAGGGCGGGACGTTCCTGGGGTACCAACTCGGTACGGCAGCCTATGTCCTCAGTACCGACACGAGTTCGCCGCTTCTAGGCGACGTTCCCATTGTCGCTCAGGACATGCTCGCCTCGGCGAGCACCTCGGGGGACACGCTGCAGGGAGCGTCAGGCAACGACCTGCTGTTCGGCAATGGCGGAGATGACACCCTGCAGGGCGGCCCGGGGAACGATCTCCTTGTGGGCGGCGACGGAGACGACAGGCTGACGGGTGGGGCAAACGGCGATATCCTGTGCGGCGGCGCCGGAAACGACACGTTTGCATTCCCGGCGCTGATTCAATCGTTGCCGGGCGCGACCGGCGGCAACAACAACTTCGACGTGATCGTCGACTTCGTGCACGGTCAGGATCGGATCGATTTCACGAACCTTGCCGGCATCGACGCGAGCGGCGGCGTTATCTCCTCCTTCCAGGGCAACATCACGAGCGGCGGCAACCTGACGCTGAACGCGCACAGCGTCGCCTATGTCGAAACCGGCGGGAACACGGTCGTGCTGGTCAACACATCGGCCAACGCGGAAACTGTAACCACCTCGAACTTCGGTTCGGCGAGCATGGAGATCGTCCTGGCCGGCGTTAACCTCGGGTTGACCTATACTGACTTCCTTCACATCTGAGTGCGCCAGCGATGAACGTGGCGGTGTGTGAGTAAATCGGTCTTTGGTCGTGCCGGGCGCACTGGGGGCTTACCAGTAGCTCGGTGCCTTGTAGTACCTGTCGACCTGGCGGCCGTAGTCCGCCCTCAGCGGGAACGATGGTGGTGCTGTAGATGCCGGCCAGTCCCGGCGGCAGCGTCTCCGGCGGCACGACGGGCGCCTGCACCAGCTTCACGCCGCGCGGCGACCAGATGCTGGAGCCGCCGTTGTAGTAGAGCTTGCCGCCCGTGATCGGATTGGTCTCGATACCGGAGCGCGTCGCGCCCACCACCCAGACGCCGTTCTGGGCGCTCATGTACTGCACGTTGGCGACTGTCGAATGGTTGCCCGTCGCCTCGCCCGGCGGCGTTCCCGGCATCACGCGATCCGACACCGAGTGCCAGCCGATGATCTGCGCGCCGCGCAGGGCCGCCAGCCTTGCATACTGCCAGTAGGTGTCGTCGTAGCAGATCAGGAGCCCGATGCGGCCGAGCGGCGTGTCGAACACCTCGACGCCGGTCGTGCCCGGCGCGAACACCTTCTGGTCCTGCGGGTTGAGGCCGTTCTTGCGGTATTTGCCGATGATGCCGCGCGGCCCCATCAGGACGGCGGTGTTGTAGGCGAGCCCGGTCGCCGCGTCGCGCTCGGCGATGCCGACGCTCACATGCAGGCCGGTGCGCGCGAGGATCGGCAGCAGCGCCGCGGTCGT
This sequence comes from Reyranella soli, assembly GCF_007992495.1. Taxonomy (GTDB): domain Bacteria; phylum Pseudomonadota; class Alphaproteobacteria; order Reyranellales; family Reyranellaceae; genus Reyranella; species Reyranella soli. The sequence continues at coordinate 169,736 of NZ_BKAJ01000031.1, forward strand.
GCGGCCGGGGATCGTGTCGAGGAAGGGCGCGATCTGCCGCGGCCCGCTGAACAGGTAGCCGCTCACCGACGTCTCGGGGAACACCGCGTAGTCGACGTTGTCCTGGCTCACCTTCTCGACGGCCTGCGCCAGGCGCGCGATGTTGCCGTCGAGGTCGCCCCACGCCGGCACGAAGCCGACCGCCGCCACCTTGACCGGTCCCTGCGCGCGCGACGGCTGGGCGGCCGACACGGTGGGCCACGATGTCATCGCGGCCAGCGCGGCGGCGAGGGCCACGGCAAGGGCGATGGCCGACGATCTCCAGCTCATGAGCGACTCCCCGCAATGTTCGCGCAGCATGCAGGCTATAGCATCGCCAACGCGCCCTGCGCACGCGCGACACCACCGTGCATCGGTTTCATGAGCCTTGTTCGCTCAGCCAGGCACCCGTCTTGAGCAGGGAGCGGTGCAATGTCGACTGCACCCTCCCACACCCCAACAGCCCTGCAGCGCGGCCTCACCGAGCGGCTCGAGGGCACGATCCAGCGGCTCCGGCTCTCGATGCTCAGATGCCGTCATCCCGATAACGCGTCCACCAACTGGTGATGTATGTGGGATCGTGCCTGGTGGCCTCTCGGAGACACAGCACCGGGTTCTGGACCTTGCCGTCGAATTCGACGGCCTTGTCGAACCACTCGATCTCCACCAGCGCCTTCGTTTTCGACGCCGCGACCACCAGGACCGCCAGCTCCGCCGCCAAGCCCGAGACGTCGGTGCCTGGCGTCGTGTAGCCAAGCGTCTCGTCCGATATCGCCTCCGCTAGGTAGGCGAGGAATTCGTTGTCCAGGACCTGCAGGCCATTGCCCTTGAGCATGTCGAGCACGGCATGTATCGCCTCGTGGACGACCGACCCGCGGTTTTGGCATTCTCCTGCGCCCGGTCGACTATTGCATGCACTGCTGCGCGCCCGCGTGCCGCGCCCTGGAGGCCGCGGGAGAGGTCGAATTGTAGTCAAAACCTTTGAGGTGCTGGCACTCGTCCCCTGCGGCCTGGACGCTCGACGCCAACAGAATTCTTTGGAGTGGCGAACTTCTACTTTTGGTTGCCTAATCGCCATTGCAGACACACACTCGTCAGCCATGATTCACTTTTACGTTTATCGCAAGCCGCATAGACCCAGGCCAACCAAGCCGAAGTTTCCTGCGGTCTTTCTGTTCGACGACAATTGGGATGACTTTGGCTACAAAACTTTGTTCGTCGCTAGTTATCAGCACGATGCCGGATCTGAAGAAGTCGATCTTGGAGAAGTAAAGATCCTAAAGACTTCGAAAAGCGGCTCTGAATATCACACGGTTTTGGCCAGCCATTTTACAAGTTTGCCCGCGAACTATTGCTCGCTAGGCCAGTCGGTGCGGTATTATCGACACCTGCGCGATAAGCTTGGCAGAAGTCGTCGCCTAGAATACTTGAGGGGCTTGAGAGATATCGTTTCGCGGCCACGCCGTCGTGCTGAGTTTGTGGGTGCGCCAGGCTTTGATACGTCACTTCTGAGGAATGGCAGTGCGCGCGACGCATTACGGCGCGGTGGCTATTACATTGGGATGCCAACCGAAGAATTGGCGCCCCCTTCTTTCACGTTCGAAGTAGCACTTTCCGGCGCAACGCTTCCGCATAGTTTGGAAGTCGACTTTGCTCCTCACGCGTCATTGCCGCATAGGATAAATCTCTTGATCGGCCGCAATGGAACAGGGAAGACACAACTCCTTGCTCATTTGGCCCAAGCATTGACTGGTGTGGACGACCAAAGTGACGATGACGTCGAGCCGAAAGGAACTTCCGAACTTGTTGGCGCTACGCCAGATTTCGCTCGCATTATCGCGATTTCCTACAGCGCCTTTGATCAATTCCCAATTCCAAGAAACCTTCCTAAGCGCGGCCGCAAATCACTCTTCGACTATAAATACTGTGGATTGAGAAACGCATCGGGGAAGATTGATATTGCTGAACTGAAAACGATGCTCGACGCCGCAATGGACGCTATCGAGGCAGAAGAGCGATTGGATATCTTTCGAAGGCACGCGGTAAGTCTTCTGGGCACACCCACAGGCGATGACTTCGCGAGTGACAAGAGCTATCGAGACAAACTGTTTGGCCGACTCAGCGCCGGGCAACGCTTCATCATTGCGGTAACGGCAGATGTAGTCGGATTTATCGAAGAACGATCACTTCTTCTCTTTGATGAGCCAGAAACACATTTGCACCCAGGTCTACTGAGTACTCTTGTGGCCATACTCGGAGAAATACTTCACGAGTTTGCGTCGTTTTCGATAATTGCGACCCATTCGCCAATTCTTGTTCAGCAGGTTCCTCACCGATACGTCCGCATTCTCAGAAGACGCGGAGGGCAGACGACGATTCGACAGCCGCCGATCGAGACATTTGGCGAGGATCTCGGTGAGCTAACACGCAAGATCTTGGATCTTGCTGAGCCCGAGCGGGACTTTCATGTAGTCCTTGATCGCCTCTTCGGTGACGGGAACTCTGCTGCAGAAATCGAAGCTATGTTCGAAAAGGGGTTGCCGCTTCCAGCTCAGATTTACCTGGAATCGCTTTCTTCCGAGGAAGAGGAAGAGTAGTTGTGCGGCACATTCCCCCTATCGACCTTGCTCAACTGCCATCTCTCACCGACATCAGAGACAGTCTGAAGCCCGATGCAAAAGCAGTCGTGAAGGCTGTGGGTGCAAGGCTGTCTGCTGCCTATATTAAGTTCAATGCCCAGATTCCAAATGGACTTCATACGATTAGGCCGCGAATGCTGCCCTCCGAGGTGCGGCCGACGCTCGAAGCGATATTTCGACGCCGATTGGGGAAGTTTCGCGCAACTTGGGAAGCCCTCATCGAACACTTTGACGGGGCAGGGGAAAGTACCTGCCCTTACTGTAACTTGGGCGAGAACTGGGAATACGATCATTTCTTGCCAAAAAGCATTTTCCCGGAATTTACCCTCTATCCGCCAAACCTGATTCCAATCTGCAAATCTTGCAACGGCAAAAAATTGGCCCGTTATCGCGAGAATGGTGAACGTCTCTTCTTGTATGTGCCGTTTGAATTGGATGGAGCCTCTGATCTACTGTCAATTTCGGTAGCTTACGTACCGAAACTTCGAGTTTCTTATGCACTGACGAATTCTGGAGCGGTTTCGAGCGAGACCTTCGCAGTGCTGAACCGACACTTCGATGCGCTTAACTTAGAGCGGCGCTATGCAAGGCAAGCATCATCGTTGATAGCCCGACTCCGAAGGCAGTTCAGAAGCAAAAATAGTCTGGCGCTAGGACGTCGACGCTTACGGAAAAGGCTAACGCAGATGGCGATTGATAGCGAGCTAAGATGCCCGCCAAACCATTGGGAAGTTGTCCTATTGTCTCATCTAGCCGCGACTAACGACTTCGTCGATCATGTCTACGAAAGTATTGCGTGACCTGGAGGCCGAGTAGCCGGGCTCAAGGTTGAGATCGATACGCTGGACTAGGGGAACGGTCCCGCAGCGAAGCAACTACAAGGGCCCACTCTGCAAGTGCGACTGGAACTTGGCCGTCGCTGTCGCCACAGCGCTGGATGCCTGGACGTCGTTCATCAATCCCTACCTCGCCATCCCGCACCCCAACGATGCCCAGGGGGGCTCCCCTGCTCCACGGCTGGTGGGAGAGCACCGACAAACAGGAACGCGCGAGGCTCGCCGACCAGATCAAGTCCCCGGCGTATCAGGTCGTACCATCCTTCAACGACGGACAGTGGAATTACGCGGCGGTACGAACGAGCCACAGGGCTGGCGGAGACGACGACCGTGCCGATGTTCCGGGAGGTACAAAGAATGGGCAATCATTTCTGATAGTGACTAGTACGCCAAGGTATTGCACAACCCACGGTTTTGCCTCAATAATGCTTTTCGTGGGGAGGAATAGATGGTCTACCGCTATGTTCCAGTCCTTCGAACTAAAGCTGGCGAGGCAGCGGCACTTTCAAACTTGCCGATGCAATCAAAGAATCGGTTGCTACCGATAGTTCAGATTACCGCAAAGCCCCCGGTTACCTTCGTAAATGACCTCGCCCAAGGATGGGCGCAGCACCCGCTCGCCCTTGATGGGTTGCACAACTTTGGTGTCACGAATTCGCCGAACGACTTTAGGACGATGTTCAGAGACTTAGGCAATGCCTCAGTTGGCATCATTCCATCGGTGGAGTGTGCGACCATTCCCGCCTATGTCTCCGTCGTTAAGACGCTCGTCGGCCGCTATACGCCTGGACTTGTAGTTCAGGCCACGATCGCACAGGTGCCCACCGTCGCGACCTGGGTTGCTTCTGAAGGCTGGCAAGTTTCAGACGTGGATTTGGTGATTAATGTAGGTCATGTAGGTGCCTACGACACGGCAAGTTTCGCGAACTATGTCGTGCATGCGCTGGCGCAGTTGCAAGCCGGCTGGCGATCTACCACTCTTGTCGCCGCGGCGGCTCCCAAAGACTACGGCGCATTTCCTACAGGCCGGTCAGTGGTCAAACGACTTGATTGGTTGCTTTGGAAACAAGTGTATGCGCAGTTGCCATATAGATTGGACTACGGAGATTACGGCATATCCCACCCCGATCTGACGGAAGTGCCCGGTGTCGCTATGGCCAGGGCGAGCGTGAGCGTACGCTATACGGTTGACGATGACTGGATTGTCTTAAAGGGACATCCTACGACCGGCCCCAACGCAAGGCCGATGAACCAACAGTATCCCGCTCACGCAAGGACTTTGACTAGGGATCCTCAATTTGGTGGCGTGCCTGGCTGTTGGGGGGACCAGCGCATTCAGCAGATCGCGGCATTACCATCCGGTTCCTCGGGAACTGGCAGCCGGGCCACATGGGTCAGTATTGGAGCCAGCCGACATCTTTCATTGGTTGCAAATCGGCTTCCCTAGCCACGCCGATCGTTCCTTCAGTGCTGACCGTACGATGCTTGCCAATTCTGAAACGGGCAACTCAGAAGCCAGCCTCTGGTGAAGATCATCGACGCTCTTACTCCGCCAGCCTGCCGCTAGATTCTTAGCGGCTAACGCTTCTATTGCCTCCTGTCGCCAGAGCAACTTTGCAAGCAAGTAGGAATCAATGGATGGATTGGTTTTCGGTGTGCGCTGAGGAGTCAGGCCGACGCCACCTGGGCCGAGCTTGGCAACCGTGATCCCCCACCACCTCGGAACGACTTTTTTTGCAGCTTGAACGTGCTTCTTGCCAACGACTAGTACGACGCGATCAAACACGCGGCCATATAACGTCGCTTGGCTCGGCAGGCGACCCAGCGTGTCCCTGTCGCTTTTGATTTCGTAACCAGTTAGCTCGCCGTTGATGACGGCAACATCAATGCGCGCGTAGCCAGACCAAACGCCCATTTCCTCGACAATTCGGGTCGCGCGGTCTCCCGCGTGCTGGTCTGCGAGCATCTTCAGCACGGATGCCCTGACGTCGGCATCACGCATTGGCACTCCATCGTCGTTCGCGGCCCCGACTCGGATGCCCGCCGCTCGCGACGGGTCTACCCGTGCGGCAGCTAAGAAAGAAGAGCTAAATTAGCGTAACAGCCTTTTGGAGCCCAAACAATCATACTCGCTGCGAATACTCCCCATTTTGGGGCGAGAGATCGTGAGCAGGCGGTGTTCATGACTTCGATGTCGCGGGCTGGCGGGATTTCGCCGTACCAGTCAGCACGCCATCCAACGCGTTTGTGGGCTCGATCGTCTAGATAGTGGATGACTTGCCGGAAAGGCGCGCGGATGGTGTCTGAGCTCGCTTGCCGCGCAGGACGATCGAAGTCGCCGGCCCAAGTAGCAGCTGTGCGAGCCAGCCGCCGCGAGGGGCGGTCGTCCCACGCGCAAAGCAGCGTGAGATGATAGTTGTGCTGGAACTGGTCGGCATAGCGCGGAGCTTATAGCTTGGCGGTTGTAGAGCCGCTGGTCTCTATACCCGTACGGACGAACTATCTTGTCTGTCCTTCGACTTGATTTTATAGATTACTTGAGTTATATTCATCGACGTGCCTACCGCCGGACAATCTAGCAGCGCCTGCCTTTTTGGATTGTGCAATGCTGAGATCGGCGTCCTGCTGGCCCATCCGAGCAAGAGATTTTCTCATGAATTTGGACTCGAGATAGGGCAAACTCTGCGTGCCGCGGAACGTCGGGGCCAGCCAAGAAAGAAGAAAGCTGGGGGGGAGCAGTATGGCCGAACTAAAACCACAGAGGATCGTGCTGCTGAACCATCTCCGTAGCCGATCGGTTACGCGAGCCAAGGGGCATCAGGCACCCCAGCATACAGGCCTTAGCCTTGTGAGCCAGATTGCAGAGCGCGCCGCAAAAACCAAATGGGCCATCGAGTTCGAGGGGCTTGCGGAGGACAAGGATAAGTTCAAGAGCGAGGATGCGCGCATTGCGGCCGGAACGACCTACCCTGCGCTCAGGCTTCGTCGATCCGCGATTAACGAGCCGACCAAGACCCAGGAAGGCTACATTACGCTGCTCTTCGAGCATCTTGATCCGGCGCGGCGTAGCTTTCCTGTCGTCAACATCGACAACTTCGAAGGGCGTGAAATCGAGGCACAGAAACGCGAGGCGGGGAGCATGTCGGCGCACGTCGTGATTCAGTTGCCCAAGCACGGCGCCTACGACGATGGCATGTATCGCTGCGTGATCGAGTCCGCGTCGCCCATTACCCGATCGCGAATCGAATGGTTTCTGTGCCGACAGGTTCGGCGCTTGGTTCCAGAATGGACCTTCCAGGTAACCGAACAGAAGAAGGGCAAGCCCATCACGAAGACGTACCACTATACGCCTAAGCTCGAGCTCTTGGCCGACGTAAGCCGTCACTTCGGCGCCGGCACCACCGCGGGGCAGAAGCTATCGCACCTCGTGTTCACGAAGCGGTCAGAGAAACAGAATATCGGCGGCAAAACCGCTATCAAGGATAAGGACTTCTTGGCCGACGTGACCATTCGCGTTGGTGCCAGCCAGGGCCCTGCGGATGAGAAAGAGCGGCTCGACTGGGCCGCGCAATTGCGGGCAATTTACGACGAGCGAGGTTACAAGACGAAAATTTATTTCAAGTCAGCACGAGGTGACGTCCTTGGCGGCAGCGTGCAACATCACCAGCTAGATAGCGCGCAAGATTTGCTACTGTGCCCCCGGGATTTCATTGACCGCCCGGACAACCACAAGTCGTGGAGCAACGATGTAGACGATAAGACCGTGGCTGACATGATCGCGCTGCTCAGGAAGGACAAGGTATGGGAACACACCAAGTAGAGCTGAGCGACGTTCACAGCGGGCCACCGCCGTCGCGGAAGCGTCTGCTGGCCCCGCTGCGGTACCTCTCGATCAAGCACCCCGAGAAATCCGTCTACGATTTCGTCGTTCCAGCCGCGTGGACCTTGGCGCTGTTCGCTGGCTACTGTTTCGTAGAGCCGAAGCCACAACTGTTCGGTGACAGCGGCCTGATTAAGCTTGTCCGTGACCTTTTGATCATGGCTGTCCCGTTCATGGTCGGTGCGCTTGCGGCTGTGGCGATGGGCGCGCCAGGCCTGCATCTTGATCGGCGCATAGTCGGAGCACCGCTGCTTTTGGACGGTGAAGCGCTGACACTGCGGCAGTTCGTCTGCTATTTGCTTGGCTATCTGTGTTTCATAGGGTTGGCCATGCTGATTGCGACGGTCGGCGCGGCCCTCTTGCACGACGCTATACTTGTCTGGACCAAGGCTCGGCCGAATGTCCGGCAAACGATACTTTTCACAGGAGCATTTGGTCTGTCAGCCGCTCTTTCGGTGCTTACCGTGACGGTGCTCTGGGCGCTGTATTTCCTAACAGCGGTGGTCAATAGAACCGACGGCTAGCTCGGCGGCCTGGGGAACGTCTGACACCCGCTCGCCCAGCTCGATGTTGGTGCCGTAGTCGCAGAAGAAAGGCGGCTGCATCCACACCGACTCTCCAGCGGCGCCGACAGCTCGCCGAGGAGGCGCCGCCCTTCGTCCGTCTTCGCCTCGAGCGTGGCGTTCAGTGCTTGGCAGAGATCGTGCGCCCGCGTCCGGTCCGCCGCCAGCTCCGGGTCCCCCAACGCGACATTGAGGGGGGCGTAGAGCTCTCCGTCCAGCATCTTCTGGCGCTCGGTCTTCATGCTGGCTCCTCGGGTGTCGGAGAAACGATGACGAAACGTTGACGCTATGGTGCCCAACGTTTCGTTCAGGGTTTGGGGCCGCCGGAAAACACTATAGGCCCGGCCGCCGGCACCCAGCGTTTTTCCCTCTAGCGTTTTCGGTGACCAAGCCGAGCCCTGTAACACCTTCCTGCATCGCTTCGTCTTCTAGGCAAGTGGCCAAGGTTGGAGGCTGCAGATGCCCGGTCCCTTGCACTTCGTACGTACAGAAAGTACATACACTTGACGCCGTTCGAATGGGACGAGCGCAAGTGGGCCGCCAACCTGGCCAAGCACGGCGTCGATTTCGAGTTGGCGAAGCTGATCTTCGAGGGCCCGACCCTAGAAGGACCGGACGAGACGATCGCCGCAACCATGGTGAGCGGCGCTTTGGCGCCTTCGGTTCGGCCAAAGGCATCGTGTTGTTCGTGGTCTGCAGATGGCGCTGCCGGCGACGCCGTCTGATCAGCGCTCGAAAGGCAGGAAAGCATGAGCAGAAAGTCTACGCCTCCCGCATCGCCGCGCTTCCAGGCGCGCCGGAAGATAGGGAGCAAGACGAAGGATAGGACGAACCCGAAGCGAGTCAGGGCGCGGACGGATGCCGCCATTCGCAAGGCCGTCGAGAACGATCGCGACAGCTTCATGCCGGATGCCGCCTGGCTGCGACGCGCCAGGCTCGTGATGCCGCAGAGGAAGGAGACCGTCACCCTTCGCCTGGATCCCGACGTCCTGTCGTGGTTCCGCCGCGAAGGTCGCGGCTACCAGACACGCATCAATGCCGTTCTGCGGGCCTTCGTGAAGGCCAACGCACCATTGGCGCGATAGGTGCGGTCGGTCGTGGCCGCGTAGATGACTGCAATGCCTGCACTCACCGGTGTCGCGCCGTACAAACGTAATACCGGTTGTTGCGTCGCCGGGGCCTCTATGGGGCGCAAAAACTATCTTGCGCAGGACGGCGGGCGCGCGCTGGATCGAATCGTTGGAAGACAACGAGTGGTGGGATCGCGCGGAGGACCGCCCATTGCTGGCGTCTCCTGGAGCGTCAAAAGTCGCAAGGAAATTGCGCTGCGTGACGACAACGGCATTGATCGTGGTAATGACCTGAGTTATAATGCGTCGTGCCCGAGGCCCTGGCTGATGCCGCCGGTTTCTGCGTGCGTGCCATTCGCCCGGAGGGGTAGCGCGAACTGCGGGAACTGCGCCAACCTCCGGGTCAGGAAAGATCCCTCGCTGCGCTCGGGATGACAGCGTTTCGGTGGGGACGACAACGTTTCGCTGGGAAGGGCGCGCCATGAAGATCAAGAGCTATGAAGTCGCCACGCTGCTCGTCCCCGAGGACGATCCCCTGGCCAACATGCCGGAGGAAGCCGGCCGCAAGCGGCCCATCGTGACGGTGCGGTTGCGCACCGATTCCGGCATCGAAGGCATCGGCGTCACGCTCTATGGCGGCCGCCTGACGCGCAGCCTGCACGCCGCCGTCGAGGATCTCGCTGCCTTGACCGTCGGCGAGGACCCGCAGCGCATGGAGGCGATCATCGCCAAGCTGCGCGTCGGCGATCCCGGCGGCGGGCCGGGCGGCATCTTCACCCTGGCGCTGTCGGCCATCGACACCGCGCTGTGGGACATCAAGGGCAAGGCCCTCGACCAGCCCCTCTGGAAGCTTCTGGGCGGCCATCGCGATCGCGTGCCGACCTATGCTTCGGGCTCGCTGCGCCGCGGCCTGACCGACGACCAGGCCCAGCGCGCCGCGCAGATCCTGATCCAGAAGGGCTTCCGCGAGATGAAGACCCAGATGGCGCTGCCCGGCCATCCGACGCCGGCCGAGGAGGTGCGCCGCGTGCGCGTCGTGCGCGAGGCGATCGGCCCCGACATCAAGCTGATGTGCGACATCAACCAGCGCTGGCGGCCCGAGCAGGCGATCCAGATCGGCCACCGCGTCGAGGAGGAAGGCATCGGCCTGTTCTGGCTGGAGGACGTCACCACCTTCGACGACTATCCCGGTCTCGCCCGCGTCACCGCCGCGCTCAAGACGCCGATCGCCGGCGGCGAGTATGTCTGGGGCATCGTGCCGTTCCGCCACATGATCGAAGCCCGCTCGGTCGACATCGTCATGGTCGACCTGGCCCGCGTCGGCGGCGTCACACAATGGATGAAGGTCGCCGGCATGGCCGAGGCCTTCAACCTGCCGATCGTCAGCCACGTCATGCCGGAGATCCTGCTGCACATGGTGGCGGCCTGCCCCAACGGGCTGACCGTGGAATACATGCCGTGGATGCTGGCCCTTTACGAGGAGACGCCGGAGATCAAGGACGGCCACCTGGTGCTGCCGCAGAAGCCGGGCCTGGGGCTGAAGTTCGACGAGAAGGCGATTGCGTCTTTCCGTGCGTGATCACCCCCACCGTCATCCCGACCTGCCTGCGCGAAGCCGAAGCGGCTTCGCTTCGGCGAAGGCAGGGCGGAGCCGCCCGAAGGGCGGCGCAGTCGAGGGACCTCCTCTTGTCCGCAGAGCGATAAGAACAGGTCCCTCCGCTCCGCCGCCTTCGGCGGCTCCGGTCGGGATGACGGGAGGGGCACGACGAACCCGCCGAAGCTGCGCAGCAGCGAAGGAGGGCGCTTGCTATGCGGCCTGCAGTCCGCTTGGATGTACCACCCACTGAAACACGCCCGGGAGATGCCGCCGCATGAGTGAAATCCAATACCAGTCTGCAAAAACCGTCAAAGAGGCGGTGAAGTACATGCAGGCAGCCAAGGGCAAGGGCTACATCCTGGCCGGCGGCACCGATCTCCTGGTCCAGATGAAGTCCGGCGCCCGGTCTCCCGGGGTGATCGTCGACGTGAAGAAGATCCCCGAGATGGTGACCGTCACCGAGAAGAACGGCAGCTTCACCATCGGCGCCGCCACGCCGGCCGCCGTGCTGGGCGAGAACAAGAAGCTGCGCAAGACCTGGCCGGGCGTGATCGAGGCCTGCAACCTGATCGGCTCGACCCAGGTCCAGGGCCGCGCCTCCGCCGGCGGCAACCTGTGCAACGCCTCGCCGGCCGCCGACAGCGTGCCGGCCCTGGTCGCCGCAGGTTGCATCGTCAACGTCGCCGGCCCCACCGGCAAGCGCAAGATCCCGGTCGAGGAGTTCTGCACCGGCCCGGGCAAGACCTCGCTGAAGACCGGCGAGATCGTCGTCAGCCTCACTCTCCCGAAGCGGCCGAAGAACTCGTCGGACGCCTACCTGCGCCTGATCCCGCGCACCGAGATGGACATCGCCGTCGTCGGCGTCGGCGTCTCGCTCACCATGAAGGGCGACACCGTCGCCGACGCCCGCGTCGGCCTCGGCGCCGTGGCCCCCACCGTGCTGCTGGTGAAGGACGCCGCCAAGGCGCTGATCGGCTCCAAGCTCGACGACGCGGCGTTGGACGCGGCGGCGGCGGCCTGCTCGGCCGCCTGCAACCCGATCAACGACAAGCGCGGCACCATCAAGTATCGCACCAAGATCGCCGGCGTGCTGCTGAAGCGCTCGGCCATGATCGCGCGCGATCGCATCAACGGCATCGAACACCGCGGACATCGCCCGGTCTAAGAAGGATTTTCAAGCACCATGGCCAAGATCCACGTCAACACCACCATCAACGGCGCGCCCACCGAGTTCCTGTGCGACGCCAACCAGACCCTGCTCGATGTCCTGCGCGACAATCTCGGGCTGACCGGCAGCAAGGAAGGCTGCGGCTCGGGTGACTGCGGCGCCTGCAGCGTCATGGTCAACGGCCGCCTGGTCTGCTCCTGCCTGGTGCTCGCACCGGAAGCGCAGGGCATGAAGATCGAGACCATCGAAGGCATGGCCGAAGGCGACAAGCTGCACCCGCTGCAGAAGAAGTTCGTCGAGATGGCCGCGCTCCAGTGCGGCATCTGCACGCCGGGCTTCCTGATCGCCTCCAAGGCTCTGCTCGAGAAGTATCCCAACCCGACCGAGGACGAGGTCCGCTACTGGCTGGCGGGCAACCTCTGCCGCTGCACGGGTTACGACAAGATCGTCACCGCGGTCCTCGACGTGGCCGCCGAAATGAGGGAGTCCGCCCGATGAGCGAGCATCGTCCCAATACCGAAGGCAAGTACAAGTGGATCGGCACCCGTCCCGAGCGTCCCGACGGCGCCGACAAGGTGACCGGCCGCGCCCGCTTCGGCGCCGACTTCAGCCTGCCCGGTCAGCTGATCGGCAAGGTGCTGCGCAGCCCGCACGCCCATGCCGTCATCAAGTCGATCGACACGTCGAAGGCCCTGGCGCTGAACGGCGTGAAGGCGGTGATCACCGCCCAGGACTTCCCCGACCAGCCCAACCTCATCGTGCCGACCGGCGAGATGCAGGTGAACATGCGCGACATCACGCGCAACATCATGGCGCGCGAGAAGGCGCTCTATGAGGGCCATCCCGTCGCCGCCGTCGCCGCCGTGTCGGAGGCGATCGCCAAGCAGGCGCTGTCCCTCATCAAGGTCGACTACGAGGTGCTGCCGCACGTCATCGACGTCGCCGAGGCGATGAAGCCCGACGCGCCGATCCTGCACGATCATCTGCTGACCGAAGGCGCCAATCCGCCGGCCAGCAAGCCGTCGAATATCGCCAAGCGCATCGAGTTCAAGAAGGGCGACGCCAAGGCGGGCTTCGCCCAGGCCCAGGTGGTGATCGAGAAGGACTACACCACGCAGGCCGTGCACCAGGGCTACATCGAGCCGCACGCCACCCTGGCGTCCGCCGCCGAGGACGGCCAGATCCAGGTCTGGTCGACGACCCAGGGCCACTTCCAGGTGCGCGGCTTCTGCGCCCGGCTGCTCGGCCTCGAGACCTCGCAGATCCGCGTGACGCCGACCGAGATCGGCGGCGGCTTCGGCGGCAAGACCGTGGTCTATCTCGAACCCCTGGCCATGCGGCTCAGCCAGAAGTCGGGTAAGCCGGTGAAGATGACGATGGCGCGCGAGGATGTGTTCCGCGCTTCCGGCCCGGCGCCGGGCGGCAACGTCAAGGTCAAGATCGGCGCCATGAGGGACGGCCGCATCGTCGCCGCCGAGTGCATCGTCGAGATGCAGGCGGGCGCCTTCCCGGGCTCGCCGGTCGGGCCGGCCTGCATGTGCAGCTTCGCCTGCTACGACATCGACAATGTCTACATCGAGGGCTTCGATGTCGTCAGCAACCGGCCCAAGGTCGCGGCCTATCGTGCCCCCGGTGCGCCGATCTCGGCGTGGGCCGTGGAGTCGACGCTCGACATCCTGGCGCAAGAGCTCGACATGGATCCGATCGATCTCCGCCTGAAGAACGCCGCCAAGGAAGGCACCAAGACGGCCTATGGCGTCACCTTCAACACCATCGGCATGGTCGAGACCCTCGAGGCGATCAGGGACTCCGAGCACTACAAGTCGCCGGTCAAGCCGGGCTACGGCCGCGGCGTCGCCGCCGGCTTCTGGTTCAACATCGGCGCCGATTCCAGCGCCGCCAGCCATGTCGGCGAAGACGGCTCGGTGACGGTGATCTCGGGCAATCCCGACATCGGCGGCAGCCGCGCCTCGCTCGCCCTGATGGCGGCCGAGGAGCTCGGCGTCGACTACAACAAGGTGCGGCCGATCATTGCCGATACGGCGTCGATCGGCTTCAACTTCGTGACCGGCGGCAGCCGCGTCACCTTCGCCACCGGACTCGCGGTGGTGAACTCGGTGCGCGACATGATCCGCGAGCTCAAGGTGCGCGCCGCCAAGATCTGGAAGATCGATCCGGAGGCGGTGATCTGGGAGGGCGGCATGGCCAAGCCCGCCGGCAACCAGGTCGGCACCTTCGAGCCGCTCAGCCTCGCCGATCTCGCCGCCCAGGCGGGACGGACCGGCGGTCCGATCAACGGCCATGCCCAGCTCAACGTCACGGGTGCAGGCCCGGGCTTCGGCGTGCACTGCGTTGATCTCAAGGTCGACGAGGATACCGGCTGCGTGCATGTCGGCCGCTACACCGCGGCGCAGGATGTCGGCACGGCGATCCATCCGTCGTACGTCGAGGGCCAGCTGCAGGGCGGCGCCGTGCAGGGCATCGGCTGGGCGCTGAACGAGGAGTACATCTACAACGCCAAGGGCAAGCTCGATAATCCCGGCTTCCTCGACTACCGCATGCCGGTGGCCTCGGACCTGCCGAAGATCGAGACCATCCTGGTCGAGGTGCCCAATCCCCAGCACCCCTACGGCGTGCGCGGCGTCGGCGAAGTGCCGATCATCCCGCCCATCGCCGCCGTCGGCAATGCAGTGGCGCGCGCCACCGGCGTCCGCATGGTCGACCTCCCGATGTCACCCCCGCGCCTCTCCGAGGCCCTCGACGCGGCGCGGCCGATGAAGATGGCGGCGGAGTAAAAAAGACTTCCTCCCCATCGCGCTGCGCGTGATGGGAAGGTGTCCGCGAAGCGGACGGAGGGGTCATGGGCATCCGCTCATGACCCCTCCGGCCTTTCAGGCCACCTCCCCACTTCGTGGGGAGGCATGAAACTAACTATAGTTATTGACCAGCACTGCAGTTCGTGCTACGGTCGAGCGGTACTGCCGCTCTATGCATCGTTTATCCGTCCCAGAAATCGCCGGCGAGCAGCGCCCGCCGCGTCAGCGTTCGCCTGACAAGGCGGCAAGCCGCATCCGCAACCCGGATGCGGCTTGCATCTCGCTGAAAGCGGGCTTCGTCTGCCCATGCTGGCGCAATAGCGAGGAAAGCCGCTCGCGCGCCTCCAGCTCCTCGCGCAGCAGGCCTAGTTTCTCGGCCAGTGTGGCGGCGTCTCGCAGCGCCTCCTGTGCCCGCTCCGGCTCGCCCTCCAAAGCATGGACATGCGCCAGCGCCAATTGAGTGCGGACGACAACCGGTCGGAAACCGCGCGTGGTCGCCTCGCGCAGCGTCAGGCTGGCAAAGCTCTTTGCGGCTTTGGGATCGCCCTCGGGACCCTCGGCAAGGGCACGCACCAGCGGGGGGCAGCAAAGCAGACGCTTGCCGATGTGCCGACTGCGATCGGCAAAGGCCGCACCTCGCTCCAACAGCGCTCGTGCATCGGCATGGCGTCCGTCATCTACATAGGCACTGCCGAGCAGGGCGGCGATCATCGGAAAATGCCACTCGACCTTGTTGGTCTGCGCGGCGCCAAGCACTTGTTCCAATACAGCCACCGATCTTTCGCGCTGTCCGCTGCTGAGCAGCAAGGAGCCCTCATAGGTGTTCACCAGCAGTTGATCGAAAGTATGGCCTTGCTTGTCGGCGATGGCGCCGGCTTCCTTGATGGCGGCGAAAGCGGCGGCGTTGTCGCCCAGGTCACTCAAGACGCGCGCGACGAAACAAAAGAACACGACTGATGGAAGGACGAACGTCGCCGTGCTGCGTTGCTGGCCGGCGTCGCCTCGCGCATGGCCGACGTTGGCCATCAGTACTTCGCGGGCCTCCCGGAAGTCGCCCGAATACCAAAGCGCCTGGGCGAGGGCGAAAGTCGCACTGACGATTCCCAGGCTGTCGTTGCCGGCGGTCATGATGTCCAGCGCCGTCCGGCTGAGTTCGGTGGCGCCAGGCAGGTCGCCGGAGTGGGACAGAATGGCCCCTCGGCTGATGTAGATCCGGGCAAGATTCAGGCGGTCGCCCGCTCGATCGGCAAGCTTGTCGGCCTCCTTGAGATGTTCTTGAAGTGCCGCCGTGTCGTTCATCAGGATGAGGACACCCCGAAGACTGAGTCGTGCATCGATTCCCTGCGTTATGGTCGCGCTGCCGGGAGGCAGCCGATCCAAGGCAGCGATGGCAGATTCCAGATAGGCGCGCGCTTCGGTCAACGCCGAGCGGCGGCTCGCCCGTTCGCCCGCGGCCAACGCATATCGAGCGACCTCCGGCCATGCCTCGGCCTGGATGGCATGATGCGCCAGCCGGTCGAGGATGCTGTCCCGGGAATCGGGATTGAGCGCTTCAAGGGCCCGCAACACACGTCCGTGCAGTCCGCGTCGTACACTGCGAAGCAGGGTGTCATATGCAACGGATTGAGTAAGTGCATGCGAGAAGCTGTGCACGAGGCCATTGCGCTGATTGATCTCGACCAGGAAGCCAGCCGCACGCAAGACTCCTATCTCCTGTGCGAGGTTGAGCTCGCGCATGTCGGTAACTGCGGCGAGCAGAGGAAGCTGTACGTCCCGGCCGATGACAGCGGCGATCTGCAGGATGCGTCTGTGGTGCGATGACAGCCGGTCGATGCGGGCCGCCAAAATGGACTGCACCGACGCCGGAATGACGATGCTTTCCAATGGGGGTGGGCCATTGGCCAACGCTCCGGATTCATGCAGCGACCGGCCGAACTCCTCCAGGAACAGCGGGGTTCCATCGGCCCGCGAGATGATGTGCGCGCGCAATGGCGCCAATTCATCAGAATCGCCGATGAGGCCCTTCAAGATGCGATCGGCATGGTCGGCCGCGAGGTGCTTGAGATCGATCTCGAGCATGCCAGTGATACCCGCGTTGCCGGTCTGCTGGCCATGTAATGGCCAGCCTGGGCGGCGTTCCGGGCGCGTCGTTATCAGCAGGGCGATCCGGGCTCCATCCAGGCCCGTAAAGAGTTCAGTCAGGACCTCGATACTGGAGGCATCGAGCCAGTGATAGTCTTCCACGACCAGAATGAGAGGATGCAGGTCGGCATAGCGTTGCAGGATCGGACGCAGCGAGCGCACGAGCCGAAGATTGCGCTGTGCATGATCGATCGTGCCGAAGGCGACGTCGTCGACTTCCCTGTCCAGGTGGGCGAGCAGGGGCGTCGTATCGAAGGCGGCGTCGAGGCCGAGAGAGGCCAGGACCGTGGGCAGGCGGGCCGCGACCTCGGCAGTCGAGTCGTCCTGCGAGCAGCCGACGAACTCCCGCAGCAATGCGGTGATCAGGAAATAGGGAATGGCAGTGGATTGCGCCGTGGTTTCCACTCGTATGGCATGCCATGCGCCCTGCGGAAGACCGTCGAGGAATTCGTGCAGCAGCCGCGATTTTCCCATGCCGGCGTCTGCTACCAACGCGACCGCCTGGGCATGGCCCGTCGACGCTCGTTCCAAGGCGGCTGCGAGCTGCGCCAGCTCTTCGTCGCGACCGACAAAGGTCGAGAGCACCCTTGCGCCGGAACGAACCATCCATGAGGGTCGATCGGTGGCGCTGAGCAGGCGGAAAACGGGCAACGGCTCGGCGATGCCCTTCAAGGCAATCCTGCCCACTGATTCGACTTCGGCGATACCCGTCACCAGATTCGCGGTCTCCGGCGAAAGGAGAACTGTCAGTGGCTCGGCCTGTTGTTCCAGTCGCGCCGCTATGTGCGCCGTGATGCCGGCGACGTCGTAATCTTCCTCGTCACGCCCCGTCCTGCGCAGGATGACCGGGCCGCTGCTTATGCCGATGCGTATGGGCAAGGTACGATCGCCCATTTGGCCAACCGCCTCGAGTGCGGCCAATGCAGCGAAGCAGGCGCGTGCCGCGTGGTCCTCGATGGCGACGGGAGCGCCGAACAAGGCCATGACGCCGTCGCCCATCTGTCGGTTGACCACCCCGCCAAAGCGCACTAGGGCCTCGACGATGACGCCGACTACGGAGCCGAGCGCGTGATTGGCATCCTCGGCGTCCATCCGCGAGACCAGCTCGGTGGACCCGCAGATGTCGGCGAAAAGGATCGTGACCTGTTTCTGCTGGGCGCCGTCGCCGTCTGGCTTGGCAGGCGTCTTGTCGGTGGTCTCGAAGGGGGTGCCGCAGTTTGCGCAAAAACGCGCGTTCGGTCGATTCGAAGCTGAACAGGCCCGGCAGGTCTTCTCCAGTTTCTTGCCGCAGCTATCGCAGAACTGCCCGGACTGATCGGTCTCTCCGCAATGTGGGCAGGCGATCGACATCCCTTTCCCCGAGACAAATCCGCAGGGTCATGATGGATTGTAGGCGACCTGCGGACAAATCTGGCAGGCCTCCGGCCCGCGCTGTCGCCACCATACGCAGGTCGGGCGAATGGCGCAGCGTGGCAGCTTGTCCGCCGCATCGGTCGCGAGCTGAAGTCGCTCGGCCTGCTCACGCATACGGTCGATCAAGGCGCAGGCCTTGTTCTGCCAGTTGGCACACCGGCCCTCCATGCATGGCCCGGCGAGGCGGAAGATGCGTTCTGGTCGAGGCCCCACCGATTCCCGCATCTCGTCAGTCAGCGGGATCGGGGTTGGGATGTTTCTAACCAAACCGTCCGTTCCGATGACGCCGATGATTTCGGCGGTCGCCGTATCGCCGGTCGTGCTTGGGCAGGTCTTCTGGTTGCTCATTAGGAACTGCCCGCCGCACCGCCTGCTTCAGGCTCGGCGACGCGATTGCGGCTTGGGCGCCGGGTCCGGCTTGGGCTCGGGATCCGGCCTGGGCCGCTCAGGTTCCGTTGGCCGATTGGGATCGGGGCGTTGATCGGGTTCGTCCTGGGGCCTGAAGCCGTTATTGGGCGCCATGCTGATGGTGATCACTTTGGCCGACGCGAACTGACGGGCCAGATGCTTCACGACAGTGGCCTGAACAGCCTGAAGAAGCTCCTGCTGTTGTGCGCCCGTCATTTCGATGTTGGTCAGGTCTATGCAGAGGTGACCACCGGTCAGTGCGGCTCTGGCTCCCATCGCGTGCCCCCGTTGTAAGTTTTGCTCGTCATGGAAAGTTGTCGAATTCCGTCGGAGGCTTGTCAATTGGAAATGGACTCAGCCGTACTAACTCGCGCCGCTCTGCCCTGTGATATCGTCCGTCGGTCTCAGTGAACGGGGTTTGCGATGAGCTACTACGATCTTGGTCCCTTTGGCCGGACAATCACGACCAGCTCTCCCGAGGCCCAGACCTGGTTCGACCGCGGCCTGACCTGGGTCTATGCCTTCAACCACGAGGAGGCCATCCAGTGCTTCCAGAAGGCGCTGGAGCACGATCCCGACTGCGCCATGGCGCACTGGGGCGTGGCCTACGCCGCCGGCCCCAACTACAACGTGCCCTGGGAGCTGATGGACCCGAACGGCAAGGCGAAGGCACTGGCGGCGGCCTTCGACGCCACCAAGAGAGCGGTCGCCTGCGCAGCCAGGGCGACGGCCGTCGAGCGGGCGCTGATCGGCGCGCTGCCGGTGCGCTTCCCGCAGCGCGATCCGCTCCCGAAGGACGAGAGCCCGGGCATGGCGGCGTGGGACAAGGCCTACACCCGCGCCATGCGAGACATCTTCGCGAGCCACAAGGGCGATCTCGACGTCCGCTGCCTGTTCGTCGATGCGATCATGAACGAGACGCCGTGGCAGATGTGGAACCTCGAGACCGGCCAGCCGACCGAAGGCGCCGCGACCCTGGAGGCGATGGCCGTGCTCGACGAGGCTTTCGAGACCGACGCAGCGTCGTGGGATCATCCCGGCCTGCTGCATCTCTATGTGCATCTCATCGAGATGTCGCCGTTCCCGCAGAAGGCGCTGCGCGCCGGCGACCGGCTGCGCGAGCTGGTGCCCGATTCGGGCCACCTGGTGCACATGCCGACCCACATCGACGTGCAGTGCGGCAACTACCGCGATGTCGTGTACTGGAACCAGAAGGCCGTGGTCGCCGACCGCAAGTTCGTCGAGCGCAACGGGGTGATGAACTTCTATTCGCTCTACCGCATTCACAACCATCACTTCGTGATCTACGGCGCGATGTTCCTCGGCCAGTACACGCCGGCCATGGAAGCGGCGCAGGAGCTGATAGACACCACGCCCGAGGCGTTGCTCCGGATCCCGTCGCCGCCGATGGCCGACTTCCTCGAGCCGTTCATCTCGATGAAGCAGCATGTGCTGATCCGCTTCGGCAAGTGGCGCGAGATCATCGCCCAGGAGCTGCCCGAGGACCGCGACCTCTACTGCTCGACCACGGCCATGATGCTCTACGCCAAGGGCGTCGCCCATTCGGTGCTGGGCGAGATCGCCGAGGCCGAGAAGGCGCGCGAGGCCTTCCGCGCCGCAAAGGCCCGCGTGCCCGACACGCGCCTGGTGCACAACAACACCGTCGAGGACCTTCTGGACATCGCCGCGGAAATGCTGAGCGGGGAACTGGAGTACCGCCGCGGCAAGTTCGACATCGCGTTCGCTCATCTGCGGCGCGCCGTCGAGCTTTCCGATGCGCTGCCCTACGACGAACCCTGGGGCTGGATGCAGCCGCCGCGCCATGCGCTCGGCGCGCTGCTGCTGGAGCAGGGCCATCTCGAGGAGGCCGAGGCGGTCTATCGCTCGGATCTGGGCTACGACGGCAAGCTCGCCCGCGCCTACCAGCATCCCGAGAACGTGTGGAGCCTGCACGGGCTGCACGAATGCCTGACGCGGCGCGGCGACAACGTCGAGGCGCCGCTGATCAAGGCCAGGCTCGACCTCGCCCAGGCCCGCACCGAGGTGCCGATCCGCGCCTCCTGCCTCTGCCGGCGGCAAGCCGCCTGACGAACCGGCCGGCCGGTGGCGCTTGCGGCCGCCGGCTGAAAGCCGTCTCATTCGCGAAACAACAGCGAACGGAGGACGCCTCATGGACGTCGGCATGATGATGGTGTTCGCCAGCTACGGCTGGGACAACTGCTCCGACGATCGCGTATGGAACGAGGAGATCAGGCTGGCGCGGCTCGCCGCCGACCTCGGCTTCGATTGCCTGTGGTCGGCCGAGCATCACTTCAACGACTACTCGTTCGTGCCCGACAACCTCGCGCTGATGACGCATCTCACCGCGCTCTGCCCCAACATCGATGTCGGCACGGCGGCGGTGATCCTGCCCTGGCACGATCCGCTGCGCGTCGCCGAGAACGCCGCCGTGCTCGACATGCTGAGCAAGGGCCGATTGCGGCTCGGGCTGGGGCGTGGCTTGGCGCGGCGCGAGTTCGCGGCCTTCCGCTTGAGCATGGACGAATCGCGCGGCCGCTTCGATGAGGCGGCGCCGATGATCATCAACGCGCTCAAGACCGGCTTCATGGAAGGCGACGGCAAGTATTATAAGCAGCCGCGCATAGAGATCAGGCCCAGGCCGCAGCACTCGTTCGACAATCGCATCTATGCCGTGGCCTCGAGCGAAGATTCGGTCGATTCAGCCGCCAAGCTCGGCGCGCACATCGTGATGTTCACCGACCGGCCATGGGAGATGCGCGTGCCGCAGATCGAGCACGGCCGCACCCTGCATCGCAAGTATCACGGCACGCCACCACCGACGCTCATGCTCACCGAGTTCTGCGTCTGCGGCACCAATGCCGACATCGAGGACGAGGCGCGCAAGTACCAGGGCAAGTTCGTCGAGAGCAACTTCTATCACTACGAGTTCCTCGGCGAGCACTTCAAGACGGTGAAGGGCTACGACGCCTACCAGCAGAAGGCCGAGATCGCCCGCAAGGGCGGTCTGGAAGGCGCGGTCAACGGCTTCATGCAGGCCGCGTCCTGGGGGCCACCCGACAAGATCCTGCGCGGCCTCGAGGCGCGGCGGAAGGTCGTCGGCGACTTCGAAATGAATGTCGCGTTCCGCTTCGGCGGCACGCCCCTGGAAGTGTCGGAGCGCGGCCTCAGGCTTTTTGCCAAGGAAGTGCTGCCGGTGGTGAAATCCTGGAAGCCGGCGAAGGCCGAGAAAGCGGCGGCCTGACATGAGCGATGTGAAGATCCTGGCGAGCGGTTTCGGCTTTCCCGAAGGCCCTGTCGTCATGCCCGACGGGGCGGTGATCCTGACGGAGATCCGCAACGGCCGCTGCTCGCGCGTCGCGGCCGACGGCAAATCCTCTGTGTTCTCGGAGTGCGGTGGCGGGCCCAATGGGCTCGCGATCGGGCCGGACGGCGCGCTCTATCTCTGCAACAACGGCGGCGCGCGCTATGTCGAAGGCACGTCGATGAGCCAAGGGGCGCATGCCGGCTATGAGGGCGGCTCGATCCAGCGGCTCGATGCGAAGACGGGCGAGGCGAAGACACTCTACGCCGAGTGCGACGGCCACAAGCTCTCCGCGCCCAACGACCTGGTGTTCGACAAGCAGGGCGGGTTCTATTTCACCGATCTCGGCAAGCGCCACGCCCGTCATCGCGACCATGGCGGGCTCTACTATGCCCTGCCCGACGGCTCGAAGATCACCTGCATCGCCTATCCGATCCTCAGCCCCAACGGCTGCGCCCTGTCGCCCGACGGCAAGACGCTCTACGTCGCCGACACCGAGGGCGCCTGGCTGTGGGCGTTCGATATCGAGGGGCCGGGCGTGCTCAAAAAGCCGGCACCGTTCGCCCATCACAGTGGCCGTGTCATCGGCGGCGTCACCGGCCCGGCGCGCTTCGACAGCATGGCGGTGCTGGAGAACGGCAATATCTGCGTGGCGACGCTGACCACCGGCAAGATCACCGAGTTCTCGCCGGCCGGCGCGGTGGTGCGCGAGGTCAAGATGCCGGATGTCTATCCGACCAACATCTGCTTCGGTGGAAATGATCGCCGGACTGCCTATATCACGTTGTCGGACAAGGGCCAGCTCGGGGTCATGCAGTGGCCCACGCCCGGCCTGAAGCTGAACTACTGAGGAGGCCTGCATGGCCGGTAATGCTGAGACCGTCATCGATCTCGACAAGAAGCGCATGCAGGCGATGGCCAAGAAGGACGTCGCCACGTTGCAGTCGGTGCTGGCCGACGACCTCATCTATACCCACTCGTCGGCCCGGCTCGACACCAAGAAAAGCCTTTTGGACAACATGGTCTCGGGCTCCACGGTCTACACCAGCGTCGAGCCGTCCGACGTCAAGGCGCAGGACCTCGGCGACACGGTGGTGCTGACGGGAACCTGCCAGATCAAGGTGACGTCGAACGGGACGCCCAATGCCTTCGGCGTGCGCTTCACCGACGTCTATGCCAGGCGCGACGGGCGCTGGCAGATGGTAACCTGGCAGTCGACGCGCCTTCCCGCGTAAACTGCCCGCGTAAGGAGATCAGTCATGACCGAAGCCAAACTCGCCCCCAACCTGCCGAAGTGGATGGTCGACCACACCAACCTCTACCTGTCGAGCGGCGGCAAGCAGGGGCACATATACACCATCAAGCAGCCCGACCGGCCGGAGCTCAGCGTGCCGTCGCTGCTGCTCACGACCACCGGCCGCAAGTCGGGCGAGAAGTTCATCTTCCCTCTGTTCTACGGCAAATCGGGCAACAGCTATATCATCGTCGCATCCAAGGGCGGCGCGCCCGATCATCCCGGCTGGTACAAGAACATCCTGGCCAACCCCGAGGTCGAGATCCAGGTCGCCACCGACAAGATCAAGGTGCGGGCGCGCACGGCCAGCGGCGAGGAGCGGGCGAAGCTGTGGAAGCTCGCCAACGAGTTCTGGCCGCCCTACGAGGACTACCAGAAGAAGGTTCCCAACCGGGAGATCCCGGTCGTCGTGCTCGATCCGATCAGCTAGCAGCTACGACAACGGTGTCATCCCGAGCGAAGCGAGGGATCTTTAAGGCAACGAGTAAAGATCCCTCGCTACGCTCGGGATGACAGTTTAGCTCGAACGACGGGCAGAACGCCCTTCGCCAGGGCCTCCAGGCTGTCGACGGCATGACGCAAGGTCATGCCGGGCTGGCGGCCCTGGAAGATGAAGTGGGTCAGTGAGAAGCGCGGCAGCCATTCGATCATCTTGGCCGCGATCTCGGCCGGCGTGCCGAGGAACCAGCGATCCTGCATGAAGGCTTCCGAGAGATACATCGGATTGTCGCCGGTCAGCGGCTTGCGCTCGCCGGTCGCCGGATCGATGTAGGTCTGGCCTGTGCGCTCGGGCGCGTACTGCACGCGATAGACGTGATCGATGTAGGGCTTGTGCCGCTTGATCGCATCGGCCGCGGAGTCGCCGACCAAAACCTCGCGCATCAACGAATGCGGCAGCGACCCGGCGCCCTGCCGCTCGGCCTCGTCATCGTATGACTTGATCTGCCGTGTGAGGTGCTGCAGCTCGATCAACGGCGCGACGATGAGACCGGCGCGGTAGCGCACCGCACGCGCGCGCGCCGCCGGCGCGGCGGCGCCGACCCAGAGCGGCAGCGGACCGGGCTTGATCGGCGGTGGCCGCAGCAGGCCGCCTTTCACGTTGTAGATGCGCCCCTCGTAGTCGAAGCGCTCGCCGCGCCAGGCGAGTCCCAGGATATCGAGCGACTCTTCGAAGGCTCTGGTGCGTGTCTTGAAATTCCAGCCGAAGCTTTCGAACTCGGCCGGACGATAGCCTTGCCCCAGTCCGATTTCGATGCGGCCGCCGGAAATGTTGTCGACCACCGACAGGTCCTCGGCCAGCCGCAATGGATGGCCGTACAACGGCGCCAACGCCACGCCCTGGCCGATGCGGCAGTGGGGAGCGGCGACGGCGAGGGCGGCGCAGGCGACGACGGGCGAGGGGCAGTAGCCGTCGGCCTCGCCGTGATGCTCACTGGCCCAGATCGAATCGAAGCCGAGCCGATCGGCTTCGCTCGCGAGTTCCAGGCTCTCGCGATAAGAGGTGTCCCAGGCCTCGTTGAGGCCGGGGTTGGTCTGGAAACTGAGCGACAGCCCGAACTTGACGCTCACGGGTCAGCCGCCGAGCTGGCGCTTGAGCTCGGTCCAGCGGTCGATGATCGGCATCAGCTTGTCCTCTTTCTCCGCCGGCAGGGTGAAGGTGACGCGATCGACCCCGATCTCCTGGCAGAACTTCAGCTGGTCGAGCACCTCGGGCACGCGGAAGATGGTGATGGGCAGGCTCGCCGGATCGCGCCCAGCCTCCTTGGCCATGACACGGAACTTGTCGATGATCACGCCCACACCGTCCTTCTCCAGCCGGTCGGCGCGCGGGATCCAGCCGTTGCCGTAGCGGATGGCGCGCCGCGCCGCATAGGGGAAGGCGCCGCCGACGATGATCGGCGGATAGGGCTTGTGGAAGGGCTTTGGCCACTGCTTCATCTTGTCGAAGTTCACGAACTCGCCGTGATACTCGGGCTCTTCCTGCGTCCAGATCGCCTGCATCGCCTCCATGCGCTCGCGCGCGAGCTTGTGGCGGCTCTCGAAGACGGTGCCGTGGTTCTCGATCTCGTCCTGGTTCCAGCCGTTGCCCACACCGAACAGGAAGCGGCCTTGGCTGAGCTGGTCGATGGTCGACACGACCTTGGCGGTGACGATGGGATCGCGCTGCGTCAGGAGTGCAATGCCGGTGCCGACCTTGAGCTTGGTGGTCACCGTCGCGGCCGTGTTCAGCACCAAAAAGGGATCCATGATGTCGTAGTAGGGCCGAATCAACGGACCGCCTGCCGGATAGGGCGTTTTGCGGGACGAGGGGATATGCGTGTGCTCGGGCACCCAGAGCGATTCGAAGCCGCGCTCTTCCAGCACCCGCGCCAGTGGCGCCGGCTGCATGGAATCCGCAGTGAAGAACATCACGGCACCGATCTTCATGGTCGTTTCCCCTGGCTGGCGTTTGAAGGCTATCCTAGCCGCGCACTCGGGAGGAAAACATGCCAATCGCCGGGAAGTATCTCTTCATCGTCAGCATGGATGTGGCGAAGGAGAAAGAGGCGCTGTTCAACGAGGTCTACGACACCGAGCACGTGCCCCTGCTCTCCAAGGTGCCGGGCGTGCGCGGCGTTACGCGCATGAAGACCGAGCCGGCCGCCTTCAACATCGCGGGCCAGCGCAAGGTGCTCGATGGCGCGGGCGCGCCGACCTACATGGCGATCTACGAGCTCGACAGCCCCGACGTGCTGTTGAGCAAGGAATGGGCGGAGGCGGGCGAGAAGGGACGCTGGCCGTCCGAGGTGCGGCCGTTCACCACCAACCGCCATCACATCGTGCGCAAGGTGATCTGATGCGCTTCAAGAACAAGGTCGCGCTGATCACCGCGGGCGCCAACGGCATCGGCCGCGCCACGGCCAAGATCATGGTAGGCGAAGGCGCCGCCGTGATCGTGGCCGACAACAACCAGGGCCATCTCGACGAGGCCGTGCCGTCGCTCAAGGAAGCCGCCGGCAAATCGGGCGGCAAGGTGCAGGGCGAGCTTGTTGACGCGCTGGACCCGCAACAGGTCGAGAAGCTGATCGCCAAGGCGGCGCACGACCACGGCGGCATCGACATCCTGGTCAACGCGGTGGGCGGCAGCACGGTGATCGCCAACCCGCAGGCCACGACCGAGCAGCTGAGCTTCGCCGACTGGCAGAAGCTCATCGCCTTCAACCTCGACGCCACCTTCCTCTGCACCCACACCGTGATCCCGGTGATGAAGAAGAAGCGCAGCGGCAAGATCGTGAACCTGGCCTCGATTGCCGGCCGCGGCCTCTCCTTCAACAGCTCCAGCGCCTATGCCGCGGCCAAGGGCGGCATCATCGCCTTCACCCGCAAGCTCGCCTTCGAGCTCGGGCCCGACGGTATCAACGTCAACGCCATCGCCCCTTCGATCACGCTGACCGAGCGCATCCGGCCTCATTGGGACAAGCGCTCGCAGTCGTCACAGGCCGAGGAGATCGAGCGCACGCCCTTGCGTCGCGTCGCCGAGGCGGCCGACCAGGCCAACGTGATCTGCTTTCTCGCCTCGTCCGACGCCGATTTCGTCACGGGGCTGACGATCGATGTTACGGGCGGTGTGTGACGCCATATCTGTCATCCGACGTCATCTGAGGAGGAAACAATGGCCGGCAAGGTCGGATTCATCGGGCTCGGCGCCATGGGCGGGCCGATGGCCCTCAATCTCGCGAAAGCCGGCCACAAGCTGGTGGTGCACGACATCGACCAGAGCAAAACCGCCGCGGTGCGCGCCAAGGGCGCCGAGCTCGCGGGCAACGCCGAGGCGGTGGCGGCGGCGGTCGACCGCACCATCCTGATCGTCGAGACCACGGATCAGGCGAAAGAAGTGATCACGGGCGAACGCGGCATCATCCGTGGCGCCAAGCCTGGCCATGTCGTGGTCTGCATGTCGACCATCGATCCCTTCGCCGCGCGCGAGATCGCCGAGCAACTTTTAGCCAAGGGCATCGCCATGGTCGACGCGCCGGTGAGCGGCGGCACGGGCCGCGCCCAGTCGGGAGAGCTGTCGGTGATCGTGGGCGGCGATAAGGAGACCGTCGCCAAGTGCGAGGACCTGTTCAAGGCGATGGGCAACCGCACCTTCCATGTCGGGCCGCTAGGCAGCGGGCTCGCCATGAAGCTGGTCAACAACATGCTGGTCCAGGTCAACACCGTGGCGGTGGCCGAGGCGCTGGTGCTGGGCGTCAAGGCCGGCCTCGATCCCGAGACGATCTACGAGGTGGTGAAGGTCTCGACCGGCGCCAGCGCGGCCTGGGAGCTGCGTGTGCCGCGCATCCTCAAGGGCGACTACGAGCCCGGCGGCACGATCGACATCTCCTACAAGGACCAGGAGCTCGAGACCGCCTTTGCCAAGCGGCTGGGCGTGCCCGTTCTGCTCGCGAACGTCACGCAGCAGGTCTACCAGATGGCCCGCGCGCAAGGGCTCAACAAGCAGGATGGCTCGGCGGTCGTAAAGATCTTCGAGCAGATGGCCGGCGTGAAAGTGAAGGGGGAGTGACATGACCACGTTCGTGTTGATCCATGGCGCCTATCAAGGCGGCTGGATCTGGAAACCCACCGTGGAGCAGCTTCTGGCCAAGGGCCATCGGGTGTTCGCGCCGACGCTCGATGGCTGCGCCGAGCGCAAGGGCCAGGTGCGCGCCGGCATCACCACCGAGAGTCACGCCGAAGAGGTCGCCAACTTCCTGTTCTACGAAGACCTGAAGGATGTCGTGCTGGCCGGCACCAGCACCGGCGGCATGGTGATGGCGCGCGCGGCCGAGCTGGCGCGCGAGCGCGTCGCCCGTGTGGTGTTCGCCGACGCGTTGGCGCTGATGAACGGCGAGGCACTGCCCGACATCGTCAAGCGTCCGACCGCGGTCAATACCGAGCTGACCAGCGGTCCTTCTCGGCAGGATTTCGAGAACCGCCTGTTCAAGGATCTCGACCCGGCTTTGCGCGCCTGGGCCATCGAGCGCTGCACCATGCATCCCATCGCCGCCATGACCCAGCCGGTGAAGCTGGAACGCTTCTGGGGCCAGACGTGGAATGCCTCGGTGATCTGGTGCAAGCAGAGCACCAACCCACCGGTCGCCCATCAGCGTCGCTGCTGCGAGACGCTGAAAGGCCGCTGGCACGAGCTCGATACCGGCCATTATCCGATGCTGAGCGAACCTGTTGCCCTCGCGCGGCTGATCGCGGAGGGCTGACAGCCATGGCGAAGGAAACGACGTCCGGCTTGGGCTCGATGTTCCAGAGCGGCGCGCGCGATCGCAGCGAGCCGACGCGCTTCGGCCGCATCTACAAGCCCGACGAGGCCTGGCACGCCAAGGCGGCGATCGAGCCCATCCTCGAGCCCGATCTGGCGATCGTCGACACTCATCATCACCTGTGGGACTTCCCGGGCTTCCGCTACCTGCTCGACGAGCTGCTGGCCGACCTCAACACCGGCCACAACATCGTCGCCACGGTGTTCGACGAATGCCGATCGATGTACCGCTCAAGCGGGCCGGAGGAAATGAGGCCCGTCGGCGAGGTCGAGTTCGTGGCCGGCGTTGCCGCCATGAGCGACAGCGGCCGCTACGGGCCCTCGCGCATCTGCCGCGGCATCGTAGGCTACGCCGATCTCGCGCTGGGCCATCGCGTTGGCGCCGTGCTGGAGGCTGAGATCGCGGCCGGTGGCGGCCGCTTCCGCGGCATCCGCTACTCCGGCGGCTGGGATGCCGATCCCATCATCGGCAACAGCCACGGCGTGTCCGGTCCTGGCGAGTACATGCGGGCCGAGGTCCGTGCCGGCATGAAGCAGCTCGAGCGGTTGGGCCTGGTGCTCGATGCCTGGGTGTTCCATCCGCAGCTCGGCGAGGTCGTCGACCTTGCGCGCGCGTTTCCGAACGCCGGCATAGTGATGTGTCACATGGGTGGGCCGCTGGGCTACGGCCCTTACGCCGGCAAGAAGGACGAGGTCTTCGCCAACTGGAAGGCCTCGATGACCGAGCTCGCCACGTGTCCCAACGTGTCGGTGAAGCTCGGCGGCGTCACCATGCGGCTCGCCGCCTACGACTATGGCAAGCTGCCCGCGCCGCCATCGTCCGAAGCGCTCGCCGGCTATTGGGGGCCGTACGTGAAGACCTGCATCGACCTGTTCGGTCCCGACCGCTGCATGGTCGAGAGCAACTACCCGGTCGAGAAGATGGGCATCGGCATGCCGGCGCTGTGGAACATGTTCAAGCGCCTGACGGCCGGCGCCTCGGCCGACGAAAAGAGGGCGATCTTCAGCGGCACTGCGGATCGCGTCTATCGCCTCGGTTTGTCGAAGTAGCCGCCGTCACTTGGTGATATCGTCCCGTCGGGTCGGGAGGACGGGGACGGAGTGTGGCAAGAGGCATCGTAAGACGTCAGGTCGCTTCCATGCTCGCGGCAGCACCGCTGCTTTGGCCGCTGGTCGCGCGTGGCCAGGCGGCTGGCCGGCCTGCCCGGATCGGCTTTCTCTACCCGGGAGTCGTCAGCGTGACGCCGACGCGCATCGCCGCCTTGCGCGAAGGCATGGCGGCGGTGAACTACGTCAATGCCGATCGCGTCGAAGTCGTGGTCAAGGCCTCCGAGGGCGACCCGGCGAAGCTCCCGTCGCTTGCTACGGGTCTGGTCGACAGCAAGGTCGATACCATCCTCGCCATAAGCCCCTCGGCCGTCGCCGCCGCCAAGGCGGCCACGACAACGCTGCCCATTGTCGCGAACGACCTCGAGAGCGATCCGATCCGCAGCGGCTTCGTGGCGAGCCTGGCCCGGCCCGGCGGCAACATCACCGGCGTGTTCTCCGACTTTCCGGACTTCGGCATGAAATGGCTGGAGCTGCTGAAGGAGGCTCTCCCCGCGCTGTCGCACGCGATGGTGTTCTGGGATCCGGCAACCGGCCCGACCCAGCTCGCCGCCGTGAAGGCAGCCAGCGAGCTGCTGAAGGTCAGGATATCCGTGGTCGAGGTCCCGGCGATCGCCGAGCTGCAGCACGCCTTCAGCAAGGCCGACGAACTTAATCCCGAGGCCGTGGTCATCCTTTCCTCGCCCATCTTCGGCACCAACCCCAAGCTGATCGCCGAGCTGGCGCTCGCCCATCGCATCCCGATCGCCACGCTGTTTTCTGAGATCGCGCGGGCTGGCGGCCTGCTGTCCTATGGGCCGAACTTGCTCGGTACCTTTCAGCAGACCGGCACGATGGTCGGTAAGATCCTGCAGGGCGCCCAGCCCGCCGATCTACCTGTCGAGCGGCCGACCAAGTTCGAGCTGGTGATCAACGCCCGCACGGCGAAGGCGCTGGGCCTGTCGCTGCCGGCCGCCGTCCTGCTGCGCGCCGACGACGTAGTCGAGTGATTCTCGTCTAAGCAGCCAGCTTCACCACGTTCTCGATCTCGGGCAGGCGCTGGTCGATCTTGTCCGGGCGCTGGCTGCCCAGGTTCGGGATCAGCCGGTGCACGCCGAGATCGGCGTATTGCTTCACGTGATCGGGCGCCATGTTCATCGGCGGCGTGATGATGATCTCGTACGCGGAATCACGCTTGCGGCCGGCCTTGGCGAAAGCGGTGTCGAGCTTGTCGAGCATCGTCTTGGCCCGTGCCGGGTCGAGGTTGAAGCCATACCAGCCGGCGCCGAACTTCACGGCGCGGGCGAAGGCGGCGTCGGCGTAGCCGCCGACGATGATCGGCACATGCGGCTTCTGGATCGGCTTGGGGTCCATCCGCAGGGTCGCGAACTTGACCCACTTGCCGGAGAAATCGACGACCGGCTCGGTCCACAGCCTCCGCATCACTTCCAGGAACTCATCGCAGCGCTTGCCGCGATCCTCCCAGCGATAGCCGCAGGCCTCGACCTCTTCCTTGTTCCAGCCGACGCCGATGCCGAAGTCGATGCGCCCGTCGCTGAGCCAGTCCAGGGTGCACATCTCCTTGGCCGTGTAGATGGGATTGCGCTGCGGCACCAGGGCAACGCCGGTGCCGAGCCGAAGCTTGGTCGTCGCCGCAGCCAGGAAACCGAAGGTCGCCGTGACGTCGAGCATGCCGCCGCCCTCGGGCACGGGGATGCGGCCGTCCTTCGAGCCGGGATAGCCGTAGGTGTTCTTGTCGAACAGTGCCACGTGCTCGCCCATCCAGATCGACTCGAGACCGGCATTCTCGGCGCGCCGGCCGAAGTCCATGATCATCTTTGGCGTCGCCTGGGGCGACATGAACGTCGCGAAGACTCCGACTTTCATGAAACACTCCTTCAGTTGAGGCGCGCAGCTTGCGCCATGACCTCGATGGCCTCGGGCTGGCGCGAACGGACGCTGATGGTCTCGGCACCGCAATCCTCCCACGCACGATAGCGCTCGCGGATGCGCGCCGGCGGCCCGACCAGAGATTTCATGTCGACCCATTCGTCGGGCACCGCGGCGATCGCCTCGTCCTTGCGATGCGCCAGGTACAATTCCTGGATGCGCTTGGCGGCGTCGCCGAAGCCGCGGCGCACCATGATGTCGTTGTGGAAGTTCTTATCTTTGTGGCCCATGCCACCGACATAAAGCGCCACTTCCGGCTTCAGCTTGGCCAGCGCGGCTTTCACGTCGTTCTCGACCTCGACATGCACCGAAGCGGTGATGGCGAAGTCCTTCATGCTCTTGCCATTGCCCGCGCGCCTGAATCCTTCCTCGAGCCACGGCCGGTACTCGTCCATGGCGCCCGGCATGAAGCCCATGGGCAGCCAGCCGTCGGCGATCTCGGCGGTGAGCTTGACCGTCGATTCGTTGCCGGTGGCGAGATAGATCGGGATGTCGGGGTTCATGTGCAGGATCGACTTCAACGGCTTGCCGATCCCCATCGCGCCCGGTCCATTGTAGGGCAGGGTGTACTCCTTGCCGTCATGCGTCACCGGCCCCTCGCGGCGGAAGATCTTGCGCATGATCGCCACGTAGTCCTTCATCCGGTAGTAGGGCTTGCCCCACGGCTCGCCGTACCAGCCTTCGACGATCTGCGGGCCCGACACGCCGAGCCCGGCTATGAAGCGCCCGCCGCCCGCCATGGCATCGACCGTCGCCGCCGACATCGCCGCATTGGCCGGCGTGCGCGCGGCGAGCTGCATGATGCCCGTGCCGAGCTTTATGCGCTTGGTCAGCGCCGCGAGATAGGCAAGCGGCGTCACGGCATCCGAGCCGTAGGCCTCGGCGGTCCACACCGAATCGTAGCCCAGCTCCTCGGCGCGCTGGATCAGCTTGACCGGGATGTCGAGATGCGCGCGCGAATAGCCGATCGACAGGCCCAATTTCATTGCCGTTTCCTCCGCTTCCCGCGCAAACTATACCAACAACAACTCAGCCAGAGGAAACGCGATGCCTAGAGTGGGTTACCTGCTGCCAACGCGCGAGCGGGTCATGGAAGGACGCGACGAAACCGGCTCGCTGCTGGCGCTGGCTGAAAAGGCCGAAGGATTGGGCTACGATTCCCTGTGGGTCGGCGATTCGCTGCTGGCGCGACCACGGCATGATCCGCTGACCTTGCTGGCCGCCGTCGCCGCCCGCACCCGGAAGCCCGAGCTCGGCACCGCCGTGCTGCTGCCTGCTCTGCGAAATCCCGTCGTGCTGGCCCAGCAGGTGGCGACGCTCGATCGCATCGCCGAGGGGCGCGTGATCCTGGGCATCGGCATCGCCGCTGACGTGCCCAACATACGCGCCGAGTTCACGGCGGCGAGCGTGCCGTTTGACAAGCGTGTCGGCCGCCTGGTCGAGGGCATGGCGCTCTGCCGCGCGCTGTGGACCGGCAAGCCTGTCACCTGGCCGAAGCCGGGGTCGCCAGGGCGCTGGAAGGTCGAAGCGAGCGTGCTTGGCCCGACACCGCATCGCCCCGGCGGACCGCCGATCTGGGTCGCGGGCGCGGTCAAAGCGTCGCGCGAACGCGTCGGCAAGTTCTTCGACGGCTGGTTCCCCAACAGCCCGCTCGCCAAGGACTATGCGCCGGAATGGGCCGAGGTGGTCGCAGCGGCGAAGGCCGCCGGCCGCGATCCCTCGACGCTGACGGCGGCGATGTACTGCACGCTGTCGATCGACGACAACGTCCAACGCGCCGACGACAAGCTCAACGTCTACCTGAAGGAATATTACGGCGTCGATCCGCTGGAGACGCGCAAGCGCCAGAAGAGCTTCGCCGGCCCGGCGGGCGAGGCCGCGGCTTGGCTAAAGTCCTACGCCGACGCCGGCGCGACACACCTTGTGCTGCGCTTTGCTGGCGATCACGACCGGCATCTCGAAACGGCGGCGCGCATCCGCCGCGATCTCGGCTGGTGACGCCATGAAGTTCGCCCTGCATTTCGGCAACAACACCTTTCCCGACTTCGCCGGCGCCGCCCGGTTGGCGCGGCTCGCCGAAGCGGCCGGCTTCGATTCGGTGCTGGCGGTCGACCATGTGGTCTTTCCAGACAATTACAGCTCGACCTACCCCTATTCGGCGACCGGCCGCCTGCCGGTCGGCCGCGGCGGCGCCTTTCCCGATCCCCTGATCTGGATCGCCTATGCCGCCGCCGTAACGACCCGGCTGCGCTTCCTGACCGGCGTCGTCATCCTGCCGCAACGTGACCCGCTGGTTCTGGCCAAGCAGGTCGCCACCCTCGACTACATGAGTGGCGGGCGGTTCGAGCTCGGCATCGGTGTCGGCTGGCTCAAGGAAGAGTTCCAGGCCATGGGAGTGCCCTTCGAACGGCGCGGCCGGCGGGCCGACGAATACGTCGCCGCGATGAAGGCGCTGTGGGCCGGGGATGGTGCAACGTTTTCGGGTGAGTTCGTCACTTTCAAGGAAGTGAGCTGTAATCCCAAGCCGATCGGCCGCGTCCCCGTCGTCGTCGGCGGCCATTCCGAAGCAGCCGCGCGCCGCGCCGGCCGCCTGGGCGACGGCTTTTTCCCGTCCATCGGCTCCCAGGTTGATACTTTTCCGCTGTTCGACGTGGCGCGCCGCGCTGCGGCAGATGCCGGTCGCGATCCGGCAGCCATCGAGATGATTGCCGGTTGTCCCGACCTGCTGCCCAGCTCGACTGTCGAGCCGCGGGCCGCCATCGAGGAGCGCCGGCGGCGCGGCGTCGATCGCATCGTCTTGCCGATCGGTCCCTTCATGCCGAACCTCGAGGAGAGCCTGGCCCGCTTCGGCGATACGGTGATCCGTCCTTATGCCGAGCTGTAACAGTTCACTTGCTGTGCTCTCTCGAAAAGTTGAAGTCGTCGAACGCGCATAGGTGCACTGCCCAAATATAAAGTGCAGTTGTCAGTGCAACTGCACACTTTGCCGACAAATGAGCAGTACTGCGCCTGAAATCGTTCCGCTGTTTGCGACCCCACTCGTTACCTTCGATGTACCTGAGGCGGCGACGCTCAACAGTGAATTGCGTCGCGTCATCATTGAACGCGAGAAGACGCATCCCACCACGCAGCACTCCAATCTCGGCGGCTGGCAGTCGAGTTGGGACATGGATCGCTGGGGCGGCGCGCCGGCGATCAAGCTGATGGCCGTCGGCCGCAACGTCGCCAACCGTGTGACGACCGATCGCAAGGGCAACGCGGGCAGCGGTCCTCATCCGGGATTTTTTGCCGTGACGTGGCACGGCAACATGTGGGCGAACGTCAACCGCAGCGGCCACGGCAACGAGTTCCATTCCCACCCCGGCGCCTTCTGGTCGGGCGTCTACTATGTCGACGACGGTGGCATCGACGCCGATCCGTCGCTAGGCGGTGAGCTCGAGTTCATGGACCCGCGCGGGCCCTTGCCGGCGATGAACGCGCCGCATCTCGGCTACGCCATGCCGGGCGGCCTGACGGCAGGCGCCACCGAGCGCATCCGGCCCAGGGCCGGCCGGCTGGTGATGTTCCCCGCCTGGATGATCCACCAGGTGCGGCCCTATAACGGCACCGCCGAACGCATCTCGATTGCGTTCAATCTCAGTCTTTAGAGTCTTGCCGGAGCGCGGGCCTCCAGGCCCGCGGTCCGGCAAGACGTCTAAGCAAAGGCCTTGCGGATCTTTGCCCAGTCGGCCAGTGCGTGTTCCTGGCCGGGTACGAGCTGGATGGTGAACTGGGTGTAGCCGGCGCCGCGCAGGGCCTCGATGCGCTTCTTGATCTCGGCCTCGCTTGCCGTGAACGAGGTGTTGGCGATCAGGTCGGCGGTGATGAACTTCTTCTCCTCTTCCTTCACGAACATCAGGTGGCCGCGATGGTTCTCGAGATACGGAGCGTCCTTGGGCTCGAAGCCGCGCGCCATCTCGATATAGGCCTGGATCTCCGGCGTCGACAGCATGGCCACGCCCGGTGCCAGGCCGGCCAGCGCCTCGTCGGCGGCGCGATGCAGCATCACGGCGGCGCGCGGTCCAGCCTGCGCCACGGCGCGCGGTGAGTTGGCGGCCTCGCCGTCCTTCAGCACACAGCCCAAGGCGAAGGCAGTGGCCTGCAGGTCGCCGACCGCATGGCCCGCCTTGGTCCAGGCGTCGCGCATCGCCTCGACTTCCTTGACGCCGTTCTCGACCTTGCCGACGAAGTCGATCCAGCCCGCCCTGAGCTTGGCCGTCAGCGAACGGGTGCGCGGCCCGAAGGCCGACAGATGCAGGGCGATCGGGTCCCCGGTATTGAACAGTGGCAACTCGGGGTTGAGGAAACGGATTTTCTTGGTCTGCCCTTCCATCTCGAAATCGACGGTCTCGCGGCGCAGCAGGCCATAAACCTGATGGATGTAGGTCTCCATGTCCTTGACCTTGATGGCGCCGAAGCCCATGGCACGCCGCGCCGTGAAGCCCGTACCGACGCCGAAGTCGATGCGGCCGGGCGCAAGCTGGTTCAGCGTCGCCAGCGCATTGGCCGCGACTGGTGCGATGCGGTTCGACGGCACCAGCACGCCGGTGCCCAGCCGAATGCGCCTCGTATGCACTGCCGCGGCCCCCATGGCGACGAAGCAGTCGGCGCTCAGCATCTGGGTGTCGTAGAACCAAGCATGGGTGAAGCCCAGCTCCTCGGCTTCCTTGGTGACCTTCCAGGAGTCTGCCGCTGTTGGCAGCGCGATGCCGAAATCCATCGTCTCAATCTCCATAATAGATATATGTAATCCAGGTGCAGTATGGCAGCTGCGGGTACATTTGGGTGATTGACCGAGCGCACTACTTTTGCGATAGTAAGTCTCATTCGTGGCCTGACGACGTGCCGAGGAAACGACCTTCCGCCCACAGCGATGCGCAATTCGCAGCCTTCGTCGACAGGATCAAGAACACCTTGCATTCCGACGAGGGGGCGAGATTCGAGGAGGTCCTCCGGAAACTCATCCTCAAGGACAACGGGCAAGGTCGCCCGGCCGGTCCACCCGCTATGCGGGACGGCCGCCCGGTTTCGCCGCCGAACGTGCCGTCCTCGGCGACCATGCTGCCGAAGCCTCCCGACTTTGCAGCGATTGAAAAGGCGGCGCGCGACACAGCTGCCGACCGCCAGAATCTCATGACGCTGATCGGCCAGCTCGTGTTCAGCTGGTCGAACAACGAGAGCTTGCTGATCTATGTGATGATGCTGCTTCTGAGAACGGATGAGCGTTCGGCAGCCGTCGTCTTCTCGACCCTCAATACCACCCGGGCGCGCCTCGACCTTGTGCGCCGACTCTCGTTGCTGCATCTGCACGACCCCGCCGCCCGAGCCGAGATCGACAAAACGATCGAGCTTTTCAACGACGCAAACCGCATCCGCAACGAGTT
Organism: Reyranella soli; assembly: GCF_007992495.1. GTDB lineage: Bacteria > Pseudomonadota > Alphaproteobacteria > Reyranellales > Reyranellaceae > Reyranella > Reyranella soli. The sequence goes on from NZ_BKAJ01000031.1 coordinate 206,657, forward strand.
CATGCATGCCATGTATCTGGTGAACGAGCAGGGCCAGATCACGCATACGCAGATGTTGCGCTTCATCGAGAAAAAAGGGCGGGTCTCGTTCGGTGATCGGCAGCCGCTCGACGGGAAACGCATGCGAACTCTCGTCGAGGTCGACGACACGCTGCGCCAGTTGAATCGGCAGCTTTGGGGCCTGCTCCCCCGCCTCCAGGCGGCGATGGCGTCGTCGTCGCCCGGCTAAAGCACGGTTCGTGCAGCTGCAACCAGCTCGACGGATTGTGCCTTACGGAGTCGACTGCTTCGCAGCAGAGTCGCTCGTTGGGATGATCGTAGCGACTGTATCCGTCCCAGTGGGAGATTGGATCTGTTCCGCCGAGGCGGCGGCTTCGCTGATGCGTCGGAGGATGAATGACGCAGTCTTGAACGACACGTTCAGGATTCGCTGCAACTGGTGCGGTCGAATGTTCTTGGTGCCGCCGCCGGTGAGGTAGATCGCCTGCAACCATTTGTGCACCGGAACATGGCTGGACATGAACAAGGTGCCGTGAGTCACCGAGAAGCTCCTGCGACAGGCATAGCACTTGTACGTGCCAAGCCGCGTTGAGGCGCCATTGAGCCTGCCGACGCGCTCGGTCCCACCGCAGTGTGGACATCTCGCGCCGTCCGGCCAGATGATGCCCTCCAAATACTGGTGAGCACTCAGCTCATTGGAGAATCGCTCGAGCGCTGCGCGCACGAGCAACTCGTCGTCCAAGTCCTTCGATACAGCATCGGGACTCAGACCGATCTGAACGTACTTAGTCCTGATTGCCCCTTCCATCTCCCGCTCCCGTCACACCCTACGCCCCACACTTTCACATATAGCGGAGTACGTCCCACAACCTGTGTCCTCTCGGTGATCAAGGCGCCCCCCAGGGAACCAACCAGACCAGTGAGCATCGAAAATCGACCAGCCCGCTTCAGTGCCAACGGCGTGCGGAGGGCCGGGTATTCAAGGTGTAGGTATCTCCGTTCTGCCTTCCAACAAGGCGTAGCAGGCCGCCTTCGATGAGGGCCGCGCATGTTTCGGCTGTCGGCTGGAAGACGACGGCGCCAAGATCAGACACCGGAGAAGGCCAAAGGTCGACTTGATCGCGGAGTCAGCGGCGTGATGGTGAAGGCCATCGTTTATTCGCGGGACTGACGCGTCTCGACGCTGCATGGACTGGTTCTCTGATCTCGGTTCGGCAGTCCAGCGGTGATCGGGATCGAAGTCGATGCGAATCGCGCAGGGGTCGCGGAAAGATCGGCGCATCGCTCGCCTGGGCGGCTCAAGTCCCAATGCTTCGAGTGATGAGCAGCGGGTATTGTTATCGCATTGGCATTGCCCTGCTCTTCCCCATTGTCGGCAATGCTGGCCCGGGTGGATGAGGTGTCTGCCACAACTCATTCCGCCTGGGCTTTTTTCTGCGGGCCTGAATGACGTTTGCCGAAGAGGGGGTCGTTTGCTTCGTCACATGACGCGCCGGCGGCTTCTCCCCTCGGCTGCGATGTTGGGTCTCTTCGGTGCCACCGGGAGCGGGCCGGCATCGGCAGTATCGGACGATTCGCTGTCTCAGCTCGCCGCGCGCAGCGGCCGTTACTTCGGAGCGGCCGTTCGTATCGAGGACATCCTCGCCGAGGCAGACTTGCGGGGCACGGTCCTGCGCGAATGCGTGAGCCTGACCCCGGAATTCGCGCTGAAGTGGGATGCCGTCGAGCGGTCGCCGGAAGCTTTTCGGTTTGGGCCGATCGACGACTTGCTGAGCTTCGCCGTCCAGCAAGGCCTGCGCATGCGCGGTCACACCCTGCTGTGGCACGGCAGCGTGCCTGACTGGGCGCAGGCCCAGCTTCGCAGCCAACGCTCCTGGACGCTGGTGCAGCGCTACATGGAGGCGGTGCTATCCCGGTATCGCGGCACGATCGGCCAATGGGACGTCGTCAACGAGCCGATCGAGACCGGGTATCGCATGGATGGACTGCGCGGCAGCGTGTTCCTGGAGGCCTTCGGGCCCGACTACGTTGTGCGTGCCCTTCACGAGGCCCGGCGTCTCGCTCCTGGCGCCGAACTGATGATCAACGAGTTCGCTCTCGAGGCCGACAGCAAGGTCGAAAGCGACAGGCGCTACCATTTCCTGAAGCTGCTCGAGAGGCTGAAGCGAGCCGGCGCTCCGCTCGACGGCGTCGGACTGCAGGCCCATCTCGACCTGTCGAAGGGGCCGGTCCGGGCCGTCGTCTATGCGCCATTCCTGCAGGACATCGCCGGCCTTGGCCTGTTCATCGCGATCACCGAACTGGACGTCAAGGAATACGACTATGCTCAGCCGGTCGATCGCCGTGACCGCGATGTCGCCGACGCAACCGCCCGCTATCTCGACATTGCCCTGGCGCAGCCTGCGGTGCGTGGCGTGTCGACCTGGGGAATGAGCGACCGCCACTCCTGGCTACGGGTCACACTGGAAGATCTCGCCCGTCACCAGGGAAGCTGGAAGGACGGGTCGACGCCGGGTTTCAACCGCGGATTGCCGTTCAACAGCTCGATGCGGCGCAAGCCGATGTACCATGCCATCGCCAATGCCCTGCAGCACGCTGCGGCACGCCGTGGGTGAGTCGGTCCCCGGTTCAGACCACCATTCGGCCGTGCGAGAGCTCGGCCATGCTGCGCGATGAGCGGTCGATCGGCTTGCGCGCGGTCGTGACCCAGCTGATCAACTCCTCCATGCCGCCCTCGAAATCGCGCCGAGGCCGGAAAGCGTAAGTCTCCGCGATCCTCGAGACATCGGCGAAGCAATGGCGGATGTCGCCGACCCGATATTGGTTGAGTACGCGTGGCGCGATGTTCTTGCGCAGCAGGCGCGCCAGCGTGCGGGCGATGCTGTTGACCGAAACCGACCGCCCGCTGCCGACGTTGAAGGCTCCCCAGATGCGCTTGTCGCTTTCGAGCACCGTCGCGAAGGCTTCGGCCACGTCCTTGACATGGACGAAATCGCGCTGCTGCTCGCCATCCTCGAACACCAGCGGCGGCTCGCCGTTGAGCAGCCGCGAGATGAAGATCGCGGCGACGCCGGTGTAGGGGTTGCTGAGGGCCTGGCGCGAGCCATAGGCGTTGAACAGCCGCAAGGCGGTCGTCGGAATACCGAGCGCGCGACCGACCGTCAGGAACATCTCCTCATGGTCGCGCTTGTTGATTGCGTAGATCGAGGCTGGATGCAGCGGCTTTTCTTCCTTGGTCGGCACCGGCTCCAGGGTCTCCGTGCTTCCGTCGCCCTCCCGCGTGAGCTCCCACGATCTCCGTCGAAGCTGCTCGTCGCTGCGCAGCGGCGGTGCGAGCGATGTCTTTGCTGCTGCCGACCAGTACTCGCCCTCGCCGTAAACCGACATCGACGAGGCCACGGCGATGCGTTCGACGCCGTGGCCGCTACGCGACAGCACGTCCAGCATGATCGCGGTAGCCATGGTGTTGTTGCGCGTGTAGTCGGCGATGTTCGTCATGCTCTGGCCGACGCCGACCGAGGCAGCCAGGTGAACGAGATGCGTGATGCCGTCCAGACTCGATACGAAGACGCCGTCGTCGAGGATGTTTCCCTTGATGCGGCGTGCGGCCCGATCGAGATAGACCGGCCATCCGTCGGCGGCCATCTCGGCGTCACCGTGGATCTGCGGCAGCAAACAGTCGAGAACGGTTACCTCGAAGCCGCGCTTGAGCAGTTCGTCAACCAGATGGGATCCAATGAAGCCGGCTCCGCCCGTGATCAGTGCGTGACGCGTAGACATGAACCACACTGCCCTTTCCAAGTTACCGCCTTTGTGTGCCACGCGTGGGCAGTGCGTGGCTCGCGGACTTGCGGCACCTGAGGTCAATTTTGACAACCCAGGATCGCAGACTTTGCGGTACCCCCTCAGCGCATCAGCTGCTGCATCAGCGGCTCATTGGCATTGATCTTCTCCGTGCGCTCCCACACGAGACCTCTGTCGTGGACGTACATGCGATATCCGATCCACAGCGGCACCAGCCAGACCAGCCACCAGATCGACAGGAAGACCGGATTGACGCGCAGCAAATACCACAGGCGAGCGCGCCAGCTGCCGAGCACCAGCGCCGATCGCTTCCATGTCGACCGGTACATCGCCAACAGCGTCGCTGCGTAGGTCGCGACGTTGAACGCGGCAAGGCCGACCGTCCATAGCGGCAGGATCGATGTGCCGTCGAGCCAGGTCCACATAGCCCAGACTCCGATCGGAATGCCGAGCGCGTTCACCGACAAGGAGAGGCAGGGCAGGAAGATCAGCCACGCCTTGAAGCGCTGCCAGCGGCTCATGCCCATCTCCCTGAGCGGCGAGTTGAGGCTCTGGAAGAAGCCGGCGACCCAGCGCTTGCGCTGCGTGATGCCCTTCATGAGGGTCGAGGGCACCTCCTCGATCAGCGGATTCTCGATGATGCCGAGCCGCCGACCGTTCACCCAGAAGCGCATGCCGACCTCGGGATCCTCGATCGTCAGCCAGGGGTGAAAGCCGCCCAGCGTCACCAGATCGGAGGCGCGAAAGAAGGTGCCCTTGCCGAGCACCCAGTAGGGCTGGCGGCCGTTCGCCGATAGGTGCGGATACTTCAAGCCGTCCCAGGCCATGTGGTCGAAGGCGTGCCAGGAGGCCGCCATGGTGTGATTGAGGTTGCCGGCAATGTTCTGGGCCTGCAGCACGTCGTAGTGGCGGATTCCGACCGCGGCTGCGAGCAGGTGGTCGCTCGGCGGGCAGCTGTCCGCGTCGATATAGTCGATCAGGAAATCCTCGCGCCCTCCGAATTCGGCGACCCTGGTGTAGAAGGCGTAGATCAGCTGTCGCGTCTTCTTCGGCGGCAGGTCGCGAAGGTGCGCGCGCCGACCGCGATGCCACCAATAGGCCTTGTCGTTGCCGTTCCAGGCATCCCAGACGACCTGCCACGATACGTCGCTGGTCGGCGGCACCGGCATCAGCTGCAGGAATGGAAATTCGCGCCGCAGCCGCTCGAGGCTGGCCACGGTGCCGGTATCGGAGGCGTTGGGGATCGCAACGACGCGATAGCGGTCGCGCGGGTAGTCGAGGGCGCCCAGCGAGGTGAGCGTCGTGCGCATCGTCTCCTCGAGCTCATTGAGCACCGGATAGAACAGCACGATGTAGGGATGGTCGCCGGGACCAAGCAGACCCACTTCCGACATGTCGACCCAGTTGACCGGCAGCGAGTAGAGATAGAAATCGACTGCGCTCGCCAGCAGGTACAGGACCTGAGAGAGGATGAAGAGGCCGATCAGGGCCAGTGGCAGAATCGCTTGATAATCGCTCATCGCCCAAGCTCCATCGCTGGGTTGGTTACTGATGCGACGTCGCATCGGATCATCGCTTCAATGTCGTCGCGCCACGTCACCACGGTCAAGGATGTGAAGGTCTGGGTACGCCAAATCCCATTGAGGGCGGCGGTCGCGATCTGGTCTCTAAGGGGAAGCTGATCGTCAACGCTGTTTTTGCGAGGCGATGATGTCTGGAGTCTTTGCGTTACCGCGACGGTCGATCGCGATCGTCCTTCTGTCCGCGCTCGTGTCACTGCTGCGCTGGCTGATCCTCGTCGCGATCGCGCTGCTGCTGGCGCCCCACGTGCTCGCCCTTGTCGAGCGGCCGCGCGACCACGCCGCAACGGCCTATGTGCTGCGCCAGAGCGATGCGTTGGTGCAGCGAGCAGGCGGATGGCTTCGTGGGCATGTGCCGACCAGGATCGCGGGGCGGGATCGCACTGATTGGATCATGGTGGCAGGGCTGTCGGTGGTGGCGATCGGCGCCGGCTCGCTGCGTGACGGCATCGTGAGCCGGGTGACGGCGCGGCAGCTGCGCCACGAGCTTGGGCGCTGGAGAAAGTCCATGCAGCTCGGTGAGGACACGCGGGCCGCCGCTGCTCTCGACGAGGGCTTCAAGGATCTCGAGAACGCGAGAAGCGTCGATCGCAGCGAGCTGCTTCGCGCCTTCGCCGAAGCCAAGCGTCGGCTCGATGCCCTCGGTCGCGAGGTAGCCTTCCTGTCGATCGACGTCGTCGGCTCGACCGCCATGAAGGAGCGCGAGGAAAGTGCGGCGATCCAGTACGACTTCGCGGAATACCGCAAGCTGGTGGAAGCGGTGTTCGCAGCGCACGGCATCCTGAAGTCGGCCTGGACGCCGGACGGGGTCATGGGCTGCTTTGCCGACACCGACCAGGCCATCGCCGCCGGCAAGGCGGTCATCCTGGCGCTTGGAGATTTCAACCGTGACGTGAAGCTGATGCGGGCGGATTTCGCAGTTCGCTGCGGTGTCAACGCGGGTTACGTCCATTTCGACGAGGCCACGCCGCTGGAGGCGATGTCGGACCGGGTGATCGACATAGCCGGCCATATGCAGAAATACGCCGAACCGAACACCGTGGCCGTGGCGCACAAAGTGATCGCGCCCTTGCGGAATCCGGCCGGATTTACGCCAACCGACAGGGTGGTCGATGGCTATCGGGTGGCGTCCTGGAGGCCGGCGCAGTGGGACAGAGTAATTCGCACCCATGATGCATGGTTTCACGACCGCGTGAAGTAAGTTCATTTACGCTGAGATAATGTGGACAAGCGTCGAACTTGGGACCTTTCTGCATATCTGGAAGACGCAAAGGGGAGGGCTGCCATGGCACGCAAGAATGTCTCTGCCCACACGGATGAGCAGTTTGCGCTGTTCATAGACCAGATCGGCACGATGCTGGATGACGAGAAGGAGGCGCAGTTCGAGAGCGTTGTGCGGCGCCTCGTGCGTGTCGCCGCATGCGAAGCCAAGGACGACGGGTGCGACGCCACCGATCACGACACGGTGGATGACCTGCACCACTCGCCCGAGCCGCCGAAGCGCCCGTACCCGCTCGCAAGTGGCGCCGGCGCCGCCGGCACGTTGCCGGCCCGGCCGGACTTCGAAGCCATCGAGAAGGCTGCCCGGCAATCCGGCGCGAGCAGCGCCAGCCTGATGGGGTTGATTGGGCAGCTGGTGTTCAGCTGGTCGAACAACGAGAGCATGCTGATCTACATCCTGAAGGTGCTGTTGCAGACCGATGAGCCGGCGGCGGCGACCGTCTTCTCGACGCTGAACACCACGCGTGCCCGGCTCGACCTGGTGTCCCGGCTGGGCCGCATCAAGCTCGCCGATCGCGAGACGCGGATGGCGCTCGATCACGTTGTCCGGTGCTTCAACGAGATAAACGCGGTACGCAACGAATTCCTCCATGCCATGTACGCGGTCGACGCCAAGGGCAGGATCACGCACACGCAGACCATGCGGCTGATCAACAAGAGCGGCCGGTTGACCTTCGGCCAGCAGCACGCAATCGACCGGGAAAGAATTGAAGGCCTGGTGCGGACCTGCAACGAGTTGAGAGTGCTCAACCGGAAGGTCTGGGATTTGCTGCCTCAGCTCGCGAAGGCGGTCGAGTCAGCTGCAAGCGTCAGTTCGGCCGCTGCTCCGATCGGCACGCGTCCCAACGGCAATTAGACCGACGGCGGCGTTTCGCAGGTATAGCCCGCGTCCGAGATCGGGTGCGGCGCCAGCAGGCCGCGGGTGTCAGCGGAGTCCGCATCTTCCATCCTGGCTGCCGCCGACTCGAGGCGGCGCATCATCGACGCGGCCGTCTTGAACGACACGTTCAGGATGCGACCGAGACGGTGCGCGCGCATCGGCTTGGTGCCGCCTTCCGTCAGATACATCGCCTGCAGCCACTTGTGGGCCGGCACATGGCTCGCGCTCAGCAGCGTGCCGTGCAGGACCGAGAAGGCCTTGCGGCACTTGTAGCACTTGTAGGTGCCGACGCGGGTCGTGGCCCCGTTCAGCTTGCCGACCTTTGCATGGTGGCCGCAGCGTGGGCAGCACACGCCGTTCGCCCACAGAATGTTTTCAAGATAGCGCAGCGCGCTCAATTCATCCGCGAACAGCGCGAGCGCCTCGCGGACATGATTCGGGTTCCCACTCATATGCCCAAGCCCCCAACTGCACGCGTCGCTCCCTAAGGAGCCCCCAACGTCCGATCGCCCCAACGATCGAACGCTTCACGCAAACATATTCGCGTCAATCGTTCCGAAAGTTAATAGCGGGTCACACTTCTCCCTCTTCGAAGATCACAACGAAGACACAGCGCAGCGAAGACGCAGGGTTGCGATCAAGAACGACGGCTCAGGTCGGCAGGTAGATGCAAATTACAGCGCGCATTGCGATGCAAATTGCAGTGCGTCTCGGTCGAACGGTGACAGTGAAAGTCGTAATCAGCGCCATTCGACCTGCTGTGCCGTATTTGATTGCATCGGCCAGCGTCTGACGGGTCGCGTATCTTCCGTCGAGGCAGAGCGCAAGCCAAGATTGGTTGGGCAGGATGCAGCGCCTGGATTGACGGACAAGCAACGCCACGTGCGCGCGACACAGCCAATCGAAGTTCATCTCCTTCAACGCGCCGCATGTCTTCGATTTGCACAGGCCTGCGTTTGGCGGGTCATACATCTCCCGTCGGACACGACGCGCCGATTTGATGGATTGACGGACAAGCAATGCCGTCCAGGCGCGCCACGACACGGCTGTGGCGTGTCTCCTGTTTACGTAGCCTGCGCTTGATGCAGGTCGCGCATCGCGACCCGGTGCAGCCAGAACGAGAGGTTGCTTCGCCAACAAGAACGCCGGCAGCGTGACAGTGGTCGCTCAACGTTCCATCGCAGGTCACGATTGTCCGATTGAGTCGAGCACTGCTGGGGCAGAGGATGCCGCTCAGATCAGGCGCAACTGACAGTTGTTCCTGCCTGATCAGGGGGGGCTCACCATGTAATCTGTCGACCGACTACCCGCGATCTCCGGCCAGCGCGATGCGGCCGCAGACGCAAAAGCTTCAACATCTTGTTCAATTGACGTCTTCGTTCACGTTCGATGTCTCGCATCCAGATGAATAGCGGGCATGGCCGTGACGGGACGCTCTCCATCATCACTCAGGAGACTCTCTCATGTCTAACCACAACGACCCGAAGCACGACCCGAAGCACGACCCCAGCCAGGATCAGGATCAGGACCAGCTGCAGGCGCAGCTCGAGGCGCAGCTCCAGGGCCAGGCCCAGGGCCAGCTGAACCTGCAGGGTCAGGGCCAGGGCCAGGGCCAGGGCCAGAGCCAGTATGAGACCCAGCTCGCGGCTCAGGGCGTCGCCCAAGGCGCGTTCCAGGTCTCGGACAACAAGAACGAGAGCGACAACAAGAACGAGAACTCCAACGACAACAAGTTGGATAACAAGGTCGACAACTCGCTCGACAACAAGACCGACAACAAGGTCGACAACTCGCTCGACAACAAGGTCGAAAACACCGTCGACAACAAGGTCGAGAACAACATCGAGAACAACGTCAAGACCGACGTCAACGTCAAGGTAGACCTCGATCTCAGCGGCCTGGACCTCCAGCCGGCGATCGACGTCGATCATCTCGACGGCATCCTGTTCCAGATGCCCGACCACGTGACCCAGAGCGGCACCAACAACTTCAACATCGATCAGGTCAACAACCTGGTCGACAATGACAAGATCGACAGCGCGTCGGTCAGCTTCAGCGCGAGCGGCTACGGCACCGAGTACGATCCGTCGGAAGCGCCGTCGGTGTTCTCGATGTCGGCCAAGGCCGACGGCGGCTACGCCAAGATCGACGATGCCAAGGCCGAGATGCATGACGGCGCGGGCGCGACGGTTGCGGCCGATGCGTCGGCTCACATCACGCAGGATGCGTTCACCCAGAGCATCGTGATGGGTGCCAACATCCAGTTCAACTCGGTGACCATCAACGTGGACACCGGCGCCGGTGACATCGACACCGAGTCGCATAGCTAGTCTGACCTAGGGAACTCGCCCGGCTTCGGCCGGGCGAGTTTTCCCCACGGTTCTGTCTCTTCGCGTTTTTTTGCGTTGTAGCGGCCTCGTGCCGCTTTGCGTCCAGGTGGGTGGGGCCATGCAACTCGACGCCAAAAGAAACTTCTTCTCGATCTTCAGCGGCTATCTGCACCTCCCTGTCCTCGCGCCTCGCTTCCAGACCGACATCCCCGATTTCTACGGCCCGCAAAAGTCGGAGCAGGATCCGGATGGCCCGCCGCTGCCGCCGACGCCTCCGGCGGAGCCCGACGATCTTGTCGTTGGTCGCTCGCCGCTGCCTCCGGCACTCGAGCCCGATCCCTGGGACGGGCATCAGCTTCATGCCGCCGTGCGCCCGATCACGCCCTTCAACGCGCGCCTGCCGACCCTTCCGATCAAGCCACAGCCCATCGATCCGCCGACCTACAGCCACGGCAGCCCCGAAGGTCTTCCGGCGGACCACCACACCATCGTCCTGCACCGCGAGCTGCGCATCAAGGTCGACTACAAGGACGGGGACGGTTCGCTCGACCTGCGGCTGAACCAGGTCAATGACCTGCACGACAACGACGTCGGCAGCACACAGTACCAAACGTTGCACGACAACGATGTCGTCACCGAGGGGGGCGCGTCGACGGTGCCTTGGCCGCATCACGACGTCGTGCCGATGTCCGAACTGGCGCAGGCGGCCGAGGCCTGGGCACCACCCAATCCCTACGCCGGCGACACGGACACGCCGGAATCGGTCGTCGGGGCGATGCGCGCGCGCGGCGATTCCTCGGATGGGACCGGGCCCGACACGCTTCACGAAGGCGTCACCATCGACGGCGTCAAAGTCGCCAGCGACGCCGCCACGCCGACAGGTCCCGGCGACCTGGTCCCGACGGCCCCCGTCGAAAGCCATAGCTTCGAGCATCCGACCAATGCGGCGGTCATCGAGACTGGCGGCAACAGTGTCGGAAACCACGCTGCCGTCATCGACGAGCAGGGCGCCATCGGCACGATGCTGGTGATGGGCAACAGCTATCAAAGCGATGCCATCATCCAGACCAACATCCTGATCGACCACTCGGCGGTCGCCGGCACCGCCGAATGGCCAACGTCCAGACCGGCGGCAACCAGGCCAACAACATCGCCGAGTTCATCCAGACGCTCGACCAGCAGAATCCCTACGAGATGGGCTACTTCGGCGGCCTGAAGTGGCATGTCGATCGCATCAACGGCGACTACTACGACGTGAACCTGGTCAAGCAGCTCAACGTCCTGCAGGACAACGACAAGGTCCAGGTGACGGCGAGCGATCACTTCAAGTTCTGGACGACCGGCGAGAACGGCCAGGACAATGTCGCGATCGTGGATCACGGGGGCACGCAGTACGACCTGGTCATCGTCACCGGGGACTACTTCGGCGCCAACTGGATCTTCCAGACCAACATCCTGCTGAACAGCGATTATGTCCTGGTCAACGCCGGGCAAGGCGGTGCGGGTTCGGAGACCGTATCGACCGGCGCCAACTGGCTGCTGAATTCGGCAGCGCTGGTCGACCTTGGCGGCCCCGGCAAGGAGCTCACGCCCGACATGCAGGCGCTGATCAGCGCGCTGCAGAACGGCACCTCCACGATGGACCTCGCCAATGGCTTCGTCGTGCCCGGCGACGGCAGCGGGACGATGAACGTGCTGTTCATCACCGGCAATTACTACGACCTCAACGTGCTCGAGCAGATCAACGTCGTGAGCGACAGCGATGTCGTGATGCAGACCCTGCAAAACGGCGAAGCGGGATACGTCGCGACCGGGGCCAATGAGCTCGCCAACAAAGCGCTCATGGTCGACTTGGGTCCGCTGGGCGGCCAGTACGTCGGCGGCACTCAGTACGCCGAGGCGACGCTGGTCCAGACCAACATCATTGCCCAGTCGGCGGACGTGGTCCCGGCGCCGAGCGCGGTCGTGCTGGGCGACCCGGCCAAGCTCGCTCCCGAGGCCGCCGCTCTGGTCGCGCACGGCCCGGCTCCGGCGCCACCGCCGCCCGAGGAGTCGACAGCGCCGCCGCCGTCCGACAGCGCGAGCCACACGACGTCCGACCCGCTGGCCAGCGTCCTTTCCTGAACACGCGTATCGACATTGGTGAGCCATGAACGTCGCAGTGCGCAATCCTCCCGGCAAAGGCGCCGACCAGGAACCCCAGTCCAGTTCTGGCGCGCCGCCCCCGCCGCCGCCGCCCAGGAAGCTGCAGAAACGCTCGTCGGATCGCGAGTTCCGCGAGGTCCTGAGCGTCGGGCTCGCGATCGTGCGCAGGAGCCTGATCACCGTGGCGCTGTTCTCGTTTGCGGTGAACACGCTGATCCTTGCCGTGCCTCTCTACCTGTTCCAGATTTCCGACCGCGTGCTGACCAGCCGCAGCATGGATACGCTGGTGATGCTGACGATCGTCGTCATCATCGCCCTGGTCATGCACGTCCTGGTCGACATCGTGCGCCGCATCATCCTCATGCGGACGGCGGTCGAGGTCGAAAGCAAGCTCGGGCCGGCAGTGCTGAGTGCGGCGGCCAAGGCTTCGCAGAACGGCTCGGCCGCGCAGTTCCAGGTCCTGGGCGATCTCCAGCAACTGCGCGCCTTCATCACCGGGCCGGTCCTGCTCACCATGCTCGACGCGCCGGTGGCGCCGCTCTACCTGCTGGCGGTCTTCCTCGTTCACCCCTATCTCGGCTTCATCGTCGGTGCGACCGGCCTGGTCTTGCTCGGGATCGCCATCATCAACCAGCGGGCGACCGCTGGACCGTTCTCGGTTTCCACGACCTACGGAATGCGCGCCACCCTGCAGGCCGACGCCATGGCGCGCAATGCCGGCGTGCTGAACGCCATGGGCATGGTGCCCGAGGCGGTCCAGATCTGGGGCCGTGAGACGCGTGAATCGCTGAAGTCGCAGGTGCTGGCGCAGGACCGCAATATCCTGCTGGCGGGCCTTTCCAAGTTGATTCGCCTGATGACCCAGATCGGCCTGCTGGGTGTCGGCGCATGGCTGTCGATCAAGGGCGACCTGACCGGCGGCATGATGATCGCCTCGTCGATCGTCGCCAGCCGTGCCCTCGCGCCGATCGAAGGAACCATCGAGGGCTGGCGCAACTTCGTGTCGGCACGCGGCGCGTACACCCGCATCCGCGGCCTGCTGCAGAGCTCGCAACTCAACTTCGAGCGCCTGCGCCTGCCGCGGCCGCACGGCCTGCTGACCGTGGAACGCGTCCTCTACGTGCCACCGCCCAACAAGCAGGTGATCCTGAACGGCGTGTCGTTCCAGCTCAATCCGGGCGAGTCGATGGCGATTGTCGGCGCTTCGGGGACCGGCAAATCGACGCTCGGCCGCATGCTGGTCGGCTCCATCTTCCCGACCGCCGGGTCGATCCGCCTCGACATGATGGACCTGCGCAACTGGGACCCACGGCAGTTCGGCGAGAGCGTGGGCTACCTGCCGCAGGACGTGCAGCTGTTTCCGGCGACGATCAAGGCCAATATCGGTCGCATGCGCGAGGATGCCAGCGACGAGGCGGTCTTTGCTGCCGCCGAGCTCGCCGACATCCACGAGATGGTGTCCAACTTCACCCATGGCTACGAGACGCCCATCACCGTCGACGGCAGCCCTCTGTCGGGCGGCCAGAAGCAGCGCATCGGCTTGGCACGCGCCTTCTTCGGCGATCCCAAACTGGTAGTGCTCGACGAACCGAACTCCAACCTCGACTTCAACGGCGAGCTGGCGCTGGGCCGGGCGCTGCTGCGCGCCAAGAAGAAGGGCATCACGGTGGTCGCCATCACCCAGCGGCCGGCCCTGCTGCGCAGCGTCGACAAGATCATGGTGCTGAACAACGGCACGGTCCAGGCGATGGGCAAGCGCGACGACATCCTGCCGATGATCTCCGGCAAGGGAAACAAGGCAGGCGACAAGGCCGGCGATGCCGGCCCCGTCCTGGACCGGCTCGAGGGCTAAGCGAAGAGGCATGTGATGATGGCGCGCGCGGATGCGGATTTCTACGAGGCCATTTCCCGGTCGAGCCGGCGAACGGCCAAGCTGGGCGCAATTGTGCTCATCATCTTCCTGGTGGCATTCGGCGCGTGGGCAGGCACGGCGCTTTTGTCGGGCGCCATCGTGGCGGGCGGGTATTTCGTTGCCACCGGCGAGAACAAGATCGTCCAGCATCCCGACGGTGGCGTGATCCGCGAGATCAAGGTACGCGAGGGCGACAAGGTCGAAGCCGGCCAGGTCCTTATGGTGCTCGAAGAGACTGCGCCGAAGGCGGAGTTGCGACGGCTCATCCTGCGCGAGGCCCGCCTGGAAGCCATGCGGGTGCGGCTCCAGGCCGAAGCCGAGCGCAAGACCGAGCTGGTCTGGCCGGAGACGTTCCAGAAGTATATCGCTGACCCGGAATTGGGCCCGATGCTGGAGGCGCAGATGAGCACCTTCCGGGCACGACTGAACAATATCCAGAGCGATGTGGCGTCGCAGCAGGAGAGCATCAATGCCCTGATGCAGCGCGTCGAGGCCGGCAAGATCCAGATCGCCAACACCGAGCGCCAGGCGGCCCTGTTCACCGAGGAGATCGACAGCAAGTCGCAGCTGGTCAACAGCGGGCTCATCCGCCGGTCGGAGCTCCTGACCCTGCAGCGCGCCCATGCCGGCTCGAGCGGCGAGATCGGCCGGCTGCTGGGAGAGGTCGGCGATGCACGCGACCGCATCGCGCGGGCCCGTGAGCAGATCAACGGCGTCTACAGCGCCGCGGTGAAGACCGCGATGGAGCAACTGCACGAGACGCTTGGCGACCTGCAGGACGTGCGCGAGCGTATTCGCTCGGCCAAAGCCGTGCTGGAGCGCATCCAGATTGTCGCGCCGGTGAACGGCGTGGTGGTCAAGATGCGCTATCACACGCCCGGCGGTGTGGTCGAGCCGGGCCGCAGCATCCTCGACCTGCTGCCGGTCGACGAGAATCTGCTGATCGAGGTCAAGGTCCGACCGCAGGACATCGACCACGTCCAACTCGAGCAGCCCGCGAACATCCGTTTCAACTTCATGAATGCGCGGTCGACGCCCATGGTCACCGGCACGGTGGTCTATATATCGGCCGATGCCGTGCCCGAGCGCGCTGGCTTCAATGCCAGCCTCGACGGCACCGCCAAGGAAGTCTATCTCGCACGCGTGCGCATCGACCATGGCGAGACGGCCAAGATCCCGGGCTTTCGGGCAATCGCCGGCATGCCCGTCGAGGTCTTCATCCGCACGGGCGATCGAACCTTCTTCGAGTATCTGACGAAGCCTATCAAGGACAGCTTCGCCCGAGCCTTCCGCGAGCTCTAGAGGTGAGCTCGCCGATTGCAATCGGCGAGGGTCACGCAAGTAAAATTGCGTTGTTCGTCTCAACTGTTTACCCAATAGGCGTGCCGGTTCTCCAGCAGCAGTGACCGACTTGGGTTCTGTGCGCGGTAAACGGAGAGATGCAATGCGGGTGGAGATCATCGAGGGGAAAGAAGCGATCGAGAGGCTGCGTCCTCAGTGGGATGCCGTCTACGACGCCGACCCCGAGGCCCAGTTCTTTCTCTCGTGGTCTTGGCTCGACGCCTACAACGCGCCGTGGGCCTACGATGTTTTCGTCCTTGCGGTCAGGCCGGACGACGACAGCGCGGACTATGTGGCGCTGATGCCGCTGCGGCTGCGCACGCGAGAGCGCCGCAACACCGAATTCGTCAACGAGCTCAATCTCGCCGGAAACTACATCTCGGACTATTGCGGCTTCCTGTGCCGGGCCGGCTTCGAGGAGCAGGCGCTGCCGGCGTTGGCGGCCAAGATCCAGCAATTCAACTGGAGACGTCTGCGTCTCGAATATTTCCGCGCCTCCGAGCATCGGGCCGAGCTCTTCCTGCGCGGCTTCTCGTCCAGCACGTTCATGACCACCCAAGTAAGCGCCGTGAACCCCGACGGCACCGACAACAGCATTTGCCCATCCGTCGCCTTGCCGGACGACTGGGACCGGTTTCTCGAAACCAAAGTCAGTTCCAATACGCGCCAGAAAATCCGCCGGTTCCTGCGTCAGGTCGAGAGTTCCGACGACTACCGTATCACCCACGCGACTGCCGATACGCTCGAGCGCGATATCGAGAACATGCTCACGCTCTGGACGGCGCGCTGGGGCGCGCGAAAGGGCAGGCGGCTCCCCTCAATCCTCAGTGCAAATCGCCTGGCGTTGCGAAAGGCGTTCGCCGCAGGGACGCTGTTCATGCCGGTCTTGTGGCATGGCGATCGCGCCATCTGCGTGCTCGCAATCCTGGTCGACGATCGAAAAAAGACCTACAACTTCTACATCGGCGGTCGCGACGAAGACTTCAAGGGCCCGCCGACGGGGCTCGTGCTGCACGGCTACGCCATTCGGCACGCCATCGCCAACGGCATCACCAAGTACGATTTCCTGCGCGGCAACGAGGCCTACAAGTACTCGTTCGGCTGCGAGGAGCTGCACCTCAAGTCGCTCCTCCTGACCACGAGGGACCAGCGTAATCTCCGCGGCAAGATCGAACCCAGAGGCGTGCCGGTGGTCGTGGCGCGCGCGTTCGAGCTGCATCAGGCGAACAAGCTCGAGGCGGCCGAGCGCGCGTGCCAGCAGGTGCTCGAGGTCGATCCGCGCAATGCCAGGGCGCTCCACCTGCTCGGGACGGCCGAGGCAAAGCGCGGCAACCACCTGATGGCGGTGAAGCACCTCAGGCTCCTGGTTTCCCTCGTGCCCAATGCGGTCGCGAGCTGGTACGCGCTCGCGAAGTCTTTGCAGGCGCGAGGTGCCTGGGCGGAAGCGGCCGATGCCTACTGCGAGCTCATCAGCAGGCAGCCGACGCATCCCCAGGTCTATCACAGTCTCGGACAGGTCCTGCTGAAGCTCGACCAGGTCGATCACGCCGTTACCGTGTTCGAGGCCGCGCTGGGCCTGAAGGCGGATTACGCCGACGCCCTCATCGGCCGCAGCGAGGCAATGGGCATCCGCGGCGCGATTCCGCGATCGAAAGCCGAGAAGCGCGCATCACGGCATGCCGCCGTGGGCGAGCGCGTCGCCAAGGTTGCCGAGATTGCCGCCGCCGCCCGACGGTTCAACGAAGCGATGATTGCAGACCAGCCTGCGGGCAGCCAAGGCGCAGGCATCGCCATGCTGGCGGACGTGCGGCGCCCCGCCGGCAGCCCACGTCTTCAGATGGCCGGAGCCAAGAACCGGGTCTTGCACTGACGGCGCCCCATGAGCAAGCCAGCGACCCCCGCCGCGACTCAAGCAACAGATGTCCTGCTGCTGCTGGCGGTCGCTTCGATGCTCGTCAGCGGCCTGCTGCTGATGGGCTGGTCCCTGTGGGTGCTCGCCGTAATCTGAATCTTGCTCCACCGCCGTGAGCATCAGGTGTCGGCCAGCGCCGCCAGCATGCGATCGCGCGCGGCGAAGTCGCCGTCGGCGTGCACCGGCTGCAGGCAGACATGCGTGGCGCCCGCCTCGAAATGCGCCCGCAGGCCTTTCTTGACGGTGTCGGCGTCGCCCCACAGGCACATGGCGTCGATGAAGCGGTCGCTGCCGCCGTTGGCGAGATCGGCTTCGGTGAAGCCCTCGCGCAGCCAGTTGTTGCGATAGTTGGGCAGCACCATGTAGCGCGCCAGCTCCTTGCGGCCGAGCGTGCGGGCACGGTGGGCGTCGGTCTCGATCGTCACCTTCTGCTCGACGGCGAGTATCTTGTCCGGTCCCAGGATCGCCGCCGCCTGCTTGGTGTGCCGCGGCGTTACGTTATACGGAACAGCGCCCTGCGATTTCTCGCCGCTGAGCGCCAGCATCTTCGGACCCAGCGCCGCGACCACGACGGGCAGCTCCTCGCCGGCCGGCACGTCCTTGTTGATGCCGTCGAGATAAGCCCGCATCGCTGGAATGGGTTTGTCGTAGTGGTGCCCGCGCACACCCTCGACCATCGGAATGTGGCTGACGCCCAGGCCGAGGATGAAACGCCCGTCGTACCAGTCGTTCAGCGAAACCAAGGCACGTTTGGCGGTGTAGGAATCGCGGGCATAGATGTTGGCGATCGAGCTGCCGATCGTGAGTTTGCTCGATTTGGAGAGCAGATGCGTGGCGAGCGACATCGATTCGTAGCCGCGCGATTCGGGATACCAGAAGGCCGAGTAGCCGTTGCCCTCGACGGTCTTCATCAGCTCGCCGAGCTGCGAGCCGTTGAGCTTGTCGGTCGAGTACCAGACTCCGAGACGACCCAGTGCCATCGTAAATCTCCTGCCGAATTTTGCCGCACCTTGGCACTGGCTGATTGGAGGCACCACCAGAAACTCGGTAAGGTACGAAATGCCTTCTCCCAGTGCGCTGGTTTGCGTTCGGTGCAGCGCCCGATATGCGGTCGATCGTTTCGCCGACGATTGCCCGGTCTGCCGAACGGCCCGCGCTCCCGCCAATCTCACCGTCGCCTACGACGCGCCGCCCGGCGCCGGACTCGGCCGCAATGACACGCAGCGTCGACCGCGATCGATGTGGCGCTGGGATGCCTTCCTGCCGGCGTCGGCCAAGGATGCGGTGAGTCTGGGCGAAGGCGACACGCCGCTGCTCGAGGCGCCGAACCTCGGTCTCGGCGATGTCTGGATCAAGGACGAGTCGCGCAATCCCACCTGGTCGTTCAAGGACCGGCTGGCCTCGGGGGCGCTCACGATGGCGAAGCGCTTCGGTGCCAAGGTGATCGCCTCGAGCTCGTCGGGCAATGCCGGTGCCGCCGCCGCGGCCTACGCCGCCAAGGCCGGCCTGCCGTGCGTCGTCTTCACCTTCGTGGGCTCGGCCGGTCCTCTGGTGCTGCAGATGCGCGCCTACGGCGCCATGGTGGTGAAGGTGACCGACAAGGCCGATCGCTGGCGCCTGCAGTCGCTCGGCGTGCGCGAGTTCGGCTGGTATCCGACCTCGCCGTTCTTCGGCCCCGTCGTCGGCAGCAACCCCTACGGCATGGAAGGTTACAAGACCATCGCCTACGAGATCGCCGAGGCGTTCGACTGGAACCCGCCGGACTGGTGCGTGCTGCCGGTGTGCTACGGCGATGCGCTGTTCGGCATGTGGAAGGGCTTCGAGGATCTTTTGGCCCTGGGCTGGATCGACCGGGTGCCACGGTTTGTCGCCGCCGAGGTCTCAGGCTCGCTTACCGCCGCCATGGCGAGCGGCGATGTCATGCCGCCCGAGGTGCCGCGCAACGCACCGTCCATCGCGACGTCGATCGGCGCGGCCCAGGCGACCGTGCAGGGCCTCGACGTGCTGCGCCGCTCGCGCGGCGCCGCCGTCACGATCGGCGACGACGACCTCAGGCGCTGGGTGGTGACGCTGGCCGCCAAGGAAGGCATCTGGCCGGAAGCGTCGTCGGTCGCGCCCCTCGCCGCCATCGAGCGCCTGCGCGCCGACGGCACCATCGCGCCGCACGAACGCTGCGTGGCATTGCTGACGGCGAGCGGCCTGAAAGACCCGGGACCGATCGAGACGGCGCTGCCCGAGCCGCCGCTGGTCAGCGGCGGATTGCCCGAGCTGATGGCTGCCCTCAAGAACACCTATGGATTCGCGCATGGTTGAGTTCGGCATCTCCATGGATGGCCGCGCGCCGGTCACCGACATTCCGGCGCAGGCCAAGGCGGCAGAGGAGGGTGGCGCCTCGACCTTGTGGATCGCCTGCCACCTTTATCTGCGCGATCCCATCACCATGGCGGCGCTGGCGCTCGGCGCCACCAAGCGCATCAAGATCGCCCTGATGGCGATGAGCCCCTACTCGGTGCATCCGGTGTTCATCGCCATGGCGGCGGCGACGCTCGAGGAGATGTATCCCGGCCGCGTCATCCTCTGCCTCGGCGCCGGCGCGCCGGCCGATCTCAAGGCGGCGGGCCTCGAGGCGACCAAGCCGCTGGTCAGCATCGACGAGGCGGCGAAGATCTGTCGATCGCTGCTCGACGGTGAGATGGCCGACTTCCAGGGGCAGGTCTTCCATGTCGCAGGCCGGCGTCTGGCCAATGGTGGGCGCAAGGTGCCCATCGTGATCGCGGCTTCGCGCTCGCGCATGCTGAAGCTGGCCGGCCGCGCGACCGACGGCGTGCTGATCTCGGCTGCGACCTCGCCGCCCTTCGTGAAGGCTTGCCTTGCCGAGGCGGCAAGCGCCAACCCGGGCTTCCAGAAGGTCGGCATCGTCTACACCAAGCTCGGCGCCACCGAGAAGGAAGGCATCGATCCGATCCGCCGGCCGATCGGCTTCGTGCTGCGCGGCGCCCACCATGCCGAAAACATCCGCCTGTCGGGCGCCAAGCTCGACCAGGCCGCACTCGCCATCGCCTACGCCGCGGAGAACTGGACCGAGGTCGATCGCCTGGTGAGCGACGATGTGGTGCGCCGTCACGCCGCCTGCGGCACGCCCGATCAGGTGCGCGCCAAGCTCGAGGAGTATCGCGCCATCGGCCTCGACGAGGTCGTGATCGGTGGCATGGATGATGCTCCGTCCATAGCGGCGGCTTTGGCCGCGGTTCGGAGATAGAATGAAGTTCAGCATCAGCCTGCCGACCGGCTTCGAGGGGGTCATGTATCCCATCCCCTTCGTCGAGCCCGGCGATTTCGTGCGCATGGCCCAGCTCTGCGAGAAGCTGGGCTACGATTCGGTATGGGGCAACGACCACATCACCAGCCAGCATTATGTGCGCGAGCTGTTCCCCGACAAGGCGCCGAATTTCTATGAGGTCCTGACGGTGCTGTCGTTCTGCGCGGCAGCCACCACGCGCATCCGCGCCGGCACGGCGCTGGCGGTGCTGCCGATGCGCGATCCGTTCTGGCTCGCCAAGCAGGCCGCGACCATCGACCAGCTCTCCAACGGCCGCTTGGTGCTGGCGCTGGGCATCGGCGCGTATCGCGAGGAGTTCGCCGCCTGGGCGCCCAGGCTGGCGCCCAAGGCGCGGCGCGGAGAGATGATGGACGAGGGCATCGAGCTCATGCGCCGCCTGTTCAGCGAGCGGCGGGTGACGCACGAGGGCAAGTACTACGCTGTGCGTGACGTCGAGATGTATCCCAAGCCCAAGGCCGATCCCTTCGCCTTGTGGATCGGTGGCCACAACATGGAGACCGTCGAGCGCACGGCGCGCATCGCCACGGGCTGGCTGCCCGGCTGGCGGCCATGGCCCGAGCTCGAGGAGCGCATCAAGACCTTGAAGGAGCGCGCCGCCGCGTTCGGTCGCGATCCGCGGGAGATCGAGATCGCGCCTCAGTTCTCGTTGACCATCGCCAAGACCGCGGAAGAAGCCGAGCGGCGCTACATGGAATCGGGCCTGGTCGCCCACCGCAAGTCGCTCGCCTATACCGGCCGCGACCTCACCAAGCAGGTGGTGGCCAACCTGGTCGGCTCGCCCGACCTCATCCTCGAGAAGATCGACGGCCTCAGGAAGATCGGCGTCGACCACGCCTGCGCTCTCATGATCCCGGCCGACAGCATGGCCGAGTTCGAGGACCAGGTGGAATGGTTCGCCAAGGTGGCTCTCTAGCCCTTCACCTTCGGCGTCACTTCTTCGCCGAATATCTGCATCTGGTCGATCAGCTCCTGGACGGAGTTGGCGGCGAAGTAGAGCCCGAGCAGGTGCGTGACGCCGGCCTCGCGGAAGGCATTGGCCTTGTCGACGATCTCCGCCGGCGTGCCGATCAGGTTGATGTCCTCGTGCGCGGCCGCGCCCTGGCCCTTCAGAGTCGATTTGGAGAGCGACACCAGGTGCTTGTTCATCTGGCTCTTGCGGAAGCTTTCCACGGCGGCCTGGCGGGTCTTGCCGACATGCACCACGAACTGAGGGCAGACTTCGATGGTCTTGGGATCGCGGCCGGCCTTCTCGGCTTCCTCGTGCAGCGTCTTCACGCCGGCGCGCAGGCGATCGACATGCATGCCGGCCGGCAGCCAGCCGTCGGCCCACTTCACCGTGCGCGCGATGTTGTTGGGGTTGTTGCCGCCAACATAGATCGGGATGCGCTTCTGCAACGGCTTCGGGTACAGCTCGACGTCGCGGAACTTGTAGTACTTGCCTTCGAAGCTCGCGACGCGCTCCTTGAACAGCAGGTTCAGCGCCTGCAGGCCTTCGTCGACGATGTCGCCGCGGTCCATCTTGGCATCCGGCTGCAGCGCCTTGAACTCCTCGCGGTAGGCGCCGATGCCGAGGCCGATCTCGACCCGGCCCTTGCCAAAATGGTCCAGCGTCGCGATCTGCTTGGCCAGCACCACGATGTCGTGGCGCATCGGCAGCACGATCACGCCGGTGCCGACCTTGATGGTCTTGGTCTCCGACAGCACGAAGGCATAGGTGATCAGCGGCTCCCAGAAACGCGGCGGCACCGGGAACTCGGCGCGCACGTAGTTCTGGGTGGTCATGTGGTCGTTGCCCCACACCGAATCGTAGCCGTACTTCTCGGCGGCCTGGGCGATCTTGATGACGTTCTCAGGGTCGGAGAACGGGATGGGATAGGTCAAGCCTTCCATCCCGGTCGGCAGGCCAGCGCTGACACGCATTGTCTTGTCTCCTTCTACTCAGCCGCGATGGCGCGCAGCTTGGCGGTCTCGCCTTCGTCGACCGTGCCGTCGTCGTTCACCGCAACGCCATAGTCGCGGCGCGCTGCCTCGCTCGAGATGAATCCCTGACGTACGTCCTCGGCAACGACCGCGGCCGGCCGCTTGCGCGGGTTGCCCAATCCACCGCCGCCCGGCATGGCGATGATCACGCGGTCCTTCGACGGCACTTCCTGCAGGCCCTTGCCGCGCAGCACCTTGCCCGACGACAGGGTCAGCGAGCCCGCCTTGCCGGCGAGGCCGCCTTCGCGGCCGCGCGCCGGATGGTCGATGCGGTCGTAGTAGGCGCTGAGCGCAAACGGCGCCTTGTCGAGCGTGCCGACCTCCATGATCTGGCCCAGCCCGCCGCGGAACTCGCCGGCGCCTCCGGAATCCTGGCGGTACTCCTTGCGCCACACGACGATTGGCGACACCGCCTCGTTGACCTCGATCGGCACGTTCTTGACGCCGCTCGGGAACGCCGTGGCCGACAGCCCGTCGGCGCCCGGCCGCGCGCCGGTTCCGCCGGCATGGAAGCTCATGACACTGAACGGCTTGGCGTGCACGGTCTCGGACGGATCGCCGCCCGTCGAGCCCGGCCCGCCCAGGGCGAACAGGTTCCACAGGCATGACGTGCCCTCGGCCGGCACCTGGCCGCCCAGCGCCTGGTGCAGGCAGCCGAACATCACGTCGGGCAGCATCTGGCCGGTGACGTGGCGCGCCGCGACGGGCGCGGGCTTCTGGGCATTGAGGATCGAGTCCGGCGGCGCGGTGACACGGATCACCGACAGCGAGCCCTCGTTATTGGGCACCTTGGGCGCCACGATGCACTTCACGCCGAACGAGGCGTAGGCCTCGGTGTAGCAGACCGGCACGTTGATGCCGAAGGCCGACACGCCCGAGGTGCCGGCGAAGTCGACGTCGATGCCGCTGTCGCCGATCGTCATGGTGGCGACCAGGTCGATCGGCTTGTCGGCGCCGTCGACACGCATGGAGTATTTGTAGGTGCCGGGCTTGATCTTGCGAATCAGCTCGAGCGAGGCCTGCTTGGACTTCTCGAGCACATGCGCGCCAAGACGATCGAGATCGTCGATGGCGAACTCGTCCATCATCTCGATCAGGCGGCGGCAGCCGATTTCGTTGCAGGTCGCCAGCGAGTAGAGGTCGCCCACGACCTGGATCGGCTCGCGCACATTGGCGCTCACGATCTCGACCAGCGTCTCGTCGACCTTGCCCTCGCGGGCGAAGCGCATCAGCGGGATATAGAGGCCTTCCTCGTAGACCTGGCGCGCATCGGTGGTCATGCCGCGGCCGCCGATATCGACGACGTGGCAGGTCGAGGCGAACATCGCCACCATCTTGCCGCGCCGGAAGGTCGGCGTGACGAAGGTGAAGTCGTGCAGATGGCCGGTGCCCTTCCACGGGTCGTTGGTCAGGAAGATGTCGCCTTCCTTCATGGTGTGGGCCGGGAACTTCGCCAGGAAGTGGCGCACGGCGCGGGCCATCGAGTTGATGTGGCCCGGCGTGCCGGTGACGGCCTGGGCCAGCATGTCGCCCTTGAGATCGAACACGCCGGCGGAAAGATCGCCGGCTTCGCGCGTCGATGTCGAGAAGCCGGTGCGGATCAAGGCCAGCGCCTGCTCCTCGACGACCGCGATCAGGCGGTCCCACATCAGCTGCAGGCGAATGGGCGAAAGCGGATCGTTGAAGCTCATGGCTGCACCTTCTCCATCAGGATGGCGCCGATCGGGTTGATCCTCGCGGCGAAGCTTTTCGGAACGATGGTTGTCGTCTCGTCCTCGGCGATGACGGCAGGGCCGGGTACGAGGCTGCCGATCGACAGATCGGCGCGGTGATAGACTTGGACGGTCTTCATGTCCTGGTCGGCCGGGTCGTAGACGGCGCGGCTGGAACGCGCCGCGGCGGGCTTGTCGGCCGGCTGCGGCGGCGCCTTGGGTTGATCCGGCTGCTCGGCGGCGAGCCTCAGCGTCCAGTTCATGATCTCGACATCGAGGCCGGGGATCGTCCGGCCGAAGGTCGCGGCGTAGCCGTCCTCGTAGAGCTTCACCAGTTTTTCGCGCGACGACGCGTCGAACGCGCCGGGCGGCATGCTGACGGTGATCTCGTGACCCTGGCCGCGATAGCGCATGTCGGCGGTGCGCGTCTCGATCAGCTTTGCTTCAGGCGCGCCCGCCTTGACCACGGCCTCGGCCTCGGCGCGCATCTCGGCGAACAGCTTGTTGACGTAGGCCGGGTCGAAATTCTGGTCGAGTTGGACGTAGCGGCTGCGCACGACCTCGTAGGCGACCGG
This sequence comes from Reyranella soli, assembly GCF_007992495.1. GTDB lineage: Bacteria > Pseudomonadota > Alphaproteobacteria > Reyranellales > Reyranellaceae > Reyranella > Reyranella soli. Next base: position 231,449 of record NZ_BKAJ01000031.1, read on the forward strand.
CGCCATCAGGAAGCCGACGGCCGAGCCCACGCCCGCGCCGCTCGGCACCATGACGCGGCGGATGCCGAGCTTCTCGGCCAGCCGTGCGGCATGGATGGGCGCGGCGCCGCCGAAGGCGATCATGGTGCGGTCCTGCAGCTCCTTGCCGCGCTCGACGGCATGGACGCGCGCGGCGTTGGCCATGTTCTCCTCGACGATCTCGCTCACGCCGAAAGCGGCATCGATGCGCTTCAGGCCGAGCGGCGTGCCGACCGACTTGTCGACGGCATTGCCCGCCTTGTCGGGCGAGAGCGTGATCGAGCCGCCGGCGAAGTAGCCGGGATCGATGCGGCCCAGCACGACGTCGGCATCGGTCACGGTAGGCTCGGCGCCGCCGCGGCCGTAGCTCGCGGGGCCCGGCTCGGCACCGGCGCTCTCGGGGCCGACGTTCACGCGTGACAGCGAATCGACGGAAGCGATCGAGCCGCCGCCCGCGCCGATCTCGACCATCTCGATGACGGGGATGCGCAGGGGCAGGCCGCTGCCCTTGAGGAAGCGGTACTGCCGCGCGACCTCGAAGAAGCGCGAATGCTGCGGCTCGCCATTGTCGATAAGGCAGATCTTGGCCGTGGTGCCGCCCATGTCGAACGACAGAACCTTGTCGAGGCCGCACTGCCGCGCCAGCGCGGCGGCCAGGATGGCGCCGCCGGCGGGGCCGGATTCGACCAGCCGGATCGGGAATTTGCGGGCGGTCTCGAGCGCGGCCAGGCCGCCGCCCGAGGTGATCAGGAAGAGAGGGCAGCCCACGCCTTTCTTACGCAGCGCCTCGTCGAGGCGGCCGAGATAGCGGTCCATCACCGGCTGGACGTAGGCGTTGGCCACTGCGGTCGACCAGCGCTCGTATTCGCGGATCTCGGGTGACACTTCGCTGGACAGCGTGATCGACACGCCGGGCAGCAGTTCCGAAAGAATGTCGCGTGTGCGCCGCTCATGCTTGCCGTCGAGATAGGCGTGCATATAGCCGACCGCGATCGCCTCGATGCCCTGGGCCTTGAGCTTGGGCGCCAGCGCCCGCACGGCCGCCTCGTCGAGCGGGATCAGCACGTTGCCGCGGCCGTCCATGCGCTCGGGCACGCCGAAGCGCCATTCGCGCGGCACCAGCGGCGGCGGCTTCTGCATGAAGATGTCGTACTGCTCGAAGCGGTGCTCGAAGGCGATCTCGATGGAATCGCGGAAGCCCTCGGTGACGATCAGCGCCGTCTTGGCGCCCTTGCGCTCGATGATGGCGTTGGTGGCGAGCGTCGTGCCGTGGATGATCAGGCTGAGGTCCGACGGTTTCAGTTTGGCGAGCATCAGGATCTGCTCAACGCCGCTCAGCACGCCTTCCTCGGGCGCGCGCGTCGTGGTCAGGACTTTCACGCTCTCGCGCTTGCCGTCCCATTCCAGCGCCAGGTCGGTGAAGGTTCCGCCGATGTCGACTGCCAATCTTGCTTTTTCCATGACCTATGCCGCTGTCTGATGAATGTTGCCGCCGAGATAGGCCTGCTTGATGCGCGGATCGCTGCGCACCTCGTCCGCCGGGCCTTCCATGAAAAGCCGGCCCTGTTCCATGACCAGGGCGCGGTCGGAGATCAGCAAGGCGCCGCGCACGTTCTGCTCGACCACCAGGACGGTGACGCCGCTCGACGCGATGCGTTGCACGGTGGTGAAGACATCGCCCTGCATCTTGGGCGACAGGCCGAGCGAGGGCTCGTCGAGGAGCAGCAGTGCCGGCTCGACCAGGAGCACCATGGCCATTTCCAGGATCTGCTGCTCGCCGCCCGACAGGTTGCCGGCATCGGTGCGCCATTTCTGCTGCAGCATGGGGAACGAGCCGGTGACGCGGTCGATGGCGGAGCCGTGCACCGCCTTGGGCAGGGTGTAGCAGCCCATCTTCAGGTTCTCGGCCACCGACATCGCCGGGAAATTGCAACGGCCCTGCGGCACGAAGCCGACGCCGCGCTTGAGCCGCTCCCACGGTGGCAGGCGCTCGATGGTCTCGCCCTTGAAGACGATCTGGCCGGAGAAGAAGCGGTTGGTGCCGTAAATGGCGCGGAGCAGCGTCGATTTGCCCGCGCCGTTGCCGCCGATCAGCGTCGTGATCGTGCCCGCCTGCAGACGGGCGGAGAACTCGCGCACGATCTGGACACCGCCGTAGCCAGCCGTGACCGAGACCAGTTCGAGTGCGGGGTTCATGCCGCGCCTCGCATCTCTGCCTCGGCCATCTCCGGCGTCATGCCGAGATAGGCTTCCAGCACACGAGGATCGGTGTGGATTTCGGCGGCTGTGCCTTCGGCGAGCTTCTTGCCCTGGTCGAGCACGATCACGCGATGGCAGAGGTTGGTGATGAACTCGACATTGTGCTCGACGATCAGGAAGGTCTCGCCGGCGCGGTTGAGCGCGGCCAGGGCCACCTCGATCTCGCGGATGCGCGTGGGATTGACGCCAGCCACCGGCTCGTCGAGCACGACGATCTTGGGATGCGGCATCAGCGCTGCGGCGAGCGCTACAAGCTTCTTCTGGCCGTAGGACAGGATGCCGGTCTCGATCTCCCAGTAGCGCTTCAGGCCGATCAACTCGACCAGTTCGCGCGCGCGCACCTCGGCCTTGTCGACGGCCTGGCGATAGCGCCGGGTGCGCAGGAACTCGTCGATCCAGGTGGCGGGGTCGAACTGCTGGGCCGCAATGGCGAGGTTGTCGCGCAGGCTCAGCCGCTCGTAGATACGCACCGTCTGGAAGGTGCGCATCAGGCCGGCGCGGGCGATTTGATGGGCAGGCAGGCCGGTGATGTCGTTGCCCGCCAGCACGACCTCACCGCTGTCGCGCTTCTGGAAGCCCGAGATGCAGTCGATGGCCGTGCTCTTGCCCGAGCCGTTGGGCCCGATCAGGCCGGTGACGCTGCCGGCCTCAACCGCGAACGACACGCCGTCCAGCGCATGCACGCCGGCGTACGACTTGCGCAGCTCGGTGACTTGCAGAATGGCGCTCATCGCAGCTGCTCGCGCATGCGGGCGATCTGGCGCTCGCGCAGCCAGCCCGCCACGCCCGTCGGCATGACGAACATGGCGACCACCAGGATCACGCCGTAGATGATCATGCGGAAGTCGGCCGAGAAGCGCAGCATTTCCGGCAGGGCCGACAGTGCGATACCGGCCGCGACCACGCCCCAGAAGCTTCCGGCGCCGCCGATGATCACGATGATCAGGAAGGTCTGCATGTAATAGAAGTCGAGGAACAGCGGGTCGATGATGCCGAGGTGGAAAGTGAAGACGCCGCCCGCCGCACCGGTGACCGCCGCGCTGATGGCGAAGGCCGAGAGCTTGTAGGGCATCGGCGCGATGCCCTGGGCGCGCACCAGCGGCTCGTTCTGCTTGATGGCGACCAGGGTGCGGCCGATGCGCGAGCTGCACAGCGCATAGAGGAAGCCCAGCATCGCCACCGAGAACGCCCACGCCACCCAGTAGTACTGGGCCGTGGTCGCGAAGTGGTAGCCGAAGGCCGAGGGCTTGGGCAGGTTGGGGATGCCGAGCGGCCCGCGCGTCAGATCGACCCAGTCGCGCGCGATCAGCGTGACCAGCAAGGCGAAGGTGAGCGTCATGATCACGAAGGCATGGCGGTTGGTGCGCAAGGTCGGATAGCCGATCGCCAGCGCCACGACGGCGTTGACCAGCGCGGCCCACAGAACGCCCCACCAGAAATTGCCGCCGAAGGTGACGACGGTGAGCGCCGTCACGTAGCCGCCGATGCCCCAGAAGCCGAGCTGGGCGAAGGACAGGAGGCCGGTGAAGCCGTAGATCAGGTTGAGCGCCGCCGCGGCGACGGTGAAGATCAGCGCCGAGATGCCGACGCCGATGATGTAGTTCGACGACGTCAACAGCGGCAGGGCAGCGAAGGCAAGCGCTGCGATGAGGGCAATGGCGAGCTTCATCCGACGCGCATGCCCCCGCGCTTGAACAGGCCGTCGGGCCGCACGAACAGGATGGCGATCATGATCACGAAGACCGCAGCCTCCTGCCAGATGATCTCGTAGAAGCCGCCGATCCAGCTTTCGATCAGGCCGAGCGCGATCGCCGCGACGATGGCGCCGGGGATGTTGCCCAGGCCGCCGATGATCACCAGGGCGAAGGCCTTGAAGATCAGGAACTGGCCCATGTAGGGCGTGACCAGCTGGATGGGCGAGATGGCCGCGCCCGCAAGGCCGCACAGGCCCGCCGCCAGCACCACGGCATTGCGCGCCACGACGCGCGGCCGGATGCCGACCATCAGCGCCGCCTCGCGGTTCTGGGCGATGGCGCGCATGGCGCGGCCGAACTGGGTGTGGCGGAGCACGTGGTAGAGGCCGCCAAAGGCGGCGGCGGCGGCAAGGGCGCCGATGATGCGCGTCCAGGTGATGCGGATCGAGCCGATCGACACGCCCTCGAAGCCGTACTGGGTGTCGACCATGCGCGGCGTCGCCGTGAAGAAATACTGCATTACGTGGATGATGATGATCGACAGTCCCAGCGTGATCAGGATCGAGCGCTCGAACTCGTCGGGCTTGAGCCGCGCCAGCAGCACCTCGTAGATCACGAAGCCGACCAGCATGATGGCCAGGATGGCGACGGCGAGCGAGGGCCAGTAGAGCAGGCCCATCACCGGCAGCGCGAAGGTCATGGCATAGGCGCCCAGCATCAGCAGCTCGCCATGCGCGAAATTGATGATCTCCATCACGCCGAAGATCAGCGACAGGCCGACGGCGATCAGGGCGTAGATCAATCCGAGGGTGATGCCATTCAACGTGAGCTGGAGAAGATAGACGGCGTCGACGGTCATGAGGCTCGCAGCGTTGCAATTCCTGGACCACCAAAACGCGAACGCGACCGTGGCCGATGTGCGTTGACAGATAATCAAGAATCCTGCGAACGTGCAACTATCGCAACGATGTACCGATATTCGGAACAACGAGCCGGCACCCGCCGCACCATCTCCCCACCGCGCCCGGCACGTTCGGGCTCGCAGTCGCTGGAGCGCGGGCTCGACATCCTGGAGATGATCGAGGCCGAGAACGGCGACATCGGCGTGCGCGAGCTGGCGCGGCGCCTGGAGCTCAGCCCGACCATCGTGCAGCGGCTGGTGTCGTCGCTCGCCGTCCGCGGCTATATCGAGAAGAACACCGAAACCTCGCGCTATCGGCTGGGTCACCGCTCGATGATCCTGGGGGCGAGCGGCGAGCGCGGCGTCGACTATCTCGTGACGGCGCGGCGCGAGCTCGATCGCCTGGCGCACGAGCACAGTCTCAACGGCTTCGTTTCGGTCTTGCGCTCCGGCCGTGCCATCTACCTGCTGGCCGTGCAGGCCGACGGCCTCGCCATCCGGGTCAGCATCGGCAGCGAGATGGCCTTGCACAGCACGGCGGCCGGCAAGGTGCTGCTGGCGGCGCTCGACGACGGCGAGGTCCGCAAGGTTCTGGGCCATCGCAGGCTTCTGGCCATCACGCCGCACACCGTTACCGATCCGGCGGCGTTGATCGCCTCGCTCGCCAAGGTGAGGCGCCAGGGCTACGCCACGGTCGTCGAGGAGAACATTCCGGGGGTCCTGTCGGTCGGCGCGCCGATCACCGATCGCACCGGCGCTGTCGTGGCCGCGCTCAGTGTGGCCTTTCCCAAATATCTGGAAAGCGGCCTGACCTTGCAGGGGAGCATTCCCCTGGTGACGGCGGCGGCGCTGCGCATCTCGCGCACGCTGGGCGCCGGAGAGCTTGGCATGCCGCCTGCTACGCGTTTGACTGCTCTTGGGGAGCGCAACGGAGGGAAGAGATGAGGGTGAGGATTCTGGCGGCGACCGCAATCGCTGCGCTTTGGGGCATGTCTCAGGCGAGCGCGCAGCAGCCGCCGATCCTGATCGGCATATCGACGCCGCAGACCGGCGTCGCTGCCGTGGCGTCGGAATGGGAAATGTGGGGCGTCAATCTCGCCGTCGAGGAGATCAACGCCGCCGGCGGCCTTCTCGGTGGCCGCAAGATCGAGCTGATGGTGCTCGACAACAAGTGCAACCCCTCCGAGGCAGTCAACGTCGCCAACAAGCTCGTCGAGGCGAAGGTGGTGGCGATCGAGGGGGCGCATTGCAGCTCGGCCCATCTCGCCAGCATGAAGATCGTGGCTGACGCCAAGATCCCGATGATCACCGGCATCGCCTCCAACCCGCAGATCACGGCGCTGGCCGGTCCGGGGCGCAACGAATACTCGTTCCGCATCAGCCCGTCGGACAGCGCGATGATGGAGGCGCTCGGCATCTATCTCGGCAACAAGAAGCAGTGGAAGACCGTCGCGATCGTCGGCGAGGACACCGACTTCGGCCGCGGCGGCGCCGACGCCTTCAAGGCGGTGGCCGAGAAGGCGGGCGTGCAGGTCGTGTCGACCGACTTCCATCCGCAGAACGCGCCGGACTTCACCAGCATCCTGACGCGCCTGCAGCAGCGCCGGCCCGACGCCATCGCCACCTTCCAGGTCGGCGGCGATTCGATCAACTTCCTGCGCCAGGCCATGCAGCTCGGCGTCAAGATCCCCTACACCGGCCGCATCGAGCTCGGCGGGCGCAACCAGCCGATCATCGAGGCCGGCGGCATGGAGAAGTCGATCAGCGCCTGGACCTACAACGCCACCATCGATTCGCCGCAGAACAAGGCGTTCGTCGAGAAGATCAAGGCCAAGTACAAGTCCGAGCCCTACCTGCAGACCTGGGGCGGCTACGACGCCATCCGCATCATCGCCCAGGCGATCACCGACTGTAAGTGCACCGACGGCGAAGGCATCAAGAACGCCATCAAGAAGATGACCTTCGTCAATGTCATGGGCAAAACCGTAACCTTCGACGACCACAATTCCGCGGGACGCTTCGTGGTCCTGCAAACGGTGCTGGACAAGAAAGTCGGCGTGGCCGACATCGTTGAGGTGAAATAACCCGGGGGTCCGGCCCAAGTCCGTCCCCCCAAAAGGCCACTGGGGCCACCGGGGGACGGACGGCAGATGCAGATCGGTGTCATTGGCCTCGGACGGATGGGCGGCAACATCGTCCGTCGTTTGACGCGCGCGGGACATTCCTGCGTGGTCTACGACGCCGATCCCGCCCCCGGCGCAGCGCTGGCCAAGGACGGCGCGACTGCGGTCACCTCCGTGCCGGCCATGATCGAGGCCCTGCAGGCGCCGCGCACCGTGTGGGTGATGCTGCCCGCCGGCAAGATCACCGAAGAGACGATCAATCAGCTCGCCGGCCTGATGAAGCCGGGCGACGCTATCATCGACGGCGGCAATACCAACTTCAAAGACGACGTGCGCCGCGCTCGTGAACTGGCGCCCAAGGGCATCAAGTACCTGGACGTGGGCACGTCGGGCGGCGTGTGGGGGCTACAGCGCGGCTACTGCCTGATGATCGGCGGCGACACCGACGTGGTGAATCGTCTCGATCCGATCTTCTCGGCGCTGGCGCCGGGATTGGGCTCCGTCGAGCGCACCAAGGAACGCGAAGGCGAGAAGCTCGATCCGCGTGCCGAGCAGGGCTACATCCATGCCGGCCCGGTCGGCGCCGGGCACTTCGTGAAGATGATCCATAACGGCATCGAGTACGGCATGATGCAGGCCTTCGCCGAAGGCTTCGACATCATGCGCAACCGGGCTTCCACCAAGCTGCCGGCCGATGAGCGCTATGACCTCAACCTGGCCGACGTTGCCGAGGTGTGGCGGCGCGGCAGCGTGGTGACGTCCTGGCTGCTCGACCTGACGGCGAGCGCGCTGGCCAAGAACCAGGAGCTGGAAGGCTTCTCCGGCCATGTCGAGGACAGCGGCGAAGGCCGCTGGACGATCGAGGCCGCGATCGAGGAAGCTGTGCCGGCCGACGTGCTGGCGGCGTCGCTGTTCGTGCGCTTCCGGTCGCGCCAGGATCATACGTTTGCCGAGAAGGTCCTGTCGGCGATGCGACTGGGCTTCGGAGGTCACGTCGAAGCACCGAAGAAATAGGTAGAGAATAGGTAGAGGAGGTCTGCGATGCGTGTTGGCGCCTTCTATTTCCCGGCCGATTACGGAATCAACATGGCGGAGCTGGCCAAGGCCCTCGAGGACCGCGGCTTCGATTCGCTGTTCGTGCCCGAGCACACCCACATCCCAGCCAGCCGCAAATCGCCCTTCCCGGGCGGCGGCGAGCTGCCCAAGCGCTATTCCCATACGCACGATCCGTTCGTGGCGCTCTCTTTCGCCGCCGCGGCGACCAAGAAGCTGAAACTCGGCACCGGCATCCTGCTGGTGCCGCAGCACGAGCCGATCGTGACGGCCAAGGCCATCGCCTCGCTCGACCAGCTGTCGGGCGGCCGCTTCATCCTCGGCATCGGCGGCGGCTGGAACGTCGAGGAGATGGAGAACCACGGCGCCAAGTACCAGACGCGCTTCAAGCAGATGCGCGAGCATGTGCTGGCCATGAAGGAGCTGTGGACCAAGGACGAAGCCTCCTACAACGGCGAGTTCGTCAAGTTCGACCGCGTCTGGTCGTGGCCCAAGCCGGCGCAGAAGCCGCATCCGCCGGTCATCCTGGGCGGCGAGACCGACCATACCCTGCGCCGCGTCATCGAATATTGCGACGGCTGGTTCCCGCGTCCGCGCGGCGGCTTCGATGTCGTGAAGGGCGTCGCGCATCTCCATCAGATGGCGGAGAAGGCGGGCCGCGATCCGTCGACGATCACCACCATCGTGTTCGGCGCGGCCAACGACGCAAAGGCGCTGGAGAGCTACGACAAGGCCGGCATCCAGAGCGCGCTGCTGGCGATCCCCGACGAGAGCCGCGACGAGATCCTGCGCTATCTCGACAAGATCGCGCCGCTCGCCAAGCTGCCGCTGGCCGCATGACCGTCGCCATCGGCCTCGGCCTGATGGAGTTCCCCTTCGCCGGGGCGAGCGACTATTGGGGCTGGGTCGATCTCTGCGAGGCGGGCGGCATCGATTCGCTGTGGCAGACCGACCGGCTGGTGAGCCGCCAGCCGATCCTGGAATGCATGGCGGTGATGGCCGCGCTTGCCGGCCGCACGCGCCGCCTGCGCTTCGGCATGAACGTCGTGTCGCTGGCGCTGCGTGATCCGGTGCTTCTGGCCAAGCAGTGCGCCACCATCGACGTGCTGTCGGAAGGCCGCCTGCTGCCGGGCTTCGGCATTGGCAGCCCGCTGGGGCCGGAATGGGAGGCGCTCGACATCGACACCAAGACGCGCGGCCGCCGCACTGACGAATCGCTGCAGATCATCGCGCGGCTGTGGCGCGAGGACAGCGTCGACTTCGAAGGCAAGCACTACAAGCTCAGGGGCGCGTCGATCTCGCCCAAGCCGGTGCAGCCCGACCTGCCGATGTGGATCGGCGGATCTTCTGAAGCCGCGATCCGCCGTACGGCGCGCTACGGCACGGGCTGGCAGTCCGGCGCCGAGCTTCCCGACGTTGTCGGCAAGGTCGTTGCCGCGATCAAGAAGGCGACGGCCGAGGCCGGCCGCACCATCGACGAGGACCACTACGGCGCCGCCTTCCCATTCTACTTCGGCAGCCCGAACGACAGCGTGCTGTCGGGCGCGATGGCCGCCTACCAGAAGCGGACGGGCCGCGATCCGTCGGGCTATTTCGCCATCGGCGACGAAAAGGTGATTTTCGACCGGGTCGCCGAATACGTGGCCGTCGGTGTCGAAAAATTCATCCTGCGGCCCGTCGGACCCGATGGCGATGCGATCATCGCCCAGACCAGGAAGCTCATCGACAAGGTGCTGCCGCAGGTCGAAGCGCGGTGGCCGAAGAAAGCGAAGGCTGCCTAATGTCATCCTGAGCGCAGCGAAGGATCTCATGCCGGTTGCAAGCGGCGATGAGGTCCTTCGCTGCGCTCAGGACGACGGAATCACCGGAGGAAACCATGTATATCGGCGCGGCGATGTTTTTCACCGACTACTCCATGACGCCGGCGGAGCTCGCGACGGCGCTCGAGGAACGCGGCTTCGAATCGGTGTGGGCGCCCGAGCATTCGCACATCCCGCTGACGCGCAAGTCGGAATGGCCGGGCGGCGGCGAACTGCCCAAGAAGTACTACGACGCCATGGATCCCTTCGTGACGCTGACGGCAGCCGCCGCTGTCACCAAGAAGCTGAAGGTCGGCACCGGCGTCTGCCTGGTGAACCAGCGCGATCCCATCCAGACCGCCAAGGCGGTGGCCTCGATCGATCAGGTCTCCGGCGGACGCTTCCTGTTCGGCGTCGGCAATGGCTGGAACCAGGACGAGATGGAGAATCACGGCACCGACTTCGAGAGCCGCCACAAGCTGGTGCGCGAGCGCATCGAGGCCATGAAGGTGATCTGGACCAAGTCCAAGGCCGAGTATCACGGCGACATGGTGAAGTTCGATCCCATGATGGCCTGGCCCAAGCCGGTGCAGAAGCCGCACCCGCCGGTGCTGGTCGGCGGCGCCTTCCCCTACGGCGCGCGCCGCGCCGTGCGCTACGGCGACGGCTGGATGCCATTGCGCCGGCGCAAGGCTTACGCTGAGGTGCGCGAGCTGATCCCGAAGTTCCAGGCGATGGCCAAGGAGGCCAACCGCGACCTCGCCTCGCTGCCCATCTCGATCTGGGAATCGAAGGAGGATGAGAGCGAGCTGAAGCGTGACCAGGAGGCGGGCGTCGTCCGCGTCATCGTCAGCCTCGACTCGGAGAAGTCCGACAAGATCCTGCCAATCCTCGATCGCTGGGCGAAGCTCGCGCAGAAGGTCAAATAGTCATACGCGGACCGCGGGCTCCCGCCCGCTCATGTGGAGCGC